>JACRHW010000004.1 GCA_016217555.1 Parcubacteria group bacterium
TAAAACTGTTCTGTTTGAGTTCGATGTTGTAATCGAACGAGTTAACTGTTTTACGCGGACACCCTATCCTTTTGTGCCTCACGCGAAGTTCAGGAGTGAATACGTGTGGGGGTTTTGTGGATGTTCTAGTTCTGGATTCCCGCCTGCGCGAGAATGACAAGAAATAAAAACCTTGACTATTTTCGCAAAACGTACCACAGTGAAGATAGTTCCTTGTGAACTATTGTAGGGTTGGGAGGTAAAAGCTATGCCGATAACACTCTGTGTGGAACCAAATACACCACCCATGTCTTGGAAGGATTTTCGCAAGAAAAAACCACCCTTTTCTATGGCACTTGATGGATATGTAAAAGGTGGACCACGATTTAGCTCAAAAGAAGGGTTGCGTCGAAATTTTAACCATCATGAAGGCGTCGACCGACTCACAACACGTGCAACATGCGGTCAAGTTTTTATAGAGACACAACAGGGTCTGTTTTCATACTTTCAAAAAAATGGAGAACCCGAAGCATTGGTGTATGTAAACGATTGTGATCAAGATGTTTGTTCCTCGTGGATGATTCTTGATCATCCGGAGATGGTCCGTGAACCTATTAATCCACGTCTCAACCGACTTATACGACTTGTCGACAAACTTGATACCACAAGCGGACTCTGTGAACTCCCTATCAAACTCCCCATATTTGGAGAGCTTGCGTGGATATTCGACCCCTATCTTCAATTTCGCCTTAGTGGCAATATCGACAACCGAAATGCATTTGAATTCGAACGCACGATACGCGAGGTGGAACGCCGAATCCTAGATCATGTAGCTGGGGTTGGTGAAAGCATTCTTGTGAGTGTTGAATATGAAGTGTTGGGTGGTAAAGACCACTGGGCGATGATTAGAGAAATCGGTTCCCAGGCACGAAGCGCCGCTTTTTCAAAAGGAATTCATGCACTCGTTACAGTACGCGATAGAGCTGATGGAAAATTTAACTACACGTTTTGCAGAGCTGGTCTGTTTGTCCCTTTCGATATCCCCCTCATTCTCACAACCCTCAATAGCATTGAAGGTCTTACGGGAAAAGCAGATTGCCACGGAGGATGTGATATGACAGGAGGCACCTCACGAATACTTGGATGTGCTATCCCGCCAAAAGAGCTAGAATGTATTATTAATTCTTTGCATAAGTAATAAAAAACAAAAATCCGCCCAATAAGGCGGATTTTTCTTCAAAAGAATTATGCACCAAAATGAATCTTATAGAAATACCTCTTTCCTACATTGATTATCTTACCCCCCATCTCAGAATTAAATATAAATTGTGGATCAGTAAGTGTTTCACCATCGAGTCGGACTCCCTTTTCCTCAATAAGACGGCGCGCCTCTGCATTTGAATCTGCGCGCCCCACCTCACGCAAGAATTCTATAATAGTGGTACCAGTTACCACGTTAATTTCCTGAGCACCAGCAGATGCATCTTTTTTCTGAAACATGCGTACAAAATCCTGTTCAGCTTTCTCCGCCTCCTCTTCTCCGTGATACAAGGCAACAACATCTTTAGCGAGCTTCATTTTAATATCACGCGGATTAATACCTGTAGCAAGTTGCGTTTCATATTCTTTAATTTCTCGAGGATCGACAAACGTATATACCTTGTAGTAGGCAATAATAAGATTGTCAGGAAGCGTCATAATTTTTCCATATTTATCTTCTGGCGTATCAGTGATTGCCACGAAATTACCAAGAGATTTTGATTGCTTTTCTTTTCCATCCAACCCAGGAGTAATTACTGTCGTCATAATAGACTGCGGAGCTTGATCGAAAAGAGACTGGTAATGTCGCCCCATCATTTCATTAAAAAGCTGATCAGAACCAATAATGGTAAGATCTGTCTCTAACACATACGAATCATATCCCTGTAAAATAGGGTAGAGCATCTCGTGCATATAAATCTCGCTCCCCTCCTTGATACGTTTCTGAAACATATCGCGCTCAATAAGCCTGGCGTGCGTTATGTTTCTACAGAGCTTAAGAAATTCGTTGAGGGACATTTTGTCATACCACTCTGAATTTCGACGCACCTCAAACACCCGACTGTCGTCGAGAAGAATTTTTGTAACTTGCTCTTGGTACAAGACGGCATCTGCTTCAATTTCTTCCAAAGAACGCTCGGGACGTGTTTTGCTTTTTCCTGTAGGGTCTCCAATACGTGTCGTAAAATCCCCAATGAGAAACACCACCTTGTGCCCCATTTCCTGAAACTCACGCATCTTCCAAAGACTCACTGCGTGCCCAAGATGAATAAGTGGATTCGTCACATCCACGCCAAACTTAATACGCAACTGCTTTCCTGAAGCAATACGTTCACGCAACTCCCCATCAGTAATAACTCGCTCTACATTATGCGAAAGCGCATGCTCAATCCAATTTTTCTTCTCAAATAAATGTTTTTTCATGAATAAATAGTATGCTTTATCATAAAACACCATTTCATGATACGCAACTAAAAACCCTCACGTTTTGTGAGGGTTTTTATATGAAATTATTTAACCTTGCTTAACCCTAAAAAGTCTTTTGGTAACTTACCGGGACCGAGAGGATTATAGCCATTTTTAACTTCATCGCCATCCTTGTGCCCGTCACCATCGGTGTCGGGATTTTTGGGATTGGTACCATATAGTAACTCCTGGTCATCAGTGAGACCATCATGATCTGAGTCAATTGCCTTACCAGGTCCGCGTGGATTATAGCCATTTTTTACTTCATCAAAATCGCTGTGTCCATCACCGTCGGTGTCTGAGTTGTTTGGGTTGGTGCCAAGTAACGTCTCTTGCGCATTTGTAAGCCCATCACCATCAGTATCATCGCTTGACCCGCTGATTACAAGAGGTTGTGCGCCAGCACCAGAGAGAAGTTCTTCAAAATTTTTTGCATCAGGAGGAATATTAATGGTAACTGGTTCGTTGATATTTTTTATCACCTCCCTAAGAGTGGCGGTTACTTTTATCTTTGAATTTGAAGTAACAATCGCCTGTATCTGGTGTAGAGCGTGATCTGATTTTCCAATCCATAATTCCCCCCTTACATCAATACCCTCCAAAAAGGCATCAATGCCCTGCAAATCGGCCTCGGTAATTTCTGTTCCATTAATCGCGGGAGAAAGTTCTTTTAGGGTGTTTTTAACTCCATTCTTATCCATAGTAAAAGCGTAATGATATGAAGCGATTCCCTCAATTTTCTCATCAGTTAAATGTTGCCCCACCTTAATAAACATCGCCTTCGCAAGAATCATTTTTATCGCATCTGTCTTTTCCTTTGAAAGACTAAGCCCTGCCTGAAGCCCCATCGATTGGTCTCCATATCCTGATTGTTGAAGTTGTGCCAAGGTAGCTGCAGAATCAAATTTTATCCACTGATTTTTGAAGGAATCGAAGCTTTGTGTGCCAGGAATACCAAGATTGTTTAATTTAAAATAGAGCGCTTTGTCTATAACACGTACATCAAATCCAAGAAGTGATCCGCTAAGAGGAAGAATATCTGTTCCAAGAGTAAATGTACCTAAAAGTTTTGGGTTACTTAATTCAGACGAATCCATTGATCCTCCAAATTTCATTGTAATGCTCCCCTCCCCTGATTTTATTGAAGCGCTATCTCCCCCCGATGGAGGAAGAAATCCTGAAAAATCTTGAGTATTTACGGTTACTTTAATATCACCCGAAAAACTATCCGTCTTCACCGCAAGCATTGTTTTAACCATACCCTGAACGATTTGTTCCGGAGTTTGGCTAAAATAAGTATAAGCAAAGACCCCGCCCCCAACAAGAAGTACTCCTATAACTGAAATAAGAACAATAAGCTTTTTGCTAAATCGTGGTGCGGAACCAGAACGCTCCTCAAACGAGGTAGCACTCTCCGGCAAGGTCTTCTCTGCCTGAGTACTCACGGGCGAAGAGATAGACGACGAAGCAGTAGGAGAAGAAGCTGGAGAAACAACAAAAGACTTAAGCGCCTCATCCACGTCAGCAACCTGCCACCCACTTGATACAAGCGTATTCTTGATAGCCTCCTGAGCCACCCCCTGCTCAAGCTGTGCCTTTATATAGGTAACTAATTCTTGATGAATCATATAAAATAATAAGATTAGATGACCTTCTTATTATACTGTACATCAAAAAACAACGCTTGTGTACAAATAAAAAACGGCGAGATAATATCAGGCCGCTTATTTTTTTATTTTCGCGTTTTACCAAAGAGAATGAGTGTAGAGCAAACAAGAACCGCCCCCGACATTATCCATGCAACAGGAATCGAATAGTGCTGGGCGACTACGCCACTTACCAAAAGACCAATCATTCCACCGATATGATGCGAAACTGCCTCAAACGATATAAGAGTAGCTCTTTCGTGAGAAGGGATATTGTCATTAAGATAAACGTCTTTGAGCGGTACAAACAATCCTCTCGCAACCTCATGAATGAGAAAAATAGAAATTGCGGGAAGAAATTGCTGAAACAACACCGTTGTACATATTCCCACACCAATGACGCACTGTGATATGGTTAACGCAACCCTTTCATCTACAATCTTCCTTAGAAACCACGGAGCAAGTGCCGAACCAATTATCAAGGCAATAGAAATCCCAGCGAATATGAATCCAAAACTAGTTTTGTTAGGAAGAAATTGTCCAAAAAACGGTTGCCACTGCATATTTGGTGCCTGAACAGCAAAAAACTGCACAACTCCTAACACAAGGATGAATCTCACGGCGTTGTTGTTTACCCCATAATGAACACTCTTACCTATGGTATTGCCCATATGAAGGATTCCCTCTCGAAATGAGAAACTTTTTCTCTCAAACTCATCTTCTCGTATATAGATCACGGCGAGTATCCCTGCAACAAACATAATACATCCACCAACAATCCAAGGAAGAGCAATATTCTTACTTGCTAGATAGGCACCAAGTACCGCCGCTATAATTGCGACGGCACTTTTAAGCTGCTGCTCCCTTGCAAATATCGGTCCCATAGACCCCTCATATCCCTGAAGTTTTAAGTGTTCTATAAGCCACGCCTGAAAAGCGCCACTTGCAAAGGTGCTTCCAATCGCAGCAATTACTTCGGCAAGAACAAAAAACCAAAAAGTTGTTGCAGAAGCATACACAAAAAGACCCGTCGACATTAAGAAGCATGAGATCACAAATGACAACTTCCTTCCAAACACGTCAGCAAAAGCTCCTGTTGGAATTTCACAAATAAACAGTGTCGTAAAAAAGAAAAAATTCACAAGATTTACTTCCAACAGATTAAGACCTTTTGCCATCAAAAACATTACGTAAACTCCAGCAAAAAGATGTACTCCAAAAGAAGAGGTGCTACGTAATAACAAATATGTTGAAATTGTGTTTCTCGTTTCTCTGTCCATTTTCCTTCCCTCCCTTTCAAGGTGCTATTTAGATAGATCAAAAACAAAACGCCCCGATCTATCTAACCAAGGCGCTCTTAAGCAATAACATTAAAAAATACTATCAGGTTAACATCGCCTTGGTTAGATAAATAAAACCACAAAGACCCCACACGTGCGTGGAGGCAATAAAAGTATTATTCATCTGGCGATTTTCTTTTTTCATAGTAAATTTAATATAACACAATAGCACATAAACATCAATATGAGCGGGATACCAGAATCGAACTGGCGCCTTGACCTTGGCAAGGTCGCGTACTACCACTATACTAATCCCGCTTCTTTGTTAGTATTAATCCCCCAAAGGGGGATATATACAAGATACCAAATACTAAATACTAAATACAAGAGACTACTTTTTTGTGGATTTAATAATGTCGTCTATAAGACCATATTTTTTAGCTTCTTCTGGAGAGAGGTAAAAATCTCGATCGGTATCTTTTTCAACTTTAGAAACAGGCTGCCCGGTATGTTTTGCGAGTATCTGATTAAGCTGTCCTTTCATTTTAATAATTTGGCGCGCGGTGATCTCTATCTCTGAAGCTTGTCCCTCAGCACCCCCCATTATTTGATGGAGCAAAATTTCTGCATTAGGAAGAGTGTAACGCTTCCCCTTCTTGCCTGCACCAAGTAAAACGGCACCCATAGAGGCAGCAATACCCACGCAAATAGTTGAAACATCTGGCTTAATCGCTTGCATAGTGTCATAGATAGCAAGACCTGCTGTTACCATTCCCCCAGGAGAATTGATATAAAAATGAATGTCTTTTTTAGGGTCGGTGTGCTCAAGATAAAGCATTTGTGCGACGATAGTATTTGCAACCATGTCGTTTATAGGGCCTCCAAGAAAAATAATACGCTCCTCAAGAAGACGAGAATAAATGTCATAGGCGCGCTCTCCAAAGTTTGATTTTTCGATTACGGTAGGAATTAAATTCATAAGTTTAACATACTAATATACGAATGTTACGAATAAAACGAATCACTACAAATACCGTACGTATTAGTATCCATTAGTATCATTTGCATAATTCGTATATTGGTATAATTTATTTTTTATTGTTGTTCTAAAAAGGTTAATACCTTCTCTGTCGCCAGCATATTCTTAACATAGAGACGCATTGATGGCAAATCCTCATCTTGAATCTTTTCTTCAGGATTTTCTTGCCCTGAGCTTGTCGAAGGGTATTTTTTAAGTTCCTCTATTTTCCCCTCTACCTCACTCTCTTCAACAACAATTTTTTCCTCAACCGCAATACGCCCCAAAAGAAGCGCGATTGTAATGTTACGTTCCGCCTCGGGTCTCAACTCTTTTTTAAAATCTTCCTCTGTCTTATTAAACTGTGCAAGATAGTTAAGAACATTTGCCTGAGCGGGTCCTCCTCTCTTAAATTCGTTGAACACGCGCTCGACTTCTTTCGTAATCATTTCTTCTTCTATATCAGCTTTTGTTTCCTTGGCGAGCGCATCGAGAAGAAGAAGTCGCAAGCGATGTATTTCACGATCATTTTGTTCGAGACTTAAACCCCTTCGAATATTATCTTCGATATCCTTACTATCCTTAAATCCCCCTAGTGTCTTTGCAAACTCTTCATTAAAATCTGGAAGTACCTCTTTTTGTATGTTGTTCATCGTAACAGAAAAATGAAGGGACTTCCCGCATAAATCGGTAAGCCAATAATCCTCTGGTACTGCTACATCAAATGCACGTTTCTCACCTATTTGCATACCAGTTATACGTTCCTCAAATCCAGGCACAAATTTACCCTTTCCAAGCATAAAGAGATATTTTCTTCCTGCCCCACCCTCGAGGGGAATAAGACCAACGGTGGTATCAAAATCAATATCGGCGACATCACCAACTTCAATGGGACGATTGAGTGCGATGTATTGTGCGCGCGACCTACGAAGCCAAAGAATTGCCTCCTCGAACTTTGCTTCAGGAACATCAAGGTTTTTTGTATTCTCCTTATAAAACTTTTTAGCAATGATTTTATAGTCGGGAAGTGTAATTTTCATAAAAAAATAAATATACCAATATACAAATGTTACGAATAAAACGAATCCCAACGAATACATACTACCAAGACCCTTTTCTTATTCGTATATTTGTATGATTATTCTTTAGCCTTTTCTGAACCCTCTGGTCTCTTCTCCTCTCCGGCAGCAGCGACACCCCCTTCTACGGCCTCCTCTGGCTTATCCATCGAACGCACATCAATCTTCCCATTAGTAAGTCGCGCGGCGAGGCGCACGTTTTGACCACTCTTTCCAATAGCAAGACTAATTTGATCTGGTAGTACATATACAATAGCCTCTCGTCGAGAATTCACCTCGATCTTCTGCACCTTAGCAGGCGAAAGTGCATTCATAATAAACTGCGAAGTGTCCTCAGACCATGCAATAATATCAATCTTCTCTCCTCCAAGTTCATTCATAACCGCCATAACACGTGTACCTTTTTGTCCCACACATGAACCGATGGGGTCTATCATCTCAACGTTTGAGGCAACGGCAATTTTCGTTCTACTTCCCGCCTCACGCGCGATTTCTTTAATTTCCACCACCTTGTCATTGATTTCTGGCACCTCGATCTCAAAAAGCTTAGCAACAAACTGAGGATGAGCCCGAGAGAGAATCACTGCGGGTCCTTTATAATCTTCCTGCACCGCGAGAATATAGAAACGCCTTCGTTCTCCTATACGATATCGTTCTCCGTAGATCGTTTCATTCGGATACATAATTCCAATTGCCTTTCCGAGCTCAACATAAATAGCACGCCCCTCCACTCGCTGAATAATACCGCTAATTAATGTTCCCTCTTTTTGTTTAAACTCCTGATACACTGTTGTTTTTTCAGCTTCACGAATTTTTTGTAATACCACCTGCTTTGCGGCTTGTGCTGCAATGCGACCAAAGTCGGCTCGTGCCTCAAGAGGAAAGGTTACCTCATCCCCTGGCTGAATACCTGCTTTCATTTTTTCCGCCTCTTCGAGCATGATATGGTGCTCCTCATTAAATACATAACGCTTTATCTCCCCTTCAGCGAGAGGAGAAACTTCTTGAGCAGCCTCCTCTTCCGCCTCTTCAGGAGTCTTAATCATGCTTTCATCGAGTACTGTTTTTACCTGCCAAAACAAAAACTCACCCGTTTCAGGATCTAGTTTTGCCTTGATGTGTTCGCCCTTGCTCCCATACTCTTTTCGATACGCAGTAGCAACAGCCGTTTCAATAGCTTCGATAATAGCCTCTTTACTAATATTTCGTTCCTCTGCTATCTGTTCAATCGCAGAAGAAAAATTTTTTAAATCAAACATGGTTTTAGTAATTAGTTTATTAGTGGTTAGTAAATTTTGTTAGAAATACATTCTTTTGGATGCAGTACAAGGAAAACGCGAGGAACGGAGTAAGCTGTACACAAGAAGTACTGCGTTGAGTACCGGAGCGTTTGACGAAGTAATGCGCCGAAAGAATGTATTTCTCTAAAGAAAATCCGCCCCTCGGGCGGACATAAACATCCATAACGCTTTCAATCCGAAATCCAATCGTATTTAGATAATAGCAAAATTTCCTTTGTTTGTCAAATTTTTCATTTTCTGTTGCTAGGACTTACTATCGATTTCATGATATTCAAGATGTTTACAAGAAAAATACTCTCTTGATAGAGCTTCTAATTGAGAGAAAAAAGTTGCCTCCTTAAGCGCATTTTTTACCTGTGATGCATGATAAATATGCATTCGTTCAAATGAACATCTGTAGTGTCTGAGACGATCCAAAAGACGAAGGAGATGTGCCTCGTAATAGTAAGGATCGCTAAAAAGGGATTCATTCGCTGTGGCATTTTGAAAAACATATGGTTTTGGCCGCCAACGCAGCGGTAACTCACCATGTTCATCTCTTAACGTACATCCCTCGACACAAAGAATAGGTTTTATAATGGGGCCCGATTCTTGAGGTAATGTAGACCACATCCATCTAAAAAGATCCCTAAGAATGGTTGAGGAAAGAACCGGCGTGTCAAAAAAACAAGCTTGTGGCTGCATAACAAGATCGGTGCGCACACTCCCCCAAGAATACATCGAATCCTTATTTTCTATTCTTTCTTTTTTAACATGAAAGAGAGGACGCCCGGGAAGCATCATTGCCTCTAAATTATCCCACTCCTGTTTCATAACACCTTTCGAAAAATCAATACGTGCATTACGTTGTTGCACATAAGGAAGAGGAATAGGTGCATAACGATTTCTTACTACTTCACCATCCACGATAAGACCCATAAGTGACATAAAAGATCCGTACGTATCACCACATATCATAACAATACCAACGTCTCTTGTGTTTAAAATAGTTCTTATGATACGCCTAAAAATATCATATATTTTTCTTGCACGTTCAAAACGATACATCCACGGCTGAAGGATTTTAATTTCCTGCTCATTTTTCTTCATTTCATTACGAACACCCGCAATAAGCATACTAAGCGCCTCTTGGGTAATAAGCGGTATCGGTCTTCCATCGTGAAAGACAATATGTACTTGCACAGTAACCCCTCCTTTCTTAAATTTACAAGGTACTTTTGTTTGTCCTATCTACCCATATTTTTAAGATAAAAGCAATACATTTATCCTACTTGACATGGCTTGCAGAAATAATAGAATACGAACAAATTATCAAAGGTCGTATAAAAAAGCATTGTTATGATTACACTCAAATCGTCTTTATTTATGGTCAACAGTACAAAAAAGCACAATGATGACGACGAAGAGAAGTGGTTCGAAGATGGAGAGGAGGGACTCGACCTTGAAGAGGAGGAGGAAGATGGTGGAGAAAAAGAAGATTCTGAAAAAGAAGAAAGTTCTGAATAAATGCACGTCTTTGTCTCTTTAGATACAAACCCTTGATCCCATAAGAATTCTCTTGTGGGATTTTAATTTATTGCTCAAAAGCTTAAAATGATGTACAATAATTAAAGGTGTAGTTTCTGTGAAAATAATATAGCTATCTCTATAAAATGAAAAAGAAGAAAAAAATACTACATTCGTTTCTCCTCTGGGGTCTTTTTTTATTGTTTGTAATTATCAGTGTAGGAAGTATTACCGTACTGTATATTTCTCTCGATCTTCCGCAAGTTGAACATTTCAGTGAGCGCCCCGTTCCCCAAACAACAAAGATATACGATAGAACGGGTCAGGTACTTTTGTATGATCTCTATGGAGACCAAAAAAGAACAACTATTTCTTTAAAAGAAGTTCCTCTTTATGTGCAACGTGCCACCCTCGCCTTAGAAGATAAAGATTTTTATAATCACTCCGCCTTTAGCATAAAAGGTATTGCTCGTTCATTACTCGTGAATGTACGCGGAGGAGAGGCCCTTCAAGGTGGATCCACAATAACACAACAATTGGTTAAAAATGCCCTCCTTGATCCACAAAAAACAATTTCGAGAAAGATAAAAGAGCTAATCCTTGCTTACAAACTTGAACAACAATATTCAAAGGATCAAATCCTTGAACTTTATCTCAACGAAATTCCTTATGGAGGAAACGCGTACGGGATTGAGGTAGCAAGCCAAACGTATTTTGATAAATCAACAAAAGATCTTACCCTTGCAGAAGCGGCCACCCTTGCAGCACTCCCTAAGGCACCCACCTACTACTCCCCTTATGGAAGTAATACAAAGAAATTATTTGAACGAGAACGTTATGGACTCAAAACAATGAAAGATCTCGGATGGATCACCGATGAAGAATATAATAATGCCATTGCCGAAAAAATTACCTTCGTTCCTCAAAAAGTAGCTATTCGCGCCCCTCATTTTGTAATGATGGTTATTAACTATCTTAACACTCAGTATGGAGAAGATTTTGTACGAAATGCAGGATTAAAAGTAACAACCACGCTTGATTGGCCAACACAACAAATTGCTGAAGACGTTGTTAAAAAAGGGGCGGAACGTAATACTGAACTTTATAAAGGAACAAACGCTGCTTTACTTAGTGAAGATCCAAAAACAGGTCAGATTATCAGTCTTGTAGGATCTCGAGATTATTTTGATACAGCTCATGAAGGTAATTTTGATGTAACAACCCAAGGGTTACGCCAACCAGGTTCTTCATTTAAACCTATTGCCTATATTGCCGCCTTCAAAAAGGGATATTCTCCACAAACTGTTTTATTTGATCTTAAAACAGAGTTCGATACTACAAATGATCCTAATAATAGTTATCAACCAGAAAATTATGATCATATCTATGGCGGTCCTGTAACACTCAAACGTGCTCTTGCAAATAGTTTAAACGTCCCAGCAGTAAAGGTGCTTTATCTTGCTGGAATGCAAAATGTAATAGACACGGCCAAATCGTTTGGTATCACCACCTTAGGAGATTATCGACGCTATGGTCTCTCCCTTGTTCTCGGAGGAGGTGAGGTACACCTCATCGAAATGGTACACGCCTATTCTGTCTTTTCACAGGAGGGTAATCAGCATAAACAACAATTTATTCTCAAGGTTGAATCAAAAGAGGAAAAAACACTCGAAGAATATCAGGATGAACAACACCAAGTAATAGAACCTGTATATACACAAGAAATCAATGATATTCTATCGGATGATGATGCACGTTCACGATTATTTACCTACCATGGCCCACTTTATTTTGATGGGTATGATGTTGCTGCAAAAACAGGAACAACCAACGATTATCGAGATGCATGGGTTATTGGATACACTCCAAATATTGTAACCGGTATTTGGGCAGGAAATAACGACAATACTCCTATGCAAAAAAATGCAGGCAGTATTCTTGCCGCAGTGCCTATTCTTCATGATTTTTATACACAAGTTCTCCCAACACGTCCTAAAGAATTTTTTACAAAACCAACTCCCGTCTACAGTAATAAACCGATGTTAAATGGAGAATATATTACCGAAATATCCTCTCCCGATGGATCAATGCATAACGAAGTACATGATATTCTTTATTATGTAGATAGAAACAACCCACAAGGAGCAGAACCACTCAACCCTAATAGTGATGCACAATTTAAAAATTGGGAGGAACCAGTTTTTGCATGGGTCGCACAAAACAATATCCAAATTAAAAAAACGAAAACATCCCCTATTATATCTCCTTTACCACCCTCCTCTCTTTTTGATGCTATTCAAAAACCTCCTGTCATTATTTCTCTTCCCATCACACTAGAAATAACAAATCCAGAAAATGGAGGTTATATTTATCTTCCTTTTGATGGAGATGTTTCCTTTAACCAAACTCCACAAAACGTAAAAATATTTTTTAATGATACACTTGTTCAAGACAATACTTCTCCACACATCACAGAACACTTTACTATTTCAAGAGGAGAACTTTATATGCAAAACTCTCTTCGTATTGAGGCAACAAACGCTTCAGGAAAAACAACTTCAAAAGAAATAATCTTGTTTGGTAAAAACTAGGAATGTATCTGATATACCCTTTTAAACAAATTTATAAAAAATTAACTGTCTTTCAAACTTATTCTTATTATCTTGACATCCATCAAAACACCCAATTATGCAATACTAGATACTAGATTTTAATAGGCATCACAATATAATAGGCACTTTTATCTATAAGAGATTCTATTTTAATAGGCTTTTCTCCATTGACGATACTTATTTTAAGATTTGCATCATCTATTGCTTTAGCTCCATCCTGAATATAACGAGCATTCATCCTTAAAAATTGTTCTATTCCCTTCACTTGTCCCGGAACATTTATTTCTCCTGCACCAAATACAGTGTTTGAAGATTTTATTTTAACAACTCCCTCGTCAGGTGCTATATGCATAGTGATATCATTAAGTTTTGAACTAAAAACACTTGAAAGACGAACAGCATCAGTAAGACCACTTTTACTTACTAAAAGTTCGGTTTCAAACTCTTTCGGAACAAAATGTTCGTAAGAAGGATAAGTACCATCGACAAGATTCGAAATAAGAACAAATCCATCAAGTATAAATACACTCTGATGTGCTTCTATTATTATTTTTAATACTCCTGTCGGTGAAGTATCAAGCATGCGCCCAAGAAGTTGTAATGTTTTTGTAGGAATAATACAAGAGATAGCTTCTACCTCACTCTTAAGTATATCTATCTGTTTTTCTGCAAGTCGAAATCCATCACTTCCTGCAAGTATTAATTTTTTCTTACTCTCATGCATACTCACATACATTCCATTAAGCTCAGGACGAATGGTATTAAAAGATATTGCAAGAAACACTGTATCTATTCCCTTTTTAAATTGCTTCGCTTCTACCTCAACGTAGGTGGTTTCCTGAATTTTTGGAATAAGAGGAAAATCTGAAATAGATACCGTTACTAACTCCCCCTGAAACATATCGGTATGTATCTGTAATTGATTATCTTTTGTACTACATTCTATTTTTTCATCTTTGATATTGTTTATTACCTGAAATAGTAGAGAACCTGAAACAGCAACCTCCCCCTCCTCTTCTATTTTTCCTGGAATGGTTGCAATAAGAGCTGTTTCTAAATTGGTTGCAATAAGTTGAATCTTACCCGATTGTGCTTTAATAAGAATATTTTTTAAAATAGGCATTATCTCATTAGTACCTAATGATTTTTCTACAATACTTAATGCATTATTTAAATGGTCTCTTAATAAAATACATTTCATACCGTAACGTTATTATTTAATATATTAAATTAGTAGTTATAGTAATAAAGAAAAGAAATTCTGTGGAAGAAAACATTTTTTAAGAAATAGTCTCAAAAAAGTATTCACACTACTATGTGTATAAAAGAGGGATAGATGGAGTATATATATGTGAATAACTTTTCGTTTAAAAAATCTTTCTGAAACTTTGTTTTTTATTCCCGTTTTATGCACACACCTTTCCACTACTTATACCCCTCCTTATCCCTACCTTATCCACAATACGAATGTATAAAATACTAATATACAAATGTTGCGAATGATACTAATCGTACGAATTTTTTTACGTATTCGTACTCATTCGTATCATTTGCATGATTCGTATATTGGTATAGTTTATCAACTATTATGTATTCTTTCTATAATCTCTGAGATCATTCTATTGAGATTTGTGCTTTTTATAATTTCTCTCTCTATTTTGTTATATGCGTGAATAGCGGTGGTATGATCTCTGTTTCCAAATTTTGCTCCAATGAAAGGATACGAAGCCTTGAGTTCCTTTCGTAAAAGATACATTGCCACCTGACGAGGGAGAACTATTTCTTTTTTTCGGTCGTGCCCCATTATTTCCTTTTCATTAATTTCAAAGAAATCAGCAGTCGTCTTGATAATTTTAAGAGGCGATATCATTTTAATAGGATTATCAAGATATGCCTGTAAAATACGCTCCATTTCTACCACTTCTGGAGGCACCCCGCGCTGTCGGGTAAGGAAAATGGCCTTCGTAAGCATCCCTTCAAGCTCTCTTATGTTTTTTTGTACCTTTGTGGCAATGAGGTTGATAATTTCATCAGGAAGTTCCAAATTTTTTTCTATAAGTTTGTTACGTAAAATTGCTACACGCATTTCGTATTCGGGAAATTGAATATCCGCAATCATTCCTCCCTCAAAACGAGATTTTAAGCGTTCTTCAAGGGTTGGTAGGGCTCGCGGGGGGCGGTCAGAAGACAGAATAATCTGCTTATTATTATTAAAGAGTGCGTTAAACGTATGAAAGAATTCCTCCTCGGTACGCTCCCTCCCTCCAATAAACTGAATATCATCAATGATAAGTACATCAACATCTCTATATTTGTGTTTCATCGCTTCAATTCTCTCGAGGCTTTTATTTTGGAGAGCGGTAACAACATCGTTCGTAAATTTTTCTGAGGTAACATAAAGTACCTTCACTTTATTGTGATATTGTTTCATTATTTCGTTTCCTGTTGCCTGAAGAAGGTGAGTTTTTCCTACACCAACCGTTCCATAAATAAAGAGCGGATTATATTTTTTTCCAATAGCATCACGAATTGCAAAACATGCCGCTGCAGCAAGCTCGTTAGTAGGGCCGACTACAAAATGATCAAAGGTGTATCGTGGGTTAAGGCCGGTAGAAGGATCGACCCCTTGTTCTGCAATTTCAAGTTGGAATTCTTCTGTTGGTAGTTGTGTATGTCTAAGAGGTGTCGCAGTTGCCGTGGTACTTGTGGAAAGGATGACGTACTCGGCATTTTTAATAGAGCTGTCATGGGTGTGAAGGAGACGAATAATTTGCTTATGGTATTTATTTTCCACCCACTCTTTTGCGAAATTCGATTTTAATGATATTTTTGCAGTTCCTTGATCAACACCAGAGAGGCTACTATGTTTTAACCACGTAATAAAATTTGCTTTTGAAATTTGTAATTCTAATTCCCCTAAAATTCGTTGCCACAATTCGTCGAAATTCATGAGAAAAAGAATAAAAAATTATTTGATACCCGAATTATAGCACCACCTATACCCTAAGCAAGTCTTGACCAACGAAGAAATTGTGAAGAAATTGTGAACAACTTTATTTTTTGAAATTATGTTGAAATTTACTCATTTATTGGTGAGTGAATATACAAAACAAAATTAAAATTACACCACACAAATTGTTTTTCTTCTTTTTTTCTTTGTCATTCCCGCGATTTATGGTGAGCTTAGTCGAACCAAGGCGGGAATCCAGAATTCTTCTCCACCCAAACCAAAAACTCATCGTAAAGCGGGGTGACCGTTATAGTCCCCCTATTATAGCGATACAACCTGACTCCCCCTTGAGGATTCGTTTTTGGTCTGGGTGGGGGGGGTGGGAGTTATTGAAAAATTAAGAAGAATGTGCATAATACATATATATGCCAAAACGAACCTATCAACCAAAAAAGAAGAAGCGCGCACGAACACACGGGTTTCTTAAACGTTCAGCCACTCCAGGGGGAAGTAAGGTGTTGCAGAATCGTCGTAGGAAGGGGCGCAAATCTTTGAGTGTATAAAATTCCTTCTTGTCATCCTGAACGTAGTGAAGGATCTCCTTCTACTGCACTGGTTATGAAATCAAGAGATTTCTCGGCAGGCTCGGAATGACGGAGAGAAATATATGCTTACCAAACCACACCGGCTTCTTCGGACTCATAATTTTGAGGAGGTGTTTAAAAAAGGGAAAAAGGCGACGACGCCCTTTTTTGTTGTATATGCAAGAGAGAATGGATTGTCTCTCTCTCGGTTTGCGATTGTAGTATCCCTGAAGGTAAGCAAAAAGGCAGTGGAACGAAATCTCGTTAAGCGGAGAATACGATCTTTTATACATATTAAGCTGGCTTCTTTTAAAAAAGGGTATGATGTGATAATAAGGGTACAGGGCGGTGCGGTGGTTACGCTCCCCTATCAAGAATTAGAAAAGGAACTTATCGAAGTATTTAGTAAGGCACATTTATTTAATTAAAAACTCAAAACGCAAAAGTCAAAACTGCAACTAAAAACGTAAAACTTTTGATTTTTGAGTTAAAGTTTTGCGTTTTGACCTTTAAGTTTTGAATTTTTACTATGTCATTTCTCTACAACGAATTTATTTTTCGTCCCCTCATAAATCTTTTATTTTTTGTGTACAACACAATCGCTTTTTCTGATGCGGGTGTTGCTATTCTTTTGTTTACGATTATTGTTCGCGTGCTTATCTTCCCCCTCTTCTATAAGAACATGCGCTACCAGCTTGTGATGCAAAAATTACAACCCGAAGTTGTTTGTATCCAAAAAGAGCTTAAAGATGAGAAGGAAAAGCAGGTGAAGGCGATGATTGATGTATATGCAAAACATAAAATCAATCCTTTTTCTGGATTCGTGTTTATTATCGTACAAGTTACACTTCTTATTGCACTCTATCAAATTAGCATGACAGCGTTTGATCCTAAAATCGCTTTTTCATACCCCTACTCATTTGTCCACATTGCACTTCCTCTGGGGCACACCTTTCTTGGTTTTTTTGACATAAGTGTCCCCTATCTTGGCGTAGCTATTCTTGCGGGAATACTACAATTTTTACAGTCACGTTATTTTATGCCGCAAACAGCCACAGGAGATGCTGCGCAGATGATGAAGACGATGAATTTCATCTTCCCTTTACTCACGCTTACAATTTTGGTAAAACTACCAGCAGTGGTAGGGTTGTACTGGGTGGCGAGCTCATTGTTTTCGATGGGAGAGTATATTGTCACTAAAAAACTAATGAAAGAATAGAACCTACATTTTTGGTGTATTTCTTCGTCAAAAGCTCCGATGCTCGACACGATATCTCTTTAATATCGCTTACTCCACTTCTCGCTTTTTCCTTGAACTACGCTCAAATATGTAAGTTCTGACCATGACGATATAAAATATTATGGAACAACTCAAAGGACTTATTGAAGAATTTTTGCATAACATGGGTATTAGAAACCCTGGTGTTTCAATTGCTCAGGGGGGTATGCAGACTAAGGTAAGTATTTCGCTTGATGATGCGGGATACATGATTGGAAAAGAAGGTGAAAACATTCATGATATTGAGAAAATGTTGAAATTACTTGCAAAACGAAAGGGGTTCGAGGGAATGTTTTCGATTGACATCAATAACTATCGAGGTGAAAGAGAGACAAAACTCAAGGACTATATTCGCAAGGTAGCGCGCCAAGTAGTAATGACAAAAAAAGAGATAAAACTTCCTCCTATGAGACCTTTTGAACGCAGAGTAATTCATCTTGAGCTAGCCACCCACCCCGATATCGTTACCGAAAGCATCGGTAATGGTGATGAGAGATATGTGGTGGTGAAACCATACCCATAACGGAATTTTTAATTACTAATATCTAATTTTCAACAAAAATTTTCGTCATCCTGAGGTTTTAGCCGAAGGATCCCTCGTTTATGAAGAAAGAGTATTATGACTACATAGCGATGAATAAGGGAGGGAGTGTTCTTTATACAGGCGTCACTAATAATTTGGAGCGACGTATGTATGAACATACACATAAACTGGTTTCTGGATTTACTGCACAGTACAATGTAAACAAACTCGTGTATTATGAACTATTCAATAGTCCAGAAGAAGCAATTGTGGCGGAAAAGAAAACAAAAGGGTGGTTACGAAAGAGGAAGATTGAATTAATTCAACAAATAAATCCAGAAATGAAAGATCTTCTTTTATAGAGAGATCCTTCACTTCATTCAGGATGACAGTGGTTTTTAGAAAGTAGAAATTTTATTGAGCTAGTGGTAACACTAGCGAATATATATAACCATCTTTTCTGTTTTTGAAGTAGAGTCTTGAGTTGTCTTCGCTTACAGAGGGAAAGATGGCGTCTTCGATTCTTGCATTGGGTGTTATCTCATCCGCCGTAAAGGTGATAAGATCTATCCTATATATTTTTTCAGTAAAATCTGTTGCCTGTTTATAATAGTCGTCGGGGAGGTTAAGTCCAGGCATGTTTTTGCTCCACTCCATAGGGACGGCGCAATAAAGATATGTTCCCCTATTGTCGATCGTACATTTTTCGGGAATGGTAGTGATATTTAATGTGTGGGTGATTTTTCCTGATTCGTTAAGGAGGACGAGATTGTAGAGGTTATTAAGGTCTTCGTCTTTTGGGTTTTGAACAAAGGCAAGTACCCTATTTTCTCCTACAACAGAGAGGGAGGCACCGAGGAAGTTCGAGAAGTAATCTTTGAGTTCTTTTGTCTGAAGGTTGAGGGAGAGGATGAGGTTTGTGAATCCATTTGTTGGTTTTTCTGCGATCATTAGGAGGTTTTTATTGATGAGGCGTATGTGAATGTCGAGCGGAGAGAGGGATTTTATAAGACGCTCTTTTTTCTTTGCAATGTCGTAAATAAAAATACCTGTGGTCGCAAAAGAATCTTTATAGTAGACAAGTTCGGCGTCGCTTAAGAAACGTGCCTCACGCACTCCCTGGGGCAATAATGCCGTGCTATTTGTTTTAGGGTTGATGAGGGAGAACTTTTTCTGTGCACTTACTGCTCCTTCGCCCACGAGAAGAGTTCCATTGGGAGAGCTAAACATGGCGTTTGCATCTTGTACAGTAAAGGTGCCTATGCGGACAGGGGTTCCCATTGATGAAGATTCTGTGCTTGATGCTGAGGGCAATAATGCCGTGGTCTCCCCCATCTGTTTTTCCCATAGTGCACCCGCCTCATCAATAAAATAGAGAACATTATTGCGATAAGTAGATACAGAGACGGGATTTTCTGTCTCTTGTGTAAAAACAACCTCTGACGGAGGAGAGGTGTCTATCTGCGTCGTTTGATCGCCACTCGTATTAGTGGAGGTGTCTTGTGGTGTGCCAGTAGTCTTTCTGTTGAGAAGGAGGTAAATAAACACGCCTAACACAAGAAGCAGAAAGGAGGATATGCTCAGTACAATTATTTTTTGTCGTTGTGTCATGTAATTAATAATAACATTTTAGAGCAAAGATGTTATTCACAGATAAAGGGGACAGCCACCATTGTTTTATATTTTATGTGGTATAATACATTATAATTTTAGAATTTCTTTGGTCTGCCTGGATTACGCAAGGTCGATTCAAGGTGAAACTTTGTAATCATCTGGTGGACCCATTTTTCTTTCCCAAATGGCGCACCCTTCTGAAGAGAAGTGCGAATAAGAGAAAGATCGCCTATCTTGTCCGGCGTATTTATCCAATTTTTGTAATCATAGGGAAGGAGCGTAGGTAGTGAATCAATGAGCCTCTCTTCTTTCTTTTCTCCATGTACCCGCCTCCAAGCACTTCCCCATCGCCAGTCTTCGCATTGCCCCACAAGTTTTGCTCTAACAGGATTGCGTTCGACATATTTAATAAGCGTGAGCAGATAGGTATCAGTATCAACGAGAAATGATTTATAGCGACCTTGATAGAGATGTCCGGAACCATTTGTTCGTGTTTTTGCATGCACTTTCCTTGTGTGTGCGTTTGAAACGCGGTGCATAAACATTCCAAGATCTCCATCGTTTTGTGGACGAAGTACTAAATGCCAGTGATTTGGCATTACAACATACGCAAAAATGCGCATATCAACGACATCTTTCGTTTCAAGCAAAAGCTGTTCGAATAACGCATAGTCTTCGGGCTCATCGAATATTCCCAAGCGACCATTCGCACGATTAATGACGTGATAGATTTCTCCACCAACATCAATTCTAGCAGTTCGAGGCATACTATCTATATTACATCACGCAAAAGATTAAACAATGGTGGCTGTCCCCGTTACCCCGTTACGACCCGTTACCCGTTATTGCTTATTTTTTGTTTTTTTGTGTTTGTAGATCAAGCTTTTCTTGATTTAATTTTGATTGTGCGGTTCGCATATATGCTATTTGTCGTTTAGTTCCGTCAACTAACTTGTTCATGTTTGCCCATTGTGTTTTTATTGGTTGGTATACCCTTGAATTAAAATAATTTACACTACCACCATTGACCCCAGCATTATTATTTCCGTCTAATATTACAGGCTGCGTAAGCGAAGAGATGTGATACCATGTGGAGCCTTGTTTCTCTATATGTCCCCCATCTTTAACGTCTTTGAGTGCATTATTGATTACTGTGGCTTGAGCGTCCGTTATCGATGTTGCAACATTGGAATCATTAAGCAATGGGTCAAGTTGCCTTTTAAGGGTAGTAAGTTCAGCCGCTTTTATTTCAAAGCTTTTTTGGAGGCTTTCTTGTTCAGCTATTCTAGTTCTAAGCGTTTCAATAGTAGCATTTTTTTGTTCTATTGTTTTTGCCTCATTGACTAGCTTATCAACACTTGCTTTATTTGCTGCTACAGCGTCATTGACTTGCGTATTGGTTTGATTTCTTTGATCTGCATTGGCTTGGTTTACTGAATTATCTGCCGATGGTTGGCTTGGATTTACTTGTACTTTTGATTCTGTGAACTTTGGGAGGGGGCAGAGGGAGTTTTTTGCTGCCGCTTCCGGGTTATTTAGTTGCCCGGTATCTTTACAATCCCCCTTACCATTTACGCCGCCTAGTATCTTTGGATTTATGGTGCGGAGGAGAAGAAAACTACTAAGGAGGATAATAACACCAACGATAGCATTAAAAATTTTGTCATTTCCTGCTTGTACACTTCCGATACTTGCTCCCGCCGCCATGCGTTGGAGGCCACCGAGCGCAATACCAAAGACAGCGATAATCCCCCCAATACCGAAGAGAGTATTAAAAAAGGGTTTAATAAACTTTTCCTGAAGATTTTGGATTGATGAGACGTCAAGCTCTTTTTGGTCATTATTTACACCAGGGATTATATAGTTTAGGTGGACATTGGGGATGAAGTTGACGCCTCTTCCGTTGCTATCGGCTGGCGCAGCTACGCTCGGAGGTATTGGGGACTGATTTGTTGGAAGACTGTTTTGTATCATCTCCCCAGGACTCGGTGCTGGACTATCACCAACCGCAAACGCAAGAGGTGTTATTTGAAATACAAAAAAGCCGAGTAGGAGGAGGGCTGCGAGAATTGAAGAAGCACTAACTCCCTTAGATGTCATCCTGAACGTAGTGAAGGATATCTTTATTACTACTTGTTTTGAAAGCGAGAGATTCTTCGGATGATGCCTCAGAATGACAACGGTATTTTTGGGTTTTAAGTTGTAGTTTTGCATTTTGACTTTTGAGTTCTACAATGTCGTAATGGTTAGCGACTGTGCTGCTTGTTCGCGGGCGTTGCGGAGATTTTGTACGAGTGCGGAGACGATGTTTTGAGAGTAGGCGGGGGCGTTGCTGGGGATGGTAATAGTGGCATTATCGGGCTTTTCTGGCGATTCATTACTAATCGTGTCGCCTATTTTCCATGCAAAACCTAGTTCAAGAAGTGAGGTGACATTAAAAAAGAAGGGAAGGGCGTGGAGGTTGAGTGTTTTGGGCGATGTTTTTATCTCGCCACCTTTTAGGAAACTGGTACTTTCCACGAAAAACACCTCTGGGGCAACTACCTTTACGGGGGCGGTGATGGTCTCTGGAGATCCATCGGGGTAGCGCAAAAAGACCTTTGCGGTATAGATGCCCGGTTTTTGGCGCACGGTGGTTTGGAGGGTGGGTTTATCCATGCCTTCAAAGAGTTTTACATCGTCGAGGTACCATGCAAAGAAGACATTGGAGAAGGATTCGGAGGGATTCAAGGTTACGAGGTTTAGGGTAAGTGTAGACCCTTTTGTAGGAAGTGATCTTCCGAGGTACCCGGGTGGGGCGTAGGTGTTTGCCCTCCATGTAAGGATGTGGCTATTTTGAGCATAGGTTAGGTGCCCTATACTTAACCCCACCATTGCCACCAACAGTAAGGTAGCCCTTCGACTTCGCTCAGGGAATATTACGTCTGTGAATAGCTTTATAAATAGTTGACGCATCATTATAAGTATAACATTAACTTAAAATTCAAAAGTCAAAACTGCAAGTAAAAACTTAAAACTAGTAACACCATTGTCATTCCGAGCTTGTCGAGGAGTCTCTGGGTGGTGCACAAGCGAGGGATTCTTCGTAGGTTTGCCCAATATGGCGGTAGAATGACAACGATATTTTTGAATTTTAAGTTGAAGTTTTGCATTTTGCGTTTTGACTTTTTATTGTGCTTCTTTTGCTTTTGCTAACATTTCTTCTGGTTTCGTGGTGGCAAGCTTGTTTTCTGTATAGGAGGCGATGACGTGGATGGCGGCGTGGCGGAGTCCTGCAAAGAGTATTCCCTCTCCTACGCCCGCCTCGAGAAGAATCATTTTTTCGGCTTCGGTGATGTTGAATGTCGTACCAATTACATCAATCGTGGCGGGAGATTGTTTGAGGAGGAGCTGGAGAGAGGAGTTTGTTACGATAGGCATACCAAAGGGTGAACGTAAAAAGTCGTTGATGTCCTGTGTAATGGTGGTGATACCGAGATAATATTTTCTTCCGCGTTTTGCCATGCCGAAGAGGAAGTTTGCCCCGTCAGCGTATTTCATAAGTACCCACGCCTCATCAACGATGAGAAGACGTTTTTTGAACTCTGCTCGAATGAGGCTCCACATGAAGTTGAGGATCATATACATAGCAATAGGGCGAAGCTCTTCTTCGAGGTCGCGAATGTTGAAGACGGTAAGACGGTTGCGAATAGAGACGTTCGAGGGGCTGTTGAGGAAACCCGCATACGTACCCCGTGTATATTTTTCGAGACGTTTTGCAATATCTGCTCCCCCCTCGATACTCTCAAGCACTGTTTGTAGGTCGCCGAGAAGGGGCGGAGTTTTTCCTGCAAAGTCGCTGGTCGGAGTGATTTCACGCGCGGCGTATGTTTCAAGAAGGGCTTGGTCGAGAAGTGCCTCCTCGGTTGGTGTGATTTCCCCGAGCATAATTTTGAGAAGTCCTGTGACGCTAAGGACGTGGGATTTGAGGACGTCGGATGGTGCTTCATCAGGCGGAATGGGAGGGAGATCAAAGGGGTTGACGCGGTGTTCTGATGAGAGTGAAATTTTAAAATATCCTCCTCCAACTGCCTCCGCAAGAGCCTGGTATTCGTTTTCTGGATCGATAATTAGCACGTCTACGCCCATCATGAGGCTTCGTAAAATTTCGAGTTTTGTAAAGTATGATTTTCCTGAACCTGATTTTGCAAAGACCACCATGTTGGCATTTTCAAGTGAGAAACGATCAAAAATGATAAGCCCATTATTGTGCATGTTGATACCGTAGAGAATGCCTTTGTCTGAGGTAAGTTCTGCGGAGTCGAAAGGAAAGATGGTGGAGATGGGAAGGGTGTTCATGGGGTTGTAGACCTGTATCTTGTCTATGGCTAGAGGAAGGGTGGTTTGAAACCCCTCAAGGTGTTGGAAGAGAGTTGGTTTTATATAGATCATTCTTCCCTCAAGCATTCCAGAGAGTTCGTTTTCATATTTTTCGAGTGATTTTACGTCGGGTGCATAGAGGGTCATATATACTCCAAAATGGAAGAGCCGTTCTTGTGCTTGCTGAAGCTGATCGCGGAGTTCCTCGATATTTTTATAGGATGATTCGAGGAGGGGGTCGCGTACCAATCCTTTTTCTTGTTGTTCCATGAGTTGGGACTCGATTTGTGCTACTTTTTTTCGAAGGTTTTTGAGCGCCATTGCGGTGTCGATGGGGTCAAGGTACATTGCGATATCGAACCCCTTATCGAGATTTACCACAGGAGAGAACCAACCACTCGAAAGAGTATTGGGATAGGAGAAGATAAAAAGAGTTTTTGTATAGAGGGAACCTATCTTGAGGTAATCGTTTGATACCTCTATTCCTGGTGGGGCAAGGAGATCCTGAAGAGACTCGGCAGCAAAGGCATGCTGTGAAGGGAGCGCACCAAAAGACTCTGGCTCTTTTTCTTCTTTTTTTCCAAAAAATGGGAAATTCATAAGGTTAATATACCAATATACAAATGTTACGAATTGTACGAATCACTACAAATACCGTACGTATTAGTATCCATTAGTATCATTCGCATAATTCGTATATTTGTATGTTAATCATGTCAATGATAGTCGTTTTGCGATATCGATGTTGACCTTTTCTGTCTCTTGTGGATTGTAGAAGTTGTAGAAGAGCTCTACGAGTTCCTCGGTGCCTAGGCGTACTGCATTTACGCCGATGCGTTGTAGTCCCCCCATCACCACATCAGTCCTCTGGTCGAGCTGGTATTTTTTTGTCTCAAAATCTTCTGAAAGTTCTTCTTTTGATTTTGATTTACCAAAGAGTCCCCCCCCACCAGAAACAGAGATAACATCATAAGGCACGGTGACATAAAATCGTTTCGACATAATAGTCGAAGTACTTACCAAATCTCGTATGAAGGCGATATATTCTTCGATTTGAGTATGAAGAAGGTCGTCTGTTTCTTTTTCTTTTTGCGCATTTACAAGATCAAGGTATTTCACAATATTTAACTTTCTAGAATGGATGACAATTTCTATAGGAAAATCGAGGGCATTTAAAAATTCTTGGAAGGCTCCTACAATTGCATTTTGTTCGGTCTCTGTTTTGAGGTACACGTTAACACCTTGCACCATCACAATAGCACGCAGACTTCCATTTTTAAGGATTACCGTTCCATCTCGGAAGGTATCTATTTCAACAAATTGTTGTGTAGGTGATGATTCTTTAGCCATAAATTTAATATACCAATATACAAATGTTACGAATTGTACGAATCACTACAAATACCGTACGTATTAGTATCCATTAGTATCATTCGCATAATTCGTATATTTGTATGTTAATCTATTGTTTTCCTCTTGCGTCGAGGAGATGTGCTATTTGTTCTAGGCGTTCTTCGGATGTTCGTTCTTGTATTGGTTTTTTTTCTTCGATGACCTGTTTTGTTTCTTTTTTCTCTACGACAAATCCTCGTTGGTAAATATAGAGATGTGGATTCCAGATGTATTTAAACCATGCAAAAAGGATTGTTGAGAACGATCTGCCATTTATTTTTATAAACCCGAATGCTGCACTTACTCCCATAATTGCTGCGCTTATCACCATCCATGGTGTCGTTTCGAGAAAGGGATAGAGCATTGCGCACATGGCACCCGCAACCACAAACATAAAGAACTGCTTCATTGTGAGAAATGGTGTGATCTTGTCCTCTACATCAATAAATTGTGGCACCATCGCCTGCATAAATTTAATATACCAATATACAAATGTTACGAATGATACGAATCACTACGAATACGTATCATTCGATTCTGTTTCTCATTCGTATCCATTAGTATCATTCGCATAATTCGTATATTGGTATGTTAATCTTTTAAGTTTAACATATTCCCACTTTGAACTATATCACCTGCCGTGTTTGTTGTAGCTCCTGAGGGCGAAGGTTTGGCAGGAGACGCAGGAAGTCCGACTTCCCCAAATTGACGTCGTACCGAAGGGTCGGTATGATACTCCTCTAAATCCATCACCCGGTGTTCTGTAGGAAGAGCGTTTTCATGTTCCACTGGTGTTTTATGGAAGGTGTCTCTAGGTAGAGGTTGAACCTCCTTTGGAAGTTCAACCTCTTTAAGTTGAACGTTTCCCTGGATTCCCGCCTTAGTTCGACTAAGCTCACTACTAGTCGCGGGAATGAAAGGAGGAATTATATTCCCTGAGCTTGTCGAAGGGGCGTTTTGTGGTTGGTCGGAAGTCGAACTTCCGGACATTGGAGCGTCGGGAATGACAGGAGGCGTCGTCGGTGCAACTGGCTTGGGGGTTAGTGGTGTGGGCGTTGAGGGCTGGATACTAGAATTTGGTACTTGCGTCATCGTAGGTGGTTCAGGATGAACATACTTAAACATCACGTGTGGTGTTTGATCGACGGTCGTAGGAAGTCCGACTTCCCCAAGTTGAACGTTACTCTGGATTCCCGCCTGCGCAGGAATGACAGGGGGGGTGGTAGAAGTTTGACCTCCCAAGTATTGACGTTCGTTTGTTTGTTGGAAGTCGGACTTCTTTGTATTGATCGGTGGCACACTCTGCGTCTCATACTCCCCAACAGGTGCTTGCGGCGCGCGTCGTATGTCGTCTGTGCCTCGTTGGACTTCGAGAATTGAGGGGCGTGAGCCTAGCGGTCGTGCAACCTGAAGCGGTGGCGGCGCAATAGGGCGAAACGTTTTCTTGTCATCCTCGGGCTTGCCGCCCATAGCGAGCCTCGCCTCGACGGGAGGAGTCTTTTTTTCTTCTGTCATCCTGAGGCTTGTGCCGAAGGATCTCTCATCTACCGCTGGTGCTGGAGGCGGGAGATTCTTCGCCTGCGGACTCAGAATGACTGGCGTGGTCGTCGTTGGTGCGATGGGCTTAATTGTCGGAGCTGGGGTGGTAGCAGTTGGCATCTCTAACCATTCTTTTTTAGGTGGGTAGGTCAAAAGCACTTCAGTAATCGATTTTTTGTGAGGTATAAAAAGTTCGTGGTTTAGGTCTCCAGCAATTGCAGTGGCAACTATCATACTTACGCCAAGGTCTTTTACAAAAATGTCTTTAAGAATGTCTGGATGAATAAAACCCATAAACACCCAGGAGGTATTTTCCCGAAGTCTGTCGGCTTGTTTTTCGCTAAGCGAGTATTTTGTGATTATTTTATTTAATACTTCTTGAGTTTCGGCAGAAAAAATTGCCTTTCGAAGATCGTCAGGAATGAGATCAAGGCGTTCGCGAAATTGTTGTTGAGAAATATTGATTTGCATTTGGTTTGTGTTCCAGATTTTTATAGTGGCTTCTTATTTTCTACTATTTCGTGGTATTACTATTCCCCCGCTTGTTTGTTGCCATCCTTGTGGTACAGGAGCCGTATTTTTTGCTTTTTGTGCTTCGGCGAGATCTCTTTGGGCTTGTGCAAGATCTTGTTGTGTCTTGATTGTCTCTTGGTGCCGACGTTCGGAGGTAGCCATTTGTTCAGCGCGTTGTTCATCCTTTTCTGTTCGAAGTGCTAGCAGATCTGTTTTGAGCGATTCGTTATCGCCGGCCATTTTAGCATACATGTGTTTGTTTGCTACGATATCTTGATAAAATTGAGAATTAACTTTTTTAAGTTGTGCAAATCCATCCTTACTACTATGTATGTCAGTAAGTATTCTTTCTGCGTATTGAGAGCCTCCTTGTCTACTTGAGGCGTTACTTAATATTGCTGCTCCACGGCTCGATTCTCGTATGGCGGCAAGGCGTTCGCGAGAACCATTTCCTGTTGTTAGGTGTTCCATATTTAGGGATGCAAGTGCTGTAGGGCTCATACCATCGACAACAACTTTCATGGCTTGTTGTTTTTCCTCGGATGTTGTTGCCGCGAGGACGCTTTCATGATAATCGGGATGAGATGTTACTAGAGCCTTAAACGTATCGGGCGACTCGTTTTGTAATTGGGTTCGCACCTCCCTGTTGCCGAGATCTACAGACGCGAGAGTTTTTTCATCTAACCTCCCCTCTTTGTTAAAATGGTCAGCGAGTTTTCCCTTAGTTACCACATCTCCTGCAATGGCACCCTTGGGCTGCATACTCTTCTTGAGTGCATTTTCGTCAAATTGGCCGGCATGTTTAACAAACCATTCCATGTTTTCCTTCTTTTTGTCTTTATCCTTTTCTGCACTTGCTGCACGGTAGATAGCTTCTGTTTCTTCTGGCTCAAACTTTTTTCCCTCTTTTACCAGATTTTCTGCGTGTTTCACATCTAATTTATGCATGGTATCTAGGTCGTGTGTATTCGGGTTTTGTTTTTTCTGATAATTCTTACGCATCTCACCTATTGTCGTACTATCTGCTACCTTAAGTCTTTCATCAGTATCGTCGAGCTTGCCTACGCCTGTTTGTATTCCTTTTCCTGCTTTCATTAGTTTACCGCCTATGAATCCTCCTCGTTTTGCCCCCTCTTGCATTAACTTTCCCCCCATACCTTTTGCTGCCATGCCGAGACCTGACTTTGCAATAGCACCAGCACCTCCTGTTGCGACAGCCATAGCTATGTCTAGAACGAATGACGCAAGCTTGTCGAGTCCTTTCCATGCTGCGGCCACCGCAGACATAAGGAGTGTCCCGAGAAGTATCGCAGTGATAGTGAAGTTTACAAGTGGGGAGGTGATGCCGGCTCCTGGTTTGAAGATTGAACTATACATTGGGCCATAAATTGCAAAAGCAAGATAGATAAAGAAGAGCGATACGGTAGGCATAAAACACCAGGTAAGAAATTCTTTCCACCATTTTTGCCAGTCTGCTTTTTTAAAAATAAGGTGAAGCCATATAAGTGGTGAAAGGACGGTGTATTGAATGAGGTAGACGATGCGGGCAATCATAGGGATAAGAATAACTAAAAAAACAATGATGATGAAAAGTATAAAACCGGGCATTGCCATAAGGGTGAGGAGTGGTACCCCATTAGTATCTTTTTCTGCAATGCTTGTAATGTTTGATGTGTTAAGAATAAGACCAGCAAGATTTTGTTCTGTGCTCATCTGATTTAACATAAACGAGGAGGAGATCGCATTCATATCGAGAAAAAAACCAATAAAAACAAGACTGAAGTTGATAAGGAGTGCCCCCAGAATGACGTCTAAGAAGAGCTTTCGGTAGGTGTATTGGGTAACATTAAGCATCGTCGCAAACGCCATAAGGATCATCGCGAGGACGAAGCAGAGGTTTACCAAATCTCTTAAAAATTGCCATGCGACAATGACAGCCGAGAGATCGAGGATAGGGTACTGTATCACCCACTGCATAAACGCGGCAATGACGTTTAACACAACGAGTTCGGCATTAATGAATACTATGGCTATAAATCCGGGAAGTTCACACGCAAGCGGGTCAGAAATCCAACTAAAAAACCATGCAAACCAAGAGTCGCTTTTACCACAGTTAACTTTTAGTCCAACTTTGGCAGTATTCGCTTTATCTATATTGGGCCCATCCCCCGCCGCCGTTGAGCGTGGGGCAGTGTCTGGGGTTTCACCTGCTGCCCTTAATTCAGCATCTTGCCTTGCCATATCTGTTCTAGCTAAATCGTCTTGTTGTTGTTGTGTCAGCACTTCTTCACCCTGACCTACAGCCGAAATTCCTGCAAACACGGAAGGTGTTGTGGTTTGTACAAAAAATCCAACTAAAAGAAACACCACCAACATTGCTGTCATCCCCGGCTTGATCGGGGATCCAGGAAACGTTGATTCTGGATTTCCGCCTTCGCGGGAATGACAGAAAGAGGGCCAAGAATGACAGGTTGAATTACTTTTGATGTTTGAGTTATAGTTTTGCATTTCTACTACTTATCTAAAAATTCCATAAGAGGCTTGGCACCATAGTTGGTTGTTTTGTGGCGTACATGACTGATTTTGTTGTATGGTGCAAGAGAGTCTATTGAGCTGACCGCTTACACAGGGGCGATTTGTTTGATTATCGCAGTAGGTTATTCCATCGGGTAATCTGTTATTTACACACAGCGTGTTATCGCAGATTGATCTGTCGAGATGTCTGTTTTCAAAACAGGTGTCGGCGGGTTTTGTCGTGTAGTTAATAGCTATCGTTTGGTTATTTTGAAGGACGAGATTTTGGAATTCTGTCGATGAGGCGTTGTTTACAAACATAGTGATGTCGTGGAAGGGATCCACCTTGTAGCTAAGGACCTGAGTGTTATTGAGTGTTTCTGGCCATGCGGTAAACAAATCTCCAAGAGTGTATGCTTTTTGTGCGAGTGATTGGATGAAAATGTCGCCCGAGGCATCAACGGTGTGAAGAGGGTTAAAACACCCCTGTCCTGTTGCCCCGATATTTGCGGGAGGTTTTGTTGTCGCTTTTATCGCGCCGGTATTTTCTACGGCGTTAATTTCTAGGTGGGATTTGATACTTACTACTTGTGCGAGTAGTGCATTTACAAAACGTGAGCGTTCGGGGATGCTTTGTTCTACCGCTTTAATCTCTGTATCGACACTGGTAAGGAACTGGCTTTCGAGTTGCATGGAGGGTTCGAGTTGTTGTGGTTTGCTTTGTGAATCTTTGGCGTTGTCTATCCACGCCTGTTCATCGTTGAGTGTCGCTTTGTTATCATCATTATCGACGATGCGTGTTGCAATGTTGGGAAGGGCATCGCTTGCAATCTGTCGATTGTCAGAAGGACATCGTGCAATATCTTCATAAATTGTTTTTGCTTGCTGAAGCTTTTGATCAATGACCCTAAGTTGCTCATTCGCGATCTGTATACGATTTGGTAGGTCGAGATTATTTATCGCGTCTGAATTATATTCTTGTTGTATATCTTGTCCTGTGTTAAATAGACCGGCTGCTGTTTCGCAATCTGCCTGTGCTGATTTAGGGAGAACGCTACAATCAATTCCCTGTGCTGAGCCTCCTGTGTTGTCTCCAATTGTCATGCCAGCAAGTCCTCCTCCGCTACCTCCAGAATATCCTCCCCCACTACTGCCGCCACCATTTGAGCTTCCGCCAAACATCCCATCCAACGATCCATTCTGCGAGACGAATTGTTCGATAAAATCTTTTGCTGGGTTGTTGCTATCAAGTGAATTACCATATTGTGAGAGTTGTCCAAGAGCATTTTTTTTCAAGATGTCGCCAATGTTTGCTGTTTTTCCTCCTTTTTTACCCGTCAACTTGTTAATAATGGAGTTGTCGAGGAAGCTGTTCATCCACTCTTCGATGGTGTTGTTAAGCATCTGCTTAATATCGATCCCCATAAGTTCGTTCTCTACCTTGTCGTGTGTAGCACCACGAGTTTTTGGCTCCCACCCACACCCATAAGTGCTAAGACCAATACAAGCATCTTGTGTTTTTGCACCATTACAGACGTCCGCATCTGTCATAAATTCATCATTCGGATCAAGTTGGGTTGTGTTTTGTACAGTCTCTTGAACGTTCGCAGCACTTTCTATCGCCGTTGCGTGGGAGCCATCGGAGGCACCATCAGTGCTGCCTGTGCCTGTGTTTCCTATTATGGCGGTTTTGCTCAGAACGTATGGTTCCAAGAGTCGTGCATTTGAGGCGAATTGTTGTGAGGGGTTGTAAAGAAATGCAGCAGTGCCTCTGGCGCCGGTGGGTTTTGTTATTGAATTAGTGTCGATGATATTAGGTGAGGTTTTTCCACTGGTGCTACCTGTAAAAGTACCACTTCCAGAGTCCCCAGGGGTAGAATTATTACCAGTAAACACGCAATCCCCATCACCAACCATTCCATTTTCCGCAGCGTCTAATCTGGCTACTGCTTTTTCTGCATTTTCTCCGGCATCTGTCCCTGCTTTCCTTGCACGTAAAGGCCCAAGGGCTTCTATACTAGCAAGGATGTTATAGTTGTTCTTTAGGAGCTGTGCAAGTATCGCTACTGGTTCGTCAGGTTTTGTACTTGGTATGCCATACACTCGAACAGATGGAAAATTTTTAACTCTCTGACGGGCTTGTTCGAGCCCCCGTTCTTCTTGTAAATATACTTGCTGATACGTGTTTTGATACGCGTTGAAGTAGGTGTTGGCGTAGCGGGTGCCCCAGTTGGTGATCCAGCGAGGGGCGCCGTTGTTTTGGAGCAGGCCAAGCATTTTGCTTTTGATCGTCTCCGTCAAAGCAAGCTTCAACCGTTCAGTAATCTTCTTCAAAATTCCATCAAATTGTATCAACTGCCTTTGTTTTTTGTCTTCCTCGGCAGCCTTCCTTGTATTAGTTGTTATTTCCTGCTGTTTTACGAGATCTTGCAGTGTGTGTATTTTGATTGAAATTTGATCTAGTGAAGCCGTCACCTTGGCGAGTAGCCCTTCTGCTTCAGCATTGGCTGCTTGATATTTAGCACAAGCGGGGTCCGTACCCCAGAAGTCACATATTGGTGACCACACTTGCGTTTCAGCCAAGGCAACGGTATACAAGCCAATATTGGTACTTACTTCTGCTAAGCTGACTGAAATCTCCTGGCAGCTTACTAAGATATCCTTTGTATCTTTTCCAAGCTCTTTTTTATTAAAAGCATCTCGAATCAGATCAAAAGGTGCATTAAAAATGGTTGTAAAGAGGTCCCCCTTTTTTTCTTTTACTGCAAAGCCGGCTGCTTGTAATGCGGCATCGCTAACGCCTTCCGCGGATACTATATTACGTAATGAGTCGGTTGAACAAATATCCAATCCCTTGGCTACGTCATTTACTTTTGCCGCATCTACGGGGATTTCTTTTAAAGCACCCAATATTCCGGCGAGGGCATTTGTTGTGCCTGGTTGGCTCACAAAAAGAACAAAAACGATAAGGACGGTGCACCCAATTTTTTTATACATTAATGGGGACAGCCACCATTGTTTTGGAGATATTGATTCTGGATTCCCGCTTTCGCGGGAATGACAAATAGGGCGTCGGGAAGGACAAACAGTTTTGATTTTTGGGTTGCAGTTTTGCATTTGGGATTTCATAAGTTATACATACCAATATACAAATGTTACGAATTGTACGAATCACTACAAATCCTGTACGTATTAGTATCCATTCGTATCATTCGCATATTTGTATTCTTTAATGCATTAAAGCTAGTTTCTGTGTAAGCACTTGTGTCGTAAGTGCAAACTGTGGTTCTGTTTGTATAAGGAGTTTAAGCATGAGGGCGGACTTAACAGGATCAGCATCGGTGTTTGCAATGGCGTTATAGGCAAGAGCTCGTGTTTTTGTAATACGAACAAGTTCGTGATGAATAGGATAGTATTCGGTGGGTACGGAGAGCGCCTCTAGTTTCTTTGCAAGCTCGGTATAAAATTGTGTTGCTTGTGCGGACTCCGCATTTGCATCAAAGCCAGGAAGCTCTTTTGCGTTTAAGAGTGCTGTCGTTGCCTTAAGGTATGCTTTTTTTTCTTGTGCGGTTGCATTGGATTTCATGCGGGTACGTACGCGTACGGTTTTTGCAATATCTTGTTTTAAATCTTGCTGGTAGTTATCAGCACTTTCATTTAAATACTTTTGTACAAAGCCAGTAAATTCTTCCGGGCTACTAAATTTTATGTCGTCGGGGTTTTGTGCCGAGGTAATTTTTTCTACCACCTTATCGCTAAGCCGATCCCCAAGATCGTCGGTAAGCGAGGAGGCGAGAGTTACCGGAGTTCTTTTGGTGTTGTTGGAAGTAACGTCTATACCAAAAGGTTTGTACTCTGAAGAATTTGTCTTTCGAAAAAAGAAAAACAGCGCAAAAAGAAGGAAAAGCGCAACAACACCGATGCTCAAAAACGAAAGCAATTTAGATTTGCCTTGAATTCGATGAAGTAATGTTTTCATCACCTTTTAGTATACCAATAAAAACCCGTGGAAAACCTGTGGATAAGCTGTAGATAGGACGAATTGCTATTATCTAATTCCTAATTTCTAACAAATGGCACAAAATCCGCATTTTTGCGGATTTTGTGCACATTCTTCTCAAAAAGTTTTTTGGGGTTATAGTAAATTTTCTAATGTCTCAATAGTACAACTAGCATCTCGGAGAATGTATTTTAAAATTTTTGGGTGCAATATTTTCTTGCCGTGAAAGGGTACTGTTGTACGTTTTCCATCTGGATGTTTATAAATTCTGTGACTTCCGCTTGCACGAGAAAAAACAAAACCAAGTCGCTCAAGAATTGTGATTATTTGTTTCGCGGTAAGCCGAGGCAATTTATCGGGCATACTCCTATACTGCTACTTCGACAGATGAAAGACTTATTGATGTCAACTCGCCTATCTTTTCACGGGTGGCAATTCTATCTTCGAGATGAAGTTTGATAGCGTCTTTGATATTTTCTATGGATTCTTCGTATGTATTTCCTTGTGAGTAGCAACCCTGTAATTCCGGGCACACTACAAAAAATCCGTCTCCATCCTGTTCTATAATAATTGAAAAATGGTAGTTTTTCATATATGCATTTATAGCATAGTTAAGCGTTAATTTCCAACTATGGTAGTCGAACTACCATAGTTGAGAGGAGGGCGTGCCATTGAGGGAGGGAGAGTTCCTGGGCGCGGGCGAAGGGGGTGATCCCCTCTTTTTTGAATGCTTGTTCTAGGATTGGTTTTTCGATAGCGAGGCCTTCGGAGAGATTGTTGATGAGGAGTTTGCGGGGATGAGAGAAACCGGCCTTGATGAGGGTGAAGAAGTGTTGATTTTCTAGATTCCCGCCTTCGCGGGAATGACAGACTGGGGTGATTTTTATGGTGGCTGAGTCGATTTTTGGGGGCGGGTCGAAGTCGGATTTCGGGATGGTGAAGAGAAATTCGGGTGTGCCGAAATATTGGACGGAGACGGCCAGGAGATTCATATGAGGGGGTTTTGCAACGATACGTTCAGCAACTTCTTTTTGGATGGTGAAGACTATTTCTTGTGGGGGGTGTTCGAGCTCAAGCAATATTCGTATAAGAAAGCCAGTGAGGTAGTAGGGAATGTTGCCGACGACTTTGTAGTTTAGTAGCTTATTAGCGAGATTAAGTGATACTGGATTCCCGCCTTCGCGGGAGTGACAAATAGATGGAATAACTTTTAGTGCATCGCCCGGTATAACTTCAATATTTTTATTATCTTTGTATTTTTCTTTGAGGGCTTCGGCGAGGCTTTCGTCTTTTTCAATTAAAATAAGTTTGGAAAAAGGTAGGCCTTCGACAGGCTCAGGCACTATTTGTCGTTTGTAGTTTAGGATTGCATCGGTGAGTTCTCCGTGTCCAGGACCAATTTCAATAATCGTATCCCCTATTTGAGGATTAATGGCAGATGCGATACGTTCCAATATGTTTTTATTGGTGAGAAAGTGTTGACCTAAACGTTGTGTGTTCATATTATGTTATAAACCTGCTCCAGAAGGTTATATACAAGATACCAGATACAAAATACTAAATACACGTTTAGTTGTATTCTATAAAGTCTTCGTCGATATGGGTGTGGCTCGTGGTGGCGTTAGTGTATTCGATGAGATGTTCTGGTATTTCTGCAATAAAGCGGGAGGGTGGATTCATTTTAAGAGCACCAAATACCTTGCGTTGGCGCGCGAAGGAGAGATAGAGTGCCTTCTTGGCGCGTGTGAGGGCGACGTAAGCTAAACGACGCTCCTCTTCAAGCGCAATGTCCTCGGACAGGCTTCGTTCGTGAGGAAGTACTCCTTCTTCGAGGCCAACAACAAATACGATTTCAAACTCTAGGCCCTTTGCGGCATGGATGGTCATAAGTTTGATACCCCTTAGGGCATCTTTTTCCTGATCGGCATCTTGATAAAGATTTGCTGTTTCGAGGAAGGCGGAGAGATTGTCCATTCTGTCGCCTCCGCGCGCATCGTACTGTGAGGCGGCATTTATGAGTTCTTGCACATTTTCCCAGCGGCGTATCCCCTCCTCCGTTTTTGGATCGAGATACTCCCTAAATTTTATTTCCCGAATGAGATAGCTGATGGTTTCGGTGAGCGTTGATTCGTTTGCTTTTGCACGAAGCATTTCGAGAAATTTGAGAAATTCAAGGAGGGCTGTCTTGTTACGGTACTTGCTGTGTAAGATGTTATTGGTCTGAGGTGAGTCGAGAGATTCTTCGACTGTTGTCTCAGAATGACGGAAAAGTTTTATTGCTTCTTTGCCAAGCCCACGGGCAGGGACGTTGATGATGCGTTCAAGACTAAGAATATCTTTCGGATTGATAATAAGTTTGAGATAGGCAAGGATGTCTTTTACCTCTTTTCTGTCATAAAAACGTGTGCCACCAATTACTTGGTAAGCAAGACGTGCTTGTATACACATCTCTTCCAAGATGCGTGATTGAGCATTGGTGCGATAAAGAATAGCAATGCGATCGATATGAGCGAGTTTGTTTTTAATAAGACCGAGAATAGTATCAATACAAATACGTGCTTCGTGTGAATCACTATCGGATTCTACAAGATAAATAGGAGGACCCGCTTCATTTTTGGTGAAGAGGTTTTTTTCTTTTCCTACGCTATTGTTTGCAATCACTGCGTTTGCGGCAGAGAGGATGTTTTGTGTAGAGCGATAATTTTCTTCGAGAAGGATGGTGGTTGCTTCAGGCCAATCCTTTTCGAAATCAAGGAAGATGGTAAAGTCTGCTCCTCGCCAGCTGTAAATGGATTGCGCATCATCCCCTACCGCACAGATGTTTCTGTGGTCTTGTGCGAGAAGCTTCATGAGGAGATATTGCGAGGGATTAATGTCTTGATATTCGTCGATCAAGATGTAGCGCCATCGGGAGGCGTGCTTTTTCAAAATATCTTCGTTGTGTAAAAAGAGAAGCCCTGGTTTTAGAATAAGATCATCAAAATCGAAGGCGTTCATTGTTTCAAGTCGTTCTTCGTATTTGGTTTGGATGTTGCTTATCACCGATTCATAGAAGTTGTGTTCACTCCGTTCTTTTTCAGGATTATTTTTTCTTATTCCAATAGATGCGAGGATTTGTTGTGGGGGAAACTTTTCTTTATCAAGATTAAGTTCTTTGGTAATTGTTTTAATGATAGAGAGGGCGTCATTTTCGTCTGCAATAGTAAAATAAGGCGTTCTTTTAAATTGTGTCGCCTCCTCGCGAAGGAGTTTTGCGCCAAGACTATGAAAGGTGCCTATAAACGAATTTCCAATTTCCAATTTCCAATTTCCAATTAACGAATCTATGCGGTTGCGCATTTCGGCGGCGGCTTTATTGGTGAAGGTTACGGCAAGGATTTGAGAGGGTGGAACCCCTTGTGCAATAAGGTGGGCAACGCGGTGTGTGAGCGTTTTTGTTTTTCCCGATCCTGCGCCCGCAATAATAAGAAGAGGACCATCGGTTGTTTGTACCGCCCTACGCTGTGATGGGTTAAGATTGTCTAGATGGTTGTTGAGGTTCATATATAGCATTAAGTCAAAAGTCAAAACGCAAAACTTCAACTAAAAACTTAAAAATGATTTTGAATTTTGAAAGAGTTTTAAATTTTGCGTTGTAGTTTTGATTTTTGGTTTTTGAGTTTTGTTGGTGTATTGTAGCAGACTATGATAGACTTAAAAAGACATCGCGAGGGGTATTTGCCTAATAGCTATGAATGAGACGCGACTACAATCTATAGGTGCTCGATTATGGGGGCTCTTTAAGAAGGAGTCTTTTCCTCTTTTTGTACGCATGAGGGCATTTTTGTTGTCATTTTGCAGAAAGTGTCTTACCTTATATCCCGAAGAAGTTTTTTTAAGCACGATAGCGGTTCTCGCTATCGGTTTTTATTTCTTGCACACCGATACGTTTGATCAAAAGAATCTTACCACGGAGTTGGTGCAATCAGTATTTGCTTATGATTCGAATGATACCTCAGAACAATCCGCTTTTCTTGGTACCGCAAGTCCGCTAAACCCAGAATATTATGATTCCTCGGGTGAGGATGATTCGGCGCTTCAGACCGAAATTATCGACGACGCCTTGAAGGCAAATACCGCACCTGTGATGGCAACCACTGACAAAGATGGAGTGAAGGTGTACACCGTACGTAAAGGCGACACCATTGCAGAGATTGCTACGTATTTTGGAGTAAGTGCCGACACTATTGTTTGGGAAAACAATCTTGCTCGTCGTCAAAAATTACAACAAGGCCAGCATCTCACTATTCTTCCTGTAAGTGGTGTTCGACACGAGGTGGCAAAAGGAGAGACCCTTGAGAGTATTGCTACACAGTTTGGCGTCGAAGTAGGAGAGATAATTACTTATAACAAGCTTATGCACGGTACCATAAAGGAGGGTGATGTTCTTATTCTTCCTGACGGGACGATGCCTTATGTAAAGCAGAACATTTCATCTTCTAAAAATCTTGTAAATATACGAGGATACTTTGGAGCACCGACGGTGGGATATAATCAGGGGGTGTTGCATGCGACAAATGCAGTTGATATTGCAAATGCATGTGGTACCAATGTCGTCGCTGCAGCAGAAGGATTGGTTGTTGAGGCGAAAAGTGGATGGAATGGAGGATATGGAAATTATATAAAGATAGAACACCCCAACGGAGTGTTTACAAAATATGCACATCTTGCGAGTCTCGTTGCTGGGTATGGGGACTATGTAGCGAAAGGACAGGTGGTGGGGTTGATGGGGAATACGGGCAAGGCTACGGGGTGCCATCTCCACTTTGAAGTTCTTGGCGCAAAAAACCCATTTACTAAATAATTTTGAATCACAAAACGTATATTTCTCACACGTGAAAATACCCAGCGGTATTTTCACTCTCTCCGCAAGCGCTTCGTTGTCAATCCAGCTCGTTTCGACTCGGGATTGACAACACCCTGCTCCGCGCTTGCGGAATGGTTCGAAATATGTATTTTGTGATTCAAGGTAAATAAAGATATTCATTAAATACTGATGACTACTAATCACATGGCACCAAATAAGGGGAAACGGTTAGAAATTAACGTGGGGGGAAATTTGTATTTACGATTCCCTATCAAAACACATATTATTGTATCGGGCGATGATGTTTTGGAAGTGGTTAAAAAATATGTGATACCACACGCAAAGGATGGCGATTTTATTTTTATAAGTGAAAAGATTGTTGCTATCTCGCAAGGGCGCGCATTTCCGATTCGTGATATTAAGGCATCACGGCTTGCGCAGTTTTTAGTACGATTTGTGCACAAGTCACCTTATGGTATTGGTCTCGGAAGTCCTTGGACGATGGAGCTTGCTATTCGAGAAGTTGGCGCCATACGAATACTTTTTGCTGCGGGCGTTGCGGCGGTTACAAAACCTTTTGGAATAAGGGGGTTATTCTATAAAATTTGTGGCAAAGAGGTAGCAGCGATTGATGACCCTTGTGCCTATACATTGCCACCCTATAATGAATATGCAAAATTGGGGCCAAGGAATCCTAATGGTGTTGCGTGCGAGCTACAAAAGAAATTACACCATGAGGTTGTCGTTATCGACGCAAACGACTTAGGAGTTTCTGTGTTAGGAAAGTCTGATCGTACTATGAGCGATACATTTATCGAAGCGGTATTTAAGGATAATCCGCTAGGTCAATCAAGTGAACAAACACCGCTCTGTCTTGTGAGAAAGGTCTAGTACCTTGAATTACGAAACACGTATTTCTCACACGTGAAAATACCCAGCGGTATTTTTACTCTCTCCGCAAGCGCTTCGTCGGTATCTCCCCACAACTCTAAGTAAGTCGGTGTTTATCTATAGTCCCTGAGCAACGTCGAAGGGTTTCCTTATGGTAGGCCTTCGACAGGCTCAGGCACTATCTTATTTTTCACTCAGGGTTGTGAGTTAATACATCTGTACAGCCCGTATAGGTCATCGCTACGTAGTTAGTAATTATTTTTTATCCAGTCGTAAAGCGTGCGTACATCAGTTGCATTGTCTTTTGAGTCTAAGATGATAATGGCGATTGGGCGTTTTTTGTCTCCTTTGGGCATTTCAAAGACGGCAAGCATCGTTTCACCCGCTGATTCTGTTTTACCCACTTTCCCTCCTACAAACTCGGGGTCATCTGAAAAGAGGTTGAAATTTTGGAGATCATCAAAGATGGGTGCGCCATACGTTGCAGAGCGTAATTTTCCTGTTGTAAATTTTAAAATGAAGCTTCTGTTGTGATAGAGATATTTTGCAAGATTAAAAAGGTCTTCAGCAGAGGCGGTATTGTCTTTACTAATCCCCGCGGCGTCCACAAAATGTGCGTGTTCCATGCCAATCGCTTTTGCTTTTTGATCCATGAGACTCGTAAAATAACTATTTCCCAGAGAGGAGCTTATGGTAAGTGCTGCCTCGTTCGAGGACTCAAGGAGAAGCGGATAGAGAAGCTGAAAAAGTGAGATGTGCTCTCCCGTCTTAAGCCTTGGTTTTGACGTATATACAAGAGATTGTTTCGGTACGGTCATCACCTTCTCGATATTAATATATTCTGTGGCGACAAGAGCGGTAATGAGTTTGGTAATAGAGGCGATGGGAATGACTTCTTTTGGAAGATGTTCCGTAAAAACGAAGTTATTATCAAGATCCACCGCAAGGTAGTGAGATGCTGATAATTGTGGGGGTTCTTTATGATAAGAAAATTGGTCGTTCTCAAATGATTTTTCAAAGACAAGCACGGGGGTTCCTACGCTTGCGAGGTTATATATTTGTTCTGCATCTCCGGTTGAAAGACGAATACAGCCACCAGAGTAGCTGGATGCTACGGGGGTGCCATCGGGATAATAGGGCCATCCATGGATAAAAAAGTTGCCTTGAAATACCATACTCCACGGTTGATACACCTTTCCAAATCCTGAAAAATGATTTTTCTTTTTTAGCTCTACCTTATAAAGCCCTGCTGGAGTCTCCCACCACGATCCTTCTCGTCCTTTTGCAAGGATGGGAACCTGAAGTTTTTGGACTCCGTTTTCATAAAATGTAATTTGCATGGCAGAGAGATTTGCTTCGATAAAGGTCGTGCGATTATCTATAAATTTTTTATGAACATTTTGAAAAAAATCTGCATTTCCAAGGTCAGGCCAACTCCCAAAATTTAAATCAGTATGGTTTCCACCTGCCGGCCTTGTGTCAAAGGGAAGCCGATAGAGTTCCCTATCATTTTGTGAATACCAGGCATAAAAAAATATACCTCCAGTGAGAAGCGTGAGAATGAGGATGACTATATAAAGAGGAATGGGGGTGCGGAGAGTCATAATAAAAATTCAAAACTTAAAAGTCAAAATGCAAAACTACAACTCAAAAATCAAAAATTTTACGTTTTGAGTTTTTATTTTAATGGGCTGTTTCTATTCTATATTGTAACGCTTCGGTGATGTGTAGAGAAGTTACTGATTCATTTTGTGCCAAGTCTGCTATCGTACGTGCAACTTTTAAAATACGATAATAACTTCGTGGGGAGAGGTGATATTTTTTTACTGCAATTTTTAAGATATCTTCCCCTTTTTTATCGATGGGTATGGTGCGGTCAATGTGAGATGAAGGAATCCCGCTATTTGTAGATATGTTTGTATGTTCGAATCTTTTTTGTTGCAATGCGCGCGCTTTGTGTACACGTGTTGCGATAGAGGAGGAGGATTCTTGTGGAGTGTCGCTTTTTAGGTCTTCGTAGGAGATGCGAGGAACGAATACTTGGAGATCAATACGGTCAAGGATGGGACCGGAGAGCTTTCGTTTGTATTTCGTAATATCTCCGCTCGTGCAGGTACAGGGAATTTCCGCATCGTTTAGAAATCCACAAGGGCATGGGTTTGTCGCTGCTACAAAAATGAAGCGTGCAGGAAAGGTAAGGGCACCTTTCGAGCGGGATATGGTAACCACACCATCTTCAAGCGGTTGCCTGAGGGATTCAACCACGTTGCGTTGAAATTCGGTAAATTCATCAAGAAAAAGTACTCCACGGTGTGCGAGGGTGATCTCTCCTGGTTTGGGAGTTTGGCCACCCCCCACAAGTGAGGGAGCTGATGCGGTGTGATGGGGGGCGCGAAAAGGGCGTTCCGTCATAAGGTGTGCCCCCTCCTTAAGCAGTCCGCTTGCACTATAAATTTCGGTAACTTCAAGCGCTTCGTTGTATGCAAGTGGAGGGAGGATTGAGGCAAGTGCTCGTGCCGCCATTGTCTTTCCTGTTCCAGGTGGACCAATAAGGAGTACATTGTGTCCCCCGCTTGCTGCTATTTCGAGTGCTCGTTTTACTGCATACTGACCTTTGAGATAGGAAAAGTCGTGTTCGTCGTGATGATTTTTTGCAACGCTTGTGTAGGGTACATGGGCCAAGGGGGTGATTACTTTTTTCCCTTCAAGGTGTTCAATAAGCTCTCTGAGATGTGTAATGGGATATATGCTAAGTTCATCAACAACAGTCGCCTCCTTTGCGTTTTGGTGTGGCACAAAAATTTCATTACATCCCTTTTGTTTCATCGCGAGAGCGATAGGGAGTACCCCTGAGACAGGACGTATGTCGCCATTTAAGGCGAGCTCACCAATAATTATTTTCTTATCGAGATCAAAAGCTTTGATTTGTTCTGTAGCAACGAGGTAGCCAATACTCATGGCAACATCAAGATGCGTCCCCTCTTTTTTGATATCCGCGGGGGCAAGGTTTACTACCACCTTTCTTGTTTGTTTGTTGGGGGGAAGAACACCGCTGTTTTTTAGGGCGAGTGTAACACGATCTTTTGCTTCATTTACTGCCTTGTCCCCCAACCCAACAATATTAAAACTATAGAGCCCCGGTGCGGTATCTACCTCGACCGTAACAGGAATGGCCTTTAATCCAACAATTGTCGCAGAATATATTTTTGCAGTAGTAGACATACTATAAAAAATTACGAAACGTATATTCCTCACACACAAGAATGCCCAGCGGCATTCTTGTTCTCTCCGCAGACGCTTCGTTGTCAACCCAATCCGCTCGAAGCGGAGGGTTGACAACACCCTGCTTCGCATCTGCGGAATGGTTCTGAATATACGTTTCGTATCTTTTGGCAGTACATAGTATTAGTCCGCCAAAGGCGGACACGTATCAGATACTAAATACACGATACGAGATATAATTATTCTCCGCAATCTCTACAGTGAGGGCGTGCAGGGTCGATCTCCAAATCACGTTCAGTGATCTGCTTTTTGCATTTCTCACAAATACCGTAACTATCTTGTTCGATTTTGCGTAGGGCTGATTCGACGTGATTAAGTCGAGCTTCAAGGACGTTTTGCACGGCAAGTGAGGCACCTAGTGCTTCGGATTCATCAGCTTCTTCGCTCTCAGGGTCTTCCGTATCTGAACCAAAATCAGGAACCTTTAGTTCATAGCCCGCCTCTGTTTTTGTACTTATTTGACCAAGCTCATGTTCGAGCTCATCCTTCTCAAATTGTAATTTTTTTATGAGGGTTTCAACAAGTTCTTTGTTCATATGTTCCTGTTATACACATAATTTTTAAGATTAGCAAGGGATGTTATTGGAGCCGTACGATGGTTTCTTTAAGTGCCTGGTATGAAGTGGCAATGATGAGTTTATCTCCAAGCCAACCATAATCGAGGGCGACACCGTTTTCAAACGTTCGATAGCGAATTTCCGCTGGGCTATTGGGTACCTTTCCGTCAATAAAGTTTGAGGTTGGGGCGCCAGGATCTGCAGTAAATAATTGTGTAATAGAGGTTTGGCTATCTTGTTCAATAGTTCGCTTGATATTTGCTTTAGTAAGAATAAGATTCTGGTTTTCTGCGTTTGGCCTTAGTTTAAAGATAACTACTGGCCATACTCCTTTTGTGTCGTGATAAGTGAGTAATGTAAAATCGTCTAGAAAGAGATCGAATGGAAATGAGGTGAGGAAGAGTGCACTAAAATCTTTAAGGGGAATGTTTTTTGTATTTACATTGGGTACTACTTCATCAAGTGTTCCCTGTTCTTCTTTGGTGAGGGGGGTGGCGAGTGCTTTAATATTTTCAATGGCGAGGGATCCAATATCACCAGAGAATACTTTGTTGGCGGGTTTTGCGAGGAAGCTGGTGTGGGTCATCGGGGGTTGTATAACAGCAGTTGACGTGGGTTGTATCACGACTTTTTCTTCTCGTGGTGGTGTGGGTTGTGGGATGGGAAGAGTTGCCTTGCTTATAAAAAGTGGCGCAATCGTATCATATCCAAAATAAACAACAGCACCGAGAATTACGAGAACGAGAACAATCCCTATAAGAAGTTTAGGTGTAGAGCCTTTTGTTGTTGGTACTGTGGATATAGCTGGTTGTGTAGGTGGTGTAAGGGGTTGTCTCATTTGTGTGGGTGTCTCTGCGACATGTTTTTGTGGAGTTTTCTTTGCATCCTGTATATCCGACTCCATTGTATGAACAACGATGTGAGGCGCCATCGGCAAGGCTGGTGTACGTGGAGTTCGTGGTACCCCGCCTTGTGCTGGCATGACGGGCGGATGAATAGGTTGCGTAACAGGAAGAGTAATTGGTGCTGAAATGGGTGCGGAATTTTCTGTTTTTGTTGGTTCGGAAATAGGTACAACAGGTTGTATTGATGGTGTGGGTGTTTGTGCCGGTACTCCTGTCGGAGTAGGCGTCACTTGTGGCGATGCTGTATTAACTTGGGACGGGTTCGCCGTTGCAGTAGATGCTGCTGGCATTGCGGTAGTTGCCTGTGGTGCTGTGCCAGCCGTAGCCCCTAAGGGCGAAGGCTGGGAGCTTGTTGAATTCAGCGGTGGAGTCGTGTTTTGAACAATCGACTGGGGTGTCGGTGATGCCTCTCCTGGAAGAGTACTTGGTGTGTCAAGTGACAAATGAAATGGTTTTTGATCGTCAGGCATTGTGAAAGGGTTTAGGAAGCTTAATAATAAAAACTTGATATACTTTGAATTACGAAATATTTCTTCCTCACACGTGAAAATACCCAGCGGTATTTTCACTTTCTCCGCAAGCGCTTCATTGTCAATCCAATTCGCCTAAGGCGAAGGATTGACAACACCCTGCTCCGCGCTTGCGGGATGGTTCGGAATATACATTTCGTAATTCAAAGATATCTAGTTTTATTGTAACTCATATCGCATGTGCGCAACAATGGGATAACTTCGTCGAGATACTTCGGAAATAAAAAAGCCCAGACGATGCTGGGTCGTAATGTACTATATTGTTAATTCCTTTTTACGAAGAAGAGAAGGATAGTTCCTGCAATTGCCACTCCTGTCACTGCGATACCACCACCGATAGTTATTGAATCGCTGAACCATAGCGTCCATAGTAACATCGTAATCATTCCAGGAAGGGGAGAATGAACTGGTTGTCCATAATATCCCCCAATATATGCTGCGACTACTATAAACGTGAGAAGCCCTAGAAAGAACAATCCTACTGTCATCGCCTTAATCCCCTTTGATTAATGAACTAAAGCAAAAATAGCATGGATTGTATTATTTGTATAGATCACGTTCTAGCTCACAACTCTGAGTAAGCTAGTCTTTATCTATAATCCCTGAGCGAAGTCGAAGGGTTTCCTTATGGTAGGCCTTCGACAAGCTCAGGCACTATCTTATTTTTCCACTCAGTCTTGTGAGCTGATACCAAGTTGGTGGGTAATATGAAAGACAGTTTGTGAATTAGAATAATGAAAGAACTGGATTCCCGCCTTAGTTCGACCAAGCTCACTACAAGTCGCGGGAATGACACAAAAAGAAACAAAAACTGCCGGGTGGGCAGTCTTTGTGGGTCAGGATTTTCTATTTATTTTGGTTGGTCTTGGGTGGTGGCTGGAAGAGTGGCTTTGATGGAGAGGCCGATTTTGCCGTCAGGATCAATACGAAGTACTTTTACGCGTACTATGTCGCCGAGATTAACAATGTCGGTTACTTTTTCCACGCGCTTGTTTGCCATCTCTGAAATATGCACCATCCCCTCCTTTCCGGGCGATACTTCAACGAGGGCCCCAAAGTCGAAGAGTCTTGTGACTGGCCCTTCTACGATTTCACCTACAGTAAGTTTCTTCGTGATATTGTTGATGATGGCGACTGCTTGCTCTGCCTGCGCGGCATTTAAGCCAGTAATAAAGATCGTGCCATCGTCTTCTATATCAATACTTGTGTTTGTTTTTGCAATAATCTCATTAATTACCTTTCCTCCGCTTCCAATAACATCTCTAATATTCTCTGGGTCAATATGAAGGGTAAAGATACGTGGTGCAAAAGGCGAAAGCTCTTCACGGGGTTTGCTGAGCACTTTTTCCATTTCTCCTAAGATATGGAGACGCGCCTTTTTGGTTTGTGCAAGTGTCTCTTCAATCATCTGTAGGGTAAGCCCGTCAATTTTTACATCAAGCTGAATGGCATTTACGCCATTTTTTGTTCCAGAAACCTTGAAGTCCATATCACCATAGTGGTCTTCTGGACCCTGAATATCGGTAAGGATTTTATACTGTCCTGTGGTTGGATCAGACATAAGCCCCATTGCGACTCCCCCAACAAGTTCTTTGATAGGTACCCCAGCGTCCATGAGAGCGAGCGCCACGCCACACGTAGAAGCCATGGATGAAGAACCATTTGAGGAGAGAATTTCTGAGACAGCACGGATGGTGTAAGGAAATATCTCCTTATCAGGAATCATTCTGTGTAATCCTTTTGTTGCGAGGGCGCCGTGTCCGATCTCTCGTCTTCCGGGACCACGAAAAGGACCTGTCTCCCCCACTGAATATGATGGAAAGTTGTAATGAAGCATGAAGCGACGTTTTGATGAGGATTCCATTCCTTCTACGATCTGTTCGTCACCCGGTGCACCTAAGGTTATAGTACAAAGCGCCTGTGTGCTTCCTCGCATGAAGATGGCAGAGCCATGAATACGTGGGAGTACGCCTGCATATATTTCGAGATTTCGTACTTCATCAGTTGCCCGGCCATCAGGGCGCTTTTCTTTGGTGATTATGTTTGTGTGCACAACACTATCAATCTCTTCTTCAAGAATATGATTTGCACTTTTGATAAGATCTTCTGTAAAACCTTTTTCAGTGAGATGGGAGATAAGGTCTTTTTTAACCTGATTGAGATTATCCTCTTGTTTTGGCTTGTCTTTTTCATAAATAGCAGCTTCAAGTCGTGGGGCAACAAACTCTTTTACTGCAGAGAGAAGAGTGGCATCGAATTCCTTAAGAAGTACATCTGCTTTTTTGCCCCCCCTTTCGTTAATAATTGTAGTTTGAAAATCGATAAGGCGTTTAAGCTCTTTTTCCCCGAGAGAGATGGCTTGCATAAGGTCCTGTTCGGGTGCTTCTTTTCCTTCTCCATCGATCATGTTTATCTTCCCCTTTGCGAATGAAAGAAAGAGATCAATATCTGCAGTGGCACGTTCCGCGAGAGTAGGGTTCACAATGTACTTGTCTCCTAGTTTTGCGACACGTACTGCCGCAGCGGGACCCTCCCATGGGATATTTGAACATGCGAGCGAAAGCGAGGCGGCATTAAGCCCAAGCATGTCGGGATCGTTTGCGCCATCAAAAACAAGTGCGGTGTTTACTACTTGTACATCTCTTCGGAGGCGGTGATTGAAGAGGGGGCGAATGGAACGATCAATCATGCGACCCGTAAGTACTGCTTCTTCAGAGGGTCTCCCCTCTCGTCGTACAAATCTGCTTCCTAAAATTTTTCCCGTTGCATAAAATTTTTCTTCGTATTCCACCATGAGGGGAAAATAATCGAGTTCGAGACGATCCTTCTTTCCCATCACCGCAGTACTAAGAAGCACAGTGTCTCCATAACGAATTAATACGGAGCCACTTGCCTGTTCGGCGAGACGGCTAAATGAAACTTTAAGTTCTCTCCCCCCAATTTCTATTGAATAATCTTTTGTTGGTAACATGGTGTATTGGTGATTTTGGTAATTGTTATTCCGACTCGTTCGGATACCCAGCGGTATCTTCACTCATCCGCAGACGTTTCGTTGTCAACCCAACTCATTCTGATTCGGGGTTGACAACACCCTGCTACGTGTTTGCGGAATGGTCGTCATAACAATTACCAAAACCACTCGTTTTTAATTTATGATTGTTGTGCTGGATACCGTTTTGCTTTTTTTCTGATGTTTAAAAGGAGTTGATCGGCGTGTTCCCCAATATCTACAAATTCATCTGCGGTCTCTTTGAGTTTACCCGAAGAGCTTTTTCCAAAGGCAATTACTTCGACTTGTTTGCCGATATTTTTGAGATATTCTACAAGAGGGACAAAATCGCCGTCTCCTGTCGCGAGAACGATAGCATCGAGTGAAGGAGCAAGACGGATGGCGTCAACCGCCATACCGACGTCCCAATCTGCCTTTTTTGCCCCCCCGGGAAATACTTGGAGATCTTTCATTTTGAGTTCGAAGCCTGATTTTTCAAGTGCCTCAAAAAACGAAGCCTCCCCTGCTGGGATTTCGCTTTTCACCACATAGACAAAAGCACGCACAAGACGTCGTCCTGCCGTTGCTGAGTCGAGTAACTCTTTGAAATTCACTCGTGCGTTGTATAAATTTTTTGCGGAGTGGTAGAGATTTTGTACGTCAATAAGCACTCCCACGCGCTGGTCACTATATTTAATAACACCCATATATACAATAGAGTCCTTTGAATAGGTGTCGAGTTTTCGATTATCTTACGTTTGATAATCGAGAGAGTATGCCACAAGTAAGAAATTTCTAATTTTAAATTACTAATTTCTAAACAAATCTAGAATGAGAAACTTAAAATTAGAAATTTGAGGCTTTAATGTTACTTCCCGATTTTCGCGTATACTAGTCCTCCTATTTTAAGACCCTAATACATTATTTTAGACCTAATTTTTTAACTACTTTATTATAACTTCTCTTGTTTGTTTCTCCAAGATAGGTAAGAAGCTTTTTTCTTTTTGAAACCATGCGCAAAAGACCTCTGCGCGAGCTGTTGTCTTTTGGGTTTGTCTTGAGATGTTTCGTAAGGCTTTCAATTTCCTTTGAAAACAACACCACCTGCACCTCTGCAGACCCTGTGTCTGTCGCATGTGCGCTATGATCCTTAAATACGTTTTCTTTTTGTCGTTTGGTTAACATGGTGTAATGGTAGCATAATAACGAGAAGAATGCAAGAGATTAGGTATTTTTTATAGGTTTCGAGTGGTGTTTGAGCCACGAGGCGATAGCTTCAATATCAAGTCTTTTTTCTATAATTTCCAAAGCACCTTTTTCTATTTCCCCACGTTCTGCTGTGCTTTTGTAGCCATTATTTTTGAGAAACACAAAAGCCGCCGTCATGCCCGTGCGTTTATTACCATCTAAAAAGGGATGGTTTTGGATAATTGTTCGGGCATATACTGCTGCTTTGTCGTGTAATGTTGGATAGAGTTCTTTACCAAACACATGTTGTTTGGGTGCATTCTCGAGTCCGGCGAGGATACTATGTTCTCGAATACCATGAAGACCCCCTATCTCATCGATGAGCATAGAGTGGATGAGGAGCATGTTGGTTATGGTAAGGTATCGAACAGAAGCTTGGTTATTCTTTTGCGAGTGCCTCAAGGTCATCACGGTATCGGTTAATAAAATTCATGGTGAGTCCGGCTATCTTTTCATCCTCTTTTGATAGATGTTGAGGGATAATTTGTACCACTTTTTTATGGACATCAATTTCCACGGCGACATTATCTCCAATTCTAAGCCCAAGCTCTTCGAGAGACTTTTTGGGGATGGTTACTGCGGCGGATGACCCTACTTTTAACACTTTTTGTATCATAGGTTTTGATTATAATATTATTATAATCAGTCTTCAGTACATGTCAAGATATTTTTTGGTATACTGGTAATGTACATTGTGCGACACATCATATGACACACATAGAACAGTTAATTAAGGATTATCTTGATTATTTGGAGATCGAGAAGAATCGGTCGATAAAAACACGGGATAATTACGAACGTTATCTAGAGCGTTTTTTGGTGTTTTCGAAGATTATAACTCCTGAGGGTATTACGCAGGAACATGTACGTCAGTTTCGGTTGTGGTTAAATCGGGTGGCTGACGAACATGGAAAAACACTCAAAAGGAATACGCAAAACTATTATGTCATTGCTCTTCGTAATTTTTTGAAATATTGTGCGAAGCGTGATGTAAAAACTCTTTCGGCTGATAAAATAGAACTTGGGAAGATGCCAGACAGGGACATCGACATTATTGATGCAAAAGATTTGGAGCGTATGACCTCTATTAAGGAGACAGATATAAAATCGTTGCGGGATAAGGCTATTTTGGAATTGTTGTTTTCCACAGGACTTCGTGTTTCTGAACTGTGTGCTCTAAATCGCGATTCCATTGATCTTACGCGCGACGAATTTTCGGTGCGAGGTAAGGGGGGTAAGGTGCGGGTAGTATTTCTTTCTTCGACAGCAAGAGATGCCCTTAAAGAGTATAAGGGTAGGCGTGATGATATTGAGGATTCGCTCTTTATTTCATTCACCCATTCCGATCCCCCACGAGCACGTCATCGTCTTACGACAAGGAGCGTGCAACGCATTGTGCATCACTACGCAGTAAAGGCGGGTATTGCAAAACAGACTACCCCACACAAGTTACGTCACCTCTTTGCGACTGATTTACTTATGAATGGCGCAGATTTGCGTTCCGTTCAGATGCTTCTTGGTCATGCCAATATTTCAACGACGCAGGTGTATACGCATATCACGAATAAAGAACTTAAAGAAATTCATAGGGCATTTCATGGGAAGCGACGAGGGGGGTAATTGTTCACTTGAGTTCGTGTCTTATATGGTATATGATTGGAGGTACGGATATGGGAAAGAACTATGTACAATTAAAAAAAGAAGCGGTACGATTGCGAAGGCGTGGTTTGAGTTATAATGTGATTAGAAAGAACGTTGGGGTTTCAAAAAGTACCTTGAGTGTTTGGTTAAAACAAATTTTGTTAAAACCAGAACAACAAAAGCGTTTATATACCAAACAAATCCAGATACTTTCGAGAGGTTCCAAAAGTCAAAAAGAAAGACGGGCTCGTGAGGTAGAAGGTATTTTACAAAAAGCGATACTGGAAATTTCTACCCCTCTTTCTCAAGACACCTATCGTCTCATGGGAGCAGCTTTGTATTGGGGTGAGGGAAGCAAAGGAAAGCGTTTTCAATTAACCAATTCTGATCCAGCCATGATAGTATTTATGGTGCATTGGATTAAGGAGGTGCTCGGTATTCCCCCAGCCTCTCTTAAGGCACGGCTTAACATCTATCCTCAACAAAGCGAAAAAGCGATAAAACGGTTCTGGTCTGATCTTACGCACATTCCCCTTGAAAATTTTGGGAAAAGTTATATAAAGCCTTTAAGTACGGGATATAAAAAGAATAATCTCTATTACGGAACGATGCGTGTAGAAATTCCAAAGAGCGCAGATTTGCAACATAGAATACAGGGATGGATTCGGGCTGCGCTTAAAGAGGTGGTACATGAGATAGAGCATGTAGAATTAAAATGGCGTATACTCAAAGATGTAGCGCGCCCCGTAAATATAAAAAACAATCCCCCCATAGCTTAGTGGTAAAGCACTCGCCTCTTAAGCGATGTACCTAGGTCCGATTCCTGGTGGGGGGACAGTATATGCCCGGGTGGCGAAACTGGTATACGCACAGCATTTAAGACGCTGCGCCGAAAGGCATGCGGGTTCGACCCCCGCCTCGGGCACCAAGAAAATAAGCTGGTTCGAGTCCGACCGGCGGTACTCTCATCTGTTATGAAAAAAATAATTTTTGGAATTTTTCTCTCTGTGGTGGCTGTTGTTATACCAACATTTTTTGCCTATTCCTATCTCAAGGGGTTTCCCTTTTTTTGGAATACACAATCTGTGTGGAGTGTTGTTTTGGCATTGTGTTGGGTCCTTGTTGCTGCGGGATATTATCACCAGGGGTGGCTCGTCCATAAGGAACACACATCGAAGGATGTTTCGCTTATACTTCCCTGCACCGTTTTTATAGTACAATGTATTTTATTCGTAAAAGGTATTCACTACCAAGACTGGTCTCTTGTGTTTGGTGCTCTTATCGTGAATTCGGGAGTACTATTTAGTATTTATAACATTGCTAAGACAAAAAAGTTTTTTTAAAAATGAAATTTTATGCTTCTTGTGAAAACAAAAATTGGGCTGAGTAGTATAAGATGAAAGACAGACCTCAATTTTTTTAGGACACCATTTTATATATTAGTAACCTACACAATGTGGGTTTTTTCTTTTTATATAACTTCTGTTATAATAGTGATATGGCTGAATTAAATATATCTAAAAATATACAACGAGTTTATTTTGGGAGAGGTCGACAGGAAGAATTTCTAAATAGTATAAAGATAAGGCTTTGTATATCATGGGGTGCGTTTGCAAGATCCTTGAATATCAATGCGAAGACATTGCAAACCTGGCGTGAAGAAAAATTTTGCATGACGCTAGAAGCTGTAAAATATCTTTGTAAAGAAGCAAAAATAGATTTTCCTGAAAATATAGAGGTACGAGAGCCTTTTTGGTATGTGAAAAAGGCGGCACAGCTTGGAGGAATTGCGGTATATAAAAAATATGGAATTATAGGTGGTAACCCGGAGTATCGTAAGCAACAATGGCATGCATGGTGGAATAGGGTAGGTAAGCCTAAGAACCGTCATCTACCTATTCAATATCCGTTGCGATCTTCTCTATTGGCTGAATGGGTCGGTATCATGCTTGGCGATGGTGGTGTTAGTAAGATGCAAGTTACTATCACACTTCATCGCAGAGACGATCGGGAATATATATATTTTGTCACTAAACTTATTCGTGAACTTTTTGGAGTGATTCCTGGTCTTTATAACAAAAAAGGTGATGCTGCGATGGATATTGTGGTGTCCAGGGTGTCTCTTGTTGAATTTTGTACAAAACGACTTGGTTTAGTAAGGGGTAGTAAGACGAGGCAACAGGTGGATATTCCTTATTGGGTTAAAAAGGAAAGGCAATATTATGTAAGTTGTGTGCGTGGTCTAATCGATACAGACGGATCTGTTTTTACCCATCGTTATAAGGTAAAAAATAAAGAATATCAATATAAAAAAATAATTTTTACAAATCGTTCAGCCCCCCTACTTCAATCGGTGTTTCTTATCCTCAAAAAAGAGGGGTTACATCCACGGAAAACAAATCAAGCCGTTTATATTGAATCGCAACATGACGTAAGCTACTATATGAAATCAATTGGTTCCCATAATCCAAAACATTTGCAAAGGTACCAAACATCATTATAAGATGAATAAACCTTTGGAGAGGTGCCGGAGCGGTTTAACGGAGCATCCTGCTAAGATGTTGACCCTGTAAGGGGTCCGAGGGTTCGAATCCCTCCCTCTCCGCCAAGTTTTACATTCAGCGAAATCGTAAGATGTTGCCTCGGTGCGTTGCGCCTCGACATGGTATTTTTCCGCAATTTTGAAGGCATTTTTGAAATCGCACGCCAGCGTGCGGTCGGCAATGCGGAAGTTCGAACCAATCTTTTTGAGAAAATCCCGAATCCTTTCGGGATTTTCTTGTTGAGCGTATTTTTCGGCTTGGTTGACCTCTTTTAGAAAGGCAATCATAAGTTCGAACCGATTATTGCTCTCTCGCCCAAAAGCGGATATTTTTTCTTCCAAATCCTTTTTAGCGAGAATGAGCTTGTGCTTTTTAGCGGCATATTCCGTTTGCGACAAATTGCCGTCCAGTTGTAGATCAAGCAGACGATCAAGTTTTGTTTCTATCTCCACAAGCTCATTTCTCGCTTTTTTGGCGAAAGAGCTTTCCGCTTGGGCAAGTTTCATTTTTTCTTTTTCAAAATATGCGATTGAAGCATTTGCCCAAGCGGAAGACAAAGAAACTTTTTTGATTTCCTCTTTTATTTGAGAAGTGATGGCGTCCTCTCTCGCATACCTTTGCGAACAAGGATTTTTCCGTTTGGTGCATCGTAAATAGTTATTCCCTTTTTGTGTTTCGGTGGTGATGAAACATCCACACTCCCCGCAACGGAAAAATCCTCTATACACATAAGGTTTCAGTTTTGGCGATTTTGGTTTGCTCTTGTTCGCCATCACTTCTTGAACAGAATCAAAAAGTTTATTTGTGATAATCGGTTCATGCTTTCCGTCATATAA
>JACRHW010000005.1 GCA_016217555.1 Parcubacteria group bacterium
TTACAACAGGTGGATTTCTCGTGTTTTTTGTTCATACACAAGAATTCTGCTACAAAACAGAGACTTTGACAGTGTTTACCTATTCAAACGGAGATGTCTACCAACCAAATTTCGCTGGGTAACTGGACGTGTCATAATGGCCAAGCGTAAGCTTGTGCGTCATGATGCCACGGGCGAAAGCCCGTGGAGATTCACTTTTTCAAAACGCAAAATTGACATAAAAACAGGAGAACGAGAATTCAGAAAAGATTTTTTAAGAACATTAGCGGAACAACAATCGACACTTTGGAAAGACATCCTCGCTCAACAATCTGAAGAGGTGGCACAACTCATTACACAAGAATTACAATCGCGTAAAAATGCGGTAACTAGTACCTCAGAATTTTCTGGGCCAGTCCCTGCTGGGACACGATTCAAGTGGAAAGTACAAAATGGCAATAAATTGTGTGAAGTGTTTTGTATAGAAAACCCTCCGCAAACACGAACGATACACATTTTTGGGGAAAAACGCAACCTTGCATTTCCTTGGATATATTTCCTCATTCTCTCTAGAAATGGGGTAATGAAAATGTCGTGGGTATTTTATAGCAACAAGTCCCTGAGAAACGAAAAAGATACCCTTGCATTCCCTAATCTACCCAACATACATGGAAGTGATCCCTACGAAATGTGTCTTGGAAGCGAGTGCCCAACAATTTGCACTACACACAACAATTGGTATCAAACATTTCATGATTGGTTCTGGCATAGTAAATTTATCAATGACAATAATGCCTGGATGACTCATTACACAAATGCGACAAATACTATATACAAAGTGCGCGACTGTGAAGCCTGGGAACAACTATCCCTAACAGATCCTACCCAAGTGATACAACTTGGGTGGCTCCCTCTCCACATGTCTCTTCAGCAATTTGTAGAAACAATGGTACCCCGTTACGGGGAACTAGGTACTATCGAAAACAAAGATAAACAAGAAGTACTTAAAAAACTAAAGAAGCTCGATGAGTCTCTCATTACTAAATTCAAAGAAATACTTGAAGAAAAAATGCTCTTCTTGGGCACCCATCTTGCTGTCCCAGTACATGTGGCAAAAATAAGTAAAGAGCAAATCTCAATACTTTTTTCTAGTTTGAAAAACCACTTGATGGCGACTCTCCAACAACGATACAAATTAATGGGTACAATGGTAACAGCAGACTTTATCACTTCCACACAATACAGAAAGGAGGAATCTCAATGATTCCAGTATGTATATTAGATGGTACAACAATATGTCCCGATAAAGACTTTGTATACCTCATAGGAGAAAATGGTATCTTTCTCAAAAAGAAGACACCACACTGGGATGCGATTGTACCAGTAAACAAAATTAGTATTCTCGAAAAAGTAGTACCATCGGTGACACTTCACCTCCCCCCAATTCCGGAAACCATCGTACGTGAAATGCTACACCTTTTTGCATGGGTATATAAAACATATGGCACGGAAGCAATGATACTCCTGTGGTGGAATGAGGAAGAAAAAACATACCATTTATCAGTACCGTTTCAGACGGTAAGCGCTGGGGGGATTGACTATACAATCCCCGAACGAAACGAAACAGAAAAATCAGAACGCCTCATTGGAACGTTTCATTCACACGGGTCTCTGGACGCATATCATTCTGGTACAGACCGCTGTGATGAAAAATCACTCGATGGTATTCATGGAACATTCGGACGTTTCTCGGGAAATATTTTTCAGCAAGAATTTGCCCTCAGCATAGAAGTGGTAATAAATGGAGCTCGTTTCCCTCTAGAACCACAGGATTGGTTACAAGGAATTACGAAACAAAGAGACATCGACCCAACACCACAATACTACTACAGCCCGTGGCAACAAAAGAACTATCATCGTACGCCACTATTTGCCCTCACACAAAGAGGGTCGATCCTTCCAGGACAATACACTCCACCAGAAGATTGGAAAAATAAAATACACAAAAGAACGTTTTGGCAGGGGTATACAAAAAAGAAAGAACAACAAACAGAAGGAGATTTGTCATCGAACTTTGGATTTGGAATTCCCCAAGAAACCACACACCCTACCGGAGAAAGTGTACTAATTTCAATCAACAAAAAACTCCCAAACAACAACGAAAGATGTGGGCATCCATTACAACAAGATAGATTAATTGAACCCATTTCCGACGGAGACTTTGTATTATGAGGTGTGTGCTCGTTGGACTTGGAGGAATCGGTTCTCACCTCATAGAGCCACTCTGCAGGACATTGATATTTAATAGTGCAAAAGGAGCTCCTGACCGCCTCATTCTTATAGATGGGGATACCTACGAAGATCGAAATAGGGAGCGTCAAAATTACACTTCGTTTGGCAATAAGGCCGATACCACAAGAGAGCGCCTTATAAACACCTTCCCTGAAATCTCCATAGAAACAAAACCGCATTTTGTTACCGCAGAAAACATCTTTCTCTTCGTGAGGGAGGGGGATGTGGTATTCCTAGCAGTGGATAACCATGCAACCCGCAAGATTGTTTCAGACCATACAAGAACACTGGAGAATGCCCTTCTTATCTCGGGTGGCAACGATGAGTATGATGGTAATATACAAGTATATGAACGCAGAAATGGCAGAGACCTCACGTCGCCTCTTACCCAATTCCATCCCGAGATTGAATCTCCAGCAGATAAAAATCCGGGGGAACTAGGGTGTGGCGAACTCATTGAAGCAGGCTCACCACAGCTTCTTACTGTCAATCTAAGCATAGCAACGCTCATGTTGAATACCTACACCCTGTGGCTTCACAACAGATCCATCCCCTACGAAGAAGTGTATTTTGATCTACGTACAGGAAATTGCCGAGCTGTACAACGAAAAAACGTACTGGCAACACATTGAGGGGCTGTTCGGAAACATAATATTCCCTGAGCGAAGTCGAAGGGTTTCCTTAGAGAAAGGTAGGCCTTCGACAAGCTCAGGCACTAGTAATCATGAGGTTACCGAACAGCGCCTAATTTTGTTGACACTTACACATAAAAATGGCACGATAACACCTGAGTAGCAGCTCATTGAAAACAAGAAAGGGGCATCTAGGCATGTTCGAAAAAAGACCCATTACAGACTGTTCTATACAATTCCCCATCTCACTTCGTAATACCTCCCTCTTTGATGCAAACGGAAATGTCTATCATATTGAGGAAAAGCGTGAAAAAATACTTAAGTTACTCCCTACGTCTACTCTCACCCTTACGAAACATTCGACTACTAAACTCTTCGTAACAACACAGGTGCAAAGGGTTGTAGATAATGCAATGCATCTTTGGAGAGAACAACATGCGCTTCCTACCCTTAGTACCGTAGCGCCACAAGCAGAGTCGTATCTCCATGAATGCGCACAAGACGCAAAACGTTCATGCACAAAAAACCTCCTTGAAACACTGGGCACTGAAGGGATGCATTGTTTTGAAGAAATTGTGAAAGAATTATTGGTTGATATGGAGACGTTTATTGCCAAAAAAATGGCGTATACAAAGGAAATTGAAGAACAAAGCCCACAGCTCCTACCTCCAGGAACTCGCTTCCATTGGCACCTCACATCGAGAGATACTCATTACCAAATATTCTGTATCGAAAATCCGCCACAACAGAGGACGATTCATATCCTCGAAGAAACACGACGACTCGCACTTCCGTGGATATATTTTATAGTGGTCTTTCATGATGTGGGTCTATTCTCTCTTTATGCATTTTATCGCAATACTCCTCTCACAAGCCTCGACGATACACTCTATTTCCCCAATCTTCCTAATATAAGCCCAGTGGGTTTCGAGTGTTGTCTTGGACCAGGAAGACCTTACATTTCGTTGAAAAATAAACATTGGTCAGAAGCATTGTTCACCTATTTTTGGGGAAGCTCGTTTCGCAACGATGGAAGTTCCTATATCGATTTCTATAGGGAAACAGAAAAAAGAATTCCAGAACTGAAAGATCTTGATACGTGGGAAAACATATCCAACGAAAACCCTCTCTTTGTCCTTGGACTTCCGTGGAAAGAGATGTCCACTCTCCGTACATTTATTGAGCGCCTTTCTACCGATTTCGAAATTACAACAAAAATCGCTGCCGCAAAAGCGACACTTCAAAAATTATGGCAAAATATCGAAGAACGATATGTAACAGAATTCGCCAATACACTAACCGAACGTCTTCATGCGCGCTGTAGCCAGGCGTCACCGGAAATCAATATATCACATATTGCACACGAACGCCTTGTGGCTCTCTTTAAAGAGATAGAGCGAGAACTTACCACGACACTTCACGAAGTACACACTCCAATATCGGAAGCACTATCAATTTCTATGGCACAGGCCATGATTCCTTATGCGAGGGGAAAATAATCATGATTCCCATATGGATTAAGGACGGTAGCGCACCACAACCAGAAACCCCCTTCTATTATGTTGTTGCTCAAAATGGAATTTTTATGCACAAAGAAAGTCCCTTTTGGCGTGCAACTGTGCCACTTGATGGCATCAGTATATTAGAACCACAATCACCAACACTCACCCTCCTCCTCCCTAAAATACCAAAAAAACTTGTAGAAGAGGTGATCCACTTCTTTGCATCGCTATCACATAAACACAATGTAGAAGCAATCGTCCTCCTCCTGTGGGACACCGCAGAACATCGCTACACTCTCCTCGCACCTCATCAAATTGTATCCTCAGAACGAATTAAGCGATATGACATCCCTCGGCAGAAATATCCCCTTTGTATCGTAGGAACATTTCACTCCCACGCAAGACATCCTGCATTTCATTCAAAAACTGATTGTCGTGACGAAGAATCAATGGATGGCATACATGGTACCTTCGGTTCATTCAGGGGACTTGGAAATCTGTTTAGCGTGAGTATCAATGCTGTGGTTAATGGTACTCGATTTGATTGTAATCCAATGGATCTTCTCGAGGGTATCATTCCCTCACCAGAAAAAGAATCTGCATACTCCCTCGAAGAATCTGGGCAATGTGTCCTTCCAGACGGTTACTCTATTCCCACCCTATGGTATGAAAATATATACACTATTACTTCATGTCTATTATCTGCTAAAAAAGAAAGGCCACTACAAAAAGTGCGCAAACCTCGCGCATCAAAACATCGACCACAAAGAAAGGAGATGTAACATATGCGTCTCGTACTTATCGGACTTGGAGGAATCGGTTCTCACCTAGCAGAACCAGCGTGTAGAACTCTACAGTATACGGATACCTCTCGTACACCGCAACGTATCATTCTTATTGATGGAGACAGCTATGAAGAAAAAAACATGGAACGACAACGTTCACAAATACATGTTCAAAAAGGAGAGGCGACAAGAGAGTCTCTCAAAAATCTCTTTCCGCAGTTACGTATCGAAGTAAAAAATCTTTACATCAACAAAGACAATGTTTACGTTCACTTGCTTGAAGGAGATATTATACTCCTTGCAGTAGATAACCATGCAACCCGAAAGATTGTTTCTGACCATGTACGTACCCTCAAGGATGCCATTCTTATCTCTGGCGGAAATGAAGAATTTGATGGTGCAATGCAGGTATACGAAAGAAAAGACGGAAAAGACATAACACCTCCACTCACCAAATTTCATCCAGAAATAGAACATCCAAGAAACAACCATCCAGAAACACCAAGCTGCACCCAACTGATCGAAGCAGGATCACCACAACTTCTCACCGTAAACTTCATGATAGCGGCGCTTATGTTAAATGCTCTCACACTATGGCTTCACAAAAAACCAATCCCCTATGCAGATCAATACTTCGACCTCACCAAGGGAATCGTCTCCCCCATGTGGAGAAACCCATAGGTAGGTTGACTTGAGAGACAAAAATATGCTAAAAACTAATAGTCCTTTTATCCCCAAACTACATAGTAAAGGAGGTGAGAAAATGGCAGCAACAATGGAAAAGCCAGTGAAAGTGATGTCGGGCGCAAACTCTATTGAGTTCACATCCGCAGGCGCTTCGTTGTCAATCCAACTCGTTTTAACTCGGGGTTGACAACACCCAGCTCCGCACCTGCGGAATGGTTCTGAATGGATACTGTATGGTTTAGTCCTGTATTAAGACGTATGCATCGGAAATGCACTATAAGGAAAGCACGAAAAACTAAATCCTTTTCCCTCTCCCCTGCACAAGTAGAACAGTATAACAAAACCCACCGAGCGGAATTGTTGACCGTTTTAGCACGGTGTCTTGCGTAGCAAGACTAAAACGGGAAACACCTCGGAGCCGGCGGCTGGGCCGGCGAGAATGAGTGAGGGGGTTTTGTTATACTGTTCGAAGCTAAAATTTGTTTTGTTCTTGCCAAGCTGCCTTTACCTTGGTGATAAGCTCCTTTTTCATTTTCTCATTATTCTTAACAAATTCGGATGCTGTATCAAGCCCAACTCCAAGCTTCTCCCCCTCATAACTATACGTTGCCCCCGCTTTGTTCACCAACCCATGTTTGATGGCAAGAGTGAGTAATTCTACATCAGGTGAAATTCCCTTATTAAAAAAGATATCAAACTCTGCAATTTTAAAAGGTGAGGCTACCTTGTTTTTAGCTACCTTCACACGTACGTGATTTCCAATAATATCCTCCCCTTTTTTGATCTGTGCAATACGACGTACATCAAGACGCACTGAAGCATAAAACTTTAACGCCCTCCCCCCGGGAGTGGTCTCCGGATTACCATACCCCATAGTACCAATATTTGCTCTAATCTGATTTATAAAAATAATAATCGTGCCGGACTTCGCAGTAATGGCAGTGAGCTTACGAAGAGCCTGTGACATAAGACGCGCCTGAAGCCCTATGTACTGCTGCCCCATCTCCCCCTCTATCTCTGCCTTAGGAGTAAGTGCTGCCACAGAGTCCACCACACACACGTCAAGCGTATTTGAACGCACGAGGGCCTCTAATATGTTCAATGCCTCCTCTCCATTGTCAGGCTGTGCAATAAGCAACTCATTCACCTTAACTCCAATACGACGAGCATATTCAGGATCAAGTGCATGTTCAGCATCGATGAAAGCGGCTCTTCCTCCTTTCTTTTGTGCCTCAGCAACCACATGGAGTGCCAACGTTGTCTTCCCGGATGACTCAGGACCAAACACCTCAATAATCCTCCCATGAGGCAACCCCATCACCCCAAGCGCAAGATCAAGACTCAGTGAGCCTGTGGGGGTAACTTTCACGTCCACCTTATCTGCATCACCAAGCATCATAATAGCCCCCTCCCCAAATCTCTCCCTAAGCTCTCCAAGCACGACATGTAATTGATCTTTCTCTTTTTTACTATCTTCTTTTTTCATAGTTTTAATAAAACTTAATACTAATATACAAATTATACCAATGACACAAATAGCTGCGAATACGAAATAAACCTATTCGTACCCATTCGCATTATTCGTAACATTCGTATATTGGTATGTTTATCTTACGGATTATACATCACTATTCGGCGTATATGCAATTTTTTTCCAAACCGTCTTTCGGCCACAATATCAAGAATGTTCACTCCTGGTGTGAGAAAATAACGATATTGAAATTCGTTTCTATCGATCTGCACCGCTTCATTATTTATTTTTACAAGTACACCCTGTTCCGTTTTTCCACGAATCTCAATTTCACGTTCCATACGTATTGCATTATCCTCGGGAGATAAAATCACAAGAGAGGGAAGGCGAAAATAATTATAAGCCTGATATCCAAGCAACCAAAAAACAATTCCTAAAACCAAAAGAGTAAGCCCAACATCACGCGAAAAAAATAAAAGACGCTCTTTTTTTTCAACTCCGCGATGATCGTCCTCTTTTGTATGGTGCGTAGTATTAGACCTTGCTTCAAAATACAATGACCGAATCGATTCTCCCGAAATCTCCAAATATTGCGCAATCTTTCTAAGGTAAGCAAGAGCGTACGCCTCCGAAACATCATTCAAAAAACGATCCTCTTCAAAAAGGACAAGGGGATGAAGAGGTACCCCTGATACCTCAGAAAGTTTTTCTAAACTCATCTTTTTCCCCTCTCGAGCTCGTCTAAGTAAAGTCCCCAGAGTCTCCTGCATGTTTTTAAAATGTACATCTTTGGCGCACTACTTCGTCAAACGCTCTGGTACTCGACGCAGTATAAGAAGTTCAACTTCCCAAATATTGACGCCTGTTCGTCCGTGGAAGTCGGACTTCTCTCTGCTCCTCACGTTTTCCTTGTACTGCATCCCGTTAGAGGTAGAAAAAATAGTTACTACCTATGCCATTCATGGACTAAAAACTATGCAAATATCTAAAGCAATCGTTTGTGTCTACCTCTAACGGGATGCATCCAAACATGTACATTCTCTATTATCTTTTTATTTTATTCCTCTTTTTCCAACAAAAAACACAGTATATCCAATCCCCTACCCAATACGAATCCTCAAGGGGGAGTCAAGTGTTGTCGCTATACTAGGGGGAATATAACGGTCACCCCCTTGGAGATGAGTATTGGGTAGGGGATTGGATATACTCTCAATTCAAAGAAATTTCGTCTTCGCTTGATACGTCCACATAAACTTCTCTTGGTTTTGCTCCATCTCCTGGTCCAATAACTCCCTTATCTTCTAAGATATCAAGCAAGCGTGCCGCGCGTGCATATCCAACCTTCAGTCTTCTTTGTAATAACGACGCAGATGCTTTTTTCGCCTCCATTACTACCCGTAGCGCATCATCATAGAGATCATCACTATCACTTCCGTTTCCATCACTATCCATATCATCAAAATCTACAAACGTAGAAGTGGTGGTAGGAAAAGTATTCTCATCTTTTGATTTATCTTGTTGTAATGTCTGTTCAAGCTCACTCGCCCCCCCACTCTCTGGTTTCTGTTTTGCCCAGAACGACATAAGGCGCTTAAGCTCATCATCAGACACATACACCCCCTGCAGGCGTTTTGGCTTTGACGCATCCTGTGCAAGAAAAAGCATATCTCCATTTCCCAAAAGCTTCTCAGCTCCCATCGTATCAAGAATCGTGCGAGAATCAATTTGTGATACCACCTGTAATGCCATCCTCGAAGGAATGTTTGCCTTGATAAGGCCAGTGATAACGTCAACCGATGGACGTTGTGTAGAAACAACAAGGTGGATACCCACCGCTCGCGACATCTGGGCAAGACGCACCACATACGCCTCAACCACCTTTCCAAAACTTGCCATAAGATCCGCAAGCTCATCAATCACGATTACAATATAAGGCATAAACTCTCCCTTTTTCGCCGTCATTTTTTGGTTATACGTATCAATATCTCTTGCCTTCTCTTCAAGCAACATTTCATAACGATGCTCCATCTCCTGTACCGCCCACTTAAGAGACATTATTGCTCTTTTGCCATCAGTAATCACAGGGGCAATAAGATGCGGGATATCGTTGTAAATAGAAAGTTCCACTCGCTTCGGATCAATAAGAATAAGACGAAGAGTGTCTGGTGTATTTTTGAACAAAAGCGAAACCATAAAAGCGTGGATAGAGACCGATTTTCCTGACCCCGTAGCCCCTGCGATAAGAAGGTGGGGCATCTTTGCAAGGTTTGCAACCACTGACCCCCCCGTCACATCACGCCCAATAGCAAACGCGAGAAGACCGCTATCCTGAAAGGCATTCTCTTCAAGAAGATTTCGCAGGCGCACCACCATACACGCCCTATTCGGTACCTCAATACCCACCCATGATTTTCCTGGAATAGGGGCCTCGATACGAATAGGGTGTGCGGCAAGGGCGAGCGCAAGATCGTTGTGAAGATTTACAATCTTTGAAAGCTTAACCCCTTCTGCGGGCTTTACCGCATAACGTGTAACCGCAGAACCAATATTCACCTCGCCCATCTCAACCGGAACGCCAAAATGTTCAAGTGTACGCTTGATGGTATTCGCCTGCACTTTAATATCCCCTGCGATCGGCTTAGTAGACTCCGTCTCAAGCATATCGAGCGAAGGAAGTACATATTCGCTCTTCATGGGAGCTATTCGTTTTATAGAATTCTTCCTAAGGATAATCTCATCGCTCGAAGAAACCTCCTCCTCGTTTTTTTCCTCTCGCACCTCTTTTGGTTTTTGTGCATCTTGAGGAACTATTGTTGGCGTCTGCACCACCCCAGATGCAGGAGCAATAATAATATCTTTCTCTTCGTCGTCTTTAGATTTCCTCACAAATAGAGGAATATCGAACATGATAATGACAGAAGAAAGTAAAATACTGAGGAGAATGATAAGACTTGCCCAAAAACCAAACCATCCTTCGATGCTTGCAATGATACCACCAAGTCCCCCACCCGCTCCTGTATGAAGCAACTGCATTACCCCTAATAAGCTCAGTAACAACATTCCCCCCGCAATAAGCGTCCCCCGCGAACGAGAAGAGTGGAGTGCGAGAAGCAATGATCCCGCCATGGCAAGTAAAATAACGGGGAGACTATAAAACCCCCACCCAAACCAAGAAAACCCTAATGAAGAAAGGTATTCACCAAACGCCCCAGCCGATGAAAAAAAGCTAAGCGTAATAATGATTGCGAGTGTAATAAAAAAAACGGCATGAAGACTCTTTTTCGTCTCCGTAGATATATGAAACATCGGCTCCTTTCCCCTGCCTTCCTGTGGTGAGCCGCGTCGAACCATTTCTTCGTCTTTAAAAGACTCCTTATTTTTTCTTCTTCCCATGATGTTAGGTTTTAGCTTATAGCTGTTAGCTTTCAGGAACTAAAAAAACTTGTCCATCCTAGAAGCTGTCAGCTAAAAGCTGTAAGCTTACATATTACCATTCTAACAGGAAAAAAATGAACAAAGAAATGGTGGGCTAAAGGAAATTTTTAGCTTAGGATTTCGATGCCACCTCCTTCATCACAAACGATCGTCCATTATGGAGAAAAAAACAAATAAAACGAAAAGGTGTGCTCCCATCGGGATTAGGTCACAACTTTTTTGTTTCACAAAAAGTCGCGACCCCACCTCGCATGCACTGATGTGCATATGCTCCGGCTTTCGAATCCCGACGTAAGTAAAGCAGTTTACTTACTTCTCAATCACTGTGGTGCTCTCGACGGGATTCGAACCCGTGTCTCCGCGATGAGAACGCGACGTCCTAGACCGGGCTAGACGACAAGAGCGTTATTTGAATTTTAGTTCGTTTATAATTTTTTCAAAATGCATGGCGTGAGATGCTTTGACAAGTACACAGTCGCCTTCTTCGATAAAAGTATCAAGGTGGGATAACGCCTCTTCGGTGGTGTGAAAAAAAGTGAGACGATCGGATTGCATACCTGCTTCGCGTGCCCCCTCGCCAATAAAGGCGCCACGAGCACCGATTACAATAAGACGGTCGACACGCCTCGCAGCATGTCTCCCCAACGCAAGATGAGCCTCCGTAGAGTAGGTACCAATCTCGAGCATATCACCCAAAATTGCCACACGCCTTTTTACACTTTCAAGCTCATGAAGCGTCTCAAGAGCCATATCCATTGAATCGGGTGAAGCGTTGTAACTACTATCAAAAATGTAAGAATGTTTGATGCCGGGAATAAAGTTTCCCCTCCCCTCCATAACAGTGTAACTCTCAAGTGCCTGGGCAATTTTAACTAAATTCATCCCAAAAATCAACCCGACTGCAATGGCTGCCGAAACAGAATACACCTGAGGTTTCCCAAATACATTGAGGGTAAACGGCACCACTTTCCCATCATAATTTATTTTGAATGCCATCCCACGAGGAACGTAGTTAGTATAAAGATATTCGTACCCAATTACCCCTACTTGAGCATCCTCTCCAAACCCATACGACATCGTATGTGCACGTGTTACCTCTCGCATCTCTCGCACCGTCTCATCATCATGGTTTAAAATAGCAAACCCCTCGACAGGTAAAGCGCGGACAAGTTTTTCTTTTTCCCTATAGAGCTCATCAGGCGAAGCAAAAAATTCAACATGAGGTGGAATATCACTCAGGGCTGTCATCACCGCAATCTGTGGAGGATAAAGATGTACTAATTCGTCCATATCTCCAGGACGATCGATCCCATATTCAAGTACCAATAATTCTGGATATGTCTTTCCAAAATATAGTTGCCAATACCCACGAACAACAACAAAACACCAAAAAAAAAGCTTTTGGATACCCCCTTCTGGAGGTCTCTTATAATCACCGAGAATAGTAAGCCCTATCCCAAGTGCGTTATTGAGATTTTCCCTCGAGCGACGTACCTTGCGGTCAACACGAAGTATCGTATAGATAGCTTCTTTTGTCGAAGTCTTTCCCACACTTCCCGTAATAGCAATAATACCCGGCTGAAATTTAGTAAGCGTCTTTACTGCAAGATTTTGTACAACAGACAGTAGTAGTTTTCGATAAAACATAATATTTACTTAAATCAAGAACTTACGTATTTGGCGAACTGCTTCGTTATGGGTTGCGATACTCCTTCGCTGTATTACTCCATACAGCTCAGTGCGTTTCTCACCCATGCCTCGCATTTCATCCAAATAGGTAAGTTCTTATCGAGTTGGTTGAATACTGTAATAATCTAGAAGAAATTTGGTAAGTTCTCGAAAAGCGGGAACAACCGTCATACCAGAAAGCGGAGCCCCTACTGGACGTACTAGCTTGATGAGGATAATAAACTTTGGATCATCAGCTGGTGCGAATCCGACAAAACTATGAATATATGCCTCCTCATACCCACCCCTTGAGGATGGAATTTGAGCCGTCCCCGTTTTTCCTCCTACTCGATATCCAGGTACCACCCCTATCTTTCCATGATCAACTACAGAAACAAGTGCGTCAACTGTCTTTTTTGCCGTTTCTTCGCCAAGAATGGTACGTGTCACCTTTGGTTGCGTTACCTCAACAACACCATCACCATACTCAAGTCGATCCACAATAAATGGTTTCATAAGTTTACCCTTGTTCGCAATAGTAGACATTGCAGTAATAAGCTGAAGGGGGGTTACTGCAATACCCTGTCCAAATGATGCCGTTGCAAAATGCAACTCCCCAAAACCCCTGAGATTATTTACATTCCCCACCATCTCGCCAGGAAGATCAATCCCCGTTTTAGTACCAAATCCAAAATCCTTAACATATTTCAAAAAAAGATCCGGTCCAAGTTGTTTCTCTATAAATGCCGCCCCGGTATTCAAAGAATTTTCGAGCACTCCCACCATGGTCTGTGTACCATGAGATTTTTTATCCCAATTCCTGATCGTATATCCACTCATAGAAAGACTCCCTGTATCAAAATAAGTTGTTTCGGGCGTAATTCTCCCCGCATCCAATGCACCGGCATACGTAAGCGCCTTAAAAACTGATCCAGGCTCGTATGAACTGGAAATATTTTGATTCAAAAAGGATCTCAGAGGTGCCTCGCCGTAGTTATTTGGATCAAACCCAGGTTTCTGTGCCATTGCTAAAATAGCCCCCGTCTTAGGATCCTCCACAATGAGCGTGGCAGATTCCGCCTTCCATTCCTTCATCAAATCATCAAGAGCCTGCTCCCCTTTTTGTTGAATATTATAGTCAAGCGTGAGCACAACATTCGCGGGACGATCAGAATCCCCAAGTTGTTTCTGTTCCATCTCCTCAATACCATATTGCCCAGAAGGAGTGTTATACTCATCGGTAACAAATCCCAAGATAGAAGCACCAAGTTCTTTATTTGGATAAGAACGTTTTAAACGTTCACCAATATAAACACCACGTAATTTAAAATCCTTAATCTTTTTTACAAGCTCTGGGGTGGGGTTAAGCTCAATAATATTGAAATGCGATTTGCTATCATCCAATTTTTCAATCCATGCGTCAGAAGAAAGAGTAAAAAGCGATGCCACTGTTTTTAACACCTTATCCCTATCCCCCTCTTTAATTTCTGCCGGAGCGATATAGACAAAAGGTATTTTTTCATTAACTGCTGCAGGAATCAAAGAATGGTCCCGCGTTACAAAAGAAATAATACCCCGAGGCTCTGATTCTTTCTGAGCATTATATTGAGATGCTGCCTTTGCAGAATAGTAGGTATGCTTTTCAATACTTACTCCATAAAGATGATTGATAAGAAAAGCACTTGCAATAAAAAAAAGAATCTCAACAAAGTAGAGTCTCCACGATTCTTTGAAGTGATAAAAAAATCGCAACATGCTCATGGTTCAAAAAATTATAATGCGACGCCTACTACAGAAGAAATGTAAAGAGGATTTTGTATCTTTACCAATCCACGCTCGTTCGCAACCTCAGTGAGACGCAAGGGGGAGGTGATCACACCAAGTTTCACCTTCAATTCACTACTTTCGCTTCCAAGAACTTTCATGTCACGCTCTACCTTTTTAATATCAAAAACAATATCCGTCTGTGCAATAGAAAAAAAGACGTAGGAAAAAAGAGACAGCATAATGGTGACAGACAATGAAAAAAGGGCAGGCCAATACAAACGTTGCCATATATCACCCACCATCGCATGAGGAACAAGCGATGCCCACAAATATCTCTTTTGAACCTTGTCGTATGAAAAAACGGTCATATTATATTAGTTCTTAGGATGTAGTGCTTAGAATGACTTGTGCTGCTCGTAATTTTGCAGAACGAGCCCGTGGATTATTTATAACCTCCCCCCTGGTTGCACATACTGGTTTTTTTGTAAGAATAGCCATCGTTTTCTTTTTTACCTCTTCGCGAAAGAAATTTTTGACTAAACGATCCTCAAGCGAGTGAAAACTGATTACTACGATCCTGCCCCCCTCATCAAGTATCTCGACCGCAGCCTTCAATCCTTTTTCTATATTCTCAAGTTCATGATTCACATGAATTCTTAACGCCTGAAATGTCCGCGTTGCAGGATGTATTCTTCCTCCTTCATAACGGCGTGGAAGTACTCGTGTTAAAATTTCTACCAAATCACCCACTGTCTCTATTTTTTTCTTTCTCCTTGTCTCTATAATTGCCTTTGCGATACGACGACTGTACCGTTCATCTCCAAATTCATAAATAATATTGGCAATCTCTTCTTCTCTATACGTATTCACCACATCCTTAGCGCTCTCGCCCTCCCCCGTAAACCGCATATCAAGTTCCTCCTCGCTTTCCTTAAAACTTAGGCCCCTTACCACCCCAAGTTGTGCACTCGACCACCCAAGATCAAAGAGAACACCCTTAACATCTAGAACGTTGCCTTCCTCTTTACATTTTTGAAGATCAGCATAATTACCACATACCGTAACCACTCTTTCCTTTCCCTCGAATATAATATCTTTTTGAAAATACTCGAGGGATTGTTTATCCCAATCTATTCCCAAAACCTTTCCCTTTGGCCCAATTTTTTTTATAATTTCTTTCGTATGTCCCCCCTCACCCAACGTTGCATCAATATAATTCTCGTTTGACTGAAGATCCAATATCTCAAGCGTCTCTTTTAGTAACACTGGTATGTGCATAATTTGAGCTTATAACTATTAGCTGATAGGACCGTCCCTAAAAGCTAACACCTAGAAGCTAAAAGCTTATTTTATATTCCTAGCTCTCCCATACGCTCAGAGATCTCTCCCGACTCCTTCTCTGTTCGTTCCTTATATTCATTCCATTTCGTCTCATCCCAAATTTCAATACGGTTATACAAACCAGCAACTACAACCCTCTTATCCATTCCCGCATACTTCCGCAAATACTCTGGTATAAGCACACGCCCTTGGCTATCGATCTCTACATCCATCGCCCCCGCAAGCATCAACCTCGAAAACGCACGCGAGTTCGCTTGCGTAAGCGGAAGTGTGGTAAGTTTCTGCGCCAACAACTCCCAGTCATGAGTAGTAAAAAGAAAAAGACACCCATCAAGACCACGTGTGACAATCGCACCACCCGCCAAATCCTTCCTAAACTTCGCGGGTATCGCCATTCTCCCCTTATCGTCTAAATTGTGCCCATATTCTCCGATAAACATAGTTATCCACTTATTTATAAGGTTTTCCCCATAGTTATCCACAATTCCCCACCGTGTTTCCATTGTACACCACCATTCCCCCATTATCAAATGTGGACAAAAGGTGCATAAAAAAACGCCCGAAGGCGAAAATGCTTAACGTTAACTCCTGTGCTATCTATTTTTGATCTTCTTCCTTTCTAGGCCTAAAAATAGTCATCGTACCTATCACATAATCGTTGATTACTGTAATAAAGGTAGCTAACATGCCAACACCACCAAGCATTAAGTATATCGCAACAACACGCCCCCCTACTGTAGTGGGATATACGTCACCATATCCAACAGTAGCAACAGTAATGGTTGCCCACCAAAAACTATCAAAAAAGGTCTTTACGTGTGGATTCACGGGAGCCTCAAAATAATGGAAAGCGAGTGCCCCAGAAAGAATAATAAAACCAATAGTCGTTGCAATATACATAAGATATACCTGCCGTGTATATCTCTCTGATAAATCAGTAAGAACCTTAAGTCTCGTCAAAAAACGCACGGCGCGCACTCCCTCAAACACACGAAATGCTCTTACAACCCGAAGTCCACGCAATGCTTGCGTGGTATTGGTCGTAAGCGGAATAGCCGCCAAAAGCTCCCACCACCGTGTTTTCAAAAAATGACTCCTATGTGTCGCGGTGAAAAAATGGTATATAAATTCAGCGAGAAAAACGAAAGCGATACCAATATCTATATAGTGAATAAAACGAACTTCCTCTTCGGGTAACCCAACGATCACCTCTATTACCAGCAAAAAAATACTCCCCATCGCAAGGAGGGCCATTAAAACATCTTTTCTCACCGATCTATTTAACGAAGCATTTTCTGCCATACTTATTATTTCCATTATACAAAAAACATCTTATAAAGAAAAGACGCCTTATTTGGCGCCTTATGTATTTTAAACTTAACGACCAACTTCCTGCAATGCCCTCTCCAGCTGAACGTCCTCATCAGAATTTTCGTCGTGTTCTACTATGATATTTGGTGTAATACCAACTCCGTCAACAGGATGGAGATTGGGAGTAAACCAATGTGCGCGCGTCACCTTAAGCATGGAACCGTCAGAAAGGAGGTGCATCTCCTGCATACTTCCCTTTCCATAGCTCTTCACGCCTACGATTTTACACCCATTGTCCTGCAACGCACCCGCAACAATTTCAGAGGCACTTGCACTCCCCTTATTAATTAAAACGACAACAGGAGAGTCGTGTACACAAGCTCCATCAGTCACAAAAGTCTTTCTGGGAAATGCACGTCCCACAAAAGAAGCGACGATGCTTCCACCAGGAAGGAATTTACTTACCGTGTGTACTGCAACATTTACATATCCGCCACCATTACCACGCATATCAAGAACATATCCTCTTACGTTTGCCGCATCAAACTTTGCAAAACAGGCATCAAGACCTGCGTTTGTATCATCACCAAAATAACGCAACTTGATGTACCCGACACCATTCATAATTGATGATGTTACACTTCCCACATGAATGGGTTTTCTCACAAGCGTTACATCAAATGATTCGGCGCCCTTCCGTACGATAGTAAGACGGACCGAACTCTCAACAACACCACGTAGTAACTTTGAAACATTTTTAAGTGGCATGTCTTTTGTAGAAATGCCATCAACCTCAATAATAAGATCCCTGGCCAAAAGCCCTCCACGGAATGCAGGAGTATCCTCAATCACCTCTTCGATGACCGTACATCCCGATTTGTGTGCTCCCAAAAACACTCCAATACCACCACCAATAGCATCCCCACGAAGAAAGCCAAGAAATTTTTGTGCCTCTTCGGGTGAGAAAAATTTGGTATGCGGATCAGAGAGAGAATCTGTCATCCCACGCATCATCGCATAAAGAAGATGAGACTCGTAATCCCCACCACCAAGAATGCGCACACATTCCCTATACACCTCACAAAGTGAGTAGATACCTACCGCACGAAAAAGATCGGTTTGGAGAGAAGGCACTGCACGAAGAATAGGGTCCTTCTGAATTTCCTCTGAAAGTGCCTTCTTTGCACCATTCACAAGTGCCCGAGCTACGCAACTTCTAAGCGAGATAAATCCCGTTAGAAGTAACCCCTGATGCAACTGAACATAAATTGCCACGATACATCCCTTGAAATAGGGACTTCTAAGCGGGATAAATCCCTATGAAGAATAACAAAAAACGCCCTAATGGCGATTCCTGATTTCAATCAGTGCATCCTACAGGACTCGAACCTGTGACCCCTGCGACCTGCCCCGTTACAAATTACCATTGTGGACGCTGCTGGGATCGAACCAGCGACCTCTTCGATGTGAACGAAGCGTTCTCCCACTGAACTAAGCGTCCTACTAATTTGTAACGGGGTGTGAATGTCCCGACAGCTCTGTTGTCGAGGATCCTCGATTTTTATCCAAACATAGTTTTGTAAAAATCGGGACAGTGCTCTAACCAGCTGAGCTAAGAATGCTCAATAAGAAGAAAGCTACTGAGGATCACGAAAGCCCTTGATCACGTTCAAACAAATTTCGTGAGGCCCCTCAAAAATTTCACGAAGAAAACGATCAAACATTGAATAACGATACTGGAACTCCTTGGTATCAAGAAGTGTGTAGTTAAGTGGACGTCCAAATAATACATCGCATCTTTTAACGAATTCATCCACGCTTTTCATCTTAACACGGTCTCCAACAAGAAGAATGTCCACCCCCTCTTTCCGATCCGAAAAAAGACCAGCCACGATAATAAGTTTCATTTTCCCAAACTTCTTAAGCCCGTTAATAAAAAGATCTCTCTGTTCAGAAGATACTCTCATCACCATACGTTCCAATTCAGAAATATAAGGGAAAGAAGAATTTATCTGAAAAGAACCCTTCACAGAGGGGGTTTGTTTAATAATACCAAGCTTAATCAGTTCTTTAAGTGCAGAACCAAAAAAATCCTCTGGTAACTGCATCTCATGAAAAAGATGGCGCGTACTCAACGCCCCCTTTGGAAGACGGAAAAAGAGGCGCAAAAGGATTACTCGCGCCTCCCCTCCCAAAATACCAGAAAGTGCTGGATCGGAAAATTTACTTAATTTCCACGGTTGCACCAGCTTCTTCGAGTTTCTTTTTGATTTCGTCTGCTTCTTCTTGCTTAATGCCATCTTTCACTGTTTTTGGAGCGCCATCAACCAAATCCTTTGCCTCTTTGAGACCAAGACCCGTTAACTCGCGCACCGCCTTAATTACTTGAATCTTTTGCATACCAGCCTCCTTGAGTACTACGGTGAAGGAGGTCTTCTCCTCTACCTCGGCGGCTCCTGCACCAGCCATCATAGGCATCCCCATCGACACCGGAGCTGCAGATACATTAAAACGATCCTCAAGCACCTTAACAAACTCTGCAAGGTCAGCAACGCTCATCTTTTCGATTTCACCAAGGATTGCTTCGAACTTTTTTGGCACATTTTTTTCTTCCATATGTTTTTATTTAATTACTTTTAAAATTTATTTTTAAATACTTACGACTTTTTATTCTTTAGACCTTCGTATGTTATCAACGACACACACAAGATTTCTGAGATTCCCCTGTAAAGCACCAACCAGTCCAGTCATGGGATAGGCAACAGCATACGCCAACTGACCAAAAATTACCTGCTTTGGCGGAAGTTTTGCAAGCGCAAGGATACGATCCTTTGGGTAAAAAACATGGTCGATAAACCCTCCCAAGATGTTAAACCCTTCAAGCTTTTTAGAAAAATCAAAAATAGTCTTTGCGTGAGTTACCTCATCCCCCGATCCAAGCGTAAGCATTACCGAATTGTCGCCCTCAAAGAGTTCATCTGCAGCCAACCCATGGTTTTGAAGGGCAATACCCAAAAGCGTCTTTTTTGCCGTTTTATTTGAAATGTTTGCAGCCTTCAATAAAGTGCGAAGCTCCTGCATCTTTTTAAAAGGAACCTTTGTATATCCACCAAGAATCGCAACACGACTCTCCTTAATATGTTTCGAAAGCTCGTCTACAATACTTTCTTTTTCCGTTCGTGTTAATGGCATAAACTAGCTGTTAGCTTTTAATAATTAACTTCTAAGGACGACCCCAAAAATACAATAAAAAAACGGACTTTGAATCCGTAGCAATAAGAAGGCGCACTGTCCCTCACCATTGATCACTTGTGGTGAGCGAAGTCGAACCATCCTCAGCGGGCTTTATGCTATTTTTGGTCAGCCACCCACGTTCTACGGATATAAGGATGGTACCAGATACAAAAAATAAGTCAACTTTAACACACGCCATATCATATCCAGAACCATCGGAGGATACTGACTTAAGGTGGTATGACACGTCCAGTTACCCAGCGAAATTTGGTTGGTAGACATCTCCGTTTGAATAGGTAAACACTGTCAAAGTCTCTGTTTTGTAGCAGAATTCTTGTGTATGAACAAAAAACACGAGAAATCCACCTGTTGTAA
>JACRHW010000006.1 GCA_016217555.1 Parcubacteria group bacterium
CTCTATTGCAGACCTTAAACATAGATTGAGAGGGTTTCCTACCATTACATCATTTAAACAGTGGGTTATGGCACTTCTCAAATTTAAAAAGAAAATTACTTGCAATGGGTTTTACCAACCAAATAACGGGGGGTAACCCGATGTATCATACCAGCTATGCCATCACCAATTGACTGCTTCATATCTCTATGTCAGTCCCGCGAAGGCGGGAATCCAGTTGGTATCGATGCTTTCTAGATTCCCGCCTTCGCGGGAATGACACCAAAAGAGAATGGGTGGGAAGTGGTAAAAAGATTTTTTTTGCAATGTTCAGGGTTATTTTCTGAAGAAAAAGAATCCTTCGACTTCGCTCGGGATCATTTTCTGAAGAAAAAGAAAAAGCGCTTACGTTGCTAACGTAAGCGCCTATTGTTGTTGACTGACCTCTTGCTAGGAGGCGAGCCAGAGGAGGACTCCGAGAATTGCGACCGCAATCCCCGTCGTCGCGGCTGCCGGCGCACCCCACCGGTTCCCGACCGCCCAGACACCCCATGCTATCAGAGCGATTAAGCCCAGACAGCCGAGGAACTGGAGGGAACTCCACAGCCATCCCAAGTTCCACGGGGCGCTCGCCTTTTTTGGGGTGGTGGTCGGGGCCTTTGTCTTGGCGGCGGTAGCGGACGGTGCACTTTGCGGTGCTCCATTCACGACCGTTACGTTGACGTTGACGGTGCCATTGGTGGGGCGTTCCGTCGTAGTCGTTGTGGTGGTGCTAGCCGGCGTGGTCGCCGTCGCCACGGGGCCATTGCCACTCGCCGCATGCTTGCGGGCGGGCGGGTGGTAATGCATACGCCCGTATGGTCCGCGTCCCCATTCGCCACCAGGGTTTCGTATCTCCTCTTCTACTCCATTGCGGGGGTAGAATGCTTGATACTTCGGATCCATGGGATCCGGGGCAGTGGCGGCCACGGGGGCCGAAGTTGCCGTCACTATTGGAGTAGCGGACGGCTGGGGGGTCTCCTCCGTGGCTGTTGCCAGCGCCGGAAGAGAAAGGGACAGCATGATGGAAATGATCAACGCGATAAAACGCATTTCATTTCTCCTTTCATTGTTGATAATCTGTTTTTATGCTAGCACACTTTAAGTAAAAAGTCAAATCGGGCGGACAAGTATTCCCTGAGCGAAGTCGAAGGATTTCCTTAGAGAAAGGTAGGCCTTTCCTTCGACACACTCAGGATAAACTAGCTCAGGCACTAATACGTATGAGGTTACCGGACAGCGCCAATCAAGCTCCAACTTTGTCATTCTGAGGTTTTACCGAAGAATCTCAAGGGTTACCTGGTCGCGAGAGATCCTTCGCTACGCTCAGGATGACAAAATGGATTGGATTCTTGCCTTGATTCGGTAAGCTCACCACAAGTCGTGGGAATGACAGAGGGGAAAAGAGAATGGCAGAAAGATACATATACCGCATATTTTTGATTTGGACGGGTTTGTGTTACACTAACGCCAGTTCATATACAATTCGGAGGTAATACAATGACAAGGAAAGATGTTGATTTGCTTCTCGAATATCAGACGTGTTCTGTGGCGCATCCGCTTACGTGTGGAAATGATAGTGGACATCTTGATCTTTATCCCTATTTGGATACTGCTACAGATGTGATCACGCTTATATGTGTCAATTGTGATTACACACAAGTAGTTGATGAGGAGCTGATGGCTGCAATACGTATGGCGCTTCCTGGAGTGCGTGAAATACAAAAAGCTCTTGGAATAGTACCTATCATGCGGGAGAAACTAAAAGATGATGAATAAAAAAAATAACACCGTGCACAACATGCGCGGTTTTTTCTTAAAAAATATCCACCGGAAGCCATGAAGCGCGGTGGATGTGTTAATGATTACAACGTGTTTTTTTATTCGTCGTAGATAGGAGCTCCCTGAGAATTTGGTTTTTTTTCGCAGTTGGGACAGTAGGGCAGTGTCTCATTTTTACACTGACCAAAACCACCATTGAAACCACGAATCCAAACGGGATGTGCAACGGTGGCACCAAGAATGTCTGCTCCACAATCTTTGCATTTCCAACCATTTCCATTTTTCACGTAGTTTTTGGTATTACCCGGTTCACGTTTTTTAGATTCTGGTTTTTCTTTTGGTGATGGTTTCACACTCATAACCTTGCCTTCGAAGACGAGATAGCGTTGGGTCGTGTTGTGTGGCCACAGACGTGCGATTTCTTTCTCTACAGCTTCGTCGTTTTCATAAGGGCCATAGAGAGTACTAGAGTACCAAGAGTCTTTATGTTTAGAATTAAGCAGGATGAAGAATTTCATTGCTATTACTCCTTTCAATGAGCTTTTGGTTCCACCAAGACACTATGTTTTGGTTTCGATTCAATATAAACGCATTTGTTTGTTATGTCAAAAAAACCATCGAATATGGCTTTTTAGAAAAAACAGATTGTAGTTGATTTTTCTTGTTTTTCGTACTACCACGTGTTCGTACTTATTTTTTTCAATAACCTTTTATAGTAACGTTAAGGATGAAAGAAAAATGCTACTGCGATAATGGCATAGGCGACGAGTAGTTGTAGACCCTCAAACCAGTTTGTTTCTCCATCCTCAATAACTAGATTAGCAATCATGACAGATAATAAAATGACAACGAGCTCAAAAGTGTTAAATACTAAATTCATTTGAGTTTTGAACATCAGGCTAATCAATACGAGCAATGGCATTACGAACATCACAATTTGTGTTGCAGAGCCAATTGAAATCTGTAGCGCCAAGTCCATTTTATTTTTGATAGCCATCGTAATCGCTGAAGTATGCTCTGCCGCATTGCCAATGATAGCAACGAAAATTACACCGATAAATAATTCTGACCACCCCAAGCTTTTTACCAGTGGTTCTATTGAGCCTACTAAAATTTCACTCATCCATGCTACCGCTAGCGTTGCAGTCAATAGGACGAAAGCGCTTTTTTGTATGCTCCAGTTTGGCTTAAATTTGCCAACCTCCTCGGTATAGAGGTGCTTGTGAGTTTTTAATATGAAAAATAAACTAGCGATGTATACTCCTATCATTAATATCGCGACCGCTATGCTTAAATTTTCAATTATTTTGTTGCCAACTTCTGGTGCGGTTTGTAAAAAAATTGCTGGGATGATGAGGGCAATAACAGCCAGCAGAAGAGTGGAGGCGCTTGCTAGTGATGCCGTTCTGTTAACTTTTTGTTTTTTGAATGTAAGACCGCCGAAAAATATGGCCATCCCTAACACCAACAAGAGATTTCCTATTATTGAGCCGGTAATAGACGCTTTTACTACCTCCAATAGTCCAGCCTTCATTGCAAATATACTGATAATTAGTTCGGTGGCATTGCCGAATGTGGCATTTAGTAAGCCACCAAGCGCTGATCCTACGTGTACTGATAACTCTTCGGTCGCCTCACCAATAAACTTTGCTAGGGGAATAATTGCTAGGGCGGAAATGAAAAATACAAGTATGGGTGAAACGTGTAAATAGTGAATCACTGCCGTTAAGGGGACAAATAGTAACAAACCAAAGAAAATTTTATTAAGCATATTATTGTGGTGCCCTCGAGAGGAAGCGGTCACAACTTTTTTGTTTCACAAAAAGTCGCGACCCCATCTCGCGTCCCTCGACAAGCTCGGGACATGCTCCGACTTTCGATTCCTCACGCACGCAAAGCAGTTTGCGTGCTTCTCGGTCACTGTTGTGCCCTCGAGAGGAATCGAACCTCTATCGCAAGATCCGCAATCTTGCGTCCTATCCGTTGAACGACGAGGGCCTTTTGTTGTACATAGTATCTGGTATTTTGTGTCTTGTATATACAAACGTGCGTTGTCTGGGAGAATGGTTAATAGCATCTTTCGAAACCTGCTGAGAGGCTTTTGAGTTGTATTTTTATAAGTTTAGGCGCTATTAATAATATTTGAATGAGGCGGTGAATAATAGGGTCGCATACCATATACTACATACCAGATACTTCATTAGAAACGCAATACGCGTCCTAAAAGGTGGACAAATGATTCCTGGCGTTCTATTTCTGGGATAAAGGTACCCAACACTTCTTTGATTTCTGGGGCATGTTCGGTGAGGAGATAGAGATCAATAGGAAGTTGGAATTTTTTCTTAGGATGTACTGTTAATTCTATGCATTCATTTCCAAGGTCAATAACACTAAAGTCTTTGTAATCTGAGAAGGGATGCCATTTTTCGATAGCTTTGATGCCATGATCATAGATTTCAAGAATAAAAGGAGTTGCTGGTTTTCTGATGCTAGTAAAAATATAAAATAGAGCGATGAGAATAAAAATAAAGAAAAGATAATCTTTTGTAAAAAGTGCAAAAAGCGCAAAGAGCGTCGCTCCACCGCCTATACCCCAGTACCATCGTGGAGGATGTTCATATTCTAGAAATGCTTGTGCTGGCCACCCTGCCATAAGTGTGGCACTAGGAGGAACCACATTAGCCACTTCGATTATTTCTGGTATTCCTTCTTCTTGTTTTTTGGGGGGTAGCTCGTCGAGAATAAAATGTGATTTTTTTTGTGCATGGTGAGGCACCGCCGGGTGGTGTGGCGGTTTTGGCACTACATTTTTTTTGAGATCAACGGTACGCATTTTTTAGGGATTAGCTGTTAGCTTTTAGGGGTTAGGGTATGATGTGTTTGTATCCGTGTCATTCCTGGCGTAAGCGGGAATGACAGAAACGTGATTATGTTTATTTTTATGTTAACACAAAATGAGGTGGAAAAAGAAACACCGTGGGCAGTGCCAAGGTGTATTTATTTTTTCTTATGTATGGTGATCCAGACAGGATTTTGTGCGTAAGGCGATGATGCGCTTCCACCATCAAACATTACGAGATAGTAATACTCTTTATGGTGATTAAAATAGCTGATAATTTCGCGTATCGTGCCATAGTGCGAAACGAGAGCAAATGACGTTCCCTCTTTGGCAATAAACATTGCGTTGCGTGCTGCGTAGTCCCATGGGCGAATTCGGCTTTTGCGAAGAGTAGTGTTAATCGATACCTCTGAGGATTTCTGTGTAAAGACGGGACCTGTGGCAATAATCCAGTGGATAATGATTCCCTTTTTGATTTTACGGCGAGGAATGTCCTTAAACTTTTTACACACTCGAAGGCGTATACGATGGTCTTGCTCGGTTTCTACAAGATACATGTAGGGCAACGGTTTTCTGGGGTTGATACCAGAAATGACGTTACGCTCAATTTCGAGGTAGTCGATCGGTTCCCAAAGACCGCGTGACCAGACCTTATATCCGGCAACGGTGAGATCGATGCACTTTGTTTTCGAAGAAATTTCATAGCGCGTGGCGCCATGTTTAAAATAATGGGCATTGATAACGTGATCGTGAATAGAATAGTGGCGTATAGTAAAATGGATAGCACGTTTTTCTCGTGCAGAATTTGAATTGGGGGTTTGCAAAAAAAAGAAGAAACAAAGAATAAGAAATGTCGTTAGATATTGGCGCACATGAGTCATCGATCTCACCTCTTTTCTTTTCAAGGATTTCTCCCTATAATCTAACTGGTTTCACACAATTTGCAAGGAAGCGGGATTAGTATAGTGGCAGTACATATCCTTCCCAAGGATAGGGCGCCAGTTCGATTCTGGTATCCCGCTCATTAATTAATAATAATTACTATGAAGTTTAAAAATGCTGTTGTGGTTATAACTGGTGCTGCTAGTGGACTAGGTCGCGAGCTAGCTGTTTTGTGTGTGAAGGGTGGCGCAAAAACTATTATTTGTGATTATGCAAAAGATGTATTAGAGAAAACGGCAGATGATATTGATGCCTATCCTGTTGTTGTTGACGTAACGAATGAAGAAGATGTAATGCACCTAGTAGAAGCTGTTGTTCAAAAATATGGTTCTCTTGATGTTTGGATGAACAATGCAGGTGTTTGGCTTCCCCATACACCGGTTGAGGAGCTGGATATGAAGAAGGTGCACCACGCGATGGAGGTTAACGCCTTCGGAACTATGTACGGCTCAAAAGCTGCCTATATTCAGATGAGAAAACAAAATTCGGGAGTTATTATTAATGTCATATCAATAAGTGCGCTTTCTGGGAGGCCTGGATCGGCGGGATATTGTGCAACCAAATACGCAGCCTCTGGATTTACAAAGTCATTGGTGCTTGAGGCACAAGATACTAACATAAAAATTATTGGTGTATATCCCGACAAGATGAAGACGCATCTCTTTGATGAGAACAAACCTGAGGATTATGATACTTTCATGGAACCATCCTATGTTGCAAAAAGGATCATCGACAATCTTATTCAAGAGACACCATTCGAGGAACTTATCATTAAGCACTAAATTTTGAAATTTCTGGTGAAAGAAAAAACCGTCTCTTGTGAGGCGGTTGTGTTTTTTAGATTAGATATGTTGTTGAGTCATGTCGTAGATTTTTTTCATAAAAAGGTATTCGACAAACATTGGAGTTTCTTTGGGTAAAAAATTAAGGAGTGGGGAGGGGATATATTTTTCGGTTTGTGTATGGGGCAAAAGTTCTCGTAGTTTTTCTTTTGCGAAACTCATTGCATTCATTTTCCCTTCAGAAAAGGTTACTTCGTAATCAGGGGTAATACCTTGTGCCCAACTCACCATTCTGTCCGGTCCGTCGGGGATGGCGGTAGAGAGACTTGAGATGAGAATAACCGAACCATCCTCGAGGATACGCAATATTTGTGCAATGTTCTTTCCATATGTTTTTGAACCTATGATAAGATGTCCGTGTTGACGAAGTGACGCGGTGAACATTTCTGCCGCGCTTGCAGTAAGTGAATTTACGAGTACTACGACAGGTCCCTTAAATTTCGTGATACCAGGGAGGGGATAAGTTTTTATAAATTGTCGCCCGTTTCTCTTATTGATTACAAGAATGTGTTCGTCGGTAGTGAAAAAGCTTGCAATAGCAATTGCTTCGAAGAGATAACCACCCGTATTGTCCTTAAGATCAATGATAAGACCCTTTACTTGTTTTTCTTCGGTGAGATATTTATACGCCTTAAGAAATTGTTCTTTGATGGTGTGTGAATAAAACGTTTTGATGACGATGACACCAATATCATTATCGGCTATCCATGAAATTTCTTTTGGGTTGATGCCTGTTTTTTCTTCGGATTCTTTCTTTTTAAATTCAGTATTAAAATTGAGGCTAGTGCCGCTTCTCATAATGGTGTATTTTACAGCATCTTTATGAGCTACGAGAACTGTCCATGCACGTTCTTCGAGTTCTTCATCGCTTTCATTTTCCTTACTCATGACACCTACATCATTAATGGCGACGATAATGTCGAGTGGTTTGAGACCTGCTTTATCTGCGCTACTATCGGGATATACTGCAATGATGATGAGGCGATGGTTTTGTGAGCCGATGATGAGCCCATCATCTGAGTAAGGTTGTCCCTTTAGAGATTTTTTAAAATCTTGTTCAGAGAAAAATTGTGCATAAGGATCCTGTTGGAGAAGAAGTTTCGTGAGGCGTCGCATAAAGAGTGCCTTGTTTGGTTTATTTTCAAGATAGCTTTTTAGATAATTGGGGAGATCGCTTTGGAATGCCTTAAGGTTTTGGCTTCTCGCAAATCCTTTATAGTGTGTTTCGATATCTTGCTCTTTGCCAATTTCTTTCAAGATACTTGAATACACATTTCTCAATTTCCATTCATCTTGACCAAGAAAATAGTCTTCGTTGATGATAAATTCCATCGCACCCTCAAAGTGTTTAATGAGAATTTTGGTATCTTCAGGGATGATGTCTGTGGGCCCTGCTTTAGTGATTGATGTTTGGAGAAACAAGAGGAGTGTTATTGCAACCAAGAAAAACATCTTTCGCATGTTCATCTTTCCTTTCTTTTTCAAAGTGCTATTTCTAGTAGAGCAAAAGGTGCTGGGTGTGTAAATATTGACTTTACATGTAATAGATGTTGTAGGAAGAATAGAAAACCCACAACACGGTTGTGGGGTATGAACGTTATTTGGAAGAGGTGTCGATGAAGGGCACTATACCCGCGGAGGCAACAACTTCGACAATGGTGTCCCTTGAGACCATGTTTCTTATAGAGAAACTATTGCTTTGAAAGATGAGAACACCATGAATAATGCCAACAACTTCTCCGGCAATATTGAGAACAGGAGCCCCAGAACATCCAGGACGGGTATAATTGGTAATCAGGTCCCATGATTGGTTGGTTCTAGGGAGAGTAACTCTGCATACATAATTTCCAATGAGAAATTGGGAAATGGAGTTGGGTGAAATTGCCATAACAAAGAGAGGATCTGGGAAGTTTGGTGTTGCATTTGCTATGGTAAGTTCCTCGAGTCCATAGTGTTCCGGGCTGGAGAGTATGGCTACGTCTTTTGCTTCATCATATATGAGGAGCTTGAATTGAAGTTTTTTCTCAGGATCCCATGAAGGATGTCCAATCCACCAGAAGTCGCTTTTTGGTTTTTTAGTTATGTTGTCTATTACGCAGTGCGTGGCGGTGATGAGAACTGTTCCCTGGAAACCATTTGTTTTGAGCACCCACGCACTTCCTACGCACGTGTCTTTAAGGTAATACAAACGATAGGTAGAGGTGTTCGCTTTCTGCTCCATGCGCTCAAGAAACTGTTGTACTGTTTGTTCTTGTGGTGCAAGATTACACAGAGTGGTTTTACTGGGGGTAGCATATGCGTATTGAATCGTAAGGAGGAATGCACACAAAATAAGGGCGATGCGTGTTTTCATGATTGCCACTTCCTTTTTAGCGAGGTACTGTCTTCATTAGAGCAAAACAGGAATAGTGTGTAAATCTTGACCTACGCGCAAAATGGTGCTAGAAAGTTATACGCAAAAGATGTTCTTTGAAAAGAAGAATTACAAAACATCCCCTCCTCACACGTTCGCCACTCCTGCGGTGGCTCACTCTATCCACAAGCGCTTCGTTGTCAATCCAATTCATTATCATTCAGGATTGACAACACCCAGCTTCGCGCTTGTGGAATGGTTCGGAATGGATATTTTGTAATTTTGTAAATGAGTTAAATCTTTGACGGAGGGAGGTGAGACAAAAAGTGACACGAGAGGGAATTCGCAAAAAGGCGCGGAAGATTGTGGAAGAGATCGAGCAGGGTCACAAGAAGTATCGGAAACTAGTGCGACGTACAAAGACGTTGGGGTCGGCACTTTCTGTGGTTCAGAAGAAGTGTTCGCACCCAGAATTGAATTTTGGCGTGTGTTGTGACTGCAATAAGATTATTTTTGAAAGGAGGTGAACGGAAGTGGATCAGGTAGATGAGTGTATCATCAATGTTACCGTAATTGTGCGTGGGGTGGGTACCGATGATGTTCTCGATACATTACGTGTCGCGGGTCTTACTATCAATGATGTATTGGGTCGGAAATATAAATCGGAGACGTTTGTTGTTCTTGGTTCTATAAAGAAGGGGAACCTGGAGCGTCTTAAGAGGGTCGATAATGTAGTGAATGTAGTGAGCGTTACATAGGTAACAAGAACCCCCTTTGTGGGGTTTATTTTTTTACATGAAACGTGTAATATCTTCAGAGTAAGTATATGGAATGCCACCTTAGCTCAGCTGGTAGAGCATCTCACTCGTAACGAGAAGGCCCCCGGTTCAAACCCGGGAGGTGGCTCCAGACAAAACAAAACCCCATGGTGGGGCTTTGTTGTTATAATGATGTTTTTACAAATTTAAAGCGATTCGAGGTGTTTTGTTTCTTCTTCGATTATTGTGTCCCAAGCTTCATCATCACCATTTTTTAGGGCTTCAATTTTTGTCTTTAAATTATCGGTTAAAAACTGAAGTTGAGAGGGGTCTTCGTTTAAGACGTCGGAAATGGTTTGTGCATCTTCATCGCTTAGGAGGGGGATAGTGTGATTCCACAACTCACGATCCTCTTCGTTTTGAAGCAGAGTATCAATAAGTGTAGCCAATTTTTCTTGTTCAGCTGTTTTTGTTATTTCGAGTGCCATAGTTTTATTTATTTATAGTTGATTCACTTCCGGTTCTTGGAATTTCTTCTCGATTTTGTGTTAGACCGGTTATTTGTAATTCAGAGTTCATGTCGGCACTGATGGGAGTAAGGGTGATCGTGTCGTGCTCTATATATGCACTTACTCCATTCATTGCTTCGTGCCTTGCTCTGTTATCGATAGTGAAGTTAAGGCCGTTAACAGTACATTTTGTTATTCCACTAGGAGTTATGTCTCCTTCGTCGCCATTTGCCATTTTGAAGTGTGAAAATTTTCCTTGTCCGTCAATGTTAAGCTTGTGCAATTTTCTGAATGTATTGGCTTTTTTTTCTACTGTAACTCCGGGAGCTACGGTAATAAATTCGCCCCTTTCGAGCCCGCTTACCATATGGACTTCTCCTCTGTCACTGTGTTTGCTAGTTTCGGCAGCATATGCTCCGTCTTTGTTTCCCATGGGCATATAAAGAGCAGCTAGTGTGGATAATGTAAAAATTACATTTCGTACTTTTCGTCCTAGAGAAGATAGGGTTTCATTTGAAGGAAGTTTATCTTTTTCCTCTTGTTTGTTTACTTCAGTTCTATCTTCTGGATCTGTAGAAAGAAGTTCTGCTTTTCTTTCTTCTTCTCGTTCTCGTTTTCGTTGTATTTGTCCAGGAGTCTTCGACGGACCCGATGGGAATGATTCACTCAGCATATTTTTGTTTTTTAAAAAATTAATAATTAATTTATGTTCGCCTGTTCTAGATAGTATACCACAACAGTAAAAAAAAAAGATTTTACAGGGTAAGTATTGTGTTTCATAATTTTGAAAAACGGCCCCTTCATTTTTTTCTGGATAAGTGATACACTACTACCAGTTCTTTGGAGGGTTAAGGAGGTGTTGAGACATGAAGCGCTGTGGTCATGAATGCGATTGTGTGTGTCACAGAAATCCTAAGGTGAGACACACGAAAGAATGTTGTGTGGCGTGTGAAAAATGTGGCAAGGGTATTCGCCACCATCTCTATGAAAAGCATCAAAAGAATTGTCATGGCAAGGAGGAAGTGGGACAATGATATCTTTTTTGGGATGGGTGTTGTCTCTTCTTGTAACGGGTATGCTGTTGCCCTTACTACGGCGACTTTTGCTTTTGCGGGATGGTGAGGAGGGATTTTTGAAAAGCCCCTCGTGGGTGTATGTGCCGAGCGTCTTGATGTGGGTTCTTTTTGCGAAACAAAATTTCAACGAATGGGGTATTGCCGCCGCCACGCTCGGATTCGTCATTGGATTATGGATGTGGCGTGTGAGTGAGAAATAGAAAGACAAAACCCCGATCGGGGTTTTTATATATCAAAAAAGAATCGACTTTCTATTGAGTGGTATGATATAGTTATAATTGTTATGTTTCATGAAGAGATAAAAAAAGAATTGAACATGGTCGTCGAGAGATTCCGCCTTTTGGCGGACCGTCTTTGACGTTGCGACGAAGGGCGATCGGATAAAAGAGCTTGGTGTGTTGGTGGGGATGCCCAATGTGTGGGAGAATAGAGAAGAGGCGGAGCGGTTAAATAAAGAGCTTGGTGTGTTGCGCGATGAACTTCAGAAGGTTGAAGTGTTAAAGAGGCAGATAGATGAACTTGAGGTATTGGCTGAGCTTGCGCATGAGGGTAATGGATTTGGAGGCGAGTTCGAGGAGAAACTTATTCTTTGTAAGAATGAATTTGAGACGTTTGAGAAAAAGCTTGTGCTTACCGGAAAGTATGATAGGTCTTCTGCGGTGCTTAGCATCTATAGCGGTGCGGGGGGGCAAGATGCACAAGATTGGGTGGGTATGCTTAAAGAGATGTATGTACACTATGGTGAGCGAAGAGGCTGGAAGGTAAGTATTATTGATGAGACACTTGGAGAGTACGCCAGTAAGACTGGGAGATATGCAATAAAAAATGTTACAATGGAGATACGTGGTGTAGAGGCGTATGGGTATCTGAAGGGAGAGGCGGGGGTGCATCGATTGGTACGTATTTCACCATTTTCAGCAAAGCAGTTGCGCCATACTTCGTTTGCACTTGTTGAGGTGCTTCCTGAGCTTTCCGATATTGATGAACAGTCGTTGGAAGTAAAGCCTGAAGATTTGAAAGTTGAGCTGTCGCGTTCGTCGGGTCCTGGGGGTCAGAATGTGAATAAGCGCGAGACAGCGGTGCGTATCGTGCATCTTCCTACCGGGATATCCGCTGCTTCGCAAGTTGAGCGATCACAGGCACAAAACAAGGAGCGTGCTATGAAGGTACTCAAAGCAAAATTGTATCAGCTTATGCTCACGGAGCGTGTAAAAGAACTTGGTGGATTGAAGGGGAAGACAAAACCAGAGTGGGGGAGCCAGATTCGTTCTTATGTGGTTCATCCTTACCAATTAGTTAAGGACCATCGGACCGATGTGGAAACCTCGCGTATTAATGAAGTGCTTGAGGGGAACCTAGATGTTTTTATTGAGGCGGAACTAGCCTTAGATATCGTTCCTAATAGCTAGAAGCTAAAAGCTAATTCCTAACATATGATCCACTTTCAGGGTGTTTCTAAAATTTATGATACGAAGAGTAAGGCGTTGGATAACGTGACGTTTAAAATAGACGACCACGAGTTTATTTCATTTGTGGGAAAGTCTGGCGCGGGCAAATCGACGGTAGTTAAAATGTTAATCGGAGAGGAGGCGCCCACAAGAGGCAGAGTTATTTTAAATAATATTGATGTTGCAAAATTGCCTCGTACGCAGCTCCCCCTCTTGCGTAGGAAGATAGGAGTTATTTTCCAGGATTATCGTTTGTTGCCTCACAAAACTGTTTTTGAAAACGTGGCTTTTGCGCTTGAGGTGAATGGTCGCACAGAGCGTGAGATCAGAGAGTTTGTCCCGCAGGCGATAGAGCTTGTTGGACTTAAGGAACATGCAGCTCGTTTCCCCCACGAACTCTCTGGCGGCGAAAAACAGCGCGCTGCTATTGCGCGGGCACTTATTCACCATCCCGATGTGCTTATTGCAGATGAGCCAACCGGTAACCTTGATGCCATTAACACATGGGAAGTTATCAAATTACTTGTTAAGATTAATGAGTTGGGGACGACGGTGATTCTCGCAACACACGACAAGGATGTTATTAATACATTGGGCAAACGCGTAGTAACTCTCGATAATGGACGTGTAATACGCGATGAAGCCGATGGAAAATATATTATTGCATAACACATGCTCACCACTTTTATCCGCATTTTAAAATATGGATTCAACTCTTTCTGGAGAGGGGGGTTGCTTACCACAGCCACAGTAGCGATTATGGTGGTAGCTCTTTCTGTATTTTCCGGGCTTATCTTTTTTAATGTAGTAACCAAAACAGCACTCGCAAGTCTACAAGACAAAATTGATATTAGTGTTTATTTTAAAACCGATGCAGACGAGTCTTCTATCCTCAAAGTAAAATCGGCACTTGAAAAACTCGATGAAACTAAGGAAATTATTTATATCTCTCGTGTTGAGGCACTTGATAATTTTCGAGAAAAACATAAAAACGAAAAAGTGGTAATTGATGCTCTTGATGCACTGGGGGATAATCCTCTTCAGGCATCGTTGAATATCAAAGCAAAAGACCCTCGTCAGTATGCTATGATCGCCTCCTATTTTGATGCACCAACTATTAAACCCATTATTGAAAAAGTAAGTTATCAACAAAATCAGGTTGTTATTGAACGGCTTGTAAAAGTTATCGACACCGCAGAGAAGGGGGGGCTTATTATCACCCTCATTCTCATTTTTATTGCAGGGCTTGTGGCGCTCAACACCATTCGGCTTGCCATTTATTCCAATCGTGAAGAAATAGGGGTGATGCGTCTCGTCGGCGGGCTCAACAGTTTTATTAGCGGTCCGTATGTGGTGCAGGGTATTTTACAGGGTCTTCTTGCTTCAGTGATCACCATCCTTATTTTATTTCCCGCGATCAATTTTATTTCTCCCTACATTCAAGCAATGATTCCCGAGGTAAATCTTTGGGCATATTTTCTCGATAATGCATTTATTATTTTTGCCATACAGACCGGGGCGGGGGTGGCACTTGGAAGTATATCAAGCCTCATAGCGGTCCGTAAGTATCTCAAAGCATAGGAAACCTTCATTTTTGGCGCATAGCTTTGTCGGAGACTACATTTTTTATTCGCTGTACTGTCTTTGTACAGCTCACAAAAAGTCTCGTCTCCTTCGCGCTCTGCATCCAAAAATGAAGGTTTCTTTTTTTATAAAGATGATCTAATTGCATTATAACATATCTTATGCAATAAGTCAAATTTTCTGTTTTCTTGGTAAAAGATTCGAATTTAGGGAAACGCACATGGATTGAGAGTGTATTTTACAGATAGTACGTGGTATGTTACCTTTATTTTGGTTTCTTGAAGGAGGTGTTGGTATGGCATGCGATCGCTTTGTTTACTGGAATACTAAAAAGCCGACAAAGAGAAACCTTGAATACATCCTAGGGGATTATGTTGGTACTATTGCAGAAGTAACATGGAATCGAGATCGTTGGATGGTACTGTTGCCAGGCAAATCAAGCTTCCCTTTTAAGCGGGTAATTGGTAGAGATGGTATTTTTGGTCACGAAGAACGTTTCTTCGAGGTATGGATAGGGAAAGATTGTATTGACGTTATAACAAGACAGGCTGATCATTTTACGAATGCAATCGCTAGGGGGTTTATGGAACTTGTTGTTCAATACCATGATGCTCGTACTAGTGAGTAAGATAATAACCGCATGGCATCGTCCAGCGGTTTTTTATTATCTCTTGAAATTTATGGGCGAGGATTAGTAGATGAATGGGTGCCATTATGACGTGGCATAATGGTTAGATGTAGCTTGTGGGTCGTGATACTTCGCAAGTGGAAGCCTATTGAGATTCATCTTTAGTTGCGAGATATGCCTTTTTTTGTTATGAAGTAATAGGTTTAAAATATTGCGGGATCGTCTAATGGTAGGATAGAGGACTCTGAATCCTTTCATCTTGGCACGCCCCGTTAGATACTCGCTTTGCAAATGTCGGCAATACGTATTGAAATACAAGTTGTTTGTTGGCAACGCTGCCGGATCATCTAATGGTAGGATAGAGGACTCTGAATCCTTTCATCTTGGTTCGAATCCAAGTCCGGCAGCGTTGCTCGAAAACATGTAATTATTGCTCGAGTATCTAACGGGGTGAAAATCCAAGTCCCGCAGCCACATTGTATGGATACATATAATTGGTATTCGCAACTTATTAAACCATTTTGGTCGCCACCTGCGTGGGTTTTTGGGCCTGTGGACGTTTCTTTATATTCTTATTGCTATTTCTTTTGGCGCTGTGTTTTTAATGGTTTTAAAAAAGAAAATTTTATTGTGGGTTGCGCTTCCTTTTGTGTTAAATCTTGTTTTTAATGTTGCGTTTACTCCATTACAATTTAGTCTTAGAAACAATTTTTTAGCTGCTCTTGATATTCTTGGTACGCTTGGCACCCTCGTGTGGGCGATGGTGATCATTTTTCCCTATGCACCATGGATTATGTATATTCAAATTCCATATCTCATTTGGGTTTCTTTCGCGACAGTGCTGCAACTAACCATTACGTATTTAAATAGATAAATGAGATGGAAGATCGGTTGTGTTGGGTCTGTACAAATAGCATAATACGTGCTATTTTTATTTTGTCCCTTGAAAGGAGGACGTGGCATGAAACAAACCAACCTTTCGTTGGATGATCTTATCGTCGCAATTGATGCTCATTCTCATCCCCGTTGTCTTTACATCAATGAGGTGGGCGATGTCTATAAGAATGGGTCGCCTGATGAGAAGAAGACAGCTTGTCAAAAGCTTATTGCTCTTCTTGATGATTCTGATAGCAGTGCACGATTCATTGCTTTTATGTGGCTTTCGTCGGTTTCTACGAATGACACTGTAATTAGGGAGAGAATTTCTCGTTTTCGCAAGGATTCTCAAAACAAAGAAATTGTTGCACGCGCCGACGAGCATCTTCGTTCGGTTCTCAACTAGCTATATATTCTGTCGCCAAACCTGGCGACTTTTTTATTTTACCGCATTTTCATGGCGCTGTTTTGAAACACAATATTCCCTGAGCGAAGTCGAAGGGTTTCCTTAGAGAAAGGTAGGCCTTTCCTTCGACACACTCAGGATAAACTAGCTCAGGCACTAGTAATTATGAGGTTATCGAACAGCGCCCATTTTCCTTGACTTTTATAGTAAAATATGGTAAAAATAATTAGCTCTTAAGTGAGTAAAAAAGTGCTTTGGAGGAAACAGGAAATGAAGAACTTGATTGAGGTTGTTGGTATGAGAGTTTTTCTCGCCTTGATCGGCATGATCGTAGGGGTGGTCATCGGGATTGGTTGCGAGATTCCTCATGTTGCTTTAGGAACGATGGGATGGAGTGCTCTGTTGGGTACGCTCGACGGAGCATTCATCTCAATTTTCGTACACGAATGATGGAGGAAAAGACCGCATGGCATCGTCCAGCGGTTTTTTATTATTTGTGGCTTGTGTTGGGAGGGAAAAAGAGAGAGAGTCAACAAATGAAAACGTCGAAATACATTTTTATTGTGGGTAGAAAGAGGTTATTGAGGTTGTGAAAAAGCGGGATAAATAATATGTACGATGTAGTTGTAGTGGGTGGTGGGCCGGCAGGGATGATGGCGGCAGGAAGGGCGGCGGAGAAAGGCCGCTCTGTTTTGTTACTTGAAAAGAATCGGGGGTTGGGTAAGAAACTTTTGATTACCGGTGGTGGGCGATGCAATGTAACGAATAATAAGACGGAGATCCGCACGATGCTTTCAAAGTATAAAGAAAACGATCAGTTTCTTTTTTCTGCCTTTACGCAGTTTAGTGTTAAGGATACGCTTATGTTTTTTAACTCGCGAGGGATGGCGACTAAGGAGGAGAACGAGGGAAGGGTGTTTCCTGTTTCAAATAGTGCAGCATCGGTGTGGGAGGTGCTGGTGAAGTATATGAAAGAGGGTGGTGTAGAGGTGCAAACGGGCGCTGAGGTTGTTGGACTTTCTATAGACTCAGAAACAAAAAACATTATTATTGCGACTAAAGGCAAAAAAACAATTATGGCGAAGTCGTGCGTTCTTGCTACGGGGGGTACGTCGCGTCCCGAGACGGGCTCAACGGGCGAGGGGTTCATGTGGCTTAAAAAATTAGGACATACGATTATTGAAAACGATTTCGCACTTGTTCCTGTGGCACTTTCTGATGCGTGGGTGAAGAAGTTGGGCGGCGTAACGCTTAGTGATATAAAATTTACCACATTTCAGAATGGTCAAAAACAGGCGAGTATGAAAGGAAAACTTTTATTTACGCATTTTGGTATTAGTGGACCGATGGTGCTTAACATGAGTAAAGAAATTGGCGAACTTTTAAAATATGGCGAAGTAAATATTGAAGTCGATTTGTTTCCACAGGAAGACTCGGGTGCACTTCGTAGGCGATTACAGGAACTTTTGGTGGGTGAGAGCAATAAGAAATTAAAAAATGTGTTAAGCGGACTGATTCCCTCTGCGCTCGTCTCTGCACTGCTAGAGGTTGCGGGTATAGACGGTGAGACGCCAAATCATAGCGTGAGCACCGAGGCGCGAAAAAAGTTGGTTATGGTTATGAAAGCCGTTCCTCTCCATGTGTCTCATTTACTTGGTGCAAACAAGGCGATCGTCTCGTCTGGTGGTGTTGCACTCGAGGAGGTTAATTTTAAAACAATGGAGTCCTGGTTGATTCCAGGTCTTTATTTGGTTGGCGATGTGTTAAACGTCGATCGGCCATCGGGTGGATACAGTTTACAGCTTTGCTGGACTACTGGTTTTGTGGCAGGAAATAGTTGCTAGTGGTATTATATGTATGACGGAGGCAGTAGGGTGAAATTTCGACAAATAGCACGAGGCGTGCTATTTTTATTCTAGGTCATTGTCATAGGAAAGAGAGAGGGGGGGGGTTATTGTGAAAAATCAACCAAGGACCCACGAGAAGATGGTGCGAATAATGCTTTATATTCCCGAAGAGCTTAATAATAAGTTGCGTTCTCTTGCGACAAGGCAAGGCATTAGCAAGAGTGAGTTAGTTCGTCGTTTGCTTACAAAGATTCTTGAGGGAAATAGTGTGGAATAATATCCTGAAAGGAGGAGGGCGTTGTCATGGCATATAAGGCAAGGAAGACTGAACACTCTGGTCCCAAAAAGGGGCGAGGGGCTTATTGGGGTCGTAAGCAGATTGCAAAAAAAGAAAGTAATAAGAAGCGTCGTGAAGATGGCAAAAAGATTGTTTTAGATGTGGGGGGAGGGTATGATGATGGACTTGAATGAGGTGAAAATGTTTTATGATCCACATCCTGGTTTTGCTGGTGCAGCAATTGCTATTCCACACGAAGTGAGGCGAGTTGCAAATGAGCTTAATGGTAACATGGTGTCGTTGGGTGAGGCGGTGGCGAGAATTCAGGCGGTTACAAATGGCAAGGTTGAGGTTGTTGAAAGATATCAATTTATTGCTCTTCATCTTAAGCAAATAGTTTTTGGTATCCAATGCGAGCATTATTTTCGTGTTATACGCTATCATTCATAAAAATAAGTAGAATTTCAATCTCGCACTGATATGCGGGATTTTTTTATCCCTTGAAAACTGTGGGCGCCATTATGACATGGCATAATGGCAAGGTGCAGCTTGTTCCCATGTGGTGTAATGGGTGGAAGCCTGGGGGATTTATTTTGGCATTCGACATTTGATATTTTGCGTGTTATTTTTTATATAGTTCGTTGAAAACAAAAAGGAGGATTCAAAAAATGAGAAAAAGGGTGTACAAAAATGAAACTCCCATTGATGCTGAAATGGAGGTTCTTAGGCTTCTTATTGGTGAGTGGAATGATCGTACTGTTCGTAAATTGTACACAAGAATAGGGGAGGAACCTTATCTTGAGGTTGCAATTTGCACTTCTGGATATACGGGAGATATGTACACGCGCAGTGATTACTATAAAATAGCCCGCGCCATTGTTTTGTTGTTGAGAAATAATGGATATGTGGAGGGAACGCCCTATTGGGGTTACACCGATTATACTGAACTTCGTGTGAGTGAATATGGGAAAGAAGCATTTTATAAGTTTGTAAAGAAACGACGCGAAGGGGAGAAGGGAGAATAGTATGTTGTACTCTCAGTTTCAGAAAGTTCACGTACGTCGCCCCACATTTATTGATTGGTTTTTGAATCCATCCCTTGCTTTCATTCGTCATAATTTTAGTAAACGGGAAGGTGTCATCATTTATAAGGAAAGAGGAATGTGTAGTAATGCTTACCTCTATACTGTGTTATTCTGTCTTGGCGAAAAACATAAGACTGTGTGTTTTTTCGAGGATGAACTAGAGTCCCTTTAATAGTACGTCGTCACTCATGGCGGCTTTTTTATTTTTAAATTGAGCCTGTACAAATAGAATAATCTATGTTATTTTTCTTGTAGCTCAATAAAAACTGTTTTAGGAGGACAAATATGGTTACAGGACATATGTTAGTTACCTTTCATATTCCGTGGAATGATTATGTTGCTTCTCAAGGAGCTATGGAGCATGTAGGTACGTTTTTAAAAAGTTATGGTGTTCTTTCGGTGAGGACAGCAGATAGCATGCTCATTGTAATAGGGTCCGAAGGTTATAAAGAGAGCTTTCAGACAATGACGTTTGAGGCATTGCTTTCTGGTAGTAAAGAAGATGCTCAAGTAATGATTGATAATCTTTTTAAAACTGGACGGATTCCATCAGGAAGAGAGTGGCAGGTTCTTTATCGTTGTGCCGGGGAAGATGATGTAAAGAGCTTTCGAGGGGAGGAGGTGTGATATGGATTAGGAATTGATAAGATAGTCGATTACTTTTTTGGGTAACAAAATATATGAGACCTCGCAATGAGGCCTTTTTTATTTTATAATTTGTATACCTAAGAAATTAAGTATCAAATATGGAACAATGTATTTTTTGTAGTATTGCAAAGGGGGAGATGTCGGCACATGTAATTTGGGAGGATGAGAGGCACATGGCGTTTCTTTCTATTTTTCCCAATACGGAGGGATTTTCGGTAGTGATTACCAAAGAACATTATCCGAGTTATGCTTTTGATCTCCCTGAGAAAGTGCTGGAAGGTTTAGTTATTGCTGCACGAGAGGTGGCAAAGAGGTTGGATGGTGCATTAGAAGATGTAGGAAGGACAGGAATGATGTTTGAGGGGTTCGGCATAGACCATGTTCATGCGAAGCTTTTCCCCATGCATGGAACGAAGATGGATAATTGGAAGGCGTTGAAATCAAATGTAGATAAATATTTTGATCAATACGAGGGATATATTTCATCGCATGATTATAAACGCGCAGATGATGAGGTGTTAGCAAAATTAGCTAAAAAAATAAAAGGAATGTCATAGCAAAGGAGACACACCCCATCTCACCTTCACTAGAGATTTCGTTTTGGATAAATAATCTACATTTGTTTAACGTAAAATTATTAACTCGTTCCTACGGAACTCAAACAGAATAATTTTTCTACAAATGTATTCTTATTTATCACCAAAACTCCATCATGTCGCTCAGGTGAGATGGGGTGTGCTCTAGACGACAATTTTGTTTGAATGCATCCACGACCAGTCTTTTCTTAAAAACTGGTTATAAAAAGGGCGAGGGTGGCGAGGAACATAATAATGGCGATGCTAATTCCAAGGAGATTTTGTAGTGGGGAGTTCGTATGACTTCCCATTATTTTTTTATTGTTGCAGATAAGAAGTATAAGAAGAATAAGGGGGGGTGCGATAATACCGTTTAGTACTGCAGTATAGTAGAGCATTTTGAAAGGAGGAATACCAAGCATGTTTATAAATACCCCTATACCCGTAGCGGCTATGATAACTCCATAAAAATGTTTTGCTTCCTTGAAGGTGAGAAAGAGTCCTGCCTTCCACCCGACAGCCTCTGCAACAGCATAAGCAATTGATCCCGCAAGGATAGGAACGGCGAGGAGTCCCACCCCTATGATTCCTAATGTAAATAAGAGGGAGGCAAAGTTACCAGCAATGGGGCGTAACGCCTCCGCTGCCTGAGCGGCAGTATCGACAGCGAATATTCCCTGCGGTTGTAATGCGGATGCGGCGGTTGCTATGATAAAAAACATGATCAGGTTTGAGAAGAACATTCCCATGATCGTATCAGTGTGAAGGTGGTTGATCCCCCTTTTTGATATTTTTGGTTTTCCCTCTCCAATTCCTGTAATAACTCCTGCTTTGATTTCTTCCTCTACCTCTTCATCGGCTTGCCAGAAAAAAAGATAAGGGGATATAGTAGTACCCAATACCGCAACAATGTTTAATATGTATTCTTTTTCAAAAGAAAAGTGGGGTAGTACTGCCGCACGGAGGAGAGCTCCCCAATCTTGTCGTACAAAAAGTGCACTTGCAACATAGGCGAAGAGCGAGAAGGCAAAATATTTTAAAAACTGTGCATAGCGAGCATAGGGAACAAAAATCTCAAGAATAAGGACAAAGGCGGTAAACCCGATGAGAAGACTCAGGAAGGGAAGAGATGGAAAAAGAAGTTGGCTTGTTGCAGCCATCGCGCCCAGATCAGCCCCAATATTAATAGTGTTGGCAATGAAGAGGAAGCCTACTGCGCTATAGAGAAGTATTTTTGAATAATGTTTTTTAAGAATTCCTGAAAGACCATTGCCTGTTACAAGCCCAATACGGCCACACATTTCTTGGAGGGCGATCATAAAGGGAAGTGAATAGAGGGGTGTCCAGAGTTGAGAGAGTCCAAACTGTGCACCTGTTTGTGCGTAGGTGGCAATTCCGGAGGGATCATCGTCAGCTGCGCCCGCAATAAACCCAGGTCCTATTTTTTTAAAAAACGTAGTAAAGAAATTTTTATTTTGTTTCATATATAGTTTCTTGAAGTATAACATGTAGCGAAAAAGAGAAGTCTGTCGACAAATCAACGAAATATGCTTTACTTAACTTAGCACAAAAATCCCAAGGGGGAATTATAAAATGAGTATACCAAACATCATCAAGATCGACCGTACGAAGCCTTTCGATCCCGAAATCTTCATCGGCAAGGAGTGGGGTTTCTGGAAGGGTCCGATTGATGGCAATGGTCTCGAGAGACTTATTGGTAAGCGGGATGACGATTTGCGGCAACGCTTTGGAGATACACTTACTGTGGAACGTATCGTTGAAGAGACAAGTAAGATGTATCATATCTATTTTCTTATTCCTGTGGGGGCAGCGGGTGGCCATGACAAGGATATGTATCGAAGATGGGTTGGGCTGCTCGGTCAGCGCAATGTAATTAGGGTATCGGATCCAGCGGTAATTTGTGAAGTTATCGCAACGGTCATTGCTCGTGAAAAGGGCGTAATAGAAAGTGATGTATCTAATGTTGATGTACTAAGAAAGCTTGGATTTGATACAAAAAAAGCGCGTCTCGTTGCACACTCTTTTGGGTAGGTTTTAAACATGGCGGCCGCTCTTATTGCGGCTTTTTAATTTCTCAAATAAAAATTATCTTTGGTGTATCGAAAAGAGTCCAAGGGGTAATTTGACGAGAATGTTTTGGTATGGTAAAGTTGTCTTGATTTCCGTAAGGTATTTCCTTGCGGGGATTTGAAAACAGAAAAAAGGAGAAAGACAAAATGGGTGGAGGAAGTTGGAACACTGACGCATATGCAGAGACAACACGTGGAGCAAGTGCTTTTAAGTATAGTGATCAGGTGCGACAACAGAGGCCGAGTGAACGGAAGGCTCATGGCGAACTTGATCCGTACGGACTTACCGTGCGTGAAAGTAGGGATAGTGAAGAACATCCTCTTTCAAACCCAGTTATGCTATGTCTTGATGTAACAGGTTCGATGGGGAAGGTGGTCTATGGACTTCGCGATGGACTTGGAGATCTTATGGGGACATTGCTTGCGGGTGAGTATGTTTCCGATCCACAACTTCTGTTTTGTGCGATTGGCGATGCGGGTCGCGGAGATCGTGTTCCATTCCAAATTACTCAATTCGAGTCTGATTTGAGAATTAATGATCAGCTTACCAAGGTGTTTATTGAGGGCGGTGGTGGTAATAACATGGAGTCATATCAATTTTATTTCTATGCCGCCGCATATCACACCGAGATTGATTGTTTTGAGAAACGTGAGAGGAAGGGATATCTATTTTCCATTGGTGATGAGGCGCCCTATCCAGAAGTCAATCAAAATGAAATTTTGAGAATCTTCGGTGTACAACTTCAGGGTAATATTCCAATTACGCGGGTGGTTGAACAGGCGAGAAAGCGCTATCATCTTTTTCATATTATCCCAGAGGGTGGAGATAATTTTAGTAATTCCAGCATTCGTCGTTCGTGGATGGGTCTTCTTGGGGAGGATCATGTATTCACTCTCAGCGATCCCGCTCTCGTTTCAGCGATTATCAGCACTACCATTGGTATGAACGAAGGTAAGATTACTCTCGAAGAGGGTCTTCGTAGGCTTGATCAGAAGATTGATGGGCACGGTAAGGCAAGTGTGGAGAATACTCTTAAGCCATTTGCCCGAGTTCTTGGTGTAGCGTAGTGGTAATAGGTTGATGGACTCGCAGCGACGAGTCCGTTTCTCTAAATGGGAAGGAGGGGTTTGTTGTGCAAAGGGTTTTTCTTACCGCAGATCTTGGATTTGGTGATGGGGGGAAGGGATCAATTGTTGATTATCTTGTTCGTCGTGAAAGGGCAGGAACTGTGGTGCGTTACAACGGTGGAGCGCAGGCTGGTCACCATGTAGTATTGTCTGACGGACGAAGTCATGTGTTTTCTCAGTTTGGAAGTGGTGCATTGGTGGATGGTGTAAAAACGCACCTCTCACGTTTCATGCTTATTGAACCGATTGCGATGATGGATGAGTCACGTCGTCTAAAGGAGCTTGGGTGTGATGACGCGTTTTCTCGTGTCACTATCGACAGGGATGCCCTTCTTATCACTCCATTTCATGTCGCTGCGAATCGACTTATTGAAATGGCTCGAAATAAAGATAGGCATGGAAGTTGTGGTATGGGTATCGGTGAGACAATGGAAGATTTTCTTGAACTTGGACTAGGAGCACCACACATTCATGATTTATTTGATCAAACTTGTCTCGTGGAAAAGTTTCGACACATTCAGGCAAGAAAGAGGGAGAAAATACGCGATGTTCTCAATGAACTTCCCTCTTCAAACGAGGTGTCGTCACTTCTCGCTTATTTCGACAGTGCCTATGATTTTAACCATTGGCTTTCTTTCTATGCACATTTTTTGGAGTTGGTCACTATTGTCGATGGATCATATCTCGGGGAAGGCTTAAAAGACGAAACAGTTGTATTCGAAGGTGCACAAGGTATCCTACTTGATCAGATGTATGGATTTTCTCCCTATAATACGTGGACTGATATTACATTCAATAATGCACAAAAACTTCTTGATGAGGCTAGATATGATGGTGGTGTGAAACGTATTGGAATTATGCGTGGATATTTTACTCGTCATGGAGCAGGTCCCTTTGTTACAGAAGATGTCCAGATGACAGATTACTTTATTGATGTGTGCAATAAAAATAATGCATGGCAGGGTGGATTTCGTGTTGGGCATTTTGATATGGTTGCACTTCGCTATGCACTGGATGTCATCGGCGGAGTGGATGAATTGGCGATTACAAATCTTGATCGGATAATCAGTTATGTTGGGAAGGTAAAAATTTGTACCCAATATACTATTGGTGAAGAGGTCGTTTCTAGGTTAGGGGTCGCACGACCCACAAGCGTTGCACACCAAGAGAGACTTACCGCCCGTCTCATGAACGCCGTGCCATTGTATACCGAAGAGTATCCTTGTAGAGGTACGAAAGACACCATTAAATATGCTAAAAGGCTTGGTGAACTTTCTGGCGTATCTCCCACAATTATTTCTTTTGGACCCACCGCAGAAGATAAAATGCTACTCAACACATTTCTGGCAATACACTAGAGAACGGAACCGTACGATACGTACGGTTTTATATTGCACAAAACATATTTGACACTCAGAGCAAGTGTGCTATTCTTTTAAAGGTTATTTGACAAAAAGAAAGGAGCGTGAGGAGTCGTGAAGGATTTCTACAAAATTCTCGAGGTAAGTCCTGGTGCGAGTCAGGCGGTTATCGAAGCGGCGTATAATACTCTCATAGAGCAGAGGCATTTAGGGAGGGATAGTGGTGAGTTAGAAATTACTGATTTTCATGAAGCATTTGAAGTTCTCTCAAGTCCTATAAGACGTAGAAAGTATGATACAGAAAGAGGAGATTTACTGGGAAAAGTAATTCAGGGGACGAGTGGAGCATACCGTGTCATAGAACGTATATCTGCAGGAAAATTTTGGCATACCTATCGTGGAGAACATATTCTCCTCGGGAAATCAGTATGCATTAAACACGCGATGTTTGTTTCTGCTGTTTTCGAGGAAAAGCTTCTTCGGGAGGCACGTGTTATTTGGGATATTCGGCACTATTCTATTCCTGTCGCGCGTGATATTATTCGGCTTGAGGATGGAAGCCTGGCGCTCGTGATGAGCTATATCGAAGGGAAGACCCTCGCTACTATTATTCGAGAGCATGGTTCGCTCGATTCTGAACATGTGGCTTGGATTGCAGAGAGAGTCCTCAATGTATTAAATTATCTCCACGATGAAGGTGTCGTACACGGAGATGTGCAGCCGGCTAATGTAATTGTTCAGGCGTCTTCACACCGTTTAGTACTTGTAGATTATGGGCTTGCACTCGTGAAGCCAACTGAAAAATCAGGGGTTGATGGATTTACGCCACTTTTTGCTTCTCCTGAGGCGAAGGGTGGGGGGCCACTTCTTCCGGAATCTGATTATTTTTCTCTTGGTATGATGATGATATATGCCTTGCTTGGTGAAAAGATTTTTTTGATTGATCAAAAAATACCAGCAAATGTGCCATCGGCGCTTCGTGAATTTATTGAACGGCTCATTGTGTCAGAATTACATCTTCGCCCTGATCGAGAAAAAGAAGATCTTTTTGAAACGATCCAAAAGGTGCGGAAGCAGGTCTTTGGTCGTCGTCGTTCTGAGATGAAACTGCTTCTCGTCTAAACCAAAAAGGAGGTAGGGTCGCTATGTCAGAAGGTGCAGACTATGAACGATCGAGTTCTTGGGTACCAAATCATGATTTTCGTGAAGAGCGGAGAAAGTATGAGGAACGTGCAGTAAGAGTGCGCATAGAGGAAGAAAGGAAGCCAGCTGTTTCAAAAACCCATTCGGTGTGGGTTCCTAGTATTTCGACGACAAGCTCAAGACCTCTTATTGTAATTTCTGACGTAACGGGATCTATGGGACGTTGGCCTGCGGTTATGGCTGGAAAACTTCCTTATCTTTATCACGAAGCAAGGGATATGTATTTGGGGGAAGATGTTGAAATATGCTGGATGGCGGTTGGTGATGCCTACGCTCCCGATAATTATCCTCTTCAAATAAGACCCTTTGCGGGAAATCGAGAGATTGTAGCCTCTCGATTAAAGGAGTTGTTCATTGAGGGTGGTGGTGGAAGTGATGTTACAGAGAGTTATGAGCTTGCTGCTTTGTATCTCCTTCACAATTGTACTACCCCGAATACGGGAGATTCGAAACCTGTCGTGATTTTTATCGCTGATGAGCAACCATATGATTTTATCCCAGTAGATAAGGCAAAAAATGTTGCCGGAGTTACTTTGCAAAAGAGGACAAGCACTAAGGAAGTGTTCGCGAAACTCCAAGAACGATTTGCAATATATCTTGTCAGGAAGCCTTATGGAGATAATCTTGGTCGGAAAAACGAAATGGATGAGGTTAATCGGGTGATTTATCAAGCATGGGTAAAACTTCTTGGTTTTGACCATATCGCTAGTCTTCCTGATGCAGAACGGATCGTTGATGTTATCTTTGGTATTCTCGCAGCTGAAGTTGATAAGGAAGAAGAATTTCGTGGAGAAATTGAAAGACGCCAACGACCTGAGCAAGTTACGTCGGTATATAAGGCTCTTGAGACTATTCATCGGAGGTTGAAACCAGATGAAGAGACGCGTCAAGCAAAACCACTTCTTTGATGGGTTGAAAAAGATTGGGTCCCTTGATAAGAGGGGCCCTCTTCATTTGCTGGTTACCCTTTGGCCTAGTTTTCCTCACTTTTTTGCCTTTGCAAACGACGAGCGGCTTGCTGGAATTCGTTTGAATAGCGCAATGATGGATAACCCAGAGCTAGAAAAAGAGCTTGAACTCATTAGTAGCAATCGAAGTAATATTACTGTCCCTCTTTACTTTGATGTGAAGGGTAGACAGCTTCGTGTTGCGGAAGTGCTTGGGGATTCAGAAACTCCCTATCTCGATATTTGCCTTAATCACTCCATTGAAGTTCGTACCCCAACGACGGTGCTTTTCAAAGCAGGCGCCGATGGTGCGCGTTTACTTGCAATAGAAGAGGGCGGATATCGTTTAGTGTTTGATGGGGGGCCAATGTACCGCGTAAAACCCGGTGAGTCACTTCATGTTCTTGACCATAACCTTGAGGTGTTGGGGTCACAGTTTACGGATGCTGAACTTCATAAGATTGAAACTGTTCGAAGGGCTGGATTCACGAGATACTTTTTGTCGTATGTAGAGTCTCAACGCGACGTTGATGAGTTTCTTGAGCTCGTTGGTCGCGACGCAGAAGTTTGGTTAAAAATTGAAAACCAAAAAGGATTGTCATTTGTAAGACACGAATTTCGCAAACGTCCAAACCTTACTCTTGTTGCTGCCCGCGGTGATCTTTATGTTGAGCTCGCTGGGTGTGAAATTTTGGATGCGTTGCGGCTTATCATAGATCGAGATCCTAAGGCGTGCGTTGGTTCACGGATTCTTCTCTCGACGATTCATGATGTTATTCCTCTCAATGTTCTCGATGAATTGCATTACCTTATTAATAAGAACAGCGAATCTTGTACGGGTCTCAAGGCATTACTCTCCGAGGTGCAGGACGATAGGCCGTCATGTGCTGACCTATCAGACCTGGCATGGCTTTACGATCTTGGATATCGAAACATAATGCTTTGTGATGAGCTATGCCTTAAGGAACGATGGTTGGGAAAAGCCATCAATGTGTTCGATGAATTTAGAACAAGTTTAGAAAATAAAAAATAAAGTAAAAACCCCAATAAGGGGTTTTGTTTTTGATTTTTTATTGTGGTCGACATATACTGTCGGTAGAACATTTAAATGGAGGTGAAGTGTAATGGTATGGTTTCTCATACTTTGGTGCCTTTTGGGATATTGGGTAATTGCGGTACTCGCACGGTGTAAGGTGAAGAACGAAACGGGTAGTTGGGATGTGCTTGATAAGTGCATAGGTATCATTTTTATGTGGTTTGGAATTCTTATGCTGTATATGTCTATGGAATATATTGTCGCGCATGGGGATAAAGACTGTTTTGTTCATCCCTTGTGGAACTGGCCATGGTATAGTAAAAAGTAATATGGTAGCTCGGGAATACCCGAGTTTTTAATTTCACCACAATGAAGCAAAAAATTAAAATTTTATTTTTTGATATTTTGACTCCTGATTTAAAGCAGCGGGAGCTTTTTAATAGGGAGATTTATAGAGGAAGTACCTATTCAGAGGTTACAAGGCAGATGGTGGGTTTGAAACCAGAAGAATGGGTATACTGTGATGCAACACAGAGTGTATTTCCTGAGGATGTTGAACAGTTTGACGGGGTGATTATTGGCGGTTCGACGGGGGATCCTGTTCCAGGATACGAAAAGCCATGGATAAAAAAGACGTATCCTTATATTAGAAAAATCGTAAAAAAAGGGATTCCACTTCTTGGTATTTGTGGTGGTCTTCAGTTCACTGTGCGAGCCTTAGGGGGTGAGGTGATTTTTAATCCCAAAGGGAAGGAGTTCGGGACGATACGTGTTGAGGTGACTAAGGAGGGGAAGAGCGACCTGCTCTTTAAGGGTCTTCCAAAAAGTATTTGGTTTCAATCCAACCATAAGTGCATAGCAAAGGAACTTTTGCCAGAATGGAAATTGCTTGGTTCATCAGAAATGTGCGAGCCTCAGGCTATTGGAATAGGCGACAAGGTGCGTCTCCTTCAGTTTCACCCTGAGAAAAAATCAGCGCACCTTAAGCATCTCGTGCGTATGAAGAAGGCGGCCTTTTTTGAAGATGGATTTTTTAAGGATGAAAAGGCAGTAAAAAAGTTCCTTGCTTCAATAAAGAACACAGATCCCGCAGGCAAAAAAATTCTCCGTAATTTTATCGCACACTTCGTGTTTCCCAATAAGCATCGCTAGTCATTACTACTAGATGGTATGCTGCATCATACCACCCACACCTTTTTGATAGCTATCTAGATTTGTGCTACATTGTGTGTTATGTTTTGTGCAGTTCTTTGTCTCACTAAGGAGGGTTCTCAAGTGACGCTTATGAAGTTCATTGAGAAACACAAACTCTCTGACACCACAGATTTGAGTCAAATTCCTCTTGTGCATCCCAAGACAGGAAAGAAGATTTATGTAGTTTCATCATGGTTTTCTGGCTTTTGGTATCGGCGGAAACCAGGAAGTGTTGGTCGCGTATACCCCTATCAGTACTACGGATCTTTGCTGGAACTTGAAGTTCATCCCGATGCCGATGCGCAAAAAAAGAAATAATTTTTTAAAGATAGTCGCAGATGACACCATGCGGCTTTTGTTTTTGTTGACGAGATTGACGAACAAAAGAACTTAGCGTATAAAGAAGATAATATGGAGCAACAGAAATATACATTTACGTATTGGTTTAGCTTTAGACTTCTCTCGGGGAAGGGGACTTTTGTTGCAACACGTGGGTAATACCTAAATATTGTAACTATATAAAAAGCCTCTTCCCTGGAAGAGGTCTTTCGTTTTATGCCAGGGCGAAAACGTTCTGAGTGTAATCGAAGGATTATTCTTCTGGGAACAGTACTTTGAAAAAAAGAGCACGCCTTTGCCCCTAGGGGCTTCGGCGAGGCAAGGTCCGCCTGCGTTAAAACTGCGGCGAGGCAAGGAAGGGGGAAAGATATAAATGACTGAAACTACACTTCCTGAATTTTTGGGAAAGTTTGATTTTCGCGATGAGCTTACGGGATATGTGGGTATCGAGCGTGAACATTTTCTTGTCGATCGACATGGTATTCTTGTGCCGAGATCAAAGGATTTTTTGGATGCCATTAATGATCCACGCTGGACGTATGAACTTTCGGCGTGTCAGGTGGAGGACAGAACGAATCCACAGAGAGAAATAGGAGCGATTAAGCTTGAGCTTCTCGAGAACGATAACAACGCAAAGCTGTGTGCAGAAAAGTTAGGAATATGTGTGATAAATAAAGAGGTTCAAGACAAGGATATGCCACTTGAGGTGTATCCCGACCCACGTTACTTGGAAATAGTACGTAATATTGATCGCGAACGTTTATGTTCTGCATGTCGTGTGACGGGGACGCATATCCACATAGGTGTCTCAGATATGATGAGTGCAATTGCTACCTATAACTTGTTACTTCCTTATCTCGAAGAGTTGTGCGAACTTGGCGACCACTCGGATGGAGAGCGGTTGAGACTCTACAAAACCATGGCAACATTTTGGAAACCTGAGCGATATAGAAATGTTCATGAACTTTTCAAGGTGGCCACATTGCGTGGCTTTGCTGATAATCCAAGAAATTGTTGGGATCTCATACGCATTAGTAGACATGGGACGATTGAGCTTCGTATGTTTGGAGTTACTGATCACGTTGACGAGGTGCTCATGTGGGTGTCTCGTATCAAAAAAATCCTGCCGCTCCGGTGAGAGCGATGAATCTCTCGAAAGAGAAATTCATCACCCTGAGGGGCGGAAAAGGAGGAGGGTGCTATGTTGGATAAGGACAAGGTAGAAAAGAATGAAAGAGAAATGCACGAATCGTTTTGTGAGAAGGCACGAGAGCTGATTATGCAAGAGGAGCAGTTTAGGAAACCAGAGGGTACTCAGCTTGTGGGGTTTGAGTCAGAGGTGGCGCTTGATACAAAGCACCTTGAGGTGAGTGAACTTGAGGCGACACGCGATGCAATTATTCACGAAGTAGGTGAAAGTGCAGACATTGAACTTGGTGCAGGACAGATTGAGGTAAGAACTCCGCCGTTTGATATTCTCGCCGAGGAAGGTTTTCGACAACTTCTTACGGTATACAGAAATGAGTTTGCAAAAGTATGCCATGCAGCACACAAGCGAAATACGCAAATTATGCGAGTAGGCGCAAATCCCTTTTTGCCTATCAAAGATACGCCGAGGACAAGTAAGCCAAAATACACACAAGTCCCGGATTTCTATAACACCCATCGTGGGTGTCATGTCGACACACATATTGGTCTCGGAAATACACAAATCAATATTGGATTCGCCGAAGTTGTTTCTTTGTTTCAGTCTTTTCAGATTAATATAGAGGCACGATCATTTCGTGATGCTATCGATAAGATGAATCGATCATTTGTGGTCGCACCTTACCTTTTGGCTCTTTCTGGGAATGCTCGGTACTTGAATTGTATCGATACTCACTTGAATGATATGCGTATGATGGCGTGGGAGAAGAGCCACGATACAAGAATGCAGGATGTTCGTGTTCTTTCTTGGGAGAGAAGTTTCGATATGCGTAGTAATGAGGACGTACGTAATGGCAAATTACTTCGTATTGGATTGCCGGAACGATACTTTGAAGATATGAAAGATTACCTTGTACGAGCAGGACAATTTCCTTTTATTCTTCACAATCCAGAGGCAACACTTCAGATTGCTATTGGCATGACGTGGCTTGATACGCGTGTGAAATTTATTGGTGATGCTTGTGTCGTCGAACTTCGTATCCTTCCCACCCAACCCTCTATTGAGGAAGAAGTGGCACTTATGTTTTTTTACATCGGTTGGCTCGTTGATGCACAAATACGAGGTGAGAAACTTCTCCCTATCAATTTCGTTCGTGAGAATAGGCTTTCTGCTATGATGTACGGTGTACATAGGCCCATGTGGTTTATGTCCGACGCAAATGAATGTGAGCAATTGCAGGCGTTTGAGGGTATTACTCGTGAAATAGAGAGAGCGTGGCGCGGTCTTAGACATCTCGGACTTGATCAATTGTTTCATGCCGGACTTCTTCATCTCACCCCTGCCCTTACATCACCCTCTGATAGACTTGGGAAGATTCTTGCACATGATGGTGAATGCATTCCCGCAGAACGGATGAGACAGGCACTTAAGGAAGCTATGATGTTGTTTTAATTTTTAAAGACGAGGAAATCCTCGTCTTTTTCTTTTCTTTTTTGGATGCCAGGATTATGATGTATTTATGATAGACATTTCTAAAATTACAGACTATTTATATCTAGGTTCACAGCCGGAGCTTGAGGGATATAAGTATCTTGAGGATAACGGTGTGAAGTTAGTTATTAATATGCGTCTCATGCACCCACTCTTTAGAGATGTTGCGCCTGTACCTATTGAGATTTTACGTTTGCGTACTTTTGATGCGCCACTTTTTCCTATTCCTGTGATGGCATTAGTGCGGGGAGTAGAAACAGCTCTTCCCCATACTAAAAATGGTGGAAAGGTATTTACGCATTGTAAGGCAGGAGTGCATCGTTCTGTTGCCATGGCATCGTCTATCCTTATTGGTATGGGACATACATCTTTGTTATAATGAAAAAATATGAACACACTCTATTATTTTATTGGGTTTGGGGTATTGGGTGGCGTGGTTCGCGCACTAGTGGGGATCTCGAAGTATTATGAGAAAAATAAAAAAGAGAAGAGAATTCGCTTTGGCTATCTTTTCTTTTCGCTTTTAGTTTCTGCTTTGGTGGGTGGAGTCGCGGGGGCACTCGCAGGATATGATTGGCGGTTTGCGGTAATTGCGGGATATGCAGGAGCCGACTTTTTCGAGGGACTTTATAAGATACGTATGAAACAGGGTTTTGAGATATAAAGAGGTAAACATAAGATAACCATACCAATATACGAATGATACTAATACTACAAATCAATACGAATATCGTACGTATTCGTAACCATTCGTATCATTTGTATGGATTCGTATATTAGTATTTTGATTGATATATGAAACCAAACATTGGTGCACACGTGTCTGCTTCCGGCGGACTTTTTAGGGGTATAGAGAATGCACAGGCGATTGGTGCGGAGTGTCTTCAGCTTTTTGGTGCCTCTCCTCAGCAATGGGTGGCGAGGATGCCGAGCGATGAAGATTTCGCAAGATTTAGGGAGGCTCGTAAAAAAAGCGGTATTGGTCCTGTCTTTCTACATGCGGCCTATCTTCCTAATCTTGCAACGGCTGATCACGGTATGTACGAGAAATCGATTAAGAATCTCTCTGAGCATCTTGCTATTGCAGAACGTATGGGGGTGGAGGGGCTCATTTTTCACGTAGGATCAGGAAAAGAGGCACCCAAGGAAGAGGCGATTAAGAAGGCAGTTCTCGGCATGAAAAAAATTCTAAAAGTTGTTCCTGGAAAAACAATGCTTATTATGGAAAATTCTGCAGGAGGGGGGCAGAAGTTGGGGTCAAGCGCGCACGAGATGGGATTGATGTTGAAGGGTGTTGATTCGGGGCGCATTAAAATATGTATTGATACCGCGCACGCATTCGAAGCAGGAACCGTGGAGGGGTATACCAAGGAACATGTCAAACAATTTTGTGATGAGTGGGACAAAGAGATAGGGCTAGAGAATGTTGTTGCACTCCACGTAAATGATTCTAAAACGGTATTTAATTCTCACCACGATCGGCATGAAAATATTGGCGAAGGATATATTGGACTTGAGGGGTTCAAAAACATTGCTGCAGAAAAACGACTACACAACAAGGCATGGATTTTAGAGGTTCCTGGTTTTGACGGCAACGGACCTGACAAGAGAAACGTAGATATTCTCAAATCTTGTTTTAAATAAAAAACTTCGCGTATGAGCGAAGTTATATTAGTTAAAAAGTGAGGAGGTGTGTTTTTGTGTGAAAGCGGTTTCTACTATTTCAAAGGTTGGTTCTTTCGCGTGCCGATCGACGGTTCCTTGTTTGTCGATAATCTTTGCTCGTCTCGCAAGATCACGAAGATTATAGTAGTGTAGTCTATGTATTTTTCCGTGAATGTTCAATTCTATCCAGCTTTTTGATTCGATCTGTTCGAGAGTAATGGCGTCTTCTCGTACCAACCTAAGGAGCGTATCCCAAAAACAAATAAAGACCTTGGAGAATTGTTCAAACTGTTCATATACCAAATTACAGATGACGACTCGAAACATGCCACTATTCCGAAAAGTACACATGCGGAAATCGAAATGAGGGGTTTAAAAGATCACTGCGTGTTTTGATGAAACACACAGGAACCATAGCTGTGTGCAAAGACTCATAAAGTGCAGGAATAAGGTTGCGGGGGGAGCGTTGCAAGATGTAAACGCTGTGATTCGTCTTTAATATCAAGCAATACGATGATATAGGGATAATCGAGAGGAAGCACCCTATTACACTTCTCAACGATAGCACTGATAAGAAGTATATGAAGTACCGGATCTTCTAATCTTGAATGTTCGGGGTAGAGTGCTTGAAATTGAGAAATCGCTTGTCTCGCCAAATGTGCGGCAACCACATTAAATGCACCAAGAGATCTTTTTCTTAATTCATCCCTATACTCTTCAAGGATTCTAACGAGCCCCTCAAGTATTTTGGTATTAAAATTTTCAAGGATACGCAAATACTCTTCTTTTTGCATACAAACACCTTCTTTGCGGTTTATGTGTTATGTACTATCGACACCATACCATAGTATTACGGTGTCTTGTCAATCATTGCAGGCGCTGTTTTGAAACACAATATTCCCTGAGCGAAGTCGAAGGGTTTCCTTAGAGAAAGGTAGGCCTTCGACAAGCTCAGGCACTAGCACACATGTATTTCCTAAACTGAAACGAGATGCTAATAAAAAGTATTTTTCTCATTTTGTGTTAGAATGTTTTGTATGGATAAAGAGGATTTGAGGGGGCGAAAAAAGAGGGCCGCAAAGATATTCGGGACGCTTAAGAAGTTATTTCCAGATGCAGGGATGATGCTCAAATATTCCAATAACTGGGAGCTTCTTGTTGCGGTGATGCTCTCGGCACAATGCACTGATAAACAAGTAAATAAGGTAACCGAGGCGTTGTTTAAGAAATACAAAACTCTTGAGGATTATCTGGGGGCTAGTCTAAAACAGTTTGAGAAGGACATTTATTCTACGGGTTTTTATCGCAGTAAAGCAAAACATATTCTTGCGGCAGCGAAGATGGTGAAGGAAAAATTTAGCGGTAAGATTCCCCGGACGATGGAAGAAATAATGTCCTTACCTGGAGTGGCACGAAAGACAGCAAATGTGGTGTTGGGGAATGCATATGGTATAGTTCTTGGTATTGCTGTCGATACACACGTAAAACGTCTTGTGGGGGTACTTGGGTTGAGCAACCATACAGATCCAAATAAAATAGAACAGGATCTCATGGAAATTATTCCTAAAAAAGATTGGTTTGTTATTGCTTATCGATTGATAGAATATGGGAGAAATTATTGTCCAGCAAAGCGCCACAAGCACGAATTATGTCCTCTTACAAAAATAAAAGTTTAGATACAGAATGTTAAAGTTGTAAGGTACGTGGTATTTTGAATTATGAGACATGAATTCCTCACACGCGAGAATGCCCAGCGGCATTCTCGCTCTCTCCACAAGCGCTTCATTGTCAACCCAACTCATTACCATTCGGGGTTGACAACACCCTGCTACGCGCTTGCGGAAGGGTTCGAAATTCATGTCTCATAATTCAAAATGGCCAAGGTATACGAGCTATAAGATACTAAAATATAATAATACACATGGAACCATTTAAAGATTTTAAAAATAGATTTAAGTTGCTAGTAAGTAAACATCGACATTTAGTTGTAAATACTTTATCCAATATATTTACAATGAGATTAATTGGAAATAAAACCCATGGAGATTTAGCTGAAATAGGTATAGCCGAATTTATTAATCAGTTTATGTATGATTTTAAAAGTATACATGTTGGGAAAGACCTTTTTCGGGCAAAAGAACGTGAGGAGGATATTGTAATTATTAACGAGGTTACGAAATCACAATTCCCAGTTGGTTTAAAAGCCTATGGAGATGGTCCATTACAACTCTCAACCGACAGTGATTAGAAGATGTTCCCTTATCTTGAACAACAAGGTAAGGATATCACGGATAAGAAGAGGATAACTAAAATTTTTGCATCACAGGCGTTTTCTGAATTTAACAATATCAATGTCATGCCTCTTATTTATAATGAGAAAAAGAAGCAGTGTAATATAATGATTTTTGACCATGAAAAAGCTATTAAACAGACGGCACGAATTCTTTATATAGGATTAGGAAAAAGTCATGGGGGCAAAAAGACTGGTAAATCTAGAATGCATCCAATCTTTATGTTTTTAGATAACAAGAGCAATTATATTTGTGAAGTTCGTTATGGTGGGGCATCAGCAAATGCTCTTCAGAGGGGACTTTGGACGCATACAAGAAATGCTATTTCTTTTTTTGATAGCCTTACAAATGGCTGGATTGATTATTCACATAATCACACTTTGGTAAAATTATTTGGTCTAGCATTAAATAGTACGGAAAAAAGCCATAAAGAAGTTAATATACTTTTACAAAAGGATATTGATAAATTGAAACAAACTTAGTATGTCCAAGAACTTATTTAATGAGAAAGATTTTTCTGGGATAAAAACTCAAGGCATTAAATATGCTGGTTCCAAACTCAAAATAATCCCTTACATTTTGGAGAGTATCAAAGATTTAGAAATCAAAACAGTATTGGATGGGTTTAGTGGTTCTACTAGAGTAAGTCAAGCTTTTGCTCAAGCTGGTTATGATGTTACCTCAAACGACATTGCTCATTGGTCTGAAGTATGTGCAAAATGTTTCTTGTTGTATGATAAAGACAAAAAATATTACCAAAACATAATTGATGAACTCAATACTCTTGATGGTTATAATGGTTGGTTTACAACTTACTATGGAGGAGGTGAGGTGATGGACGTAAAAATGCCCTTTCAAATTAAAAACACAAGGAGGCTGGACGCAATAAGAGATCGCATTGAGGAATTGAAATTAAATGACATTGATAAATCTGTCATCTTAACAAGTTTACTTTTTGCACTGGATGCAGTAGATAGTACGCTAGGCCACTTTGTGTCGTATCTTTCTAAATGGTCTAAACGTTCCTATAATGATTTATATTTAAAACTCCCTGATTTGAAAGAAACAATTGGTAATCACAACGTCTTAAGAGAAGATATTTTTAAAGTGGTAGAAAATGACTATTTCGATCTTGCGTATTTTGACCCCCCCTATGGCTCTAATAATGAAAAAATGCCCCCAAGTAGAGTCAGATATTCATCCTATTACCATATATGGACGTCAGTGGTTAAACACGATAAGCCGGTTCTTTTTGGTAAGGTAAATAGAAGAGAAGATAGTAAAGATCTTGTTTCAGCTTCTGTGTTTGAGGAGTTCAGAAAAAACAATAATGGAAATTTCATTGCCATGGAAGCAATAAGAATGCTTATTCAAAATACTAAAGCAAGATACGTATTACTTTCTTATAGTTCCGGAGGAAGAGCGACAAAAAAAGAACTTGAAACAATTCTCAATGAAACAGGAAAAGTTCTAAAAATTATTGAAATTGATTACAAGAAAAATATTATGGCAAGTATGCGTTGGACAAACGAGTGGTTAAACTCAAATGATGCACATAAGGAATACCTTTTTTTGATGGAAAAGACTCAAAAAAATTATAAAACTCCCCCAAAAAATCCTTATGCAACAATTCAATCGCACTTTTCATAATATGAGCTAAAAGTTGAGTTATGAAATATAAATTTCGAACCATTCTGCAGGTGCGGAGCAGGGTGTTGTCAATCCTTCGCTTTGTGCGAATTGGATTGACAATGAAGCGCTTTCGGAGAGAGTGAAAATACCGTTGGGTATTTTCACGTGTGAGGAATATATATTTCATAATTCAACCATACAACAAACACTTATTATGAAAATAGTCGTTACTGCAAAACCAAATGCCTCAAAGGATAAGGTGGACAAAATCGATGAGACGCTTTATGTTGTTTCTACGCGGGCATATCCTCGTGATGGCAAGGCGAATAAGGCGATTATTGAACTTCTTGCAGAATATTTTCATGTGGCAAAATCATGTATTACTATTACATCAGGACACACTTCACACCGAAAGGTGATTGAGGTGATAGGGTTATGAAAAAACAATTTCGATCGTTTGCTCCTGTTTTTGTTACCGTTTTTTTGGATGTATTTGGGTTTGGGCTTGTTATTCCTATTCTCGCCCCTTTATTTTTTGATCCAACGGGAGTTGTTCATGCCACCTATTCGCATACGTCACGAAGCTTGATGTTTGGGCTTATGCTTGCGCTTTATCCTTTTGCGCAGCTTTTTGGTGCACCATTTTTGGGTGCTCTTTCTGACAAAATAGGAAGAAAAAAAGTGATTCTTCTTTCTCTCCTGGGGTCGTTTTTTGGATATATTCTTTTCGGGTTTGGTATTGTCGTACATCGAGTATCACTGCTATTCGTAAGCCGTATCTTAAGCGGTTTTATGGGGGGGAATATTGCGGTGGCGTGGTCTTCTCTTGCCGATGCGAGTAGTAGTGAAGAGGAAAGGGTAAAGAATTTTAGTCTTATGGGGGTTGCCTATGCACTAGGGCTTATCATAGGACCCCTTGCGGGTGGGAAGCTTGCGGATGTAGAGATTAGCACCTGGTTTACTTTGGCGATGCCTTTTTGGGTTGCTGCTACACTGAGTTTTTTAAATATAATATTTGTGGCACAGGCGTTTCAGGAAACACTACGGCGTTTTGTTTCAAAAAAAGTTGACTGGCTTACTGGATTTCGTAATGTAGCACGGGCGTACCATCTTCCTCGTTTGCGTGTTCTTTTTGTTGTTATTTTTTTACTTTTTTTTGGGCTTAATATTTTTATGCAATTTCTTCAGGTATTTCTTGTTGAGAAGTTTCACTTTTCAGAATCACAAATAGGAGATTTGTTTGGGTATACAGGACTTTGGATTGTCGTTGCTCAGGCGGGTCTTACCCGACTTCTGGCGATGCGCATGCGAGCGGAAACGGTTTTGAAGTATGCAACATTTTTTTTGGGTGTTTCTTTTCTCGCCCTTCTTCTTCCCGAACGATCGTGGATTCTTTTCATTGTCTCTCCCTTTATTGCAATTTTTTTTGGGGTGATGCAGCCCAATGCAACATCTCTCCTTTCTGATTTAGGGGGTAGGGAGGCACAAGGTGAGGTGTTTGGTATCGCACAATCGATACAGTCCTTGGCACAGATGATCCCTGCCCTTTTGGGTGGAATTTCACTTTCATTTCATGTAGCTATTCCTATTATTCTCGCTGCGTGTGCGAGTTTTGCAGCATGGGGGGTATTTATTCTATTTTTTAAAGAGGAAGGTACTGGTCGTCCTAGAAGCTAATTCCTAAAAGCTATAAGCTCATACATGATTTCATATGATGATTTTAAAAAAGTAGAGTTGCGAGTTGCGAAGATTGTCTCTGCCGAGCGCGTAGAGGGTTCAGAGAAGTTATTAAAATTGCAGGTAACCCTCGGGGATGAAGTAGAGAGGCAAATTCTTGCCGGAATAGGAAGACGATATGAACTTGAAAAACTGATAGGAAAAGAAATTATTATTGTTGCAAATCTCGAGCCGCGTAGTCTTATGGGGTTTGAAAGTCATGGGATGCTTTTGGCCGCTGAAGGCGAAGACGGTCCGGTGTTACTTACCGTAGATCAAGAGGTGAAACCGGGAAGCGGAATTAAGTAACAAAGAAGATGGAAAAAATTGCGAAAAATGTGAAAACGGTATATAACGTGGATGAGGTATTAGTTTGTTAGCTATTAGGGATTAGGACGTTTTGATGTTCTAATACACTAGCCCCTAAAAACTAAAACCTAACATACTAACGTACTGCGCCATGATTACACGTATTGGTATTGATTTGGGGACGGCAAACACACTCGTGTTTGTTCCGAAGAAGGGCATTATTATCAATGAGCCTTCTATTGTGGCGATCAATTTGAAGACTCGTGCGGTCCTTGCGGTGGGTAAGGAGGCAAAGGATATGTTAGGAAGGACACCCGATGATATAGGTGCCTATAAGCCGCTCAAGGATGGAGTGATCGCTGACTATTATATTACGAGATCAATGTTGAAATATTTTATTAACAAGGCAACGGGGTTTACCTTGTTTAAACCCGAAGTTGTTATCTCTGTTCCTGCGGGTATTACTTCGACGGAAAGAAGGGCGGTAATTAATGCTGCTGAGGAGGCTGGTGCGAAAACGGTGTATGTTGTGAAGGAGCCGATTCTCGCGGCACTGGGGGCTGGAATTCCTATCAACTCTCCATCGGGTAATATGGTTGTAAACATCGGTGGAGGAACAACTGAAGTTGCGGTTATTTCTTTGGGGGGTATTGTGGCATCATCTTCTCTTCGCATTGCGGGAAATAAATTTGATCAGGCAATTGCGGATTACGTAAAGAAAAAATATCTTCTTGCGATTGGCGAACAGATGGCAGAAAGGATTAAGATAGAGGTAGGTTCGGCGATGCCAGTAAAAACAAAATTAGAAATGGAGATACGAGGGAGGGATTTAGTAAATGGTTTTCCTCAGGTAGTTACCATCCATTCTAATGAGGTTGCCTCAGCAATATCTGATTTGCTTCTCGAGATGGTGCACACCATCAAAGAAGTGTTTAATGATACACCGCCAGAACTTGCTGCTGACGTTATGGATAAGGGGATTATCGTAAGTGGGGGAGGTGCACTCCTTAGAAATATTGATGAGTATATCAAGCGCATGACGGGTGTTTCTGCTTTTTGTGTTGAGAACAGTCTTTATTCTGTGGCAAATGGGGCAGGTATCGTTATTAATCATCTCGATACCTATCGTAGAGCGCTCGTCACAAAACGATTCAAATAAAATTTGAGTTATGAAACATCTCTTTCTCACTCTCCCCGCAAACGCTTCGTTGTCAACCCAACTCATTGTGATTCGGAGTTGACAACACCCTGTTTCGCGTTTGCAGAATGGTTCGTAATAGATGTTTTATAGCTCAAGGATATTAAGTATTATTTATGAATTCTTTATTTATCGGTAATACATACGCGCGAAATGCGATTACTGAGTATTTTAAGCCTTCCGGAGTACGGAGCTGTGTTTTGTATGGGTTGAAGGGGCTTGGGAAGTTTACTTTTTTACGTGAGCTTGTGCGCGTGCATGGAAATCAGTGTATCGTTTTAGATACTAGTCTTACCATTCAAATGATGCGGGAGATAAAACATTTTGCTTCTTTAAGTCAACGGGGGCAGGTGGTGTGTATCCTCGATAATGTGGACACCATGAACGAAGAGGCGCAATCAGCTTTTTTGAAGACTCTTGAAGAAGCGCCTCATATGGTTTTCTGTATTATTACAAGCAATCTTGATGCACTATTACCTACCATACAATCGAGAATCCCTGCTTTTTATTTTTCTCCTTGTACTAGTGGGGAGATGAAAGCATTTATTGATGGGCTTGGATCCCATGCAGAGGAAGAGAGAACATTAATAATAAAATACAGTGCGGGGAGACCTGGAATTGCTAATGGGTTGGTGGCAAATATAAAAAAACTATGGGAGTTAGATCGTAGTATTTCTTTTCTCTCAGACCCTAACATATATAAACGGCTCCATTTTTTTCATGAGTATGGTATACCGCTTTTTGGGGAAAATCCGGAACAATTTATTGATGCGTGTATTTTTTCTTTTGCTCAAAACGATACACAACGAATCAAAGATGTACTAGAGCTTAAACGAATACTTGATTCAAATGTAAATCCAATATTTCAATTTGAACACTATCTCGCAACACACTAATGGATAAGGCGTTATTTATTATTTTTTTTATCGTTGGTGTTGGTACGGTTTTGTATTTTACCCCGTTCCTTGTTGGGGGGTTGGGATTTAAGGTAAATAATAATATTATCCGCGAGCCAGCGAATATTTTTTATTCCTTTGATGGTGGAAAAACTATCAGGGAGGGTGAAGTTCGTGTGGGGGTTTTTGGGAGGCCTAACCCAGAGATTACTTCGTTTGCGTTTGATCCATCTGATGCAGAAATTGTGTATGCAGGAACACGTGGTGGTGGTATGGTAATGAGCGATGATGGGGGGAGGAGCTGGTATGGATTTAGTGATCCTAAACAAGTGATTGCCTCGAATGACATTGTTGAAGATGTTTTTGTGCCGGCACCAGATCGAATTGTTGTGGTAATACATAAGGCGGGAACTTACGTCGTATATGAGACGATGAATAGTATGAAAACGGTACATGAACTTGCACGATTTAAAGAAAAAGATACTTCTTCTCTCGAAACGTTTCTTGTGAGTGGGTTAGAGCTTAGGAGAGAAAATGTGAGTATTGCAAAAACGCCCGAGCGTATGCAGTTAGCACTTGCTGCCGTGATTCAGACATCGGGGGATACTCTTACTTCAACTTTTGGAGAGATGGGCATAAGTATGGGTGTGGTTGCCATTGATCCGCTTAACAGAAGCCATATTATTATCGGTCGCTCGAAATAAATTTTTGCGGGAATGACAGAAGAGTAAAGGAAAAATAAATTGGTTAACTAGAGATGGTATAAAAAGACCTTGATAGGATGAAAGAGATCCCTGTTTTCTATTTTGGCTCAAATGAGTATGGCGGAAAAAAGGTTTACTAAAAAATTTGCGTAGTAGTGAAAGAGGGATTAGAATAGAATTATGCATCAAAGTATTTTTATTTTTTATGAAGTTTGAATTTCTTTTTGGAAAAAAATCGGAACCACCAAAACGCGAATCTACTCCAGAGGAAAAGGAGGAGTTAAGAAGGCGCGTTGAAGCTGAGCGGTTACAAGATGAGACGGAGGCGTTGGCGCGCGCAGAGGAGCTTGCGAGTGATCCAAAACGTCGGGCAGAGGCGCGTATTAAAGGTGGCGAGGAGGCAGAAGAGGCTCGAGGGGTGTTCGAGTCTTTGGAACTTGAGGAAAAAGATGCTTTTTTTGAAGAGGTTCGTAGAGAAGCGGGGGAGGTGACATATCCTGAGCTGGGATTTCATGATTTTTATTTATCTAAAGAAGAGATGGGAGAGTATAGAGACCCTAATATTGAGGACCAAAGAAGGAAGGAGCTTCGTAATAGTAGTATTGTACGCCGTGCTGCTGCACTTGCTATGGAGGTAAAAGGTACGGAAGATAAGACGGAGAGAGTTAGAAAGGAAGAGGTGTTGTACAGAGTTTTAGAAGAACGGATTTCTCAGGTAAGTGAACTTGCTGATGAGGGGAAGAGAATAGATGCAATGAAAAATATATTGGGTGCTATTGGAGCGCTTGGAAGAGAGCATTCGAGTAGTATCCTTAAGGGTCTTTTACGTGATAAGGCTTTTCGAGTACTTGTCACGAAAGACGATGGCATATTTCAGAAGGTTGCGGTGATGTTTGAATATATCCCACGAGAACATGTTGTGACACTTTTAGAGAATCTCGCTTCGGGAGAAGGAATTAAGGATAAGAAAACGAGAGATGCACTTGCTGCACTTCCGGGACGATTTAAAGAACATGTTAAGGAGGTTGGGGAGGCAGAAGTTGCGCGTTTACAGCAGGAGATTGAGAGTGGGGTTGTGAATGGTGCCGAGCTTCGCGAGATTGAACATAAGGCAAAAAGGCGTGCAGAACTTGTTGACAAATTTGCTCTTACAGAAAAGAATCGCAATGCTAGTTTAAAATGGCAAAAGTTTGGGGATAGTGTAATGGGGGGAATGGCGAAGGTGGGGGTTGGAGGATTGAATGTTTTGAAGTGGGGGGCATTAAGTGTGGGTGCACTTGCCGCTATTGCTGTTCTTGGTCCTATTGCGCTTGGAATTTTTGTAGCAAAATATATCGTCGAAAATGGATTAAAGGGTGCGGGGAGGGGAAAACACTAGACCTATATGAGTTGGGATTTTTTGGCATTTGTACCAAATGAGATTTTGGATCAATTCAGCAATAAAATGCTGCATATTCTTTTGAATCGTTCTTTTGCGAGGCTGTATGAGCTATTGCCTCCTGATGACAAAAAGCGATTTGATGAATTTCTTAAGATTGATAAAGTAAATGAGGATGAACTTTTACGACGTACCTCATTTTTGGAACAACACAGCGTGGCATTTAAAAAGGTGCTTCTTGAGGAGGCGCATGCAATAGAACAAGAATTCGCTCAGTTTATAGAACAAGAAGAAAATAAAAAATAAATATGGACGGGCAGACACCATTACCACCGGTTTCTCAAAATAGTTTGTTTTCGAGATGGAATACCTTACAAACAAGGAAGACTGCTTATTATATGATGCTTGGTTTAATCGTTGTTGTGGTTTTTTACTCCTTTTATGCCATTGGAACACAGGTAAGAGGCCCTGTTACAAAAACTGAAGTAGTGGGTGATAAAACCCCCGCACCTTTGTTTGGTAAGGAAAAATCTCCTTTTGTGGACACCGTACGGCGTGGAGCAAGTAGCACTATTCCACAAAGGACAGTAGGGGCTGGTGATTCGTTTAGAGTGGTTCAAAAATCTATCGGAGCATGTAGTGGATTAGTACCAGAGGGGTGGAGTGCTTTTTCCTCTTCGCATTCTGATGCTGTTGATTTTGTAAGTTCTGACAAAACAATGTATGCGGGTTATGGAGCTCTTGGGGTTAATCCTGCGTTTCAGGTGTATGATGCAGAGCTTTATAGTGCAGCGCCAGAGGTGTCTGTCAAGCGCTTTGGTGATCTCATTATAAGTGGTACGTTCGGTGACGGAAGCAAGCTATTGTATACCAATGATTACAATCAACAGGTGGGTGAATATACGTTACGATCGCTTGAGTCGCAGGGAAGTAAGGGGGTCGTGTTTTATCGCACATTTCCTGGCGATGGAATAAATTATAGTTATGCCGAAGTTGCGCGTTTTGCTTTTGCAAAAAAGCAGGTGTGGAATGTAAAGGGAGAACTTGTTGCACGTGTTGCTGCCTCCCTAAGTTGCAGTGTTCAATTTTCACCAAGTGACCAGGCGGTTGTCGGAGGAGGACCGAAGGACAAATCTACAAAAGATGAAAATGGGAACGAGTATGGATATAATCCGCAGCTTGGGACTGAATATGTTCACGATGAAAATGGGACAAATTACCTAGTAAGCCCCAGCAACAGTTGGTCAGAAACGGGACCTTCTGGGGCGGGATACTACAAGTCAACGAATACGGGATGGGAGATGCTGAAGCCTGGTCGGTCAGACTAATTTAAAACCTACTTCTTTGGCGAACTGCTTCGTTGCACACTGCGATACTCCTTCGCTGTATCATCTGAAATACAGCTCAGTCTGTTTCTCATGTGCGCCTCGCATTTCATCCAAATAAGTAGGTTTTTGATTTACTTCTTTTCGCGCTTTATCCAAATATATACGTCTTGTCGAATCCAGATTAGACCGGTTTTTTCTTGCCTGAACATAAAAAATGAGTATAATCAAGGGACATGAATCCTGTTAGAAGTCGCGCTTGCTACTGCATAATGAGATAAAAAGGGTAATGAATAATTATTAATTTTAATATAAATAAGTTGGTTTGCGATTTTTTGATTGCAATCTACCTCTAACGGGATGAAAAAGAAGGTATTTGTTGCTATGTCGGGTGGGGTTGATTCCTCGGTTGCTGCCGCGCTCCTTGCGAAGCGTGGTTTTGATGTGGTGGGTGTGTATATGAAGTGTTGGTCAGAGGATAATCCTTGTGCAATAAGCGATGAAGCAGATGCACATCGTGTTGCAGCGCTTCTTAAGATACCTTTTTATACGTTTGATTTTGAGAAAGAATATGCAAAGAAAGTCGTGGGGTATATGGTGAAGGGGTATCAAGACGGGATTACGCCAAATCCCGATGTAATGTGTAATCGTGAAATTAAGTTTGGTCTTTTTTTAAAAACTGCACTTCGTTGGGGGGCTGATTACATTGCGACGGGGCACTACGTCAAAATGCAAATCTCAAAATGCAAATCTCAAAATGATAATGAAAAATTAAAAAATATTTATAATTTATATCGAGCTAAAGATATAAACAAGGATCAGTCATATTTTCTTTGGACACTGACTCAGGAACGGCTTAAGTATTGTTTATTTCCAGTTGGAGGTTATGTGAAGCCGGAGGTGCGCGCCATGGCAAAGAAGTTTGGATTACCTACTGCTAGCAAGAAAGATAGTCAGGGTATTTGTTTTCTTGGTCAGGTAAAAGTTGACGATTTTTTGGAGAAGAGATTGTTTGGTGTTGAGTCCGGCTCTATTTGCACACTAGATGGTAATGTGGTGGGGGAACATCGGGGTGCAGAACTTTATACTATGGGTCAACGACATGGGCTTGGCATTGGGGGGGATGGCCCTTATTTTGTAGTTAAAAAGGATATAAAAAGGAATATTGTGTATGTTGCTAAAGGAGATGATCCTGTGCATTTTAAAAAGGAACTTGTAGTAAAAAAGGTGCATTGGATAAGCGACGTTCCGATTGTTGGCCCAACCAAAGTGCTTTGTCGAACAAGGTATCGCCAACCACTTGTTCGTGCTACTATTACGCCAAGGGGTAGGAGTGGGATATGTGTGCTATTTGATATGCCACATCGATCAGTTACTCCTGGCCAATCCGTTGTATTTTATACGGGGAAAAAAATGTTGGGAGGGGGAGTAATAATTTAGATTCTAGATTCCCGTTTTATGGAGATAAGAAATTTTTGTATCATTGCGCATATCGATCATGGAAAGTCTACGCTTGCAGACCGCTTTTTGGAATTGACAGGTGCTGTTGAGAAGCGAAAGATGCGAGAGCAGTTTCTAGATCAGATGGATTTGGAGCGGGAGCGTGGGATTACAATAAAATTACAACCCGTTCGTATGGTATACAAGCTATTATTTAAAGTTAGAAATTTGAAATTAGAAATTCTAGATTCAGAACAAGAATTCGTATTGAATCTGATAGATACCCCTGGCCACGCAGATTTCGCTTACGAGGTGTCTCGTTCACTTCTCGCTGTTGAGGGGGCTATTCTACTTGTTGATGCGACACAGGGGATACAGGCACAGACATTGGCAAATTTTAATTTTGCAAAAAAATGTGGGCTTACTATTATTCCCGCACTTAATAAAATTGATATGCCTGTGCATGATTTTGATGCACGCATTCTTGAGCTTGCGCATCTTGTGGGTACCGATGTAAATGATGTGAAGCTTATTTCTGGAAAGACAGGCCAAGGGGTGCTTGAGCTGTTAGATGAGGTGGTAAAAAAAGTTCCTCCTCCCGCGAGAGATCCATCGAAGCCGAGTCGTGCACTTATCTTTGATTCCCATTTTGATAACCACCGGGGTGTTATCGCAAACGTGAGAGTTCTTGATGGCATATTTAAGCCGTGGGAACGTATTGTTCTATTTCAGAATGACAAGGATGCTGAAATTATGGAGGTGGGGCATTTTAAACCAGCTATGGAAAAAGTAGATGAGATTGTTGCTGGGGAGATAGGGTATATCGCCACCGGCATTAAGGATCCCGGTGTGGTTCGTGTTGGGGATACGATTGTTTTGAAGCGTGATTTTGAAGCAAAAAAAGTTGCTCCATTTCCAGGTTACGAGGAGCCTCACCCTATGGTATTCGTTTCTTTTTATCCCGATTCCGCAGATGATTATCTAGATCTTCAAAAGTCACTTTCGAAGCTCAAGTTGAATGATGCCGCGCTTTTTTATGAGCCTGAACAGTCTCTTATTTTTGGACGTGGATTTCGTGCAGGGTTTCTTGGCTTGCTTCATCTCGATGTTACTATTGAGCGGTTGAAACGTGAATATAATATTGTAACGATTGTTACAACCCCCTCGGTGTCGTATCAGCTTGTTATAAAAGACGGTACCGTGCGCACCATTTATCGCGCTTCTGATTATGATGATAGTGGAGATATTTTGGAGATACGAGAGCCGTGGGTGGATCTTGAGATTCTTACCCCAAAACAGTATTACGGAAGTATTTTGTCACTTGTTGATAACTATCGTTTAGAAGTTGGTAATGTTGATAGTTTGGGAGATGCACAGGTCGTTCATTTTAAAGCCCCTCTCGCTGAAATTATTATCAATTTTTATGATGCACTCAAGAGTATTTCTCAGGGCTATGCCTCTATGAGCTATTCTTTTACAGAATATAGAACGGGGGATTTGGATCGGCTTGACGTGGTTATCGCGGGAGAACGATTTGACGGATTTTCAAGAATCCTTCCAAAGAGTAAGATAGAAAGAGAGGCGCGCGCAGTCACTGAAAAGCTTAAAGAGCTTTTGCCGCGAGAAAATTTTTCTGTTGCTATCCAGGCAATAGTAGGAAGTCGTATTGTGGCACGCGAAACGATCCCCGCTCTCAAAAAAGACGTTACAGGGTATTTGTATGGGGGTGATAGAAGCAGAAAAATGAAACTTTGGAAGAAACAAAAAGAGGGAAAGAAAAAGCTTAAGCAGTTCGGAAAAGTAACCATCGAACCGCATGTTTTTTACGAGGTATTTAAATAACAGAATCTGGAAGCTAAAATCTAGAAAAATGGACGGTTTTTTAAAAACTTCCAGATTCTAGTTACTAGATTCTAGATTCCCGTTTTATGCAAAGGTTTCAAATATTTTTACGTTGGTTGCCGATCGTGAGCCTTCTTTGTGTTGGGATTCTTGTGGGGCATGAGGCGTGGAAACGATATGAAAATTATGCAAGTCTCAAGGAAAGACTTGGTATCCTTGAGGCCGAAACAAGAACAATTACCAATGAGAATCGTAGTATTGCAAAACAAATCGAGTGGTATAATGATCCCACCCACCTTGAAGAAAAAGCTAAAAAAGAACTTAATCTTAAAAAGGAGGGGGAGGAGGTTATTGTTATTGTTGGTAATACTGCCGTTTCTACATCTATTCCAAGTTCATCAAAGAAGCAGGAGGATAAAAAAAGATGGTGGAATATTTTTTAAGACTGTGTAAGAATTGATTCAGTTGTCTATAACAAAAAAATATGGAAATTAAAAATGATATTTTTCGTCAATATGATATGCGGGGGGTGTACCCCGAAGGTATTAATGAGTATGTTGCCTATGCAGTGGGAATTTCTATTATTTCGCATCTGAGGCTTAAAAAACCAAAGGTACTTGTAACATATGATGCACGCAAATCATCGCGCCCACTTATGCGTGCGCTTGTGTATGGACTTACAGAGGCGGGTGCAAATGTTGTTTGTGGGGGACTTTCTACGACACCTATGCACATGTTTCTTGTTGCAAAATATAAATACGATCTTGGGATTATGGTTACTGCGTCACATAATCCTGCACAATTTAATGGGTTTAAAATTAATGTAAAAGGCGCCAGGCCTTTTTATGGGGAGAAGTTACAAGCTTTTGGTGAGGTATTAATGAAAAAGAATATAGAGTATCCCGCAGAGGCTGTTCAAGCGCTACAGATACAAGAGAAATCTTATCTTTCTGCATATGTAGATTTTATTATAAAACATCTCCCGCGGGGTATTTCAAAGAAAAAAGTGGTTATCGACCCCTCGCATGGTGTTGCGGGTATGGTGCTTAAGGAGGTTGCAAAGAGAAAGAGGCTTACTAATTGGATATTTGTGGCCGATACTATTGATGGAGATTTTTCCGTGCATGGACCAAATCCGCTTATGTCTGATGCTTTTTCGAAATTTCGTGCAGCGGTACGAAAATATAAGGCTGATTTTGGTGTTATTTTTGATGTAGATGCTGATCGTGTTTTCTTTCTTCTTTCAGGGTATAAAGAGTATGTGCCCTCAAGTGTTGCCGGCTTTCTTATGGCGCGTACCTATGTTAAGCAAATTCCTCATTCAAAAATTCTTTATGAGGTGCGAGCTGGGACGTTGCTTAGAGATGAACTTTTGAATATAGATGCTCGTCCCACTCTTGTCCACGTAGGACATCCTTATTTTAAAGACGGTATTCGTAACGAAAAAGCGCCATTTGGGTTTGAGCTTTCAGGGCATTATTATTTTAAGGAATTCTTTTCTGTTGACTCTGGCATTTTTGCGTTTACAAAGTTTTTAGGAGCTTTTGTGAAGGAAAAACATGAATTTAAAAAAGAGCTTCTTGTATTCGCAAAAAAACCACATTCACCAGAGATAAATTATGTAGTAAAAGATAAGGAGGCTGCAATGAAACAGGTGGAAGCGGTTTTTGGTGTAGGGAATAAGGTTTCTCATTTCGATGGACTTTCTATCGAGGCGAAGGATTTTTATATTAATATAAGACCCTCTGGCACCGAAGATCTTATTCGTCTTAATGTTGAGGCAAAAAACAAACACATGCTTCGTAGCATAATAAAGCAAATAGAAAAAGTTATTTCTGGCTCATAAGACTACCGTCTAAAAGCTAACAGCTATAAGCTAATACCTAATGTATGGATCGTCTCGTTGTTGATATCGAAACAAAAAACACCTTTCAGGATGTGGGAGGGGAACATAATATTCATAAACTCAACGCTTCATTGGTAGGTGTGTATTCGTATAAAAAAGATATGTATTTTGGACTTGAAGAACACGAGTTTGGTCGGCTTGATGAGCTATTTCGAGGGGCAGAACTTATCATCGGATTTGCAACTAACCGGTTTGATATACCAATACTTCGGAAGTATACAAAAGTAGACATTAAAAGAATTAAGTCGCTTGATATGTTTGAGGAGGTACAGAAAAAGTTAGGGCGTCGTGTGGGGCTTGGGGTGCTCTGTGAAGCAAACTTAAAGATTGGAAAAACAGGGCATGGGCTTGACGCGATTGAATATTATAAAAATGGAGAAATCGAGAAGCTCAAAAAATATTGCCTAAATGATGTAAAAATTACAAAAGAGTTATATGAATTCGTATTAGATAAAAAGAAACTTTTTGTGCCTGATAAGTATAATCCCCCCGGTGTTTTTTTTGATTTCGACTGGGCCTGGTCGCTACAGACGAGTTCTCAAGGTATGTTATTTTAGTAAGGTTGTTAATATACTCTTTTTTTCAAATCTCTCACCATGCCTATCCCCGCCCATAGACTCTTCGATTAATACAACAAAAGATACCCAACCTCTGTAGAGAAGAAGGTGGATCAGGTATTGAAGGAGGCGGGGAAGGGAAAGAAGGATCATAAAGAATATGATCTCGAGGAGAGTATCAAAGAACTCGAACAACGTCTCGGACTATGCAAAAGCAATGCTCAAGAGTCCTTTATTCATCCCCAGCAACAAAGAAGAAATCACCCTCGTCCGTCTCACCGTCGCTGATCTTGGGTTCAAGGAGGGAGCCAGGTACAAGGATATCATCGCTCGAGCTAAGGAATTAGGTCTCGACTACTGTCCTGCAGAGGTCGGTCCTCAACTCCGTCTTCAGTATCAGGATCAGCCAAGTGGCGAGTGGCTTCGCATTGCGACGAAGCCCATCATCGGCCCCAACAACATCCCGAGCGTCTTCTCGCTGGGACACGGTGTCGGCGGCTTGTGGTTGGACGACGATTGGGTGGGACTCGGCAGCGAGTGGTACCCATATGTGATTGCACGATGATGAATGGTGCAAGGTGTACCACATAGGTTTCTAGTATTTCACGGATGGTATGATACAGCATACCACTGTAATAAATTAGCATTCTCCGATAGTTCCGAATACAATATGATATGTGTACATAGAGGAATGGTACAAAAATTTGAATAATGGGAAGAGAACATATACAATGAAAATAATAAATTAACGAGCTTATGGCTTTTAGCTAATAGCTTCTAGGATAAAAAAATATAGGATGGGATCCTAAAAGCTAACAGCTAGAAGCTAAAACCTGAGTTATGGATTATATAAAACAATTTGAAGTATGGCTTAAGAAATCGCTTGAAGAATTTACACACGAAGTGCGGTCTATTAAGGCTGGTCAGGCCTCGCCCGCACTTGTCGAGGACGTGAGGGTGTCGTGTTATGATGGGCAGGTAATGCAGCTTAAACAAATTGCTGCTATTTCTGTGTCTTCTTCGCGAGAACTTCTTGTACAGCCCTGGGATAAGACTCTTATTACTAACATTACTAAAGCACTTGCTGATCTCCCGGGAGGTATTCAGGCGACACCCAACAAGAATGTAGTTCGTCTTACCCTTCCTATGCTTACCGAAGATCGTAGAAAAGAATTTATTAAACTTGTGCACAATAGTGTTGAGACAACACGCATACGAATGAGAAAAGAGCGGGATGAGATTAATAAAAAAATTGATACTATTGCGGCTGAGGATGAGCGGTTTCGTACGAAAGAACGTATTGATGAGGTAATGAAAAGTGCTCAGAAAGATATTGATGAGGTTGCGGCACAAAAGGAAAAGGAACTTCTTTCATTTTAGTATGTAATTTGAAATACTAATATACGAATCCATACAAATGATACGAATGGTTACGAATACGTACGATATTCGTATTGATTTGTAGTATTAGTATCATTCGTATATTGGTATGGTTATCCAAAGATATAATGACTATTTTTATTTCAGTATTGATTTTGGGATTTTTGGTGGTGATCCACGAGCTGGGGCACTGTATTGCTGCGAAACGTGCGGGGGTTTTAGTAGAGGAGTTTGGTGTCGGGTTTCCTCCACGCCTGTTCTCTGTTAAGAGGGGGGAGACGGTGTATAGTTTTAACCTATTGCCACTAGGGGGATTTGTGAAAATTTATGGTGAGACGGAGGAGTTTAAAGATAATCCAAGAAGTTTCGCTTCGAAGAATATTGGGGTACGAACAGGTATTGTTTTTGCTGGGGTGTTCATGAATTTTATCATAGGAATGCTCCTTCTTGTTGTTTCCTACAGTATCGGGTTTCCCAGCCCGGTGGTGAATGAAAATGAGGCATTTATTCAAAATCAGTCTCTTACCATCGTTCGAGTGTTACCTAATACTCCCGCCATGAACGCGGGGCTCAGGGATGGTGACGTGATCACAGCACTTAATGGAAAAGGAGTCGATGCGACGGGGTTTCGAGAGTTTGTGAATGATCATAAAGGGAACGGGGTTGCTATTACCATAGAACGTGCAGGGGAGAAGAAAATGATTTTTGTCGCTACACGCAAAGAGTATCCAGCAAACGAAGGATCTGTTGGTATTGCACTTGTCGACCAAGGAATGCTGCGCTATCCACTACATCTTGCCGTTGTGCATGGTGTAAAAGACAGCTTTGTTATTGTGGGAAAAATTGTCGCAGCTTTTGCGGGCCTTTTATCTGGGATTTTACATGGTGCAGTAAATAGGGATGCGGTAAGCGGTCCCGTTGGTGTTTTTGTCTTGGCGGGGCATGCAATCCAAAGTGGTATCCGATACGTACTCCCGCTTATTATTCTTATTACCTTTAATCTTGCTGTTATGAACGTACTTCCTCTTCCCGCACTTGATGGAGGAAGAATCTTCTTTTTTATACTCGAAAAAATCAAAGGCAAACCAGTATCAAGTAAGATAGAAAATATTATTCATGGAACGGGATTTGTACTTCTTATAGTCCTCATGCTATTTTTAACCGTCGGTGATATTAAGCGTTTCTTTTAACAGAACTTACCTATATGTATGTTAGTAAACTAGCTTTTCGGACAAAAAAAGAAAATCCGTCTGATGAATTTTCCCCAGGCGCACAACTTCTTGTTCGTGCCGGTTTTGTAGAGAAAAATTTTTCTGGAGTGTATACCTATCTTCCTCTTGGACTTAGGGTGCTTAAGAATGTCGCTGCTCTCATACGAAAAGAAATGGATGCGATAGGGGGGCAGGAGCTACTTATGCCTGCGCTTACCCCAAAGGCGATATGGGATATATCGGGTAGGTGGGAGGTACTTGGTGATATTTTATATAAGCTTAAAGATGGACAGGACAAAACTCTTTCGCTTGCACCCACACATGAGGATGTTTTAAGTGCGATAATGGTGCACCATCTTTCTGGAAATGATCGTTTACCAATTTATTTGTATCAGATTCAGAATAAGTTTCGTGATGAGCCACGTGCCAAATCAGGACTTATCCGCACGCGGGAATTTTTAATGAAGGATCTCTATAGCTTTAACGCTTCAGTTGATGACTTAAATAAATTTTATGAAATAGTGAAAGAGGCATATGTGCGCATTTTTAAAGCATGTGAGGTTAAGGCGTATGTGACTCAAGCATCTGGTGGTACGTTTTCGAAGGAGAATTCTCATGAGTTTATGGTAGAGTCTTCCGCGGGAGAAGATAGGGTGCTTGTATGTTCAGAATGTTCCTTCGCTAAGAATATGGAAGTAGTGAATGACGAAAAACAACAGGGGTGCGATGAATGTAAAAAAAGCACAATGCAAGAAATTAAGGCGGTAGAGGTGGGGAATATTTTTAAGCTTGGTACAAAATTCTCAGAGGCTTTTGGGTTGTACACTACAAATGAGGAGGGAGATAAAGTGCCTGTTGTGATGGGTTCCTATGGAATAGGATTAGGAAGAATTATGGGAACAATTGCGGAGGTCAGTTCTGATGATCATGGACTTATTTGGCCTACCGTCCTTGCACCTTACCACATATATCTTGTTCCGCTTGAAAAGTCTGGTGTGGATCTAGGTAATGTAACTGAGATAGCGCAGAGAATATATAAGGATTTACAAGAGAGTGGTTTCGATATACTATATGATGATCGTGAAAAGTCGGCAGGTGAGAAGTTTGGAGACGCCGACATCTTGGGAATTCCGTTGAGACTTGTCGTTTCGGAGAAGACCCTTAAAGAGAATTCGGTTGAGATAAAAGAAAGGAAAACAGGGAAGATAACTCTAGTACCAGTTGGTTTAGTTACGGAGTTTGTAGGGCATTTTATGGTTTCAGGATCGCAATACGTTGTAAATTAAAAAGTCAAAATTCAAAACGCAAAACTTCAATCTAAAAACTTGAAACTTAGCAGTTTTGGGTTTTTAGTTGTAGTTTTGATGTTTGAATTTTAAGTTTTGATTTTATTTTATGTCTTTATTTCATAACGATCTTGGTATTGATCTTGGTACGGCGAACTCCCTTGTCTATATAAAAGGGAAGGGTATTGTTTTGAACGAGCCTTCTGTTGTTGCGATTAATCAAAAAACGGGACATCTTCTTGCGGTGGGAAGAGAGGCAAAGCAGATGGTAGGGCGTACACCAGGCCATATTGTTGCTATAAGGCCTCTTATCAATGGGGTTATTTCTGATTTTGAAATTACGCAAGAGATGTTACGCCATTTTTTGAAGAAATCGCAGGGAAAGATGTGGGGGCTTTTTAATAAACGAAATCGTGTGGTGATCGGGGTACCTTGTGATCTCACTGAGGTGGAGCGTAAGGCTGTTGAGGACGCGAGCCGAAACGCAGGGGCAAAAGAGGTATATCTTGTCGAGGAACCTCTTGCAGCGGCTATTGGAATGCGACTGCCCATTCATGAACCTGTCGGTAATGTGGTGATTGATATAGGAGGGGGTACCTCTGATATTGCTGTAATTTCGCTTGGTGGGATTGTCCATTCAGTAAGTCTTAAGGTCGCTGGAGATCGTTTCAATGAAGATATTACGCGTTACGTTAAAGAGAAGTGCAAGCTTTTGATTGGAGAACCAACAGCCGAAGAAATAAAAATGACTATTGGTTCGGCATATGATATCCCAGAGGTGGAAGAGCAGGAAATGTCTATACAAGGAAAAGATATGACGACGGGGCTTCCACGAGTAAGTACGGTAGAAACACGTGAAGTGCGCATGGCGCTTCAGAAATCTCTTGAGCTTCTTGTGGCGGCTGCAAAGAGTACTATTGAAAAGAGTCCTCCAGAGCTTGTTGGGGATCTTATGGAGCGTGGTATTTATTTAAGTGGGGGAGGGAGTTTATTGCGGGGCATTGATGTGCTTATAGAGCGAGAGATTGGGGTGCCTGTACATATTACAGATGATCCGCTTACTACTGTAGTGCGTGGTACGGGTATTATTATTGAAAATCTCGACACCCTTCGCCCTATTCTTTTGAACGAAAAAATTCCTAAATCAGCCATAGGATAGATAGTATCGTAGTATCTATGAAGTCTTTTTTTATTACTATAGTAAGTGCGTTGTTTGTGGTTGCACTTGTTGTTTATTTCCTCCCTCTTTCGACGGGTGTTTTCAGGTTAGCATCTCGTTTACCCCTCAGAGCTTATTTTTATCTTACGTTGCATCCAAGAGAAGTTCTTTCCCTATATGAAAAGAAAAATGAGATAAATAATGAAACAGAGGAGAAAGAACACCTCATTACGTCCCTTACTGAAGAGAATACTATTCTTACCTCGGCACTTGAATATAAGAAGAATGCGAAAAAAAAGATAATTATGGCAGAGGTGACCGGGTATACTGCAGACCCATTTTTAAAAATGATAACTATTGATCGCGGGAAGGATGCAGAGTTAAAAGAGGGTATGCCTGTTGTAGATGAGCATGGATTATTGTTGGGGAGAGTAGACCAGGTATTTAAAGACAGGAGCTTTGTGAAACAGATAGAGAGTCCCGATGTCGAATTTTTAGTGCATTTTGAAGGGATGGGTGCCAAGAATGATTTTATTGCGCGAGGTATGATTAACTATGTCATGGGCACAAAGATACAAAAGGGTGATTATGGGGATAGCGTCCCTGTTGTAACCTCTGGTCTTGATGGGAAGTTTCCACCAGGATTATTGGTGGGTGAAGCAGGAACATTTACTCTGAGTAAGGATCAGACATTTATTGTATCAGTTATTAAAACAGACAATGAGCCCAAAAAGCAGGTTTTTATCATTACAGAAGTCGCATATTAATACAGTTTCTGTGCTTGTGGTATTTCTTTGCGCAGTGTTTTTAAATTTATTTTTTTTACATCTTAACATAGGTATCCGAATAGATTTATTTTTTTTATTTTTTATACAATATTGGTTGGTGGGAATGTGGAGTATTGTGTTTTCCATTGCCCTATTTTTTACAGAACTGCCTTTTATACACCATATCGGTGTGTTGGGAATGAGCTATGCACTGTTTGTCATTATTGCGAGCATGTCGGTGTATAATATGCGCCATACTATTTTTGTACTCATCCTTATGTTTTTCTTGGGAGAGACATTGTTTTTTTTATCATATAGCATTGGGGTGGGACTTTCCTTGAATTATGCCTTTTTTGTCGTCAAAACTATTAGTGTTCACGCTCTTGTTTTTATTCCTTTGGCTTTTTTGAATTCACATTTTTTGTATGAGGAATAACTCGGATAACTATAGAGAGGACTTTGACGTGGAGAATATTTTTCTTGTAAGTGACAAGGACTTTATCGACGATCGCGTTGAGATTCCTTTTACGCAACATACGACTAGTTCAGCCCTCGTCATTGCGCTGCTTACCCTCGGTTTGTTTATTGCACAGACTACATATCTCAATGTTGTGAAGGGGGGCACATTTGAAGAAATATCGCTTGGAAATTCAGAAAATGTTGAGTATGTTGACGCTCCGAGGGGTATTATTAAAGATCGGTTCGGGGAAGAAATCGTAGGTAATAAGACAGGATTTGATCTTGTTATTTATGGAAGTAAGCTTCCTAAGACCAATGATGAATTTAATGGAGTTGTGAATAAAATTTCTGAACTTACAGGAATGACTAAGGATGTGGTGCGTATATTCATGAAAAATGCGCAAGAAAAACAAATTAGAGAAGCAGTGCTGATTCACAATATGGATACACAAAAGGCACTTGTATTTCAATCAATTACTTTGCCCGGTGTACGTGCGCGCGAACGATATATGAGGGATTATCTGTATCCAGAGGCTCTTGCTTCTGTGACGGGATATGTGGGGCTTGTAAATGAGGCCGATCTTAAAAAAGGAAAAGATATACAAAACGATGACTATGTGGGAAGAGCTGGGATAGAGCAGTATTATGAAATGATGTTGCGTGGCGAACGAGGAAAACGAATCATAAAACGTGATGGGCAAGCGGGTGAGGGGGTTACTATCCTTCCTCCAAAACAAGGGAATGATGTCACGCTTACGATCGATGGGGGGTTACAGAGATACATGTATGAACGACTGCAAGAGGCACGGCGTACTCTACACACCGATGGTGCTGTTGGTGTGGTACTTGATGTGCGCAACGGAGAAATCCGTAGTCTTGTAAGTCTTCCTGGATACGATCCTTCGTGGTTTCTCGATTCTGCACACGAGGCTCAGATTAATGAAGCATTCCAGAGTAGACTTCACCCGCTTTTTAATCGCGCGATTTCTGGAACGTATTCCCCTGGTTCTACTATAAAACCAATGATGGCATTTGCTGCGTTGCGGGAGGGGGTTATCACGCCAACTACTATTGTTGCGGGTCATGAAGGGGTGCTCGTAGTACAGAATCCTTATCATGCTGATCAGCCTTCTCTTTTCCGTGATTGGAAGATTCATGGCGACCTAGATGTACGTAATGCGATTGCAGAATCGGGAAACATTTTTTTCTATACTGTTGGAGGAGGAGCCTATGGTATTAAGGGGCTTGGTGCTACAAAAATAAAACATTATTGGGAATTGTTTCGTTTGGGTGAGAAGACTGGAGTTGATTTGCCTCAAGAGGTATCGGGTTTTCTCCCTTCTCCAGAATGGAAGGAAAAAACGTCTAAAACAGCATGGAGAGTGGGAGATACCTATAATATAAGTATAGGTCAAGGCGATCTTCTCTTGACGCCGATACAAATCATGCGTTATATTTCTGCTATCGCGAACAAGGGGTTTGCGGTACAACCCCATATCGTAAAGAATTCGACACGAGAAACCCTAATTCCTTTGGAGACGCTACAGGATTCAGAGACACAATGGTTTGATGTGGTACATGGTGGGATGAAAGCTGCTGTTTCATCTCCACATGGCACCGCTCACCTCCTTTCTGAAATTCCTGTTTCTATTGCGGCAAAGACGGGGAGTGCTCAAATTAATTGGAATACAAAAACTAATGCATTGTTTGTAGGATTTGCTCCCGCAGATAAATCAGAGATCGCAATTCTTATCCTTATTGAAAATGCCCAGTCTGCTTTATTAAATGCAGTACCAGTAGCTAAGGATGTATTAGCTTGGTATAATACTAATCGTGGTTTCCAAAAAGAATAGAATCCATGCATTTAGCGAACTGCTTCGTTGTAGGCTCCGATACTTCTTCGCTGTATCATCTGTAATACAGCTCAGTCTGTTTCTCGCCTACGCCTCACATTTCATCTAAATGCATGGATTCTAAAGCGACAAGATTGTTAAAAGTTTAATATCTAGGGTAATATACATGTATGAAAAACTATTACATTACAAAAGAACGTCTTGCTGAAATAAAGTCAGAGCTCGATCACTTAAAAAAGGTGAAACGTGTTGAAATTGCTGAGCGCCTTGAACGTGCAAAAGAAATGGGAGATCTTTCTGAAAATGCGGAATACTCCGAGGCACGCGAAGCACATACAAAGCTTGAAACTCAAATTGCCGAGTTCGATGATCTTATTAAAAATGCGACTCTTATTAAGAGGCATCAAGCACAAAAGGTGGAGCTTGGTTCTATGGTGACAGCAAGTTACAAAAATGTAACCAAGAAACTGACTGTGGTTGGTTCTGATGAGGCCGATCCTTTAAGGGGACTTATCTCAAATGAGTCGCCTATGGGCAAGGCATTTATGGGTAAGACAACAGGTGATGTTGTGGAAATTACAACGCCGGGAGGCAAAGTAAAATATACTATTGATACTATAGAGTAGTAATTAGCTTTTAGGGGTTAGCTTGTTAGGATGAAATGTGTTAAGTCTGTTTTCTTGTTTCAAGTTCTAAAACCTAACAAACTAATACACTAATTCCTAACCATGTTAGACGATATTATTCATGAACGAAAAGAAAAACGAAATCATCTGACTAAGGAGGGTTTTTATCCCTATCCGCCGGATGTGGTAAGGTCTCATTCGTTGAGTGCGGTGATTCAAAACTTTTCCCAATTATCTGAAGGCAAGACGGAAGTATTTTTGGTGGGAAGAGTGCTGGGGATGCGTGATCAGGGAAATCTTATATTTCTTGATATTGTGGATGAAGAGGCAAAATTTCAAGCGGTAGTAAAAAGTGATAATTGTACTGATTTCGAATTATATAAAAAAAATCTCGATATGGGAGATTTTGTGGAGGTGTCAGGTACTCTTTTTACAACAAAACGTGGAGAGAAGAGTATTGAGGTGCTTGCGATGCGTATTATTGCAAAATCATTACGGCCACTTCCTTCTGCTTTTTATGGTATCGAAGACACCGAGACACGTTTGAGACAGCGCTATCTTGACCTCATGTTGAATCAGGATGTTCGTGCACTCTTTGTCAAGAAAAGCATTTTTTGGAATACATTTCGTGACATATTACGCACCTCGGGTTTTCTTGAGGTTGAGACACCTGTCTTAGAGCCAACCCCTGGTGGGGCTGATGCGGAGCCATTTGTAACGCACCACAATGCGCTTGATACTGATTTTTATCTTCGCATTTCTCCGGAGCTTTCACTAAAACGGTTGTTGGTGGGGGGATTTGAAAAGGTGTTTGAGATTGGACGTATTTTTAGAAATGAGGGGATTGATGCCGAGCATCTTCAGGACTACACCCAGATGGAATTTTATTGGGCTTATTCAAATTACGAGGAGCTTATGGAGTACTTAGAAAAAATGTATAAGAAGGTTATTGAGGCAACGACAGGGAGTCTCACAACACAATGGCATGAGCATGAAATACAATGGGGTGGCGCATGGCCCAAAGTAGAATATTTTGAAATTTTTAAAGAAAAAGTTGGGCTTGATTTGGAGATAGCAACAGAAGACGATTTAAGAAAAAAAACACAACACGAAGGAATTAAATTAGAAAACAATGTTGGAAGGGGGCGTCTTATTGACCTTTTGTTTAAGAAAATTATTCGCCCGCACCTTATTCAGCCCCTATTTCTTATTGATCCACCCGTTGATATTGAACCGCTTGCAAAACGTAAACCCGGCCATCCTCATCAGGTAGAACGTTTGCAGATAGTTGCCTGTGGGACAGAGCTGGGAAAAGGTTTTTCAGAGTCTAATGATCCCGTAGATCAACGTTTGCGTTTTGAGGAGCAGATGAAACTTCGTGAAATGGGGGACAAGGAGGCACAGCATCTCGATGAAGATTTTGTCGAGGCGCTTGAGTATGGCATGCCCCCCGCTGCAGGGTTTGGTGTCTCTGAGCGCTTATTCGCGATTCTCATGGACAAACCAGTTCGTGAAACCGTCTTCTTTCCCCTCATGCGTAGAAAAGAATAAATTTGTCATTCTTGCATTCATCTTTGTCGTTCCCGCGACCTGTGGTGAGCTTAGTCGAATCAAGGCGGGAATCTAGGGTGGGGGGTATCCCTACGGTACCAAGAGGCTAATCTCGCTAACGAGCTAATTAGTTATTTCATTGTCCATCGTGCACAAACACCTGCCGGGAGGAGGTTTGTACTATCTTTGATTGGGAGGCAGAGTTCATTTCCTTCTGCAATGCCGCGACTATCAAGTATTGAATTTAAAATATTTTTTAATACTGTTGCGCTAAAACCACTCCCTGCATAGGAGCTGATGAGGAAGAACAATGGTTCATTGGAGAGAAGGTGGATTAGTTCGTTTACGAGTGGATAGAGCATTTTTTCTATCTTCCATACCTCGCCTTGTGCACCTCGGCCAAATGGTGGTGGGTCCATGATAACGGCGTCGTATTTGATGCCACGCTTTATTTCTCTTTTTACGAATTTTAAAACATCATCAACGATATAGCGCATGGGCTTATCTTCTAAGCCATTCAGGGCAACGTTTTGTTTTGCCCACGTTGTCATTCCTTTTGAGGCGTCTACGTGGCATACTTCGGCACCCGCAGAGAGACACGCAACGGTAGCAGCGCCCGTATAAGCAAAAAGGTTTAACACCCTTATTGGTCTTTTCGCATTTTGTATGAGTTTCATCATCCAATCCCAGTTTACGGCTTGTTCGGGGAAGAGACCCATATGTTTGAAGTCTGTCGGCTTAACTATAAATTTTAGATTTTTATAATGTAGGGTGCTTTCTGTTGGTGCGCAATTTTTCCATTCCCAGTATCCGCCACCTTCTTTTCGAATATAAGTACCATCTGCGCTGTCCCAGAGTTCTGGTTTCTCTTTGGGCCAGAGAACCTGTGGATCTGGACGTGCAAGAACAAGGCCGTTTTCTATAGCGCCCCATTGTTCAAGCTTCTCACCATCTCCAGAGTCGAGAAGGGTGTATTGTTCCCAATCATTAGCAATAAGCATAGTTTTTTGTTATTCCCGCGACCAGTGGTGAGCTTAGTCGAACCAAGGCGGGAATCCAGCGCATCTTAGTATATCGCTCCCACCCAGACCAACACTCGTCTACAAGGAGGTGACCTTAACATCCTCCCCATCAGAGCGATAACACTTGACTCCTCCTTGAGGACTCGTTTATGGTCTGGGTGGGAGCCCTATTTGATATATTATTTCCTGAGCGAAGTCGAAGGGCTTTCTGGTGGTATGATGTATCATACCAGCCAGGAATTTAGGTTTTTAACTGATATTTATTTCTACCATAAAGTTCAAATTATGTACATAATTGACGCATTTTGTTGATTATGCTACAAATTTATTGTATCTAGTACCTTGAAAAGGAGAACAAGAAAATGAATGATGTAAAAGAATTGGTGATTCAGCTTCCTACGATGTCCACCGGGAATGTACCACAAACGAGATCGTTTAGGTGGTGTGCGGAGCTACATAAGGCGTTAAGACCCCTGTCCAAATATAAGGTACAAGACGGTAGTCGAGCAGTAAGTGTTGAAGTTGCTGCTGGTTATAGTGTAATCGCACATCTCAACAGGTCATTTGAAGAGACAACTGATTGGAATTTTGAGGATCAAATAAAAGATTTTATTTGCCGGGCTTTGCTGTGTAATTCTTCAGCGACTTATTGTGGTGTTGTTTATTTTGGCTTAGCAGACTTTCTTGGTGATGCCGCTGGTGCGCGAGAGAAGTTTGCGCGCGTGATTGCACACCTTGAGGAGCATGCTGTGCCACAAGTTGCGCCGGAATACGTTACAAATGCTCTCGCAGCATTACAAGGAAAGGAGGTGTAGGGAAATGGCTATAGTAACAGGGGTAATTCTTTTTCTTGGCGGGATTTATATTGACGAGAAAGGTAATCATATTATTGGTACAGTACTCTCTAGTATTGGTGGTTTTATTATCGGATGGAATTGGCTTTGATAGGCAACCATGATGTTTCTAAATTGAGAAAAGGAGGTGAAGGGTGATGTTTTTTAGTAGGCTATGTCTTCTTTTTGTTAATGGTATTTTTCTCTTCTTGGGTGGGTGGGCATTTGTGGAAGCTATAAAGCTATTTCCTAGTGTAGAGTCCGCTAGTTATTTTGCTGTCAGTGCAGGTCTAATTATGTTTTGTGGACTGTTTCATCTTATTCTCGATCGATAAGTTAATAATCAAGGGCCTCACATGAGGCTTTTTTTTACCCTTTGAAAACTACAGGCAGAAGGCCGTAGATGGATGGGCGCCATTATGCCATGGCATAATGGCCAAGCGTCAGCTGAAGGATCTCTGGTAAGTGCAAAAGCGAGAGATCCTTCGTTTCACTCGGGATGACGGGTTATTTTTTTGACGATTTACTAGGTCTGGTAGTATGATAGTAGGGATCGAAAAAGGTTTAGAAATTAGGAATTTTTTATTTTATGTTAGATATAAAATTTATTAGAGAACACGTGGAGGAGTTAAAAAATGCTATTAAAAATAAGAGCATTGATTTAGATATTGAAGAACTTTTAAAGAGCGACAGGGAGCACTCAAAATTGCTTCAGGAGATGGAGGGATTAAAGGCAGAAAAGAATGAGTTGAATGAAAGTATGAAAAAGGCGAAGACTGACGACGAGCGCAAGGAGATTATTGAAAAAGGAAAGAAAATAAAGGAGAGCCTAGATGAGCTTGAACCACGTTATAAGGAGGTAAGCCTTGCACTTAAGAGTTTGATGGTGAGAGTTCCTACAATTCCGTCGAAAGATACTCCTATTGGAAAAAATGGCGATGATAATGTTGAGATCTCAAGGTGGGGGGAGCAGAAGAAATTTGATTTTACTCCGAAAGACTATATACAACTTGGAAAAGATCTCGATCTTGTTGATATGGACAAAGGTGCAAAAGTTGCGGGATTTCGAGGGTATTATTTAAAAAATGAAGGGGTAACTTTGGTGATGGCGATGATGATGTACGCTATCAATAAAATGATAGAAAAAGGATATAAGCCGTTTATTCCCCCAACACTTGTAAATGGTTTTCCTCTTTTTGGAAGTGGGTATTTTAAGGGGTTGGAATACAATCCAGAGATAGATGAAATTTATCAAATAGCATCTTCTGATAAGGAGGTGACGGGAGAGATAAGTAAGGATAAGAAGTTTTTGGTGGGTACAGCAGAACCTTCGCTTTTGGCATATTATTCTGATGAGGTGTTGAAGGAGGAGGATCTTCCTATAAGGTCTTTTGGGTTTAGTCAGTGTTATCGAAGTGAGATTGGAAGTTATGGAAAGGATACGAAGGGCATGTACCGCGTGCACGAATTTATGAAGGTTGAGCAGGTGGTTATTTCAAAAGCTGATGTAGAAGAATCTACAAAGCTTCAAGAAGAGATGGTGGCGATTGCAAAAGAGATTCACGAGGAGCTTGGTTTGCCTTATAGGGTAATTCAACTTTGTACAGGTGATATGTCCGCGGGTAAGTATCGTGCATTTGATATTGAGGCGTGGTTGCCGGTGTCTAACCGATGGGCAGAGACGGGTTCGGCAAGTAATTTTGTTGACTGGCAGGCAAGAAGACTTAATGTGAAATACATCGGTAAAAACGGAGAAAAGAAGTTCGCTTATCTTTTGAATGACACAGCTCTTCCAAGCGTTCGCCCGTTCTTGGCCATTCTCGAGAATTATCAGCAAAAAGATGGGTCGGTATTGGTGCCCGAAGTATTGCAAAAATATATGGGAGGTAAAAAAATTGTTACTGTCATTCCCGCGAAGGCGGGAATCTAGTAGTAATATTTTCTGGATTCCCGCTTACGCCAGGAATGACAGTATATTTTATTATGTCTTCAAGACTTGGGTTAAGGACGTGGATTGAGATAAACAAAAAAAATCTTTTTCACAATATCGATCAATTCAAATCTCTTTTAAAGAAAGAGACGAAGTTTGGTGCGGTCATAAAATCAAATGCTTATGGGCACGGGCTTTATACTATTGCGAATCTTGTTAAGGACAAGGTAGATTGGTTTTTTGTAGATACGTTTATAGAAGGATTACATTTACGTGAAGCTGGCATAAAAAATCCAATTCTCGTGCTCGGGTATACGCTCCCCATTCATTTTGAGGCGGCCGCTCTTAATAATGTTAGCCTTACTATTTCTCAATTTGAAGGACTGAAGCACGTGGTTCGTATGAAGAATTTCCCAAAAATTCACCTTAAGTTTGATACGGGGATGCATCGGCAGGGATTTTACAAAGAACAGCTGTCGAGTATTACATCGTGTATTGCTCGAGTGCCTTCGTGTATTGAGGGGGTATATACTCACCTAGCTTCTGCTAAGGATTTCAATTACCCTCATTATACAGACAAGCAATTACGTATTTTTGGGCAAATAACCAAAGAATTTAGTAAGGAAAAATATCCGGGTATTCTTTATCATGCAGCCGCATCTGGTGGTGTAATTGTTTCTCCAGAAAGTCATTTTGATCTTGTGCGTGTCGGTATGGGGCTTTATGGGTATTATCCCTCTGCGGAAATAAAAGATCAGATGATGACACTCGCACCTAAAAAAATAACGCTCAGACCAATACTTTCATGGAAGACATTAGTTTCTGAGGTGAAAAGCGTCGAGGCGGGGGAACCCATAGGATATGACCTCACAGAATATCTTCCCCAAAAAACAAATATTGCCATTCTGCCTATCGGATATTGGCACGGGTATGACCGTGGGCTTTCTTCGGTAGGTGAGGTGCTTGTTGGTGGAAGGAGATGTCGTCTGTTGGGAAGAGTATCTATGGATATGATTACGGTAGGAGTCGGAAGGGCTCGTGTGGGAGATGAGGTTGTGTTGTTAGGGTCATCGGGGAAAGAAATAATCTTGGCAGATGAGATGGCGCGAAAAATAGGAACAACTCCTTACGAAGTTCTTACAAGAATTAATCCACTGATTGAGCGAATTGTAGTACAATAAAGGAGCTTATAGTTTTTAACTGTTAGCTTCTAGGGGTGCACGAGCTATGGATCTCTAAAAGCTAGGAGCTATAAGCTAATACCTAATGTATGAAAGCCTATGTTCCGCAACATATTCGTACACAAGATACGAGGCGCAAACGTCTGCGTTTTTCTTTTTTTCTAATTTTGGGAATGTTCCTTTTGAGTGGGGTAATCTATGGCGTGTTTTTTAATCCAAAACTTCTTGTGGCCAATATCACTATTTCAGGTTTTGATCAATCTCTTGCTACACAATTTCAAGATGCAATGAGGACTAAAAAAATCTTAAAAGGATTCGTTCCTTCAAATAATCTTCTTTTTATAGATAAAGGTGATTTTATTTCTGTTGGAGACCAATATCCAGAGATTAAAAATGTTGTTATGCAAAAGGATTATAGAAATGCTCGTCTTGATTTTAGTGTTACCACGCGCAAACCAGAGGGGTTGTGGTGTGGGGAGAGGGAGGGGTGTTATGTATTTGATACTGATGGGGTAATTTATATAAAACAAGAGATGAATGTTGCCTCGAGTTCTTTTTCGCTTGTTATTGAAGATTCAAATCGATTTCCTACACTTCTTTCTCCTGTTCAAAACGAGAATATATCAACAAAAAAAATACGAGACGGCATAATAACACCTGAGTTGATTTCGGTGTTTAAGGGTCTATTGAATATATTTAAAGAAAATGGAGTTTCTATAAAAACTATTATTAGGAGGACGGAAGCAGATAATATCGTACTTTTGGAGACCAATGATGAGCACATTTTCTTAATTGATGGAGGGCGTAGTGCTGAAGACAGTATGCGCGACTTTTTACTTGCAAAAAATAAGATTGATTTTCAGAAGATAACGTATGTAGACCTAAGAATTCCAGGACGCGTGTATTACAAATAATGCTGTTTAGAGAGACAATATTCCCTGAGCGAAGTCGAAGGGTTTCCTTTTGAAAAAGTGGGCCTTCGACAGGCTCAGGCAATAGTAACAACTTGATTTCACTTTTTTAGGTTGTTGATCTATACTATATACATAGATTACCGTTTTTAAAAAACCACTATGCAAGAAACACAACCCAATCTCGAAGAGCAAATTGCCGCACTTCAAAAGCAGCTAAGAGAAAAAAATGAACAACTTGGGAAGGAGGTAGAGGTTGCTCAAGAGGTCCCACAATCAAAAGAGGTCCCTCTTGAGACTGTTCCGAGTAGCGTAGAAACGGTTGCGAAGGAGCCTGGTCCTCCTGTCCCTTTGCCACCCAAGCCCCTCTCTTCAAAAGAATCTTTTCCTGATGAGTGGCGATTCAAGGGCCCCCGCAACGCACCCAAACCGTCCTATGAATCACCAGACCTTGCGCCACTCCTACTTCCTTTTCAAACAGATATAAATAATATGCAGGTAGATAAAGATCATAATGTTTTTTCTCGGGCGTTGTTGGAAGAAGTAAATAAGGCAATGCTTACTGACAATCGAGCTCTTGTAGATGCACTACACGATTGGCTTGTTGAAAAAAAACCAGAGCTCGTTAAGTTTTTTTGTGAAGGCGTAGAGTAACACACAAATGCTCCCTTTCATTTTTATCACAATTTTCATTGTTATATTAGGAATCACTATCACGGGTTTTGTGATGCTTTCGCGTTTTCGAACGAAGGGTGCTATGGCGCGCGGGCTTGATATGTCTCTTTTTTCAGTGCGTGTTCCGCGCGAATTTGCGAAAGAAGGAGGGAAGGGGGGAGAGCAACAACAAAAACAAGAAAGAGATGTTATTTCTGTGACAGAACAGATGCTTTCTGCGATGAGCCATGTTCATACTAAGGGTACGTGGCTCACGAAGGTTCTTTATGGAGAGCCTTATATCATTTTTGAAATCGGGGTACATCACATTGGCGAGGAAATTCATTTTTACGTGGCGACTCCCAATAGCTATTCAGAGCTTATTGAAAAACAAATCAATTCTTTTTATCCTACTGCAGAGATAAAATTAGCCGTGGATTACAATATATTTAATCCACATGGTGCGAGCGCAGGAGCGTATCTAACTCTTAAAAGTAGCCCTATATTGCCATTTCGTACCTACCAAGTTCTTCCTACTGATCCTGTAGGTGCGGTGCTCACCACCATGTCAAAGCTTGAATCAGAGGGTGAAGGGGTTGCTCTCCAGGTACTTGTACGCCCTTCACATAAAAAAGATATTCAAAAAAGAACTTCAAAAGTGCTTAAAGAGCTTCAGAAGGGGGCCTCATGGGGGGAGGCATTAAAAAAGGCAGGAACGACATTTGTTGGAGACATAGCAAAAGAATTTAGTAAGGCACTTAATCCGCTTGATTCTCCATCAGAACAGAATAAGCCAGAGGAACAACGTCAGGTGCTTAAGCATTACGAAGATCTTATTAAGGCGGTGGCAAGCAAGGCTTCAAAACCAATATTTGACGTAAATATACGAGTTGTTACTTCTGCTTCAATGGAATCTAAGGCAGAGGAGTTATTGCGTGATGTATCGAGTGCATTTGTACAGTTTGAGGGGCCTGATATGAATGGATTTCGTTCTGTGAAACAAAATGGAAAAAGCCTTGAAACGTTTACGCGTGACTACTCCTTTCGTATTTTTAATGAAAAGTACGCTATGTATCTTTCAACGGAAGAAATTGCAAGTTTTTATCATTTTCCACTTCCTACTACTGCAACACCACGCGTAAACTTTCTTAAGGCGAAAGCCGCAGAGCCTCCTCCAAATCTTCCCAAAGAAGGAATTATTTTGGGGGCAAATACCTATCGTGGGGTTGAAAAACTTGTTCGCCTCACTCCAGAGGATCGTCTAAGACATCTTTATATTATTGGACAGACGGGTACGGGGAAATCATCTCTTTTAAATCGCATGGTTAAGCAAGACATTGATGCGGGTGAGGGGGTATGTATTATTGATCCTCATGGACCTTTTGCGGACGCGGCTATTACTTACGTACCGAAAGAGCGCGCAGATGATGTGATTTGGTTTGATCCGGGTGATACTACGCGCCCGGCTGGGTTAAACTTTTTAGATATTGATCCTACGAAACCACGCCAGAAGACCGATGCGATTGATGGGTTTTATAAAGTGTTAAAAGCGGTCTATAAAGATCAGCCAGAAGGATTTGGTCCTCTCTTTGAGAAATTTTTTAGATATGCACTCATCCTCCTTCTCGATGATTATGCAAACGAAATTCCTACAATTGCTGATATCTCTCGCGTGTTTGCTGATGAGGAGTATAGAAATCTTAAGCTAAGTCGAGAAACAAAAGGGGATGTAATACGTTTTTGGAAATATGAGGTAGCAGGAATGTCGGGTGACTGGTCGCTTCCTAACATGTCTGGATATGTTACCGCTAAATTTGCCCAGTTTCTTCAAAACGATTATATTCGTCCTATTATTACGCAACAAAAGAGTGCTTTTAATTTTAGAGAGGTAATGGACCAGAAGAAAATTCTTATCGTAAAGCTTTCAAAGGGTATCATTGGAGATCTCAATTCGAACCTTATTGGTATGATCATGATCCAAAAAATCTTAACTGCCGCATTTTCTCGTGCGGAGGAGTCATCTGAAGCGATGGCGAAATTACCCCCCCTCTATCTTTATATTGATGAGTTTCAAAACTTTGCAACGGACGATATTGAGACTATTCTTTCAGAGGCGAGGAAATATAAATTAGGTATGACGATTGCTCATCAGTTTATAAAACAGATTCCTGAAAAGATTATACACGCGATTTTTGGCAACGTCGGATCTGCGATTACATTTCGTATAGGAGAAGAAGATGCAATTTCAGAGGTAGTAAAGACAAAGTTTAGTCCCGTATTTGCTCCAGAAGATATGGTGGGTCTTGATAATTTTAATTGTTACGTAAAGATGCTTATTGAGGGAGCGGCGGTTCGCCCTTTTAATATGCAGTTTAATTACCTAGCAACTCAGAATATCGAACGAGGGGAACAAATTAAAGAACTATCGCGTATGAAGTATGGGCGCGATCTTGCAGAAGTGGAGCAGGAGTTTCTCGATAAACAAAAATACGAAGAACCAGAAGCGTAGGTATGGAAAAAATAACAATTCAGACGAGTGACGGCGTTGGTATCATAGGCGATTATTATGTCCCAAGCGCAGGGAGTCCAAGAGGGATTCTTTTGGTGCACATGATGCCCGTCACCAGAGAGTCGTGGAAATTACTCGCCAAGAGGCTTCAGAGCAGTGGGTATCACGTACTTGCGATTGATTTGCGAGGGCATGGAGGGTCACCTGGTGGTCCCGAAGGGTATAAGACATATACTGACGAACAACATCAAAAAAGTATTCTTGATATTGAGGCGGGTGTAGAGTTTTTAAAAACAAAAGGTGTTGCAGAAGACCATCTGTCACTTATTGGCGCTTCGATTGGCGCAAATCTTGTATTACAGCATGCGGCACAGCATGGAATAAAGAATATTGTTCTTTTGTCTCCCGGGTTTGATTATCATGGTATAAAATCTGGCCCCTTGGTTCAGAAACTCAAAAATGGTCAGCGTGTATTTTTTATCACCTCGCAAGATGATGATCGAAGCGGGGGGAACAACGCAGAGATGAACCAGCTTCTTTTTGAACGTACCTCAGACGCTGTAGATAAGAAAATCCTTGTTTATAAAGAAGCAGGGCATGGTACTGATATGTTTGACAAAGAGGATCCAGATCTCGAAGAGGAGATCATCACATGGCTTACTGGGTAATAGGACGTACGCATTCGGCGTATTTCTTCGTTAAACCTTGCGGTGCTCGACGCAGTACTTCTTATGTACAGCTTACTCCGCTCCTCGGGTTTTCCTCGAACTCCATCCGAATGCGTACGCCCTAAATATGTCTCTTCTTTTTAATAGTCCCTGAGCGAAGTCGAAGGGCTTTCTATGCGATTGCAGGGCAGATTGATAGTGTGGTACAGTGTTTAAGGTAATTTGTGATAAATTGCCGGATCGTCTAAAGGTAGGACAGCGGCCTTTGAAGCCGTGAATCTTGGTTCGATTCCAAGTCCGGCAGCCCAAAAATAGAAGAATAAAAATTATGAAACTTTTTCTGACAGCAAATAGATTTCTAAATACTCCTCTTGAAAAGGATTTTTTGGAGTTAGTTGGCGACAGGACAAATCTAAAAGTAGCCATCATACCAACTGCTGGTGATCCGATTGAGTGGATTCCAGAAAGTGAAGGCGGTAAGGTCTATAAAGCAAAATTACTTCCTAACAAGAGCGAGGAGAGCATTGGGTGGCTAGAATCATACAAGGGCGGGTGGGAGAAGAGAGGGCATAGCGTCGTGTTTGTGGATTTAAAGGAAGATGGAGATGAGATAAAGAAAAAGCTAGAGAGTGTGGATGTTATAGACGTAGGTGGAGGTGATGTAAATTGGTTATTGGATTGGGCAAAAAAATCTAAATTCAGTGAATATTTAAAAAGTCTTCTTTTGAAAGGCGTTGTATACACGGGATCAAGCGCAGGTAGTATGTTAGTAAATCCAGATATAGGTTTTACTTGGTGGGGACCAGAGGAGAAGTGGGAGGGGATGGACCACGTCGGGTTAGGAATAGTTGATTTCATATTTCAACCTCTACATGGAGGAAATGACGAGGAGAAAACAAAAAATCTTATTGAGAGAAAAAAACATTTACAATCTCTGGTTGACTATCCATGGAAGATTTATTTGGTAGGAGATGGACAAGCAATTAAGGTTAATGGTGACAAAATCGAACATATTGGGGAGGGGTTGAAAAAATCCATTTAAGCTTATGGTTAAAAAAGAGATTGCTTCTGGTGTGGTACATAAATTGCCTGCGGATTTAGGAAAGATTCTTATTTCTAGTCTAGTATTGCGGAGGGCGTGGGAGGATATCACACTACTCGCGCGTAACGAGTGGATTTGCTGGGTTGAATCAGCAAAGAAACCGGAGACAAGGAACCGTCGGATCGAAAGAGCCCGTATCGGACTTATTGAAGGAAAGCGCCGACCTTGTTGTTGGGCCGGTTGTCCTCATCGCCAAAAGCAGTAGTGTGATTTTTGTGATATTATTTATCAATGAAAGAAGATAAGAAGGTTCTTCAACATTATTTAGAGTTTAGTACTTATACCTATCCAGGTTTATATCAAGATGGATTAAAAAATGATCTTCCGGATGATATTAGAGAAATTGGTCTTTTGGTGCGTAAAAATTTTATTCATCGTAGTACTCTCGCTGGAGGGAATACTGGCACTAATGCGGATTTGAAATTTGGAGATATAACAAAGGTTCCTTGGTGGAGACAACCCGAAGACGATGTTTTGGTTACTACTACTGCAATGCTTGCAGAACTGTATAGGCGAGATGGTCGTGGTTTTGTTGCAGATAGAGAGCCGCAAGATAAATTGGTTCTTACCTGTCGTTTTGTTGCTATCATGATGGCAAGTATTTTGAAATCAAAAGGCGTTCCAACACGAGTACGATCTGGTAACGCATCGTATTTTGACATGGGTAAGCTTGGTAACGTAAGCACTGACCACTGGATTAATCAATATTGGAGTGGACAAGAAAATCGTTGGGTAACAATCGATGTCGACGGAAGCCTAAGTTTAAGTGATAGTTTTGATCCGTACGACATTCCTGATGGAAAGTTTGATTTTCCTGGTGAAGCATGGCTTGGTATTCGTGTCGGAAAACTTGATCCGCAACATTTTCATAATGGTAATGGCCAACGAGGTGCCATTGTTGTTCTATGGTCATTATTTTATGATTTTCATTGTTTAATGAACAATGAAATTATATATGTTCATGGGCCGATGTATGGCCGTTATGAAAAATTTAATAATCTTACAAAAGAAGAATTTGAAAAGATTGATAATCTCGCGCGACTTATGCAGGAACCGGATAAAAATTTTGATAAGCTTATAGATATATGGGAGTCTGAAAAGGATTTTAGATTACTTGTGGGTGGTCTTTTGTAATAATGTTTTTTAAAAAATTAAAGACGATGGAAGAAGAAAAGAAGAAAAATAGTGTTAGGGGGGTTATTGGCATAACCGTGAAGGGGGTGGGGTATGTTACGACCACTGAACCGGGTGAGGATATTCTTATAGAGCCTCAGTTTTTGAATACTGCCTTGCATGGTGACGAGGTGGAGATTTCTTTGTTTCCTTTAGTAGAAGAGGAGAAGACAAGCGGAGAGGTGGTGGGTATTATAAAAAGAGCGAAAACAGAATTTGTGGGGACAGTGGACAAGAGAGAGGGGGCTAGTATCGCCTTTGTGCTTCCCGATGACAAGAAGATGTATAAGGATATTTTTTTGTCACCTGCTGAATCGAGAAAGGTACACAACGATGGGAAGGTTCTGGTGGAGATTAAAAAATGGGATGATCCAAAAAGGAATCCTGAGGGGAGAGTTATAAAAGTACTTGGCAAGAAGGGGGATAACAACGTTGAAATGGAATCTATTGTGCTTGAGAAGGGATTTCAAATTAAGTTTCCAAAAAATGTGGAAAAGGAGGCGAATGCACTGGGAAAACGATCAAAACCCATATCAAAAAAAGAAATTGTAGGAAGAAGAGATTTTAGAAATGTTACTACATTTACTATCGATCCTGCAGATGCAAAAGATTTTGATGATGCTATCTCTTTTCAAAAAAAATCTGACAATATTTTTGAAATTGGGGTGCATATTGCTGATGCTTCCTATTATGTAAGAGAAGGGAGTGCTGTTGATAAAGAGGCTAAGCATCGAGGGGTTTCTATCTATTTAGTAGATAGAACCATTCCTATGTTGCCAGAGGTGCTGTCTAATGATATTTGTAGCCTCAATCCACAGGAGGATAAATTGACGTTCTCGGCAGTGTTCACTATGGGGGCAGATGCTATTATTTCTAATGTTTGGTTTGGAAGGACGATAATCCATTCAAATAAGAGATTCGTTTATGAAGAGGCACAAAAGGTTTTGGATGATAAGGGGGGTGTCTATTATGATGAGCTGAATGCTTTAAACAAATTAGCACATATTTTTAGGGAAAAGAGGAGGAGTGCGGGGGCACTAGATTTTGAAAAAGAAGAGGTCAAATTTGTACTTGATGTGGCAGGAAAGCCATTGCACGTTATTCAAAAGCCACGGCTCGATATACACAAACTTGTTGAAGAGTTTATGATTTTGGCTAATAAAGAAGTTGCTACCTACCTTGGGGGTGAGGTGAAAAGAATACGTAAGGGAGCTTCTATCTACCGTGTCCACGATGTGCCCAAAAAGGAGTCTATAAAAGACCTTTTGTTTCTTTTGAGGACATTGGGTCACGAGATAGAATCTGAGGGTGGGAGTATTTCATCAAAAGAATTAAATAATCTCTTTGAAAAAATTAAAGGAAGTACTGAGGAGGTTCTCATAAAAACAGTTGCTATGAGATCTATGGCGAAGGCGGTGTATTCTATAAACAATATTGGTCATTATGGACTAGCTCTCGAAAATTATACGCATTTTACCTCTCCCATCAGAAGATATGCTGACATCTTGGTGCATAGAATTCTCGATAAACATCTCAGAGGAGAATATTTAAATGACATGGAGGTTGAATGGCTTCATAGCTTTGCTGTTGCCTTATCTGAGCGAGAGGTTGGTGCGGTGGAGGCGGAGAGGTCTTCTATTGCTTATAAACAGGTTGAATATATGATGGATAAAATAGGAAATGAGTATGGGGGAGTAATTTCTGGTATTACAAATTTTGGAGTGTATGTTGAGGAGTTGCAGACCATGGCGAGCGGGATGGTGAAGTTTAAAGACATGACGGATGATTTCTATGTGTTTGATAAGGCAAGCTCCTCTCTTATAGGAGAAAAACATAAGAAAAAATACTCTATTGGAGACCGCGTAGCAATAAAAATTATCGCAGCCGATCTAGAAAGAAAAACTTTAGATTTCGCATTTGTTTGATTAAAGTTAGTAGAGATGATATATAAACTCCGTGTTCTTTGACACACGAAAGGAGAAAACACATGGCAAAAAATAGTACAGGAGCTGAACATGTTCGATGGGATCTCGGTATTTTATACTCTGGTCTCGATGATCCACAAATAGATGCAGACGTGCATACGCTTGTCGAGAAGTGTAAAAATTTTTCGATAGTTTATAGAGGAAAACTTCGAGAAACACTTTCTGGAGCGATTTTAGATTATGCAGAAATGAGTATGCTTCAAGACAAGATAATGCTTTTTTTGTATTTAAACCAAAGTACAAACGTTGCCGATGTTGCCATAAAAGCGAAAATTGCTGAAGTAGAGAGGATCATGAGTGAAATTTCGGGTGAGTATATGACCTTCTTTATGATTGAACTTGTCGCACTAGACGATGAAGTACTTACCAACTGTTATGCGACGAATCCTCTTGTCGCTCGGCATCGTTCGTGGATTGAGCATTGTCGAGTTTTCAAACCGCATCTATTAAGTGAACCTGTTGAATCCGCGCTTATTAAACGTTCACCTTTTGGATCAGGTGCGTGGAGTGAATTCTTTGATGAATTAGAAGCGGACATCGAGGGAGAATTCCAAGGAGAAAAAAAGACACTTACGGAGCTTCTTCACTTACTTTCTGAATCTAAAAATAAGGATGAAAGAACCAAACTCCTCCAGGTTATTAATGACAGTCTCAAGGGTACGTTTGCTAAGTATTCAGCACAGACATTGTATATGGTTGCTGGGGCTACTTCGGTTGAAAATCGTGAGCGTTCTTATAAGCACCCTATGGAAGGGGCCAATAAATCGAATCAAATACCGGATACTGTCGTTGATGTTTTACACGAAACAGTAAATAGAGTGGCTGGTCCTCTTGCAAGACGCTATTATCGTCTTAAGGCTGCACTTTTGGGCCTACCTATTTTGGGATGGGGTGACCGCAATGCGCCCATGCCTTTTTCTGATACAACAACTATTCCTTTTGATACTGCGAAGGGGATCGTACTTGCGGCGTATGAAAGTTTTAGTCCAACATCAGCAGAGCTTGTAAAAACATTTTTCGATCAAAACCATATTGATGCCCCAGGGATTAGGGGTAAACGTGGGGGTGCCTTTAACTACTCTGTGGTTTTGCCGGGCAGTACTCCCGTGTCTTATGTGTTTCTCAACTATCTTGGTTCAAGTCGGGATGTTATGACACTTGCTCATGAGTTGGGTCATGGGGTGCATGGATTACTTGCGGGTAAGGCGCAGGGGGCCCTTATGTTTCATGCTCCTACTGCCTACTGTGAAACTGCTTCTGTGTTTGGGGAGATGACAACATTTAACTTTCTCAAGGAACAGCTTGTTCTAGAAGGGGATAAAAAGTCTCTTCTCGCGCTTGTTATGGGAAAAATAGATGATGTGATTAATACAGCCGTGAGGCAGATTAGTTTTTCTAATTTTGAGCGGAGACTGCATGGCATGGACTCGTCATATCAAACATGGAGTGAACCAAAGAAGTTTTCTGTGGAGGAGTTAAATGTTCTTTGGCTTGAGACGACAAAAGAGCTCTACGGAGTCGACGGAGATGTATTTACTTATGAAAATGCAGACCATCTTTGGTCTTATATCTCCCATTTTCATAGACCATTTTACGTTTATGGGTATGCATTTGGAGAACTTCTTACACAAAGTCTTTATGCAAAGCAAGCTGTGATTGGTGATCGTTTTGAACCGCTTTATCTCGATCTTCTAAAATCTGGATCTACAAAAAATGTTATCGAATTACTTGCTCCGTTTGGCCTTGATCCCACAAGGGAAACATTTTGGGTTGACGGTATTGATAATGGTTTGGGAGCAATGGTTCTCAAGGCTGAAGCATTGGCACACGAATTAGGGCTTTTGCATTAAAACAAAAAGAGGCGATAAGCCTCTTTTTTCTTTTGTCTATTTGTTTTTTGTTTTTACCCCGTTAGAAGCAGAACGCCCAGCGGCTTGCCGCGTGGATGAATGCGGTTTATTTCTAGTGAACGCGGGGTTGAATGCTCCGCGTGAGCTTCTAACGGGGTTTACTGGTTCAGAGAGATATGCACTCAGTCGTTCATAGACGATGCCTGTTAATCTTCTTGAGACCTCCCTTTTTTTCCAAAATGAGTTGCTATCTGAAACATCCTTTTTTTGAATTTTAGTTAATTCACGAATAGTCATATATCGTTCGTGTCCAAGGTCAGTATTTGATTTTATATTAATATCTTCTAGCCCCTGGTAAATTTTTCGTAGATAACCATATTTTGTGATGATATCTAATTCTTGGTTTACCCTTGAACGATTCGAAATACCCTTTGAAAGAACTGCGTCATGTTCGATGTGTTCAATGAAATCATGGATAGCTATAAACAAATCAAAACCCGCTGGTGTCTCCAAAACTCCTTTAAATTTCCTGTCTAAATCAAGTTTTCTCTGGTTCAACGCTTTCATGTGCATATTCTACCACAACTATTTAAAAATAGCCAGAAAAGCCATTTTCGTATTTTTGTCGACTTCACAAGAGATTTTAATACCCGAGGTGTAACTATCAAGATCGACCCTTCAATGATTACATCCACTTGACATACTTGTTTATTTGAATACAATAAGAGAACAAACAATGATAAATAGTAGAGAACAATTTCACGGCTTTTGAGGGATGGGTTTTTTATATACCCTTCTGTATGCCGCTGTTCTCCTAGAAGCGGTATTTTTTTAGCTCGTTAGCTCGTTAGCTCGTTAGGAAATCCTAAGAAGCTCATAAGCTAGGAAGCTAATCGGAAGATGATGGTGAGGACTGATGTTTGAAAAGTGAACGTAATTTCGTAGATCGCATTTTCCCATCGATCGGCCTCACAATATTTTATTATGAGGAGAATCGAAGGGTATATTTTAAAGATCAAACGATTTCCCCAAGTCCTTGCATGTAGTCGTAAAAGACGATGGCAAGGCTATTGTATGAAATACACCCTTCCAGGTGTCATGCAATAAATCCCGTTAGAGACAGAGGCATTGCGAGTCTTCGTGGTCTCTAACGGGATAAATATCTATCTGGTTGGATACGGGTAATAATAAGGGCACACGGTGGATGCCTAGACACTAAAAGGCGATGAAGGACGTAGCGTAGCTGCGATAAGTCTCGGGGAGGTGCGTAGCAACCTTTGATCCGGGAATTTCCGAATGGGGCAACCCAACACAGCAAACCTGTGTTACATGACTACTTGATAGCATGTGCAAACCCGCTGAAGTGAAACATCTCAGTAAGCGGAGGACAAGAAAAAATTTTTTATTTCCTTAGTAGCGGCGAGCGAAAAGGAAACAGCCTAAACTTATCGATTTGAAGCAATTTAAATTGGTAAGGGTTGTAGGGGAAAACACTTTTTAACTTTTTAGTTTTTAGTCTTCTGGTCTTTACTGATCAGAGGCTAAAAGCTAAAAGCTAAAATAAAGAGTTACAAAATAATTTTTTAGCTGAATCTGTCTGGAAAGCAGAGCCAAAGAGGGTGATGGCCCCGTAAGCGAAAAGAAATTATCTCTTGTTTTTTAATCTTCTGAGCAATTGGAAGGTATCCCTAAGTACACCGACAAACGCAAGCGTTGGTGGAAGCATCCCACACTACAGGGAAAGGCTAAATACTTTTAGTGATCGATAGTGAACAAGTACCGTGAGGGAAAGGTGAAAAGTAGGCCGGAAGGTCGGTGAAATAGAACCTGAAACCGTGTGCTTACAAGGAATCGGAGCTCGCCGCAAGGTGAGTGACGGTGTGCCTATTGAAGAATGAGTCAGCGAGTTATTTTGCATTGCTCGTTTAACCCCGCCCTCTGTGCGTGTAGTTCTTTTTTCAAAGAAAGGAAACGTGCTTAGAGGGCGGGGGGAGGCAGAGCGAAAGCGAGTCTTAATAGGGCGTAGCATTATCAGCTCTTTAGCTCTTTAGTCTAATAGTTTAATAGAATTTCTAATGAGCTAGCGGATTAATCGGCTAATGAGCTTATATTGCAGGCAGTGCGAAACAGACCCGAAGCCGGGTGAGCTTGCCGTGGCCAGGATGAACTTCGACGAAAGTCGAAGAGAGGTCCGAACCGGTTGGTTGTGCAAAACCTTCGGATGAGTCGCGGCAAGGAGTGAAAAGCTAATCGAACTCGGTAATAGCTGGTTCTCTCCGAAATAGTTCTAGGACTAGCCTTGGGACAACTACGTGTGGGGGGTAGAGCACTGGATGATTGGTAAAGGGCTTCGGCTCGGCCGATCAATCAAACTCCGAATACCCATACGACTATCCCGGGAGTTAGACTGTGGGGGCTAAGCTCCATGGTCAAAAGGGCATGAACCCTGATCTTCATCTAAGGTCCCTAAATTTAGACTAAGTGTAAAGGAAGTGATAAGCCGAAGACAGATGGAAGGTTGGCTTAGAGGTAGCCATCCTTTAAAGAGTGTGTAACAACTCACCATCATATCCCGCCCTCTAAGCTCTTTGATTTTTGTTTAATTTATATGACGAAGATTAAAGCAGATTAAGAGGATAATGCCCTAAATCGAAGGGCATAGAGGGCGGGATTGGCTCATTGCGCCCAAGATTTATCGGGACTAAGTCTAATACCGAAGATAAGAATTTCAATGTTTTATTACATTGATCTGGTAGGAGAGCATTTCAAGTGCTGCGAAGGTTGATTCGTGAGGACGACTGGAGCGCTTGGAAGAGAGAATGCTGATATGAGTAACCACAAGCACGATGAGAATTCGTGCCCCCGTAAATCCAAGGTTTCCGTGGCAATGGAAGTCAGCCACGGGTTAGGCGACCCTAAGGCAATGGTGAAAACCGCAGCCGATGGACAGCCGGTTAATATTCCGGCCCTCTACTATAACGTTCGATGGAGTGACGGAGGAAATAAGTGGGAAGGGATCAATGGTTATTCCCTCATTGGAGTCAAGAGCTGTGCACTAGGCAAATCCGGTGCACTACCTTTCATGGTGAAGTTCGGACTTTGAAGATAGCTTGGATTATATCTAAGCAATTCCCGTGAAGAGCCTTCCGAGAAAACCTTCTAAGAGTTAAGGTATAGTGGATTCGTACTGTAAACCGACACAGGTGGATGAGGCGAGTAGCCTCAGGGGAACGGGTGATTTCTCGTTAAGGAACTCGGCAAAAAAGCGACCGTAACTTCGGGATAAGGTCTGCCCCGCGCAAGTGGGGCCGCAGCGAAAGTTTCCCTAGCGACTGTTTACCAAAAACACAGCTCCCTGCTAACTCGTAAGAGGATGTATAGGGGGTGACGCCTGACCAATGCGAGAAGGTTAACGGTGCAGGTGTGTGCAGCAATGTACATGCTTAGTGCCCGAAGCCCTCGTCAATGTCGGCGATAACTATAATCGTCCAAAGGTGAATTGCATTGCCTTTGTAAAATCTAGCTATATGCTGGAAACTCTGAAGTATCCGGTACTACTTGAAAAAGTAAAAATGTATCCGGTGCAGACAACCAGCAGGAAAGATTTCATGGTTTTTATGCTATGAAAAATCCTCAGAGACTACACGCTAGATCCGCTAGTTTGCGGAAAGACATAGTCCGAACTCTATGGCGACATAGAGAGATAGGCAGAAATGTTCTATCCAGAATCATGGAGATTTGTTTCCAGATTCTAGTAACATAATTGAGCGCAACTCCTTGTCGGGTAAATTCCGACGTGCATGAATGGCGTAACGACTGGGGAACTGTCTCAACGAGAAGCCCGGTGAAAATGCGACACCAGCGAAGACGCTGGTACCCTATAGCGGGACGAAAAGACCCCGGGAGCTTTACTGTAGCTTGATATTGGGTTTACGTCTTAACTACGTAGCGTAGTGAGGAGAGGTTGAAGGTTCGATTTCGGTTGGACTGGACTCGTCAATGAAACACTCATTTTTTAAGATGTATATTCTAACCTTTACGGAAAAACCGTGAGGGGACAGTGTCTGGTGGGCAGTTTTCGTGGGGCGCGATCCTCCCAAAGAGTAACGGAGGAGTTTATCAAGGTCAGCTTAGCTTGGATGGAAATCAAGCTGGACGTGTAAAGGCACAAGCTGGCTTAACGGCAAGGCATACAAGCCGCGCCGATGCGAAAGCAGAACTTAGTGACCCGATGGTCCTTTGTAGAAAGGCCTGAGACATCGGATAAAAGCTACCCCGGGGATAACAGGCTAGTCTGGTCCGAGAGTCCCTATCGACGACCAGGTTCGGCACCTCGATGTCGGCTCATCTTATCCTGGGACTGAAGAAGGCCCCAAGGGTTTGGCTGTTCGCCAATTAAAAAGATACGCGAGCTGGGTTCAAACCGTTAAGAGACTAATTTCATGTATTTGAGATTGATTTTGGTTTTTTAACAGTTTGAACCCCGAGGACAAAGACATAATAACGGCGGCATCTAAACAGTAATGTTTGGTGAAAAGCTAACTAATATCGGTGAAATCCTTATACAATCAATGAGGACAATACCGAGGGAACGCTTCCAAAAGAAGTAGCCCGTAGAGACTTATACGTTAGCCATCCTTAATGTGAGGATGAAGATATAGTCCAATGCACATAGTAATATGTGGAAATCCTTCTTGGTTTAAAATATCCATAGAAGGACTAACATGCGTGAGACAGGTTGGTCTCTATCTGCTGTAGGCGTTCGAAACTTGAGAGGAGTTGCCCTTTGTACGAGAGGATCAGGGTGAACGAGCCTCTGGTGTATCGGCTTTCATACCAATGGAATTGCCGAGTAGCTATTGCACGGAAGGGATAAGCGCTGAAAGCATCTAAGCGCGAAGCCCACCTCAAGATTAGGTTTCGTGGTTCGACGAAAGTCGGACGAAAGACCCCTTGAAGATTACAAGGTTGATAGGTTTCAGGTGTAAGGCCAGTAATGGTTTCAGCCGAGAAATACTAATAGGTCGAAATTCCCGTATCCAACTAGGGAGATATTATACGGAAATTAAAAATTCAAAAATCAAAATGCAAAATTTTGGAAATGTGAAAATATATAATTTTCACACCTTAATTTTAAACTTTGAGATTTACATTTTAATTTTGAGTGCCACGTAGTGGCATGATGGAATCGTTTTTTTGAGCGGTCTACGAAATCCCGTTAGAAGCAAGGGCACGCAGCGCGCCCTTGCTTCTAACGGGATGAAATTACGTTAATCACTTTTGGCACCACTATTTTTGTGTGTCGGTGTTTTACTCATGTATGCCCCACCTCTTCCCATTCCGAACAGAGTCGTGAAACTACATGAGCCCAATGATACTATCTGCTTCGGCGGAGGGGAAAGTAGGGTACGCCGGTACGC
>JACRHW010000007.1 GCA_016217555.1 Parcubacteria group bacterium
GGTCGGGGAGTGTGAAACACCGAAAATGTTTCGCGTGAAACATTTTGAGGGGGGTCGGGGAGTGTGAAACACCGAAAATGTTTCGCGTGAAACATTTTGAGGGGGGTCGGGGAGTGTGAAACACCGAAAATGTTTCGCGTGAAACATTTTGAGGGGGGTCGGGGAGTGTGAAACACCAAAAATGTTTCGCGTGAAACATTTTGATGCCAAAACACATGTTTATCAGAAATGTTTCACAGTAGTGAAACATTTTGTCAAGAGTAACATGTTTCACATTCTTTTGGCTATTACGTCAACCCCATTAAGGGCAGAAAATGCTGTCTACCGGAAAAGGAAATATGATGTGTATATCAGACCCCCTGATTACCCCTAACGGGATCAATACTTTTTACCCGCCGTTTCCGTACATATTGTTGACATCCATTTTCCGGAATGCTATTAAAAATACGGAACCTTGAAAAAGAGAGGAAGTGGCATAGTGAACTCTAATAAAACAATTTTTGCACTTATGTTTGTTGTTTTTGTTGTGATTTTTGTCAGAACTTCGTTTGCAGAAACACAACATGTTACTCGAGTACTTACTGGAATGTACACGAACGTAGAAAACCCAAAAGCCCCTCAAATTGAATTCAAAGGAAGTGGAGATCTCCTTCTCTACAATGACACCGAGGTTATCGCTCATGGTATATACGAAGTTGAAGAAGGGACAAACACACTTCTTCTTAAGTTGGGAAATGGTCAGGCGATACGATTCAAATTTGAACAAAATAGCCTTTCATCTTTTTCCAACCCAAAAACCGGAACATGGAAAAAGCAATAACACAAACCCCCTCACAAAGAGGGGATTTTAATTTGACGCTAAAATTCCATCAAAAATATTGGTAGGATAACAACGCCATTATGCCATGGCATAATGGCTATTAGTTTTCAGCTAATTTCTTTGCCACCTTCCACACATCACCAGCACCGATGGTAATAATAACAAGATCGCTAGGTGAGTATTTTTTTTCTATCTTTTGTGTGCACACAAATGCAGCATCTAAGTCACGCGCATATTCAACCGGGACAGGAGAGTACTCTTTCATTTTTTTAATTAAATCTTTTGAGCCAACCTTGCCTTTTTTCTCACGTGCTGATCCATACACCTCGATGACAATAACATGGTCTGCATTGTTAAAAGATTTTGCAAAATCATCAAGTAATGCCTCGGTACGGGAAAATGTATGAGGATGAAACACGGCAATAATTTTTTTATTAGGAAATTTTTTCCGCGCCGCAGCAAGAGTCGCCTGCACCTCTGTTGGGTGATGCGCGTAGTCGTCAATCACGATCGGATTTTTTTTCTTTATGATCTCAAACCTCCTGCTCGTCCCTTCAAATTTTGAAATTCCATTTTTAATATTCACATCGCTCACACGCAAAATTTTTCCAAGCGCATAAGCCGCAACACTATTCAATGCGTTATGATCTCCGACAAGTTGTGTAGTGAGTGAGACTGTTTTTTTATCCTTCAAAACAATTTGAAATGTTTGAGACGATTCATCTTGAGAGGAGGGGAGCAGTCGAATATCATTGCGCGCTCCATAGCCATAAAATATCTTTTTACATCGTGCAAACTTAGCAACATCACGTACGTCTTTATTATCTCCAAACGCAATAAGATATCCATCGCGTGGAATACGTTTTACAAATTCTTTGAATGTATTTTTATACGATGCAAAGTCTGAAAAAAAATCAGGATGATCATATTCGAGATGAGTGAGGATAACAATCTTCGGATTAAAATATGAAAGTTTGTTTTGATACTCATCTCCTTCGATCACCCAGTATTTTGATTTCCCAGAAATTGCATTCGTACCCCATGCGCGTACACGTGAACCTACCACTACTGTTGGATCAAGTTTTGCCTCACGTAACACACTTCCCACTAGTGCTGTCGTCGTCGTCTTTCCATGTGTACCTGTAATCACGATTCCATAATGGTTTTCATTAAATACTTTTCCCAACATTTCTGCATAGGAAAAAATTTGTATATTATTTTTCTTGAGATATACAATTTCTGGATTATTTTTTTCATTGTAGGCAGAGGAGGCAATGTACACGCTAGCAAGATTTTTAATAACATTGTTTTCATCAAAACCCTCGAACACTTTTATTTTTAATTTCCTTAACACCTCATCAGTAAAAAATTTCTCCATCACATCAGAACCAACCACTTCGTAATGGTTTGCTTTTAAAAGTTGGGCAAGAGCCGTCATCCCAACCCCCTTAATACCGATGAAATATGCTCGTTTTTTAGTCATATGTTTCACGCGAAACATGTTTCACAAATGTTTCACACTGTTTTTATTATTACGTCTATAGTAGAAAACCCCACACGGGGTCTCAAATTTCAATGTTATGTGCGCGCTGAAGGATTCGAACCCTCGACCCCCTCGGTGTAAACGAGGTGCTCTAACCAGCTGAGCTAAGCGCGCTCAATAATGTATACATTATCACCCTCGCGCCTCTCTGTCCATATATAACCTAGGGAGCATCATATCTGGTTTCCAATTCTTTTTAAGCTTTGTAAAATCTTTTACGCTTTGATATTTCCCATCAGATGCGTAGTCCTTTGCTGTAATTTCCTGTACATCAAAAAAAATAATCTGTGCAACACGACGCCCCACCACAAGGGGAATGGTGTAGTGACGAGAATTATTCGTAATCTCCATCGTCCAGCGATTTACATACCCCACATCACCCCAGCCTGCGCATTTACATATTTCAATAAAATTTCTACCAAGCGATGAACGCGCCTTCATCATAGTCGTAATAGTTCCACGCCCCCCAATAAATTCATTCGTATGTCCAAGAATAGTCTCGCCAGGCTCAAGGAGAATTACCTTATCTTCGGGTGCAATACCCTTAAAATCAAAATGCTTTAATACCTTCGATGCCTTATCTGCTTGATAATGCTCCCGTCCCCAAACACGTTCAACGTGTTCTTTGTCGTAAATATTATAGAGATGAACATAATTATCGGGGCGGCGTTCGCGATAGTAACAATCACCAAGTGAAACATCATAACTCGATGTTTTTAAATTTTCAGGATTATAAGGATCAATACAAATATTCCCTTTTTCCATTTCCTTTAAAATAGCCGCATCTCCAAGTGTCATAAATTTGTATAATACAATACATGTATAGTACGATACGTATAGTTCCATTACAATAGAAAGGAATACATAAAATATGAAACAATATCTTGACCTCTTACAACACACCCTTGGCCATGGAGTAGATGTACCCAACAGAACGGGGGTTGATACGAGAACTGTCTTTGGAGCAACTATGCGATTCAATATGGATGATGGGTTTCCTGTTATTACGACGAAAAAACTTGCCTTCAAAACAATGAAAGCAGAATTACTTTGGCTCCTAAGTGGGAGTTCTGATGTAAAAGATCTTCAAAAACTAGGATGTAACATCTGGAATGAAAACGCAGAGGCACCCTACTGGAAACCAAAAGCACGATTCGAAGGTGATCTTGGCCGTGTCTATGGTGTTCAATGGCGACACTGGACGGACCAAAATGGAAACGAAACAGACCAAATCGCGGATGTTATTAAAAATATCAAAGCAGTTAAGGAAAATCCAGCACTTTCTGAGCGACGACGTCTCATCGTAACCGCATGGAACCCTGCAGAGTTGAACCAAATGGCGCTTCCCCCGTGCCATGCATTTTTCCAGTTTTCTTGTATGAATGGTATTCTCTCGCTTATGATGCTTCAACGCAGCTGTGATATGTTTCTCGGCGTACCCTTCAATATAGCCTCCTACTCATTGCTTCTCCATATGGTTGCACAGGTCACCAAACTAAAGCCAGGAGAATTTGTCCACGTCCTCGGCGATACCCATATCTACCACAACCACTTCGAGCCAGTAAGAACACAGCTCCAAAGAAAACCCCTTCCTCTACCAAAACTTTGGTTAAATCCAGATATCAAAGATATTGATTCGTTTACTATGGACGATATTAAACTCATTGGGTATACTCACCACGATCCCATCACGGCATCTATGGCCGTGTAAACAGGCAAGGAGAAACAGCCATGATCATATCTCTTATTGCAGCAATGGGGCGTAATCGCGTAATTGGAAACAGAAACACCCTTCCGTGGAAACTTCCCGCAGACATGAAGCGATTTCGCGAACTCACGAGAAGAAAAATGGTAATAATGGGGAAGAGTACCTTTGATTCTATTGGAAAACCTCTTCCTAATAGGACCAATATCGTGATCACGGGTCAGGACATTGAAATCCCTGGATGTTTCGTAACCCATTCTATAGACAGTGCAATCCTTCATGGATATGCAGGGACAGGCAGAGAAAATGGAATGCCGTGGAATGAAGTTATGGTTATCGGTGGGGCATCTATCTACACCCAATTCCTTCCCAGAGCAAATCGACTCTATCTCACCTATATTGATGAAGACTTTGAAGGCGATGCGTGGTTTCCAATCTTTGAAAATCCAGAGATATGGGAAGAAACAGAACGTATTCCACACAACCCCGATAATGAAAATAAATACGCCTACGCGTTTGTAACCTACGAACGAAAAAAGAACGTAGTATCTGGTATTTAGTATCTAGTATGGACCCTCCACATGGAGGGTTTTTTATACAACGGAGTTGTCATTCTGAGCCTGCCTGCGCAGGCGGGCTCGGCGAAGAATCTCTCGCTTTTGCACAACCTAGATATCCCTCGACAAGCTCGGGATGACTACAAAGTGGTTACTTTATGTTACAAGGACTTATTCGAGATATAATAAAAACATGAAAACATATTCACTCATGCTTGGTATAGTAATGCTGATTGTCCTTATCTTCCTTGGTATCTCTCGTGCCATTCCCCAAAAAACATCCACCCCGTTAGAGGCCGCAAGGGCACGTAGCGCGCCCATGCCTCTAACGGGGCCTACAAAAGCAAACCCAACCGTACAAATAGGGGATACGATAATTCCTGTTGAACTTGCAAAGACTCCTGCCGAACAAGAACGCGGCCTCTCGTATCGCATATCACTCGACAACAACAGGGGCATGCTTTTTGTATTTGAAAAACCAGGCCTCTATAAATTCTGGATGCCTTATATGAACTTCCCCCTCGATATGATTTGGGTTGATCAAGATAAACGTATCGTCTCCATCAGCGAAAATGTACCTCCACTTTCGGACCTCTTGAAACCCATCTACTACCAACCAGCACAACCCGCCGTCTACATCCTCGAAGTCAACGCCAACTTCTCAAAAGAACACAACATTAAAGTAGGGGATCAACTCATCTTTAAAAACATAGACAAATGAACTACTACGGCCTTACGGCCGTGGTTTCTCTAAGTGAATCTCCACGGGCTTCCGCCCGTAGTTTTCAAGGGGTAACAAAAAACGCTCTGCCTGCATAGGTCAGGCTCGGGAGTCCCGTTAGAGGTCACGAGAGCTCACAACGTCTCTATCACCAACAGGACGAGGATGAAGGGGACGTCCATGATCTGTCTGCAAAAAATCATATTGACTCTTGGATCGGAAACACAGATGATGTGAATAGACATCTTTGAAAAAGGGAGTTGGGGCACATGCGCCCTCTCGCCACATATTTTTCGCTACTTCTCGTCTTTCTTTCTATAAACTTGGTGGGATGTCGAGAAACCGATACCAAAATCAAGGCTACAGAAGTAGAACGCCAAAAGACAGCCGTGCTTGCCCTACGAAACACCGTTCCAAAAGACACTTCGCTTGCAGGATACTATTTCGTCCTCGATCCTGGGCATGGCGATGATGATCCGGGAGCGATACGAGACTTCAAAGGGAAAGATGGAGTAGTACACAGCGTCTCCGAAAGTGCCCTTACCCTTGATATGGCACGCCGATTGGCGTGGTATCTTAGGGCTCGCGGCGCTTCAGGAGTTTATTTTACCCTCGGTCCAGATGAGGTGGTAAATGCAGAAGATGATCGATATGCCTATTGGCCACCCCAAGAACCTCCATCCATCCTCAAAGAACTTATTGTGCTTCTTCCTGCCTCTCGCTATGCCTACTGGCCCCTCGAGATTGCACTTACTCCGCGAACGGAGGTTGCAAATCAAAAAGTAAAAACACATGGGAAGAAAAAGGTTATCTTTATCTCTATTCATGTTGATTCTACGAATCCAAGTGTACAAGGCATGCGCGTCTACTCCTATTATGGAGTGCGAACAATACTCGGTGAACATATTGCAAGAAATGCAAAGAAAAAAGGTGTGGCACGTACGAAAAAAATAGGACCGCTTGAAATCCCTTTCTTCTCAACAATGCACGCCGGTTTTATTGTCATGAACCCCCGTCTTAATATGGCAGGAGAAAAAATCCTTATCGAAACTACAAACATAAGAAATGACAACGATTTCAAAAAGTTATGTACCGCTGACGGAAGAGAATCTATCGCACACGTAATCGGCGAAGGTATCATTTACTACCGTCAAGCACAAAAGAAATAAAAAAACACCCTAGCATAATGCTAGGTTTTTTATATCGTCACAAATAATAGTTCACTCCCTCATCTAACGATCGTCAGTTAAAGGAGTGGTGAGTCGTCTTTTATTTTTCTCCCACGATCTCAAGTAGGGCGGCAAGAACAGAGGGAAGCTCTTTAATACCTACATCATCGCTAAAATGCCCTTTGTTATGTTCTACGATAGTTTTTGCACTCAAACGTTTTTCAAATAACTCCTTGTCTCCTAAATCAACATCGGGATCATTGTCCGAGAAGATGGCAATAATATTTCCTGCCTGTTTTTTAATATTTTCATAATCCATTGGCGTTTCAAGCCATGGTTTTGCAATCTCTCTTTCTTCATCAGTAACAAGGTGCAATAATCTAAAAAATCCTGCCACACAGACTATGCCACCGATCGGCTTTTCAAGATTCTGAACATAACGAAGAATCGTCTGACACCCGATACTGTGTCCAACAAAATACGTGTCCCTATCTGACTCACCCACTACAGCAGAAAGATAGCCCACCCAATCCTCAATGGTAGGGGTCTCTGGATGGGGCATCATGGGGACTTGCACAACAAAACCCCTTTTTTCAAGTTCATCTTTAAGCCAAGGAAACCAACAATCCCGTGGCGACCCCTCCCAACCATGAACAATAAATACTCGTTTCATACGTGAAATAAATGGTGCCCTTGATGCACTTTCTTTAGAACTTTTTCTCGGTTGGATCGATCAGCTCACGCAGGCTTTTTAATTGCCTGTTTCATTTGATTAAGGTGTTCTAAAAAGTGCCCATCATCACCTTCATCAAAAACCCATTCAGCTTCTTTTCGGCGGCGAAGCACATCCTCTCCAAGTTCCGATATCCGTTGCTCAAGAATTTGATCCCATTTTCGAAATTCTTTCAGTAAAACTTTGGTAGATACAGTCTTAAATTCTTTGTCAATCCTGCCATTAAAATCATCGTAGTTAGTAATCGATATAAACCATGGTTCCTCTCCTCGGAGACTCTTTTCAAATTCGACCACAACCTCTCGTTGCCAGCCGACCAAATGCGCAAGCACGTCTTTAACCGTTTTAGTTGAAGTCGCCATTTTCTGCCAATCCGACGGCTGCAACTCTTCGCAGAATTGTATTATCTCTTGATTCATAAAATCATCGTTTTAAACAACTTTATAATTCGTCTCACGTGGTGCCGAGGGAGGGAGTCGAACCCTCATGACCTTGCGATCGATAGATTTTGAGTCTATTGCGTCTGCCATTCCGCCACCTCGGCATATCTATTAAGATACCAGAACACCTGAGAATCTCAATAGAACGAATGACCTCACGAAAAATCTAATAATAAGTAAATCGTGGTGATACTGTTTAGAAAGACGTTACCACGAAACTCTTTTGTCATCCTGAGCACAGCGAAGGATCTCTTGCTATAAGGTAGCTCTTGAGATTCTTCGGGCTATGCCCTCAGAATGACAGAGGGTTATCGAACAGCGCCAATCATTGTAGGATATAGAGTTTTGAAACGCCCTGATCACTAAACCCCGGTGGCTATACCATGTACCCTTGTCTTGTGGTAGAAATAAGACATGAAATGTGCTAAAATAACAAGAGAGGTAAAAGGCGTGGATCTTTTACAACTATGTACCACGATTCTTGAGGATGGGGGAGTGTTAGCAGTTCCCACAGATACTGTTTATGGGCTCGTTGCAGATGCTTCACATACACGGGCAGTAGGGAGATTGTTTGCAATAAAACAGAGGGACCCCAAAAAACCAACACCCCTCTTTATACATAGCATAGCGGCAACAAAGAAGGTTGCCCATATTTCAAAAAAACAAGAGGCATTTTTAACCAACGTATGGCCGGGAGCAATAACAGCGGTATGTTTCCTAAAAGAAACTGCTCAACTCGACAAAAGAGTAACAGCGAAAAAAGAAGGAAAAAGAACTGTAGCACTCCGCATTCCCGATACCCCCTTCCTCACCCAGCTCCTCTCCTCTTATAAAAAACCCCTTGCGCAGACAAGCGCCAACCCAAGCTCACTCACACCCGCCCTCTCTGCACAAGAAGTAATGACCTATTTCGATAATCAAGCACACAAGCCAGATCTCATCATTGAATCGAGAAAGAAAATGAATGCAACCCCCTCAACAATCATAGATGTGACAGAGACGCCATGGGTTATCCTACGAAAAGGCGTCATTTCAAAAAAACTCGCTATTATTTTTAAAAACCATGGAGTACTCCTCCAATAATTTAGAAAATCAATCACAAAATATTACCCCCGAATCAAACATCGGAGGGTATTATGATTCGACTCCGCTCACCACAGGTGATCCTCCATCACCCCCACAACCACCTGTGGTGAGCTTGTCGAATCCATTCCGAATCGTAAATGACCCAGTTGAAGCAACCCCCGTACGAGAAACGACCTACAACCCACATGGCTATTCATCCCAAGAATTCAGCGAAAATAACTACCTAGAACCAGAAAAAGAGGAGGGAAGCGTTCCCATTCCTGTATTTGCACACCCAAATATCGCGCTTGAAAGGGTAAGCTACACCCTCGACCCACAACTCTATGCAGAACCTATCAAAGAACCTGTGTTTTGGATTGAAACAAGTAAAATAAAATCCAATCCCTATCAACCCAGAAGGCACTTTGACGAAACAGCACTCAATGAATTAGCAGAATCCATCAAGGAATATGGCATTCTCCAACCCGTAGTCCTTTCAAAAGTTGAAACAATGACGCCTGAAGGAGCTCAAGTAGAGTACCAGCTCATAGCAGGAGAGCGCCGTCTCCTTGCTGCACGAAAAATTGGCCTCGAGCACATCCCCGCTGTGGTAAAAGAAAACCAGGAGGAAAGGGGAAAGCTCGAGATGGCGATTATCGAAAATTTGCAACGCGAGGAGCTCAATCCCGTCGAAATGGCACGTGCCTATGCACGCCTTTCTGACGAGTTCGCTCTTTCACAGCGTGAAATTAGTATACGTATGGGAAAAAGCAGAGAATCTGTTGCAAACACTATCCGTCTCTTGGGGCTTCCCTACGAAGCCCAAAAAGCTATTGAAGACAAGAAGCTTACCGAGTCCCATGCGCGCCTCATGCTTCGTATCACAAACCCTGAGAAGCAACGCGCCATTCTCGCTGAAATTCTCACACGAAACCTTTCCGTACGAGAAACGGAGCTCGTTGTAAGCAGAATACAAACAACACTACAAACTCCTCAAGCGCGCAGGAGGGTTGTTGATATCGATCCTGCTATTGTACAACTTGAACATTCGCTCGAAACCGTCTTTGGAAAACCTGTTTCCGTAGAACGCACAGGAAAGAAAGGAAAAATTAGTATCTCCTTCTACTCCGATGAGGAGCTACGAGAACTCATCGAACGCCTCGTAGGCCAACCTGTCCTCGCCCAGCAACAAGAAATGCAAGGAATGATGGCCCAAGGAGAACCACAGTTCTCAGACGAAGAGTTCAAATCCGAACTCCACGAAAGCTAATGATGAGCTTATTAGACTATTAGCTTTCTAGCTTCTTAGGAAACATGGGGTCCACATCCCGTATATCCTAAAAAACTAATAACCTAGAGAGCTAACTTCCTGTCTTATATTCTACTTCGCGAACACCGCGAATTTTTTTTAATGCGATGATAAGTGCAGAGGGGATACCTCTCCCCCTAAAGTTACAGAGAAAAGAGATCGTAGCAAATTTATCTGATGTTACCCCCGATGTCACCTTCTGAATATCACAGTCGTGTGCGCTTAAAATAGCCGTAGTATCCCGTAACATTCCCACACGATTTTCAACTGTCACAATAAGTTCAAGGGCACGAAAGGAGATAACACGCTCTTTCTGGTCTCGCATATTCAACTCATGTCTCACCTTCTTTCGCGCAAAACTGGTATGCACCGCATGGAGCCAATCATGAGAGGGTTTCTTATTTTTCTGTGTAAGCACTTCCACAATCTCTCCTGTCTTTAAAACATAATCGAGTGACACAATACGCCCATCTACCTTTGCACCTGCATACATATTTCCCACCTCAGAGTGTATCTTATAAGCAAAATCGAGTGGTGTAGAACCCTCGGGGAGTTCAATAACATCACCCTTTGGGGTAAACACATAAATTTGATCAGACAATACATCATTTTTTAACGAATCAAGAAAATCCTGAGAGGCACTAAAATGCTCCTGCCAATTACGCAATCGCTCCATCCACTGACGCTCTGATTCTCCAAAACGCGCCTTCGCCGCAGAAACGGAATCACTCTGTGCGGTATGCTCCTTATAAAGCCAGTGAGCTGCAACACCGTTTTCTGCTAAAGCGTGCATCTCGGGCGTACGTATTTGAAACTCAACAATACGATTATCGAGACAAAACACCGTCGTATGTAAACTCTGGTATCCATTAACCTTCGGCATCGCGATATAATCCTTGATACGCCCCGGCAGAGGCTTCCAAAGCTTGTGGAGTGCGCCAAGCGCAGCGTAGCAATCTCCCACCTGAGGAACAATAATACGCAGTGCGACAAGATCATAGATCTTATCCTGATTCATACTATACTTCAGAAGCTTCTTATAGAGACTATAGTGATGTTTCGCCCTCTTCTGAACTTCAAGCACAGTAACCCCAGAACTTGTACATTCATTTTTTAAAATCGTGGTTACGCGACGCAAATAATTTTTACGTTCCTCATAAAGACTTTTAAATGTAGCGATAAGCCATTCGTGTTCTTCCGGGTAGGCATAAGGAAAACTTATATCCTCAATCTCACCCTTAAGCTCGTTCATACCAAGTCGATAAGCGATGGGGGCAAAAATATCAATAGACTCTTTTGCAAACGTCTTCTGTCGCTCCAAAGAAAGGTGCTGTACCGTACGCATATTATGATATCGATCCGCAAGCTTAATAATGATTACACGCGGATCCTCCACCATTGCAAGCAACATCTTACGCAGGCTCTCCGCCTCACTCTCGATACCTCGATATTGCACCTTCTCGAGCTTCGTGAGTCCTTCCACGAGGAAGGCGACACCCTTTCCAAACTCTTGTTCGACATCTTCACGCGTATACTTCGTATCCTCAACCACGTCATGCAAAAGCGCGGCAGCAATACTCTCCTCGTCCAGGTTCCACAACGCTACCGACTCCGCAACCCCGACACAATGCACAAAATAAGGGTCTCCACTCTTTCTAAGCTGCCCTTCGTGCGCACTCTTAGCAAATGCGTGTGCACGCCGTACCAATTCACTTGTGCCTAAAACCTCATGAAGCGTTGACATATACTTACTACTACGATATTGATTTATTAGCTTCTTTACAAGGGAGGGAGAAAAAAGAATGAAAGAACTTCCACCAAGAGATTTCTTTGAAATCATCACAGAGATCACTAAAACACATTGCACATTACACAAGTTTGGTTTCGAGCGTGGACACCACATTCAACGAGGACTACGAAACACGCTCTGTCACATATGGGCCACCGCGACCGATGACGATCTTCTCAACTACGTTGCTCGTGCCCGCATTGATCTTAATAAATACGAAACCACCATAGAAAGTGTGCGTGAAGTACGCGCACTCCACCGCTTCCACCTCGCCCTCGGCCAAAAACACTAAACCACCTCATTGGGTGGTTTTTAAATTTATATAAAACTAACTGCGTGCAATGTCCACTGAAGCATGTAGGGCAAAAAATGCACCAATAATTCCCATCCACATAGTTGCCGTGGCGTCATGAGTTCCGAATGCCACAGCCGTTACGGCACCTGCATACCCCAGCCACACGATACCTGCTCCAATATACTTCATTTTGGTATCCTCCTCTGTTTTCAAGGTACCTTTTCCAAGGTAAGTTATGTCACCATACAATCAAAACAAAGTCAAAAAACGCTCTTGTTTGGAAAGATAATAAAACTCTTTTGTCATCCTGAGCATAGCGAAGGATCTCTCGCCATAAGGTAATCCTTGAGATTCTTCGGTAAAACCTCAGAACGACAGAGAAGAGTATTAAACGAAGTCAAAAAACGGGCACTATGCGGTCGCATAGTATTGGGAAGCCCTTCGACAAGCTCAGGGAATATTACCCCATAACCCCCCCCCGCGTATGAACGACATAACGAAAGCGTGAGTTGCACAAAAGAGATAGGGTGTCGTAAAACTGTTCTGTTTGAGTTCGGAATCGAACGAGTTAACAGTTTTATGCGGACACCCTATCCTTTTGTGCCTCACGCGAAGTTCAGGAGTGAATACGTGTGGGGGTTTTACACAAAATGAAACTAAACAATGTTTTCCTCTCCAGATTTTGATCCTTCTGTTTTTTCCGGTTTCTCGGTACCAGGTTTTGTCCAAGTTGCATAATCACAATCGGGATAACGAGAACAACCGTAGAAAATACGTTTCTTTTTGGTACGTCGTGGAATTACTTTTCCCTCGGTGCACTTAGGGCAGGGGAGAGCTGCAACATCTACCTCGGGATTCTCTTCTTTTAGAGACTTCGCATTTTTGCAATCTGGGAAGCCAGAGCACGCCATAAACCTTCCAAATCGACTGCGACGTATTATCATCGGCTTGCCACACTTTTCACACACCTCATTAGTCTCCTCAATTGTTTTTTGACTCTGCACCTCGGTATATTTTTCTGCCAAAAGTGCTGCAAAAGGAGTATAAAAATTTCGAATAAGCTCCACCCACGATGTTTTTCCCTCTGCGACGCCATCAAGATCACCCTCCATGGTTGCCGTGAATCCAATATCTACGATTTGAGGAAAATGCTCTGCGAGCAGATCACTTACTAAACGCCCAATCTCTGTAGGGCGAAATCGTCGATCCTCATTTTTCTCCACATAATTACGCTCCTCGATAAGAGCAAGGGTTGGGGCATAGGTGGATGGGCGCCCAACACCGTTTTCTTCAAGTACTTTAATCAAACTCGCTTCGTTAAAGCGTGCAGGGGGCTCTGTAAAATGTTGTAACGCTTCAATTTTTTCCAAAGAAAGTTTTTCATCGTTAACAAGGTGGGGGATTGTCCTCTCTTCATACTTCATGTGCCACACCTTCAAAAACCCATCAAAGATCATACTGCTTCCATTTGCCTTAAGAATATACTCCGCCTTCGCCCTCTCCTCAGGACTATGGCGAGACAAGCCCTCTTTCCCTTGCGCGGTAATCTGTATAGACTTTAAAGCAAACTTTGCACGAGGCATCTGTGAGGCAACAAAACGCGCCCAGATGAGATGATACACCTTGAGCTGCTGTGGAGTAAGATAACCAGCCACATCATCAGGAGTTCTTGAGGGATCAGTGGGACGGATTGCCTCATGCGCCTCCTGAGCAAGCTTTGACTTGCTCTTAAAACGGCGTGGAGCGTCTACCGCATACTCATTACCAAACTCACTTGTAAGAAAAGCCTTCGTAGCCTTAAGTGCCTCCTCTGCGATGTTAGTAGAGTCAGTACGCATATAAGTGATAAGGCCCGTCTGACCCGCACCTAAATTAACACCCTCATAGAGCTGTTGAGCCAACATCATGGTATATTTTGCAGAAAATCTAAGCTTCTTTGAAGATTCTTGTTGCAACGTACTTGTAGTAAATGGCGCAGAGGGGTTTCGAAATGCCTCTTTTTCTTGAATGTCAGAAACCACATATGTTGCACCCTCAAGATCCTTTTTGATTGCTGTAGCATCAGCCTCAGAAGTAATCGCCTTTTTATCAAGTACTACGCCACCCTTTTTCCAAAGCTCTGCAAGCAACTCATCCATACCTTTCTTAAGTAGGGCACTAATACTCCAGTATTCTTCTGGTTTAAATGCCTCGATCTCTTTTTCGCGATCGACAACAAGTTTGAGAGCCACCGACTGTACACGCCCCGCAGAAAGCCCCTTACTCATTTTTTTCCAAAGAAAAGGAGAAAGCTTGTAGCCCACGAGACGATCAAGCACCCTGCGGGCCTGTTGGGCATCTACAAGCCCCATATCTACATCTCTTGGATGACTAAGTGCATCTTCGATAGCTTTTTTTGTAATCTCATGAAAAACAATGCGTTTTGTACCCTTCGTATCACCCAAACCCAAAATTTGAGCGATATGCCATGCTATCGCCTCCCCCTCGCGGTCTTCATCAGTCGCGAGAATAATTTCATCCGCTTTTTTCGCTAATGCCTTTAGCTTCTTTACCTGGGCGCTTGCCTTCTTTGGCACAAGGTACTTAGGTTCAAAATCATGCTCCACATCAATACCAAGCGTACTTTTTGGCAAATCACGAACATGCCCATACGAAGATTCGATGGTATATTCTTTACTACTCAAAAACCCAGAAATTGTTTTTGCCTTCGTAGGAGACTCTACAATTACCAATTTCATAATAAAAAGATACTAATATACGAATACATGCTAATGATACGAATCAATACGAATAACGAATTCGTAACCGTATTAGTATCCATTCGCATCATTCGTGTCGATTAGTATATTGGTATGTTAATCTTATTTTTTAATAACTCTCGTCCCCTCAACCCTCACCACGTCTTTTAACTCAAGTTGTGTGAGGAGAGAGGTGATATGCGCGATTCCTCCTCCGGAAAACTCGACACACAATGCATCAGTGTGCATAGAACCGCCATTCCTGTCAAGTATTTTCACAACTTCCTTTTCTTGATCATCAAGCTCGATAGTACTTTTGTCAAGCTGTGTACTACATCCAAAATACTGCAATACGTCCTCCGATGAGGTTGCAATAAGAGCACCGTCCTTAATAAGTTTATTCGTGCCAAACGAGTTTTCACTATTAATCGCTCCTGGCACAGCAAATACATCTCTCCCTATTTCAAGGGCGTGCGTTGCGGTAATAAGCGAACCACTCTTCTCTGGCGCCTCTACCACAAGTGTCGCGCGCGAAAGGGCGGCCACGATTCTATTTCTTCGAGGAAAATTAAATTTAAATGGTTCGGTACCCAAATGATATTCGGAAACAAGAGCGCCACCACCCTGAATAATATCCTCTGAAAGTCGTCTATTTTGTGGGGGATAAAACCTTCCTAGACCACTTCCTAATACAGCAACTGTAATTCCTTGGTTACCCACTGTAAGTGAATGGGCAAATGCATCAATGCCCAGTGCAAGACCACTTACCACAACGATACCATTCCGTACCACGTCGGGAATAATACGCTCGCACACCACCTTGCCGTAAGGGGTACACATACGTGTCCCTACCACACTCAATGCCTTATCCTGCATAATTACAGAACTTATAGCACCACGCACATACAACCCAAGCGGTGGTTGTGGCAAATCAGCCAAGGAAAGGGGATACTCCTCGTCTTCAGGCAAAAGCAAAACAACACTCTGCTGTCCAAGCTTTGTGTATTCACCATAAGGATCAACTTTTTTAGCAAGCATTTGAAGCCCTGCTACTTGCTCGTCGGTCGAATGCCCCTTTGGTAGGTTCAGGGCACTGCGAACATCTCGCACGTTGCATCCCAAACCAACAAAAAACTCCCAAGCACGAACAAATGTGCCGGTAGCCTCCTTGCATGCTACAATCAGTGGATAATCATTATCCGTAGCCACATTCAACGCATTCAAATACACCCTTTCTTCTTCCATATCATATGTCACCAACTATGGTAGTTCGACTACCATAGTTGAGAGTCAATGGATTTGCGTGGATATAAAAAGGAAGATGCAACATGTGCGCATCCGTTTTTATAAGCAACGCCCTAAATGCCCCTTGGAATAAAGGCCCGACTCTATTATTTTTTTCGTTAAAGTACTTCGTATATCCAGTACCTAATTTTTGCATGAACCTCACAATACCATTTTCTTTCTTTTGTTTCAAAAGGAGGTGGAAATGATTTGGCATCAAACAAAATGCCAAAATTTCAACAAGAAGCTTCCTTGGATTTTTCTTATCTTTCAAGTATTGGGGCTCACTGTACATGGTCTTTGAATTGAAATAAAAGGTAAGGTTAAATGAAACCTCTGTGTCATTAAATTCAAAAAGGTCGTGGATAAACCTAAAATAATCTTTATCTTCCATAAAAACATCTCTTTTCTCAACGCCACGATTATAGATATGATAAATCTCATTTTCTACAAATTGAGGTTTTTGCATAATTTTTTTCTTAATTTTTGATTAATACGCAATTATACCTCTATGTTTCAAACTATGGTAGTCGAACTACCATAGTTGAGATGATAGTAGCACGCGCGGTTGCTTTTTGAGAGAAAAATTGTGTATAGTGTTATATATATTGCTAATAAATTGGGCGACTAGTTCAGTGGTAGAACGCTGTCCTGATAAGACAGAGGTCGAAGGTTCGATCCCTTCGTCGCCCACAATTGATTTCGTTTCTTCGTTCTTAACTATATGAAAGCTTTCCATGCTTCAAAATAATAAGTATTGTGATGATTGTGGGCCACTTCCCACCAACCATCTTGGAGCTTTTTATGAATCTCTCTCATCCTATCTTCTTCCTTCACTATCTCCTCACATAGTTAATTTCTTCTTTCACCCCATAGAGAAAGCCCTATTACTATCAAGGGTTATCTCACTGGACAATACATTCTCAAAAGACAAAGTTCCCCTTAGAAGTTTTGTTTTTATTGAAGAGGCACGAAAAAATGAACTAGAGTGTTTTGCCTCAAAAACACCTTTTGGCTATAGCAACATCTTTTTTGTCCAATACAAAGGTAAACTACATTCTTTCGAAGGACTTCCCGCAGCAGAACACACCAATACAACAGAAAGTACAAAAATTGACGACAAGATGTATGTTAAACGAAGATTAGAACATCACAGTCTTCCAACACCAGAAGGAAAACATTTTTGGTTTTTTAATGCAAAAAAGGCATTTTCCTACGGAATACAGCTTGGATTCCCTCTTATGATAAAACCACGCAATGGATCTGCGAGTCGTCATTGCACATTTAATGTTCGCGACGAAAAACAACTTAGCCTTGCGATCAAAAAAGTATTTCGTCTTGACCCATGTGTAATTGTGGAACGCTTTATTTCAAATACCACTCTATTTCGTGCAACCGTCGTTGATGCACAGTTTGTAGCGTGTGCAAAAAGAATTCCTGCGAACGTAGTAGGGGATGGAACTCAAACGATACAGGAACTTATAACAACAAAAAACAAAGAGCCTCGTCGCAAAAAAGCTCCTGATAAAACCACTACGCTCTACCATATCACCTACGACCATACGAGTGAGCGTCTCCTTAAAGAACACGGATATTCCCTTACAACGATTCCCCAAAAAGGAGAAATGGTCATTCTTCAAGAAAAGGGGATTATTGATCTCGGTGGTGATCCTATTGATGTTACCTCACTAGTTCATCCAGACAATATCTCTCTCTTCCGTACTATTGCAAAACTTTTTAATACCAAGCTCGTAGGTATGGACTTTCTTGCAGAAGACATTATTAAGTCATGGAAAAACCAACGATGTGCGATCCTAGAACTTAATAGCCTTCCTTACATCGATATCCATCACTTCCCCGCAGAAGGATCACCACAAAACGTCGCAAAAGCTCTCGTCAATATGGTAAAAAAATATTATGCTTAGCCTTTTTACGCATAAAAGAAAACTTCCTCGTCTTGGGGTAGTAGGAGATTCACTACCATTAAACTACATCCACCCCCTTCAAATCAGAAGCTATCTGGAAAGCGAGTACAATGAACGTGCTCAAATACAAATCGTAGGGGAAGAAGGGTGTCTCGGGAGAACATGGAATCACGGTCCCTTACATTTCGAACTCTACGTAAGCGATAAGGAACCCATTGTTACGCCAATTCCTTATTTTCGTATCATCCTCTGGCAACCTCTTACAAAACTCGAAATACCAACAACGTGGCGCCACCTTTGGTTTTCTACTGAAATTTCTCGCCAAATTGGCTTTGCACATATAAAAAATTCTTCGTATTGGACTACGTGGACCAAAAATGCACAACGCGACCGTACGATATGGCTCAATAATAAAGAATTTGAAGTTATCACCTCCGATTACGCCACGTTTCTCAAAGAGTACCCTAATGAAGGGGTGTACACATCTATTCGCCAAACAATACTTACCATTCTCAAAAATAAAATAGAACGTTTTGGCACGTCTATCCATTTTTTTGCAGCACGACACAAGGTAAATAAAGAAATAAACGCCATGGTGGCGCTTATTGAGTTCCCAAATCTACACAAAGCGTTTTATCTGAGTGCGTTTGTAAAACCGGGAGCAAAGCAATCACTATATTCTACAGGACTTATTGATCACTGCTTTCAATTCTGTATTTCTCACAGTATAGAATTCTTCGATTTCGGAAGCTTTTGGGCGCCGGGAAGCCCCTCAAACTGGAAGGGCTTCTCACGCTTCAAACAAAAATTCGGTGTCACACTTCTCCGCTATCCTCCCATACTCTGGAAAACTGTAAAAAATAATCAAAAGGAGGTATTAGCGTTGAATATAAATTAATAACAACTTACTATTGCTGTAAAAAGATCTTTATAAGCTCAGGGGCGACGTAAGCTGAAAGACCCACCAAAAGACCCACGAGACCCCATATTAAATTCCTTCGTGCAGTTGTAATTTTTTCAACCTCTCCCCCAGAAGAGAGAAATAAATATCCAGCGTAAAACATAGCGACAAGACTACCCGCTAAAAATAAAGTAGCGAGAAAACCAACGACCCCATTCACAATATTTGTAAGAGTGCTCTGACTTGCTGTTTCTACAAAACCAGGAGGTGGTGGTGGTGGCTCAAAAGCCAAGACTAATCTAGGGATAGAAATAATAAGAACCAAAAAAACAAGATAACTATTTTTTTTCATAAACTCGTAAAATAAATTTCGCTTCTTTATTATACCAAGAAAGTAAAAAACTCAAAACCCCTCAAAAGGGGTTTTGATATAAAATGAACTTCTCGTCAGAAGGATACTAAAATCCTTATTGAAAAGACTTAAGAAACTTCATAATAAGGTCTGGCATAGCATATGCACCAAGCCCTACAACAAGACCAATCATCGAATAAATCATGTTCTTCTTTGCCTTACCGAATTTTTCTTCGTCACCTCCTGCTGTCATGTATAGATAGCCAGCGAGGAAGAAAAACCAAAGAGAGGAAGCGAGGAAGAGAGTGCTAAAAAAAGTAGATATTTTAGGAATGAGCGATGTTGGGTTTGTAAGAGCGTCCAGATCACCTGGATTATAAAAACCACTCCCAGGAGGGCTTTGTGGTGTAAGCGCCAAAGCCGGTAATGCAAGCGCAAAAACCGCGAGAGACGAAAGAGCGCCCGTAATTTTAACTAATTTCATATTTTTGTTATATACATTCAATTAATAAAATACTATTCTCGACCTTTTATTATTCAAACAATCAACTACTTATAAAAAACTAGAGATAATACCTTGTGCGGAGAAGGCAAGCAGCCCTACCGCAAGGCCCACACACGCCCATATTAATCCCTGATGCGCATCGCCAACTTTTTTTGGATCACCACTTGCTTGCCAATATCGAAAACCTGAATAAAGAAACATGATTACTGCAACACCAAGAAAAATCCCTGCCAAAAAATTAGCAAATTTATACACAATACCAATTATCTGATCCTGCGCCTCACCTGCATAGGCAAAAGGTGCACTAAAAAGAAAAGAGAGAATAAGTAAAGTGAAACGCATATAGTTAAGTATAAAATAAGTGCATGCAAAACGCAAAGAGCGTTTGTGTATAAATTCTACTAGAAAAACTCTCTAAGGGCGCGTTGAATAAGATCAACGGAAAATATAATTCCAAATCCTATCGCTGCCCACTTAAGTGTTTCGGTGCCCTTCTTATGTTTCGTTGGATCTCCACCAGAAGTCAAATACTGAAATCCACCATACAGTATAAAAATCACCAAGACAGCGGCACCAAAAGCCTTGAGAAAACCAACAACACCATCAATCACCTGATTAAAATTTTCCGACTCTATAGGATTCTCAAGGCCTGTAAATTCAGCTCCAAATACTAATCCTGGCAATAGATATAGGTTAGCTAATGTAATAAAGAAAAAAGGTCTCATATTCTAATCTATAAAGTAATTCTTGAAAATAACTCCTGTAATTGACTCCTTAGTGACTGAATTGCTTCGTTGGAACTTATTTGCCCACGCGTAACCTGATCTATTGCTTGCGAGAAGAGGGGGTTTGCATCACTTGCGCCTGGTTGGATCCAGCTTTTTGCGATGAGAATCTGGTTTGCAAAAACTGAAAGGATAGGATCATCCTGATACGAGGAAATAAGAGATCGCAATGCGGGTGGCCTCTTTGTCGCTACAAGATATTGTTGTGCCTGGGCTTTCGAAGTAAGAAATTGCACAAAACTCCACGCCATTTTCGGATCTTTTGTTGATTTTGCAACAGCATACCCCCAGTAATCAGCATAGGTGGCATATTGAGATTCATTTACATCATCCCGTTGAGGCATTTGCGCGACACCAAAATTAAGATTTGGATTTTTTCCTTTCTTGTTCTCATCACCCTTCATCACCGCAATCTGATACCAATAACTTAATATCATTGCCACTTTATTCCTCACGGTTGGGTTATACGAAAAGGCATCGATGGAGTAGTGCTGTGAAGAATCCCAAGTATACAGTGGGGAAAGAGGATCAGAAAACTGCAAATAAAAATTAAGAGCGTCCACGGCAGGATTTTCACCGACACCACCGGAATCAGAAGAGAGCACCGGAGTATAGCTCTTCCCTGACTCCCGTACCATAACAACCCCTTTCTGCATCATAAGAAGAGGGAGTATGTGCGAGGCCTTATCAACACTTTTATCTCCTGCACCCAAGGCAACACCTGATTGTATGATGTTCCCTCCTGCATCACGCTTGGTGAGACGTGTTGCAATACTCCCAAGCTCTCCCCACGTACGAGGCGGAGCACTAATAAACGCGCCATTAAAGACATCCTTGTCGTAAAAGAGTGCAAGCGTGTCGATCGAGAGGGGGAGTGCATATATCTTTCCATCACGCACAAAATCAGTCGTTACCACATCAGGAAAATTCTTTTGAATAGAGAAGGGGGTAAGTAACTCCGCAGGTGCCGGTGCTAGCTTGCTTTGGTGTTTAGGAAGCCATGAGTTGTGAATCATAAACACATCCGGCCCATCTCCGCTTGCAAGTGCATCAACAAGCTCGCGTTCATACGTCTTATAGTCTTTTTTAATCAGTTCAATAGGAAGACCAAATTTTGGATAAATAGGTTCGTATATAGATTTATCATCGCCAACAACCCACACCTTGAGACTTTTTACTACTCGCTCCTTAGCCACCTTCTTGAGAATAAAAGGAATACTCGCCAAACCGAGAACCAGAACTACCACGACCGCACCTGCAATAAGTTTTTGTTGTTGAGTGAGTTGCATGTTTTTTACTATATCATATATCACATTTAGTATACCCTAATTAAAAAATCCCGAAAGGGGATTTTTAAATATGTATAATTTACAGAACCAACGCATTTGGATGAAATGCGAGGCGCGCATGAGAAACGGACTGAGCTGTATTTCAGATGATACAGCGAAAGAGTATCGGAGCCTACAACGAAGCAGTTCGACTTCGCTCACTACAGGCAGTTCGCCAAATGCGTAAGTCCTACTAAATAATGGTAATCCCTGCTATCGCATCACTTTCGGGGACGTTCATGATACGGACACCTTGCGTTGCTCTGCCGAGCTCTCTGATTTCGTGAACTCCTGTACGAAGTGCCTGCCCCTTCTCTGAAATGGCGATAAGTTCTGACTCCTCGTCTACTATCACACGCGCGGCAATTACCATACCTGTTTTCTTTGTAACATTTGCTGTCTTGATGCCGCTTCCTCCACGTTTTTGTTTGCGATACTCCTTGAGCGGCGTACGCTTGCCGTAACCATGCTCAGTAATCACAAGCACCTGAGCCTTTGTATCTGTAATGATTGACATATCGCTTACTTCGTCGGTCCCTTTCAATCGGAGTGCGCGTACTCCTTGAGCATTGCGACCCATCGAACGCACATCTTTTTCATTAAATCGAAGTGCCTGTCCATTTTGTGTAACAATCATCACCTCATCTTTGCCCGAAGAGAAGCTCGCCCAGTGAAGTTCATCACCTTTTTCAAGTTTAAGTGCAATGATGCCAGATCTTCTTACCTGTTCAAACTCAGAAAGGTCTGTTTTCTTAATAACCCCCTTCTTTGTAGCCATTACTAGATATTTTGGACCGTCAGCACCAATCGAGGCGTAGTTAAGCATGGCGGTAACGTGTTCATCCTGTGCAATATCTAAGAAATTAAACACCGAGCGTCCGCGACTCGTGCGTGTCGCGGCAGGGATTTCGTATACTTTTGTCTGAAATACACGCCCACCACTTGTGAAGAAAAGGATGTTGTCGTGGGAATTCGCATTAAAAAGGTGAGTTACAAAATCTTCTTTTGTTTCAAAACCAATTACCCCCTTGCCACCACGCTTTTGTATTTTAAATGTTGCCGGAGGAAGCCTCTTGATATATCCATCTGAAGACATGGTAATCACCACCTCCTCCTGAGGGACAAGATCCTCCTCACGAAACTCCCCAATAGGAGCAGAGACCACCTTTGTCCTTCGCGCATCACCAAAACGTGTTTTAATATCAAGAATTTCTGTCTTTACCACCCCAAGAATTTTTTTAGGATCGGCAAGAAGCGCTTTAAGCTCTGCAATAAGAGCTTTTTTCTCCTTAAGCTCATCCTGAATCTTTTTGCGCTCCAAACCAGCAAGCGTCTGTAACTTCATTTCTAAGATAGCGTCCGTCTGAAGAGCAGAAAGCCCAAACTTCTTCATCAAATTCTGCTTCGCCTCCTCTCTATTTGCAGATTTTTTAATGGTAGCAATCACCTCATCGATATGATCAAGCGCCTTCGCGAGACCCTCAAGAATATGCGCACGCTCCTCGGCCTTGCGCAAATCATACTGAGCGCGCCTTACCACCACAACTTGTCTATGTTTCAAATAATGCTCAAGGATTCCCTTTATAGAAAACGTCTGTGGCTGCAAACCATCAACAAGAGCCACCATGTTAAAATGAAAATCCTTTTGTAAATCAGTACGTTTAAAAAGCTGGTTTAACACCTTTTGTGGTTGACCATCAGTTTTAAGCTCAATCACAATACGCAATCCCTCGCGATCAGACTCATCACGCACATCTTTGATTCCTTCAATCTCCTTCTCAGTAACCAGCTCTGCGATCTTCACGATAAGTTCAGACTTATTTACCTGATAGGGGATCTCATTAATGATAATTTCTGCTCGTCCGCTCTTTGTCTCTTGTATTTCGGTACGAGCACGCATAGTAACAGGCCCACGTCCCGTCGCGTACGCCTCTAAAATCGCTTTTTTATTATAAATTACGGCTCCGGTAGGAAAATCTGGGCCTTTTATGAATTGTGCAATTTCTTCTATGCTCGCTTTTGGATTATCTGCAAGAAACATGATTGCATCCGCCACCTCGGTAAGGTTGTGGGGTGGGATACTCGTTGCCATACCAACCGCGATACCTGTTGTACCATTCAAGATAAGATTGGGGAGCTTTGCGGGAAGTACTTTAGGTTCTTTTCTGGTTCCATCATAGTTGTCCTCCAAATCTACCGTCTCTTTCTCAAGGTCGAGAAGCATCTCCTCCGCAATTGCCGAAAGCTTTGCCTCGGTATAACGATAGGCGGCTGCACTATCGCCATCGATGGAACCAAAATTACCCTGGCCCAACACAAGGGGGTAACGCAATGAAAAATCCTGTGCCATTCTCACCATGGAATCATACACAGCAGAATCTCCATGAGGGTGATACCGCCCAAGAACATCACCTACCACCGTTGCGCACTTTCTGAATTTCGCCCCATGAGTAAGCCCTGCATCCCACATCGTATAGAGGATACGTCTATGTACAGGTTTTAACCCGTCACGCACATCAGGAAGCGCACGTGCGACAATAACCGACATAGCATAGTCGATATATGAACTTTCTAGCTCAGTCGTAATACTCTGAGACTCTATATGTTGCTGCATCTCTGGTTTTTCCTCTTTCATAATTAGTTTGTTAGTATTTTAGCTTACTAGCTTTTTAGGAAATACCTACTATGATTTCGTACCCCTAATAAGCTAAGAAGCTAACTTCCTAAAGCTCTTCTTTTGATATCTCTACTTCTTTTACCTCAAAAAGGGAGGGAAGTCCCTTGACCCCATCCCAGATATTTGCAATATATGATCCAAAGATCTGACCTATTGATGGAGAAAAATTTTTCTGCTCCTCGGTTGGCTTTGGAGTAAAAATCTCTTTAATGCTCCCCGAATTGCTCAATGCCGCAACATTTCCTCTCAACATAAAAAGCCAGATAATAACTGAAAAAAGGCCAGTAATAGCAACAAGAATCATAAACATACGTTTCCGTTTAGCAAGTGAAAAGTGAGAAAAATCCATAGAAATAAACTTAAAAATCAAAATGCAAAAGTCAAAACTACAATTCAAAACAAAAAAACTTTTTATAACAAATTAGTTTTAAATTTTGAGTTGCAGTTTTGCGTTTTGACATTTGAGTTTTGAATTATGTCTGAGATTGTGCTTTTAACACTACAATCTGCGTCTCTTCGTGCTGATCAATGTCCTTCTTCTTGGTTGTAAGCTTGTCCTGTACCTCAGGAGATACTCCAAACTCCTTGAGAAATACCGAGACATCATCCGCCTTTCTCGTAAGCCCCTTCACTGCATAATACATAGGAATCGCGATCTTTGGCGCAATTTGGTTTACAAGAGTTGCCGCATCACCCGCCTCGAGATAGGGGGCACTTACTGGTACAAACAAGATATCGATATCAGTAAACATCTCCATAACTCGGGGATTCGTTTTTATACTATGTATGTGCCCGAGATGTCCGAGCTTTAAATCACCCCACTGAATAGTATAAGCCGTATCAAGAAATTCAGTATCATCATTCACCAACTGAACTCCACGTATTGTTATTCCTTTAAGCTCATACTCACCAGGAGAATAAATAAACACGCCAGAATTTACTGCACTTACCATCTCTTTTCGTTCCTCCTCACCAAAAGAACAGCGCGAACGTAGAGTAACATCGGCATTAAAATAAGGCGTGGTAAGCCCCGTATCAGCCTTCTCAAAAGGATCAGTCTTCAGAGAGATCTCTCCAGCCTGAACCTTAAAACACCCCTCACCATACCAAGTGATAATCATACATGTATGGTAACAAAAAACATCTCTTTATTCAAGCCAACTAACCCTACCTCGTTCGTCCAGACACCTATCCACAACGAGTCCTCAAGGGGGAGTCAGGTGTTATCGCTATAATAGGGGGGTTGTAACGGTCACCCCCTTGGAGATGAGTTGCGGGTAGGTGTCTGGATACTATGCCCACCATATTCCACGAAATGAGCTTCTCAACTATATGAGACACCCCTATTTTTTTGACTTTTTAGGGAAACCTGTTTAAATGAGGAGACCTTGACCTCAAGGTAGTTAAAAATAATATGACAACAGAAGAATTAATTAAAGATTCAGATTTTAGGAGCGCCTTCAAAGCACAGGTTGCGACACCTCCAAAACAGGGAGAGGTTCTTGAAGGCACGGTACTTAGCAAACAAAAACGGGCACTCTATGTAGATCTCGGTATGTTTGGTACCGGGGTAGTGTATGGACTCGAGTATCGTCTCGGAAGAGAGGCTATCAAACATCTCAAACAAGGAGACTCCATCTCAGTGAAAGTAGTAGAAACTGAAAATGAAGATGGTTTTATTGATCTTGCTCTAAAAGATATCGGTCAAAGGAAAGAGTGGGAGACACTTCAAACAAAAAAGGACGCTAACGAAACAGTAAGTGCAAAAATCATAGCAGCAAACAAAGGCGGTCTCCTTATCGAAGTTGTTGGGATAAGCGGATTTCTTCCTGTCTCACGCCTTACCCCCGAGCACTATCCACGCGTGGAAGGTGGCGAGAAAAATAAAATTCTCGAGGAACTCAAAAAATTTGTAGGAAAGGAGATGGCGGTGAAGATCATCGACCTCGATCCTAAGGAGGAACGCCTGATCGTCTCAGAAAAAGAACTCTACGAAGAAAAACTCAAAGAGCGCCTCACACAATATGAGGTAGGGAGTGTCGTCGAAGGCACCGTAACTGCAGTGGTAGATTTTGGTGTATTCATTAAATTTAATGATAATATGGACATTGAGGGCCTCATCCATATCTCCGAACTTAGTTGGGGTCTCATCGATCATCCCTCCGAACTCTTCAAGCAAGGAGACCAAGTCACCGCGAAAGTTATTGATATTCAAAACAACAAAGTATCTCTCTCGCTCAAAGCACTCCAAGAAGATCCTTGGATGAATGTTGAACAGAAATATCCTGCAGGAAGCACCACAAAAGGGGAGGTGTTTAAGTTCACCCCCTATGGTGCTTTCATTAAGGTAGACGACAATATTTACGGTCTCATTCATGTCTCAAAGTTTGGTGATACGCAAACCATGAAAGAGCTCTTAAAAGACAAAACGAAGTATCAATTTGTTGTCGAATCAGTGAATCCACAAGATAAACGCCTCATGCTCACCCTCAAGGATCTTGAAGAACAACTCACAAAACTAGGGAAAATAAGAGAAAAGAAAGAAAAGGAGGGGGAGAAGATAGAAAAACCAAAAACAGAATAGTTCAAAACCACCCATTTACAAATGGGTGGTTTTTTGTAGACTAAAAATAGTTCATTGACAATACAAAAGGAGAGCAATTCACCATGAAAGCCCTGAAACTCCTGCTCTTGGGACTGCTTATGAGTGTATTTGGAATTAAAGGGGTCGCAAACGCTATCCCTCAAGGACAAGAATCAAAACCTACTATTACGATTGACCTCAAGGCACAAACGCTGACCTATCAAAACGGTGGCATCGCACGAACCTTCCACTGTTCGACAGGAAGACCAGGATACACCACACCAAAGGGAAATTTTACTGTTTACGCTAAGGAACGCCATGCAGTCTCCTATAAATACGGAAACACGCCGATGCCCTTCACGCTCTGGTTTCACCGTGCTGGTTACGGCATTCACTCTTCAACTTCAGTTCCTAACCATCCGGCTTCCCATGGATGTGTACGCCTCAAGTATGAAGATGCCAAATGGCTTTTTGGACAGGTTCCTGTAGGCACGCCGGTTATCATCAGGTAAATATCTTACGCCTAAACAAAATTTAGGCGTTTTTAATTCAAAACTCAAAAGCCAAAATTCAAAAATACAAATCAAAAATTAAAAACTATCCTGTTTAAAAGTTTTTATTTTGAAGTTGTAGTTTTGGTTTTTGATTTTTGAGTTTTCCTAATACCAATTGCTTAAATTGTTCACCTCGTTCTTCGTAGTTGTGGAACATATCAAAGCTTGTGGCAGAAGGGGAGTAAATAACCACATCTCCTGTTTGTGCAATTACATTTGCCCGATTTACTGCACTAGATAAACTTTCTACAACAAATACCTTCTTCATTAGCTGTACATCTTCAAGTTTCTCAAGTTCATCAAAAACAATTTTCTTCGTTTCCCCCAACAATATCACACCCCGCACGGTGTTTTTTTGTATCTCTTTTGCAAGCTCAGCATAAGAAAATCCCTTATTTCTCCCCCCAATGATAAGGATTTTCGGTTCAACAAAAGCACGAAGCGCCGCAATCGTCGCATCCGGGTTTGTCGCCGCAGAGTCATTATAATAACGCACCCCATCTTTTTCTCTTACAAATTCAAGACGATGTTCGTTTCCTTTAAAATTCTTAAGACCCTTCAGAATTACCTCACGAGAGACACCGATCTGTTCCGCGGCAAGGGCAGCAGCAGATGCATTCTTAATGTTATGAGCGCCCGGTACAGATATATCACTCGAAGTAATCCACGTTTTTTCTTTATTACCAAAATACAGTACTTTTGCCTGTGTGTGTTTTGCAAATGAACGCGCAACTGGACTATCTGCATCCAAAATAGCAACATCACCCCTTTTTTGATACGCCACAATACTCATCTTTGCATCGCGATATTCTTTAACGTTTTTGTGATGATCGAGGTGATCCACCGTCACATCAAGAACAATAGCAATGTGCGGAGATTTTTTAAGATGTTGTAGCTGAAAACTCGAAAGCTCCATTATTACAACATCACCCTTCTTAATGTTACGAACATATTCAAGGGCAGGCCTTCCAATATTGCCAAGAAGAAAAACTTTCTTCTTTGCCGCCCTCAACATGTTATAGAGCATCGTCGCGGTGGTACCCTTACCCTTTGTACCCGTAACACCAACAATAGTTCCCTTACAAAGATCAAAAAAGAGATTGGTAGGCGAGGTGAGTACACCATCCCTCTTCAACACCTTCTGTATCTCAGGCAAGACGGTTGGTATCCCTGGACTTTTAAATACAACATCAAACTGATCAAGATTTTTGAGATAACCTTCACCCGTCTGTATCGCAACCCCTTTTACATCAACAGCCCCCTTGTCACAAATAGTAATCTGGGAAAACTTAACTCCCTCCTTCTTAAGAAAGCCTAGAAGAACCCTGCCCTCTCTCCCAAACCCCAAAATCGCTATTTTTTTATCCTTAAATACCTTGTTCATCACCTTTCATGTACCAAAAATTTAAAATATAGGCAACTGTGGAGGGCGCTGTTTTGAAACACAATATTCCCTGAGCGAAGTCGAAGGGTTTCCTTAGAGAAAGGTAGGCCTTTCCTTCGACACACTCAGGATAAACTAGCTCAGGCACTAGTAATTATGAGGTTACCGAACAGCGCCACGTTTTGTTGACGTGAATCCATATTTACCGTAAAACTATAGGAGGTCATTGAATCTAAAAAAGAAGGGGTTGATACGAATGATTACTGATTTTTTGCCCACCTACTATGAAGCAATGGGTTCTAATCCTACCTATACCATCCTGAGAAGCATTGTTGTTGATGGCCACGAAGTAGCTTGGATGAGATTTGAAGGTACAGTAACTATAGAAGGAAAGGATAACCCCTATGCAGGTAATATGCTCCGCTGTGAGTGTGATTTTAAAAAGGGCGTGGGGTGGCAACTCTATAAAGGGAAACCCTATGGAATAGGAAGACATGAGGAAACGTGCCTTCCTCGACAGGCAGCCATGCACCTACGGCAACTTGAATTGCGATCTGAATATCTCCGTCGTTTCAAAAAGACAACGTATGGTGACGTCTCCTTCCTCCCACAACTTACCGATAAAATCGTGCGCGACCTCATTAAAAAGGCAAAAGCAGGCGAGTTTATTGGCGAAGATGGTAATGGCGCTGAATTTTGGGGGGGATATTTCTATCTCCAAACGCTTGCGGGTATCCTAGATCAACCCATGCGTGATATATGGGAAGAAGTGGACAAGCTTGTAACTCAGAAAAAAATAAGTCTCGAAGGTGCTGTCGTGCAAAAATACCGCAAACCACCAGCACCTACGTGGGAAGAATGGTTTCGAATAGAGGATGATGGCGTAATCGGTATTGCCTCGCTTCCCACTCACAGCAAAATGCAACAAGTATGGAAACTTGAAATATATGCACCAGACGGAACAAGACAGCAAGAAGGTACACTTCCTTTATCCTATAGTCCCGATTTTGGACCCGATATTGATGACGTTGAAGAGGTGACGCAGGAGCTTAAAAAACTTATGAGTTGTCCCAATCCAAAAGAATCTACCAAAGAATAAAAAAACGAATGCGGTCACCACGACCGCTTTTTTATTTTTTTTTGACAAAAATCAAGATACTTGGTAATGTATTGTTGATTTCTACGGGGGCAACCTTGTAGAGATTTGACAACAAAAAAAGAAAGAGCAGGTGTAACACAATCATGAGTAGAGAAAGCTACATCAGAGCGATCGCATTCTTTACAATGATAATGGCAGGAATTTATACGCTTGGAGTAACGATCAGTTACCACTGGCACATGAGCTGGCCTTTATTGCTTCTCTCATTTGTTGGCTCTGTGGTTTGTATCTTTATCTTCAGAGGGAGCACAGAACCTATTGTAAGTTTTGCAGGAGTTTCCGGAATGAGCATCCTTATGGGGCTTATGACAGGGCCACTCGTAGCACACTACACAGGACCTGTCGTCCTGAACGCTATTGTTACCACAGCGGCGATTATGGTAGGAATGTCCTTGCTTGGCATCATCTATCCAAAATCCTTTGAGGGCATGGGGCCCTACCTCTTTGGAGCACTCCTCGTCTTGATCTTGGGACAACTTGTCCAAATGCTTTTCGTGGCTTTTGGGTTTACCCAGATGGTAAGCATGACCGCCTTTGCATGGCTCGGTGTCCTCATCTTCACCCTCTACGTCGCCTACGACTGGTCGCAGGCACTGAACCAGGAGTACACACTCGATAACGCCATCGATGCAAGCGGGGGACTCATCCTCGACGCCATCAATCTCTTTATCGATCTTCTCCGAATCTACAGCGGAAACAACGATTAAATGTGGCAGTTTATAGGAATACTTCTTGTTTCAGCACTGGTAGGCTGGTTTCTTCCTTGGAAGATTTTGCTCCTCCTTACCACAGTCATCCTTAGTGGTTACTTCTTGTGGACAAATACAATAAACCACGCAGACAACCAAGAAGGTCCGATGCTCATTGCAGCCATAGCGTTCTGGTTCATCATTCCACCGTTTGTTGTTGCATGGTGTTTGAAAGGAATAAGGATGATTGACGCAAATACATGGTCTGAATGGTTTCGTTGGTGGACACAATAAAAAAGTACTGCAAGCGACCCATGTGGCCGCTTTTTTGTTACCTCGTCATCCCGAGATTTATCGAGAAATCTTCAGTGTTTGCACAAGCGAGAGATCCTTCTCCTTCGACGGGCTCAGGATCAGGATGACAAAAGAAAGTTATATCCACCACACAAACCATAAACAAATTAATTCACGAGAGGGGTCTTTCGAACCATTCCGCAGGTGCGAAGCTGGGTGTTGTCAATCCCGAGTTAAAAACGAGTTGGATTGACAACGAAGCGCCTGCGGATGAGTGAGCCACCGCAGGAGTGGCGAATGGGTGAGAAAGACATCTCTTGCGAATGAGAATAATGAAGGAACTAGATTCCCGCCTTCCTTCGGCAAGCTCAGGACAAGTCGCGGGAATGACAATAAATTTGTTTATTTCAAATACATATTGTGAATTTTGTAAAGAGAGAGTAGGATATACATACGATGAAAAAAGCTAAAGAAATAGAAAAAGAGAATAAAATAGCACGACCACCAGTGGTGGTGGTGATGGGGCACGTCGATCATGGAAAGACGACGCTTTTGGATTACATCAGAAAAACAAACCTTGCCACACGCGAGGCTGGTGCAATCACACAATCTATTGGGGCCTACGAAATTACTCATGGTGACCGCAAAATTACTTTTATTGATACCCCTGGGCATGAGGCGTTTTCAAAGATGAGAGGACGTGGTGCAAAAGCAGCGGATATTGCTATTCTCGTTGTGGCAGCGGACGAGGGGGTAAAACCACAGACAAAAGAATCTATCGAACAAATCAGAGCAACAAATACCCCCTTTATTGTGGCTTTCACAAAAATTGATAAACCCAATGCCGATACCCAGCGTGCACGAACTCAGCTTTCTGAACTTGGAGTTGTCGTTGAATCATGGGGGGGTGATATTCCTGAACAAGAGGTTTCTGCAGTAAGCGGAGCGGGAATAGATGAACTTCTTGATCTCGTTCTCCTTGCAACCGATCTTCAGGAACTTAAGGCGGATAAAAATGCACAAGGAAGGGGAGTTATTATCGAAACAAAACGAGATAGTAAACGTGGTATTATCACAAGTCTTATCATACTCGATGGCACACTTCGAGAGGGAGAGTATGTTAGAACTCCAACAGCAAAGGGAAAGATAAAACTCCTCGAAGATTTTAAGGGGACACGAACCATGGAGGCAACATTTTCCTCTCCAGTACTTGTTATTGGTTTTGAAACGTCCCCACTGGTAGGTGAGGAGTGGGTGGGCGGAAGCGAAGAAGCAGTTGCGCAACCTATTTTAGATGAGAAAGAGGCAGTGGAATCTACCGAGAGAATAAATAAAAAAACGCCCGAAGGGATAAAAGCGATAAATGTGATTATAAAGGCTGATACCTACGGCTCTTACGAAGCGCTTGATGCCATTATACAATCCATAACACGAGAACGTCTCTTGATTCATGTTCTCGACTCCGGAGTGGGGGACATTACCGACAGCGATCTTAAGCTTGCCAACACGTTCGATGCAACAATTCTTGGATTTCATGTAAAAATGGCCTCATCATTACGCCTTCTTGTCGACCAGCTAAAAATCCGCGTTATAGCATCTGATGTCATTTACGAAACGGTAAAACTTTTTGAGGAATTTCTCGATAAACAACTTGCAAACGATAAAGAATACCTGGGAGAATTCGAAATCCTTAAACTTTTTAGTGTCTCTAAGAAAGGACAACTTGTGGGGGGTAAGATCCTCATAGGAAATTTGGCAGTTAATAAACGTGTAGATATTTTTAGAGAACACATCAAGCTAGGAGAGGGACGAGTGATAAACTTACGATCGGGTAAGCAAGAAGTAAAGACAATGCCTCAAAATAAAGAATGCGGAGCACTCGTACAAAGTGGCGCCTCCATTGAAGTAGGTGATATCCTTAAATCATTTCAGGGCTAACTTTTATGTCCCTCCGCACTATACGCGTAAATGAGCTTATTCATGAAGAGGTGGGGAATATCCTTGCAAAAGATGTTATTCTTGATGGAAACTATCTCATTACCATTACCACCGTCGAAACCTCACGTGATTTGCGTCACAGCACCATTCGATACAGCGTACTCCCTGATTCAGCAGTAAAAGAGGCAGGGGAATTTTTGAAAGACGTGGTGGTGGAGGTGCAACACATCCTCAATCGTCGCCTCAAAATGCATCCCATTCCACGATTAGAATTTGTTTATGACCCAAGAGAACGAGAGGCGGCCCATATCGAACAGTTATTGGAACAAAATAAGTAGCACACGGCCTGATAGCCCCCGTTAGAAATCTCATTTCTAACGGGGCAAGCAAGTAATAAAGCAGCTCTCCGTCCTAATATTGTCAAAATCTTTTGATTTTATAACAATAATGAAGATCCGCGATTATTTCCAGAGGGTAGAATAGTGGCGTTGTAGCCAAGTGGTAAGGCAGGAGTCTGCAAAACTCCTATACGTGGGTTCGATTCCCGCCAACGCCTCCACCTTCTGGAAATAATCGAGACGAACTCCTATACGTGGGTTCGACCTGCCCCGTGAGAATTTCGAAAAAATTCTTCTATGGGGTTCTCCCTCAGGCCTCACAGAAACCTTACTGAATTCCACTGCCAATAAAACACCATAGAGAAATTCTGTGGTGTTTTATTGGTGCAATTTTGAAAGAGGTCTAATAAACGTGTACCCATAGGGAGAACAACGTATTACCCCCATTACCAACTACCTCCGCCACCTCCGCCACCACCACCCCCCGACGAACCACCCCCATCACTACCGCTCGAAGAACTCGGACTAGATGTAAGATTTGATGCAGCTGACGAGCTAAAACTTGTAAGACTCGACGTAAAAGCTAACGCACTAAAATTGTCATTGGAAGCACTGCTATACCATGAGGGCGGTGTAGTATAGATGTCTTCGAATTCCTTAGCCCACGCTTTTTCAACACCAAGCACGATAGCATAAGGCAATAGTTTCTCGAAAATTGCAGGTCTTTTCTCTGGTGCATCGTGAAAATTAATCCTGTCTTTTTCGGCTATCTGAAGATACTCCTTAAATCCCAAAAGTTGTTCATAAATAGCCACACCCCTTTCTGTTCGCCGGGGCATGATAAATAAAAAAAAGGCAAAAAACGCGATGGTGAGAAACGTAGCAATAAAACCAGAAAGACCAAAATAGACAGAAGAAAGGATGCCACCCCCGATAAGCATAAAAATGGAAAAAAATACAATGAGAAAGGTTCGTATCCCATCTCCCGGTGCAGTTTCAAAAAATCCTTCTCTTACAAGAAGCCTCATGGCAGTTTTTCGAATTTCGGTGGCAGCCATGTAGAAACTATTTTTAAGCGAAGATAGTGTTACAAAAGAAGTGTCATTATTTTGAGGTTCTATTTGTTGCTTTGCATCTATTTCTTTCGCCAGCTTAGTCACCTGGTTATTCAAGAAATTCTTAACATCGTTGGAAAGGGGATTACCCTCATTATTAACAGCGGCCATTCCCGTAAGTATTTTTTTTGAGATTTGACCATTTGGCAAAAAGAGTGAGCTCATAAGCAGGCGATCATGATCGTTGAGAAGATTTGTACTATCTTTTAATTTTTTGAGAACATAATCGATGTTTTTTGGATATGTAGGATCCTCAACCTGCTCAATCCTGATATAACCCTGCACGGCCAAACTGATAAGTTCGGCAGAAATATCCTTGTCGCGAGATTCATAATGGAATACCCCACCAACCTCCATAGGAGATAGATTTTCAGGCACATCATAATAGGGGATGATGATTCCTCTCCCTTTTGGATCTCTCCCATTACGATACCAGTAAACAAACATGAGTATGAAAACAAAAAACGGAACAAGATATACAAATAAATCATTAACGAAGTAGTACCATGCATTTTCGAACGCACTTGGCTGTAAAACAATACCCTTTGGAAAGCCAACGGCAATAGTCATACCCTCTTTAGAGCTAAGAATTTGCGGAGACGTGAAGCGTATAGTTGTTTTATCCTCTTCGAAATCAGTGTTCCCCTCACAACGTTTCATGCTTCCCCCTTGCCCCACATAACAGGAAATTTTAAGATCACTTTTGTTGATTTTGGTCGGCACATGAACTATCGCCTCTGATTTTATAATAGGAACAAGCCATTCATTGCCTGTGGCATTCCAATAAATTTCATCAAAATTGGAGAAATAACCTATCGGACGATCCACCGTATAACTAATAATGTACTGGTGTACTCCGGTAATTTCTTTATTAGGATCACCTATTTTAACTTCCTTATCATTACCTTTGTTCAAAATGGCAAAAGAATATGGTGTACCGGTTTCATCGACAACGGTGATATCGCTCAAGAGAAAATTGAAATTATTTCCAAAATTGGTCTTATATCGTACGGGAATGTCTCTGAATATGCCATGCCGACGGAGAGTCCCAAAGTTGTATATAATATCTTCGCGGACAGTAATGGTTGCATCAGGATGAACGGTAATATCTACGTTCATTTCATCTATACGTTCTCCAACACGTTGATAGGTGTCGCTAGAAGATGCTAACGATGTTGTATTTTGAGCGTGTAGATAAGAAAACGTGGTGGCAAAAAGTACAAAAAACAAAATGAGGAAAAGCTGTTTCGGTAATAGATACCGCTTAACCATGGTATGTATTTTCTGCTTGTCGATATCCATAGATGATACGCGCATTAATTAATTGATATCTCTTCGCATCTCTTAATCGCTTTTTCTAAAGTCGGGTAGGAACCATCAGTCTATATATCTCCATTATTATAATTATCATCAACTTTTACTGTAAATTCTTTTGGCATAATTTATTTGTATATATTATAATTAGCAATGACAACCATGTCATTATTATCATAACATAACTGATATATAGATTTTCCATTTTTTGGTGTATAATTATGAAAATATGAATAATAAACAATTCATGGTTATATTGCTTGCTTTCCTTTTTATTATTCTTGGAATCGTTGCTGGTAGTAAATATTATTTCACAACACACAAAACAAAAACAAACGATATGCCTATTATTACTGCCCAACTTAGTTCTTATGGCGCGACAGGAGATAGCTCGGTAACCCTACCCGTACAAACATTTACGGCTAAGATCGGTGAGGTAATTCACCTGAAAAATACAGCCAGTAGCTATGATTTTATGAACTATAGTTTTGAGGTAGTTACAGCAAATGCTAATGAGATATTTCTCAAACAGGTACCAGATGAGATGGGCAAGATGAACCCAAACGGAAAAGATATTCGCTTCATTAGAGGAAGTGCGACGCATGTTGGTTTCAGTGCACCCGGTAGAGGTCATTCGTGGGAGCTCAAAATTAAATAAGCGAATTACATAATTTTATATTTTTATGCTTTGGTCACGTATTTTAAAATGGTGTGTCGGTGCTCTCGTCGTTGTTACATTAGGCGGAATGGTGTTTGGGTGGTATGCCAGTTGGCAAATTGATCATCTTTGGTTTACCCAATTAGGGTATGGCGAAGTTTTTCTTACCCAATTTTTTACACGCATAGTACTTGGAGTGGTATCGTTTTTAGCCTCCCTCTTTTTCTTTACACTTCTTTACGGGGTGGTATCGAGAAATACTAAACCTTGTGGAGTTGAGGTTGATAGTTTTAGCTCCCTAGAACGTGAAGAGTTAGCAAAGAAATTCAAATTTTGGTGGTTTTTTATAAGCGTGTTTTTTGCTGTATTGGTGGGTATGGGTGCCACAGATTCGGTTAAGGAATTTCTCCTTTTTAGAAAATCAGCAAGTTTTGGAAGCGTTGACGCGATATTAAAGATGCCTATTGATTTTTATGTGTACAAATTCCCCTTTCTTGTCATAGTAAACGAATGGTTTTTATTTCTCTTTGTGGGTACATTGTTCGTTTTGGGAATAGTGTGGTTTTTGTGTCGTACGCCTGATAAGGCAAGAGAGTTTTTTGCATATAAGGGTCCCGGGCGGGGGATACTGTCTAGTCTCCTTTTTTGGGGATTTATCGCATCCTTCATTGTGGGGGGACTTTTCCCCGCGGTAGTTTTGGGTGGGCTCGCCATAATTTTTATTATGTTTATTGCGGGAAGAACCAAAACTCCAACAAATTTGGATAGCCTAGGTCTTTTCCAGCCTGGGATTTCTCGTGCCCTTCTTTTGGTTACTGGTCTCCTCTTCTTTGATGCCACCGCAGCGGAGTTGTTGGCAAGGTATCAGCTTGTTATCAAAGGTTCGAGCAATATTCTCCCAAGCACAAGTTGGATTGATGCACACTATTTCCTTTCCTACGATTTGGCGTTAGCTTTTCTTTTTCTCTTGATTGGTATTACATTTCTCATTGCCCGTCATTTCTCATGGAAACTACACGGCGGTATTGTTGGAGGAATAGTTGGCTTACAAATTATATTTGGCATGGCCGTTCCTGGACTTATTACAAAATTCTATGTGAAGCCAAATGAACCAATTCTTGAAAAACCCTATATTGAAGCCCACCTTACTGCCACAAAAAACGCGTATAATCTTACGGATGTAATAGAATCTCGTTTCGACCCCTCCTCACAATTAACACAACAGGCGGTTGATGCTGCCTCTGATACCATTTCCAATATTCGTATCTGGGATTACCGAGCATTCAACACAGCAAATAATCAGCTCCAAGCACTAAAAACATACTATCGGTTTTATGATGCGGATACCGATCGCTATTATCTCGATAAAGATCAGTATCGTCAGGTAGAGATATCGGCAAGAGAACTTGATCTTAGTCAACTACCACCAGGGGCGGAGGGAAGATTTATTGTTCCTCTTACTTACACACATGGTGATGGAGTTGTCGTTGCACCTGTAAATAAAGTTTCGGAGGAGGGAAGACCTGTATATGTGGTTCGGGACATTCCACCATCAAGTACCTCTCCCTATCTTTCTACGAACGATCCAAGAATCTATTTTGGCGAAGGGACATATGGTGATCTTTTTCTGAATACTGGAGTAAAAGAAGTCGATTCAGAGGGAAAAGTTGATGAGAGAAGTTATGGACTAGGGTTCCCTATCACAAACCTTTTTACAAAATTTATGGTTTCTTTGCGCAGTGGTGATTGGTCTAATGTGCTTTTTTCTCAATACATTAAAAACGATACGGAGTATGTAATGCATCGCGAAATCCGTGATCGTGTCCAGTCTCTCGCCCCTTATCTTACTTTCGATGCTGATCCTTATCCTATAATTCGAAACGATGGGACGCTTTCGTGGGTACTTGATGGATATACCACTACTAATAGTTACCCTCTTTCATTTGCTGTTGATGGCCAATCCAATTATCCATATGGTAAAAATTATATTCGTAATTCGGTGAAAGCTGTTGTCGACGCCACAACAGGAAAAACAGATTTCTATGTATGGGACGAGAACGATCCGATCTTGAAGTCTTGGGAAATGCAGTTCCCCCACTCACTGAAACCAAAAAATACAATTCCTGAAGATGTAGTATCACACCTACGATTCCCTAACGACCTTTTTGAGAATCTTACGTCGGTGTATAACACCTACCACGTTCGCGATGCCGATGAGTTCTATAATCGCCAGGATGTGTGGTCGGTACCCCAAGAAACCTTAGAGCAGGGGAGTGTGGAAACAATGAAAAGCTATTACAATATTGTAAATCTTCCTGGTATCGTAGGTCCTGGTGAGTTTGTCCTTTTGCGACCCGTAACTCCATACCAAAAGGATAATATGACAGCGTTGTATGTGGGAAGATCTGATATGCCCAATACAGGTCGGTTGATGGTTTATTATCTGCCCAAAGATCGGCTTGTGGCGGGTCCTTCACAAATTGAAACACGTATCGATCAGGATTCCGATCTTTCAAAAGACCTTACGCTTTGGAATCAACAGGGCTCGCAAGTAGTTCGTGGTGGACTTTTTGTCCTTCCTGTTGGAAATACATTTCTGTATGTAAAATCTATCTACCTTCAGGCAAAAAATAACCCCATCCCAGAATTAAAACTTGTTGTGCTTGCAACTGAAAACCAGCTTGCATTTGGTGCTAACACGGAAGAGGCACTTCAAAAACTTCTTGCCAAGGAGGGCAAAAATGTGCCAGAAAAACCTAAAAAAGAAAAATGACCTCTTCTCCGTTATTATTAAACTAGGCTTCGCATGAAATTATTTTATTCTTTGTCATTACTGTTACTGTTTTTGGTAGGTGTACTTGTTTATCTTTATCCGCGTTCAAAAGCCCCGGAAACCGTTGTTCCTGTTTTTCCTACTGATCAGAAGGAGATACACTACACTCTCATAACAGCGCCCAACGGAAAATATACGTATCCAATTGTTGCCGATTATTCCGATAGAGAGGCGATGGATAAAGTTAATCAAACCCTTAGTGGGATATTTAAGAATTTTGGTTGTGATGAATCTGACTCCGATATTGCTCAAGCACTCTCTGATGGAAAAGCTTCTTGGGATATCAAAGTATCTGTAGATTACGCAAAAAATAACATTTTTAGCATAAGAGAAAGGGGTTCTTATTATTGTGGAGGCATGTATCCAACCAATACCGTTTCAGATGGTCTTATTTTCGATATGAAAAGTGGAGAGCAGGTACGTTTTCAGAATCTTTTTAAAAATTATGAAATGGACAAGGACAACATCATAAACACGGTCTATGGTGATATGATAATGACGGCGAAAGACCTTACTATCAACGATACTGAAAGGGGTGCCTGCGCTGATAGTTATACAAGTGAGAGCCTAACAAGCATAGACCACTCCTACTCGTTTTCTCCCTCAGTTAAGACGATAACCATAAAACCAGATTTTCCTCCCGCAGCGGAGGGGTGTAGTAAGGAATTTGAGATTCCCATCCAAAAACTCTTACCTTTTATCGATGCAAATTCAATAGTAAACAGGATTTAATATTTTATGAAACAGCCCTCACAAAACGACTCTATTGAACCAGAAGATCAAAAAAAATGTACGCTGTGTATTGATATCGAGCAACACAAAAACACCAACAAATTGGAGGGAGAGTTACTATCAAAATACGTAGAACAACTAGAAAACTGGGGAGACTGTTATCATGAAAATGGTTTAGTTAATCTAAAGAGGTGTCCGTGGTGTGGAAATTGGTATAAAGAATTTCGTGTACGCGATGGAGAAATGTTTTGGATTCTTAGGTCTATTGAAAAGATTGATGAGCAAGAAACTATCAAAGTCATAAGGGAACTGCTGGAATCTTATAACAGTGGTTATGATCTAACCAACAATGAAGTCAACAATCTTAAGAAAACTTTAGAAATTTTAGAAAAAAACAGATAAAAACTATTTAATACTCCATGAAACAGCCCTCACAAAACGACTCTGTGAAACCAGAAGATACACATGCCAAAAGAAATAATTGTCCATTTTCTATTTCACCGATAGGAGATAATACAAAAGTTTCAACCATCATCAGTGTAGAGTTAGGGATAAAAGATACACCAAAGAACATTAATGTTGGTCTCGCTCTCATTATACCGATACCTTTTTCCACAGAAGCCGCTTGTTCCGAAGGTAGTATAAATATGTTTTGTACGTCAATTACATCATTGTTTTCCAGACCACCGCAGGAAATACTAAATCACGCCAAGTATCGTTTCGATAGCGATACAGTCATGATCGGGTTTCCCATATTTTTACAACTAGGTGACAAAAAAATGGATACCGATTTTTATGTCACACTTCCTGCTTTCTTTTCTTCACCATCTGCTGTTGATACAAACAAAGACGAATATGGTAGTTTTGCAATTTTAGCAATAAAAGCCCTCGTTGATAAATTAAATTTACATTGATATTTCATCCATTATTAAGAATGCGAACACGCCCATGAAATTAATGCTAAGCATGCTCTCTGTACTCGTCATGGTTTGGATTGCCGTGTATTTTACAACCAAATACAATAAAAACCAAACAGCTACGATGTGGAGCAAGCATTTGACGACGAAAGTTGGTGAAACGATAGATCTCCATGAAGGACTAACTTTTAAGGTTGTTGAATTGACATATCTTAACGGTCCAGTGTTTAAAAATGGTGTGACCCAACCTGTTGGGGAGGTGTCGTATCCAGGAATGGTTTTTGAAATCAAAAATCAAGCTGGCGAAATATTGAATTACTATAACAATAGTTTGGGTTGGGTAAACCTATATTCAGACCCCAAGAATAAACCAATGAAAGAGATTTTGTTTAAAAAAATGAATTTAAAAGTTCGGATTGTACTTGATGAATATAATGCCATACTCTGGAAAAACGGTATAGCCAAAACAGTGAGCTTAGCCGTCAGTATAGGCAAATTTAATTATATGGAGATTGCACAATAAAAAATTGAAACAATGGTTTTCTTTAATTAAATTTACATTGATATTTCACAATATGCTAAGACCACTTATCTTTCTTACTATTTTTTTAGTAATTGCAAGTAGTGTATATAATTTTGTGACAAATAGGAAGTATACAAAAAATGGATTGGTAACAGAAACCGATAGTGCCCCTCATTTGATTGCTCAACTTACCTACACAAGCTCGTCGGCAAATAATTCAAAAATTCTGCCAGCACAAACATTTGCGGTGAAGATTGGTGAGATAATTCATCTGAAAGATGTGGCAAGAAAGTACGATGCTGGTATAAATTATAGTTTTAAAGTGATTGCGATAAACGATACTGAGGTAGTGCTTAAACAAGTTCCCGATGAGACTGGCACAATGAACCAAAATTATTCCGATAAAAACGAGGGCACATTACTTGTTTTAAAAAACACACCAGTAAGTGTGGGAATACCGAGGACTGGTGGTGGACCCCTTTGGAAACTTTGGATTAAGTAAGTAAAACCACGAATACTATTAACCCAAAAGCACAGGTTCTTATTAGCAGGTTCGATGAGTTAACAAAAAGCTTTCCGACAAGCAAAGAGGGGTGAGCCTACTGCCGAAAATGTATTGGTCAACTAAAATTTTTATGAAAAATTCACAGAAAGGTTTCAGCACCATTTTTCTGATCATAATTACTATGGTGTTAGTAGTTGGTGGAGTTTATGTGTATCAAAAAAATAAGGTTCTTTCGAGAACTATCTTAAATAACAATACACAAACGACTTCAACCATAGCAGTCTCATCACAGGAAACCAAAGAGTTCAATTGTGTCTTGACTCAGTTTACACACGCGCGATTATCAATAACAAAAGATGGATCCATAAAAATTACTAATAACACTGCTATACTGGTTGGGGATAGTTTATCGAATATATTTAAAAACAATGAAGATTTTGCACAAGAAAAGGAGCTCGTTTTACCAATAGATTTTCAGCGTGAATTTGGAGTGACATGTAAAGACAATAGTATTACTCTAGAAGAGAGGGTCCCCTTTAGAACAGATAGAGAAACAATGGTAATCGAATTCAAAGACAATACTCTCAGGGCGCGTGATTTTTATAGGTCGGTAGGTCATGCATTTGGAACCGACCCTGATTTAGAAAATTTAAATACTAAAAATCTTATGTCAAACCAAAACATTTCTGCTAAACGAACCGGCCCAAAAGAAATTGCTCCTTTGGTGTATAAAGACAAAATATATACTGTACCACATTTTGGGATATTGCAGGAAGATAACTATGTAGGTGGTCATGTGCTTGCACATGATAATATAACTGGAAAAAAAATATGGGATACGGAAGTCTATCCTGTTAGACACCTAGAAAAGAATGGCTCACAAACTATAGAGAAAGACGTTATGGATGTGTTTATTACTCAACTTTCGATAGTAGGCGATAAACTTATTATTGTAAATGAGAAAAATCAACATTTTGAGCTTGATCCTGAGACGGGAAAAAGCACCTTCTTACGCCCCTCCGGACAATAAAAAGTCGAGGATTTACATCAATTATAAATTTAAAATAAAATCATGATAAAAAAGATTGTAGTAGTTTTTATCGTTTTAGTAACAATAGGTTTTGGTATTGCTTGGTTTCTCACAGGGGATGCCACCAAATCGGCAGATGCCTTTCTTTCCTCGATAAAAAATGGGGATGTTGACAAGGCGTACCAATCTGCATCCAAACAATTTAAAGAAAAAACAACAATCGACCAATTTAAATCTTTTGTAGAGGGCTCTTCAATACTTGTTCGCTTCGATAGTGTGTTCTGGAATTCAAGAAGCATGAACAATGGCGTTACCACACTAGAGGGTAATTTTAAAACAAAAGATGCTGAAGCAATTCCCATCATAGCAGAACTTATAAAAGAGGGGGGGCAATGGAAAATCTTAAATGTCGACATAAAGGGTGGGATAGCACAGAAAAAAATAATACCTAGCAATTCCGATCTAACAAAATTAGTACACGCCACCATATCATCTTTTGCTCAGGCAATAAACAATGATGACTTTTCTGAATTTTATGGTTCAATATCGAAGTTGTGGCAAAGCCAAATTACTGCGCAAGAGCTTAGAGATGCATTCAAATCTTTTATAGACAAGAAAATCGACATAACCATATCAAAAGATGCTACGCCCGTATTTAACGAAAAACCAGCTATTGGAGACGATGAGTTGCTCACATTAAGCGGTTATTATATATATCCAGACTCCTCTCGGCTTAATTTTCAGCTAGGGTATAGTTATGAATATCCAGATTGGAAACTATCTCATATCAAGGTTTCTAAAAAATAAATCTAGTCGGAATACTAAAAGCCCCATATTGTGGGGCTTTTACTGTTTCAAACCTGCTTATATTCTAAAATTCTTAGCTTCTTCTATTGTCTCATGCTTGCTTGCACAATACGTGGCTTACTGTTTTAATGAAAACAGTTCATTGCAAAACAATAAGGAGGTCGACGTCGATGTCAAGAAAAGAACAACAGGATATGAATACATGTAGACAAGAGGTATTTCCTACAACACGCAAGGTACTCGAGCAAAGAGGATTTCATGATTGGCGCAACAATGAATTTCACAGCCTCGTACCCCCCGAACAAGGCCTTGCTGGCCCCGTATATACTTCTATAGCCTACGCATTTAACACGGCACAAGAGGCAGCTGAAATCTTCTCTGGAGAACGCTCAGGATACGCCTATCCACGCATTTCACGTGGCTCACCTACGGTAAATGTCCTTGCACAGAAGCTAGTAGAGCTCGAGCTTGGAGATGGACAACTGACGTCTGAATACGATGCCATCCTCACTGCATCAGGCATGAGCGCCATCACCCTTGTTGCGCTTGCCTTTGCCGACAGAGGAAGAAGTATCGTAAGCTCACCCTACCTCTACGGTGGCACCTATCATCTTTTTGAAGAGTTTCTCCCTCGTTTGGGCATTGAATGTATCATGATCGACGACCCATGCAATCTTGATTCCTGGCGTAAGGGAATTGCACAAGCTAAACATCCCGCGCTTCTTTATGCAGAAGATGATGCAAACCCGATGCTTATAAAACTAGACAACGAAGCCATTGGAGAACTCGCCCACGCACATGGACTTCTCTATGTGTGTGATCGCACCATAGGAACCCCACTCCTTGAAAAACCGCTCCTTGCAGGCACCGACATGGTAGTACACTCCCTCTCAAAAAATATCAGTGGGCACTCATGGGCACTTGGCGGTGCTATTATTGGGCGCAAAACTCTCATCGCGCAAATCCGTGAAAGTTATTTCCCTGTAATGGGACCGGTAATGGATGCACGAGTGGCTGACTGTATTTTGAAAGGACTTGAATCCTTCCCAAAACGCATGCGGCAGAAAATCGGTAACGCAAAACGTATTGCATCTACCGTACGACGCCACCCAAAAGTAAAACGCGTATATGGCCCAGGAGGAGATCTCTTTGCCTTTGAAATTGAGGGGACACTAGAAGACGCGAAACGCGTGATAGAATCCCTGAAATTAGTTGTATTTGCCCCACACCTGGGCGACATTCAAACCCTCGCCATTCATCCCGCCTCAACAACACACGCAAAAATCCCAAAAGAGGAACGGGAGAAACTCGGTATCACCGATACACTGATCCGTATATCAGTAGGCCTCGAAAGTGTGTATGATGTCTGCTACGACATATATGCAGCACTTGGTAACTAAAGCCAAACAAAACGAGCACCATGCTCGTTTTTATATTTTATGTACCCTTCTTTGTTTTGGTTCAACCAGCTGAAGAGCTTTTATACACGTCTCTTCCAAATTTGAACAGATGGGCACGGAGGGAGCAATGGCGGAAATCGTTTTTTTGATATAACGCGCATTGCCAAATCCATCTTCTATCCCCACAACCACCTTAATACCCTCGAGATAATTACGTGCAACTGACCATCCTAATTCAAAACGGGTAGTTTGTGCATACGCTCTTCCCGGAGTATGACTTACTGGTTTTGCGAGCCAGAAAAGAATTACTCCATATTTTGCAGCATAATTCAAATGATGGTGTTCCCACTCTACCTGGGAATCATAAAGATTTTCTGGAAAATCTCCCTTCATCACTATGGGACGACGAGGGGAGGCGATATGAAAAGATTCGCGCTCTTGTATCAGTTGAATCGCCTGATGTTGCCAATCAGGAGCATCTTGTATAGGCCCCGCAAGAAAAATAAGCGGTCCTTTTATATCTTTATAAGTTGGAGGCAAAAGTATCTCTGCCATACATCTTTAGTATACTACACTATGATATGATAAAGATATGAGGAAAATTATTATTTTTTCACTTGTGGTAGGAGCACTCTACTATTTCATGGGGCATGCAAGCGTTTTTTCGTTTGTACGTCGTAACTCTACCTTCTCCTCGATAGGATCTCTTGCGGCAAACACTCTTCAGGGAACGCGCGATTTTGTCTATGAACGAGTGGCAAGTATTGTAGCCCCCTCTGTCGAAAAGGCAAAAGACGTCGCCAGTAAGGAGACGTATCGCGCGATAGATACCGTTGCTAAAAAAAGTGTTGCGGCACTTGGAACTATGCTTGGAATTACAAAATCTGGTGAGGAGGGTGGCGCCATCTCCACACCACAAGACCCAATAATTTTTCTAGATAAGACTCTCCTCTCTCCGAGTACAAAAGCAGACATTATAAGCGGTACAGCGACAACGCTCGAGGCAGCAGTCACACTATGTTCCGTCTATAATAGGGGAGAGGAAATACGCTCTACGCTACGCATCTTCAAAGGCGGAAATGATAGCTATAACTCCTATATGGATTGGGGGGATGGTAATAGAAGCGACCTTGGTGCACTCCCCGAGGGTCATGACGCATCACTTTCCCACGCCTATACCAAAGCGGGGGAGTTTACGATTACCCTCCACGTTTCAGATAGCAAAGAAGAATACACTCACAAACGCTCCATCTGTATACGTTAGGTATTTTGAACCGTAGTATATATTCCTCACACGTTCGCCACTCCAGCGGTGGCTCGCTCTTCCGCAGATACTCCGTTGTCAATCCAGCTCGTTTTGACTCGGAATTGACAACACCCAGCTCCGTATCTGCGGAATGGTTCGGAATATATACTACAGTTCAAAATCTTAAAAAATCAAGAAAAAATAAAAACCGCCGTTCAGCATGATGCTTACTAGACGGTCAGGTCTCAAATGACCTGAATTTTTTCGGGGGAAGTCCTGTTGAAATCGGCAAGCACCCGCTTCACCGACTCCTCATCAAACTTCCGGACAGAAACCTCCACGAGGTCATCCTCAAGGGGGAGTCAAGTTGTATCGCTATAATAGGGGGAATATAACGGTCTCCCTCTTGGAGATGAGCTTTGGTCTAAGGTGGGGCTAAAAAACAACAACTACTCTACGGTAATACTCCCAAAATTCTTTGGACTGAGATGATCGTGGTATTTCCATGTACCAACCTCGTTAAAGGTGAATGACCACGACTCACCAGGTGCAAATCCTTTACAGGCATCAAAGATAGTACTTGCACTCTCGGTGCCACACTTCTTGATATCAGACCCCGGATAATCACGGTGTGTTGGGTGCTTACTTGAAGCAACCCACATCTTACGCGTACTCTTGTTTTCGAACGTTACTGTCTCTCCTTTTTTAATAGTGAGCGAACTCGAAGAAAATCCTGCATTTGTATAAGTAACAATGTGTGGCAGTACCACTTCTGTTGCTACAGTGGACGAGGCATCTGTAGACGACACCGTACTTGTTGTCACATCTGAAACAACCTCCGGAGCTTGGATAGCCTGTTCTATGACAGCGGTATCCTTTGGTCCTATGACCTGCCTATTATGAGAATAGTTGTAAATACCACCTCCTATAAAAATAAGAGCAAGAAGAGCAATAAATGTTGATTTATCCATAAAAAAAATAATCCTTTAGTTAATAATAGTATCCGACGACATTGTTATTGTACACGAGAGAAATTAATCAAAAAAGATTGACCCAATATACTCTTTTGTGGCACAAGGAAACGGGATTGATCCCGTTAGAGGTCGCGAGGGCTCGTCCCATTAGAAATCGCGAAAGCTTGTAGCGCTTTCATTTCTAATGGAACCCGCAGCGCCCCCACCTCTAACGGGATTGACATTTTTCTGCATTTATGCTACCTTTGTACCATCAAACGAAGGAGGTACCTGAGAATGGTACAACTTATCAGCATGGGCAGAGGGACTGCCCAAGTCGTCGTTACGGAGGGTGGGGGATCGAAAACCTTTCACCTTCAAAAAAAGCGCGGAGGAAAGGAGGATGATATCTTCAAGACCATGGACACCGTGGTCAGGGAGAAAAACGAGGCGGGGGAGGTCGTTGAGAAGATCGTGCCCGGGCATGAGTTCGATCTGACGGGTCTCTTCACTACCCGGCAGACCCCGCCAGGAAATGCCACGAGACCGCTGCGCCTGAAGGGGAAGCGTGGCGGTGGAGCTCCGCCAAAGAAATCCCGGGCGGAAAAAAAGGCGGAGAAGGATGCCGCCAATAAAAAGCCCGGAAAGGGTAACAAGGAGCGCTAGGGGCTAACGGCTGCTAGTGCAAAGAGTCTCACCGCGTGTGAAGCTTTTTTATTTCTGTGGATTTAAGATATCTACTGCAAAATAATATCAATCTCGTGCAAAACACCACCAACATCCTGCATCATACTACGTAATCTAAGTGGTCGTTCTAATTCATGTCTATCATTATAAAGACCCTTTTTTTGTATGCCTCTATCTATCTCACCGATATAACCTTGATTTAATCTTTCAAAATTCTCTATTTTATTTCTGAAATCATTTCTAATATATTCATTACTCTCAATGCCTCGTTCTTCATACATACGTTTCAATCGCACAAAAACGTCAAAAACTGGTTCAAGAAATACCCGTATTTGCTCTACCGTTACATTTTTTTGCCCCAACGTATGTTCCAGATTATTAAAAGATGAGGTGTCGAGCCCATAATGGCCGACTACTTCTCCTAGATCCTTAATAGCTTTGATATATTCCTTATCTCGTAATAATTCTATCGCTTTTGTGTCCAAGTCCTCACCTCACTCTTTTCCGGGAGCCTCCTCCGCGGCCGCCTTTTTTGCCTCTCCAACCGTTGCTTCATCGACCCCCTCCGTTCGTGCTGATTGTTCGAGACCCCTCATTATTGCACTATCTAGGCCTGCTCGCGCTTCCTTTCGTTCCTCTGGTGTGGGTCCTGGTTCTTCCATGTCCCGTGATAACCCTTCTTGTGTTTGTCTTTCTCGTTTTTGTTTCTCCTCAAATTTCGATTTTAATACCTCAACAATTCCTGTGCTACCTTTTTTAAAATAATCGTTGAAATTTTCCATTAATGTGCGTTCTTTATCGCTTCCATTGGCCTCAAATCTACCGCTATATGCTGAGGTCGTCCCACCCTTATCCGTTTTCTCGGCCTCCTTCAATGCCTGCCTATTTTCTTTTTGTATGTGCAAATTTTCTTTTAAACGCCCAATTAAAGCCTCGACGGCTTGCTGTAAGTCACCCTTCCCAATCTCCTTAAGCTCCTCTTTACCCATCACCCCGCCAAGCTCTTCTAAAATTTTTTCTCGAACAAACTGTTTAAAAGCAATATCCGTACTCTCAAGCTCGCGGGCAACTTGCTGCACGTCCAACTTAGTCTCCACCGACTCCCTTATCAATCTTGCGGCGTTCGGTCTTTGTTTTTCATATTCCTTAAATACAAACTTAGTAAATTCTCTTTTCTGTTTATGAAATTGGTCAAGAATATTTTCATCAGTAATTGGCTTATGTGTTTTTGGATCATAAATAGTGCCATTTGCTGCAACATAGGTATTTTCTCCTATTTTGTTAGCACTAGAAACAAAACCAGCTTCAAAGGCACCATAAGACTGACTTCTCAATAACCCTTCTTGTAAAAGTTGTTCAAATTCTTGCTCCCGTTGGATTATTTTTTGCTCCTCCGGTGTAGACGATTGAGGGGCGACTTCCTCTTGGGGTGAAGTGGTAGGTTCTTTGGGTGTTACCACGCTTGTTTCTTCTAATTTCTTTGGAGTTGGCGCCGGTGACATAGAACCCCCTAATGGTGTTTCAACTAATTCTGGTTTGCTCATGGTGGCAAGCTGTGCTTCTGCTTCGGCTAACTCTCTTTTTAAAGACTCGATCCTTTCTCTCGCCGCAACGACACTAGAATCTTCTGTACTTGGTTTCTCTATTCCTATCATTTTCCTTATTTCCCCTATCTTTTCAGTTAACACGCTCATCCCCGCAACACCCAAAGCCATAGCATTCTCTGTTTGTTGTATTTGCGCAAGAAGTCTTTTCCCCTTTGTTTCAGGACCAACAGCCACACCTTCCGGCGCTTTTTTAACATGCTTCTCCCCTTCAAATTGTTTTATTCCAGGACCTGATTCTGACATAGCACTGTTTTTATTTATTACCTTATCTTATCATTATGCAAAATCTTTTCAAATGATTTTCTTTCCGGAAGATGGCTTTTAAAGAGGTTGGATTGATAGAGTGTTTCGAGGTATTTTTTTTGAGCGATATCAAGAGTATTCGATAGAGAATCGAAGAATTCATTTGTTTTTGTCTTTGCAAACTCATCTATCAATGTTATGGGAATATCAGCAAGCTCTTGTGGTCTTCCACATTCTGGATCGGCTCTTTGGCTCGAAAGGAGTACCTCATCAGACACCTCAATTTCTTTACACAGATCTAAAATATCACTTTTCCATAGGTGAACAATGGGGAGATACACCGCGATTCGGCTTGCAAGGCTATACGTTCCTAATTAAATCTATGCAAACTTAATAATAATTACTGAACCAATGAAAACTAACAGTCCACCAATGAAAAAATAAATATTTGGGACAGAGCGGAAAAATATATAACTAAAAAGGACAACAAAAAATGGATAAGCAATTTCGATCATGGAGGCGGCGGAAGCATTTAAATTTTTGATGCCAGAAAAAAACAAAAAATTAGCAAGTGTCGCAAGCACAGCAGAAATAATAATCAACAACCAATTTGTTTTTCCGGAAACAATAACGTCTTTTATCGAACTGTCGCCAAAAAATATGAATGGTGACACAATAATCACCATAATTATGGAATCGACGAAGAGAAGTACCATAGGCGCAACACCAGAAAGAATTTTTTGATCGATGGCATATACTAATCCCCACGTAATTGCCGCACCTATTGGATAAATAAATCCTATTTCCATGTCATTTTAAAATTGAAGGTGGTAAAAATACACACTGCGTTGCTGGTTTTACTCACGCCAGCGACCGATCGTAATACCGTGGAGAGTTTTTTCATTATTGGGATAGCTATTAAAATAGAAGATTATAATACCACCATCAATATTATATTCAATAGATTGATCGTTTTCAGTTTTTGGCTTGCCATAGTGTGCGATAATATCCGTTTTTGCCCACAAAAAGGATTTATCTGAATTTTCCGGCAACGTAATATCTAATCTTCCCTTCGGCCAAAGTGGCTCACCCTGTGGTAGGGTTGTATCAAAATAAATCCGTAGACCTTTATAACGTAACACTTTCTCGTCCTTCGGAAATGTAATCCCAAACACGCCCTCTATCTTTTCTTTGTAGAACATTCCTGACTGACTTAGCTTATCTATCAAATCAAATAACTCAGTCTTGGTTGATGTATTTTCTGTTGTCATTTTTTGTGGCGTATCACTAAATTTTGTCATAACCGTTGGGTTAATGAGCCCCTTTTGTATTGTATTTGAAACATTGTTCTTACCATCTTCGGCTAGACCCCGTCGGGTCAAACTAGGCGAATAGTAATATACACCTCCGCCGACTATTAATAATATAATAACGCAAAAAGAGACGATTAGACCTTGCTGTGATTTTTTCATTTCAAGTCTTTTTATTTTAGCACAAACTTCCGCCAATGGGCGCTATCTTTCTTGTAAAACAATCTATCTATTCGCTCTGCCTCGTGCTCAACAAAATTAGGCACACAGACAAACTCAATTTCGCTGAAAGTACAAATTTGCGGTGTTTTTTGAACGAAGTTCGAACTTTTTTTGACGAAAATACGGATTGCGAATTCTGAAATCCAATAGCTCGGGCGGGCAAAAAGGAAGGGGGTTGGGGGGAAGGAATTTTTGCCCGCCCTCGCTTTCCGATTCCAATTTTTTTCCGCCGCCGAATTTCGTGCCAGTGAAACTGACGCGCCGTCCAATTAAAATTTACAGATTCTTTTAGATTTAGCCAAGTCTATTTATCTATATTCTTTTGGAAAACATACATTGACAACTGACCGCCAAGAAAAGGAAAATGTTTCTTTTCTTCAGAAGCTGGAAATTTCTCCGCCGTCTCGGTTGATATAGGACTAAAGTGAAACATCTTGCGATAAACCCAGATCGCAACTTTATCGCGTAGTCTTGGTTTTGGTACGGCGAAGTTATCAAGATACAAAATTTTTCCACCAGGTTTAAGAGCCGTAAGCAATTTTTGGATTGCCTTATCTGGTTCTTTTAGGTGACTGAGAGCTAGCGTTGATATGATTACATCATATTGTTGAGTAATTTCCATTTGAGTCACGTCTGCCAAACGGAGTGTCATATTATTAACATCGCCAAACTTGTGTCTCGCCTCGATCAACATTTCCGGATTTACATCAATTCCCTCATAATGAGCGAAGGCGATATTATCGTTAAGTACTCTCTCAATATTTATTCCTGTGCCAACACCCACATCAAGAATTTCTGCACCATCTTTAATATATGTTGATAACAATCCGTTGAATTCTTTTTCTACGGAAGCAGGAAAAAATGGATTCCAAATCTTTCTTGAAAGATCGTAATATTTTGCAAACCAACTGTAAAATTTATGGACTTTGCCTACTTCTAAATTAGAGCTACCCATGGGCACCGCCGTGGGTTCTGGCGACATTGCATCATTTTGAACGAGTGGTTTTTGTAATGATCGTTTTATCTCGGCAATTTTGACCGCTTCGGCTTCGCTTGTTTTTATTATGGGCAATTTTTCTAAGGGTTTTCTCGTTTCCATAACGGGCTTTTGGCTTAGTGTTTTTTGATCAATTTTTTTAAAATCCTCAGTCGCAGGTGTCTGTCGAGCTTCTTGCTTAGTTTGGTCATCAAAATTTAATAGTTTCTCTCCATGTGATTTTTCCATAGTTTTATTTTAACACTATATTGAACCAATTTCATCTTTTATAATTTTCGCTACTTCTTTTTCACGATTGAAAAATAAATGCCCCATAGATTCAACGAGATATTGTTTAAATTGCTTGGCAAATTCCAAATCTGCACTTCGGTCATCCTGTCCATTAATGAATACGATTTTGTTAGCTAATTCAAAAAGGTCGTCTTTTTGATCCTTCAAAATAGTGTTATGTATAGTCCCATAAGCTGATTGATAGGTATGCTTGAAATAACCAAGATATGATTTGCGATATTTAGGGTAAAGTCTAAGAAATGAACCTGCTGATGTTAAGCTAGTAACGTGCGGCAGAAAAAAATAAAATGTCCAAATGGTTCAGCGACAAGGTTTTGGAAAACAGCTGATTGGCGGTTGAAATGTCGGTCTTGCCGAAAAATGTTTCGTCGGAAGAAAAACCCTTGTGGAATATCAAACCTGCTGCTCGAAAAAGTGACAACCGAGTTCTTGCTTGAACATTCAACTAATAGGATACTGGAAAGAATCAAAATCACCAGACACAAATTATTGAAAACCCTGACCTTGCTCCGAACGGCTATGACCAAAGACGTGCCGAAAACCCTTGAGGGAATTGTTGAGGTTGATGAGACATATTTAGGCGGTCAAGGGAAGAATAAACGGCTTGAAATCAAGAGAAAATCAGCTTTGTCAAAAAGAGGCAGAGGGACGACCAAGCAGCCGGTCTTTGGGATTCTCTGCAGAGGCGGCAAGGTCTGGGCTGAACTCATTGACAGGACAGAGGCGGAAAATCTTCAACCAATCATTGAGAGAAAAGTGAGACGCGGTTCCATTGTTTGCTCTGACACATGGCGAGGTTATACCGGCATTGCCGCCAAGGGTTATATTCATAGAATGGTGGAGCATTCAAAAAATAAGTACTCGGACAAGAAAGGAAATCACATCAATGGTCTTGAGGGATTCTGGGGGTATCTTAAGCGGAAACTTTCCGCGAAGGGCGGCGTGAGGCGAGAAAAGCTTCATGTATATCTCGGTGAATATGTCTGGAAATATAATCACAGAAATCTCACCTTCGGACGACGGAAAAACGTTTTATTAAAGGCATTATTCAGATATTCGTAGTTATACACAGGTTCAGATATTGAACTTTACCCATATTTATATCCAAATAGAAAAATGAAGGGAAGAAAAAAGAATTTGAATATCGTCCTCATTTCGCACATAACTTTTGTCCACCAAGTGCCGTTTACATAAAATTCATCAAATAACCCCCTGTTTCCGAATAGTTTGTCCTTATCAAGAAATGGATAACCCAAAAGAAATACCTTCGTGATTTTCTGTGGATATTTTTTTGCTACATCTTTTGCAAGTAGCGCACCCAAGGAATGCCCAACTAAAACATATTGCACATCGTTATCTTGAGACAACTGCAATTTCAAATCCAGAAATTTCATAAAATCATCGAGATCGTAATTGATTTTTGGCTTGGCTTCATCTCCAAAACCAATGAGATCAAAAGATATGGTTTGATAACCGGAAAATTCTTTTTCCAAATATTCAAAATAATCTTTTGAACCCACTAAGCCGTGTAGAAAAACTATTTTTACTTTTTCCATGTTTTTTATTTCAACAATTCATCAGCCGAAACACCAATGGCTTCGGCTAATTTCTGAATTGTCGCAAGTGTTGGGTTTCTTTTTCCGTTTTCTATCCCACTAATATAAGCCCTGTGAACTTCCAATTTGCGAGCTATTGCACCTTGCGACAATTTTTTAGCGATTCTTATCCGTCTTAAATTTTTGCCAAGTTTTGTTGATATTTCAGCCATAGAGTTATTAACATTATAGTCCTTGTTGCATTATTAGGCAATGTTGTATTATAATGATACATATGCAATGTGATAGCAATTTATGTTTTTCTTGGCGGCACATTTCGCAAAGCGAAATACGAAATTCGGCGGCGGAAAAAAATTGGAATCGGAAAGCGAGGGCGGGCAAAAATTCCTTCCCCCCAACCCCTTCCTTTTTGCCCGCCCGAGCTATTGGATTTCAGAATTCGCAATCCGTATTTTCGTCAAAAAAAGTTCGAACTTCGTTCAAAAAACACCGCCAAGTTTTACATTCAGCGAAATCGTAAGATGTTGCCTCGGTGCGTTGCGCCTCGGCATGGTATTTCCCCGCGAGAATCCAAGCATTTTTGAGAGGGAACGAAAGCGTCCGCTCGGCAATGCGGAAGTACCTGTGCGAAAGCACAGAGTCCCGCGGAGGCGGGGCAGAACCAATCTTTTTTATTTCGCTTTCAGCGAAAGGTTGAGCGTATTTTTCTTTGATTGCCCAAAAACTAATTTCAAAACAATATGGACAACATAAATTTACAAACCAAAAAGATTTTTCTCTATGCCCGCAA
>JACRHW010000008.1 GCA_016217555.1 Parcubacteria group bacterium
CGTATTATTTTTGATTTACAACAGGTGGATTTCTCGTGTTTTTTGTTCATACACAAGAATTCTGCTACAAAACAGAGACTTTGACAGTGTTTACCTATTCAAACGGAGATGTCTACCAACCAAATTTCGCTGGGTAACTGGATGTATCATACCACTCCGATCGATATGGATAGTTCTTTCCTTGAAGAGAATAAACCTATTTTTTCAGAATTCGTGGCACCAAAAGAAGATACAACATTACCTATACAAAATGTGTTAGTGTTATCTTTGGGTTCGAGCACATCGTTTTCTGCATCATCTAGTACGGTACCTATTGATATAGCGCCTTCATCAACACAGGATATTACTACTGGTACTCAGCCATTATCTAACAATACTCCAGTAAGTATTAGTATTCTTCCTCCTTTATGCACAGGTGTTTCTAGTACGCCTGTGGGGAGCTTGTCGAATCTACCATCACGTGCAGTGCGCCTTAATGAGATTGCCTGGATGGGGACGACAGGTAGTTATACAAACGAATGGATGGAGCTTTATAATACAACCTCTTCGTCATATAGCCTTGCTCACGCCCAACTTATCGCGAGTAGTAGTAAATCGCTTTTTTCGATTCGCTTTGGTGATAGTGACGTTATTCCACCTTTTGGATATTTTCTTCTTGAACGTACAAACGATACATCGGTGCCTAATATTGTTGCGGATAAAATATATACGGGTGCATTAACTGATGAAGGTGAAGTAATTGAGCTTTTTGATTCTGGATGTAATAGTGTTGATCGCGTGGATTTTAAAAATGATTTCCCCGTAGTTTCCAAAAACACCGATCGTCGTAGTATGGAGTTGAAACAAGATGGATTCTTTGGGCTTTACGAGGGTGATGTTGATGGAGTGAGTGGTATTTTTGGGACTCCTAAACGACAGAATTCGATACCTATTCAAATTTCATTTACGACAACTTCAACGGGGTCTCTAGTCGATGTATCAAATTTTTCCGCAAGTACCTCAACATCTGATGTGGCTAGTAGTACCACAACAAGTACCAATGAGATCGTTGAGATTGTCGCTTCAAGTACCCCCTCTTCTACAAACGATGGTGTCGTTGCCACCTCGACTGTTGACACTCAAAATGCAAGTAGTAGTGATAGTATTTCTTCTTTCGCGTCCTCAACCGAGCTTGTGGCATCTTCCACTGTGGTTGTGGCACCCCCTCTTTATTCCAACATCATAATCAGCGAAATTCTTTTTAATCCAATAGGAAGTGATAAGGGAAAGGAGTTTGTTGAGCTGTATAATCCTTTTGATACTGAACAAAACCTCAAAGGATGGGCGTTGCGTCTTTTAAAAACGGGGGCCACCTCTACTACTTCACTTGCAACATTTGGTGATAGTTCTAGTGATACCGTGATCGTCTCTCAACATGGTTTTCTTCTCGTGGGTCTTAATAGTTATGATGCAGCGAACTTCGGTGGTGTTACTGCTAATGTACGCCGATCGAGTGTGCTACCCAATGGTGAAGATGGAGTGTCGGTCATTTTACTCGATGCCAACAAGACAGAGGTAGATCGTGTTACCTATACCGCACAAGCTATTACCAAGGAGGGTCAGTCCCTCGAACGTAACACGCAGGGTATTTTTGTCATCCAGGAGACACCGCAACCGCAATTCCGATCTTTCTAGTTACGCCATTTTCAATTTCTTCCTTGCTATTTTTACGGAAATGACATTAGTGTGTATTCGAGGCATAAAAAACCCGCATAGTTGCGGGTTGTTTTTAGTTTCTGATAAACATAATAAGTATGAAAAGAAGAGGGAGCAAAATGATCCACGAAATGGTATTGGCAATATCGCTTGTGTGTGATTCGACATGATGCATGGAGTTACTTCTCCTTTCCTAGGATTTCTTGAATGAGCATTACGATACCGAGTAGTATTGGTAGTCCTATGACGAAAGAGAATGTACAGGTGAGAATCAGGCGGATGAAGTGAAGCTGCATTGTTTCTGACATCATTGTATCATCGCTCCTTATTACAGCCATTCCAGTGTTTCGGATCGTGTTTTTCTTCGGTGATGCTTTGGTCGGTATAGATGGGGCGTTTTGGTGTTTCACTAAGCGTCCAAATCGCAGTAAGCGTCATGCGTGCAATACGCACCATTTTTGGATAATTGATTTTGTCGTAGGTGTCGGTCATTTCGTGGTAATCGGGATGGAAGCCTGCAAAGTAGAAGATAATAGGAATACGTTTGTTTGGTGGGCTTGCGTCAAAAAAAGAGGCTTGATCGCTAGCATTAAAGCCATCGTGCGTGTAGGTAAGCTGAAAACCGTATGTTTTTGCAAGTGATTGCGTAAGGGCATAAATATCGGGGCATACTTTTTCATAATTCAGCTGTTTTGGCATTACGACACAGAAAAGTTTACCATCTTCGTTTCTTCCCACCATATCGAGATTTACCACAGTTACAATATTGTTTAGTTGTATCTCAGGAGGAAGATGCTTTACGAAATATTCTGATCCCACAAGACCATGTTCTTCGGCACCCCATAGAGCAAAGAGGATGTTGCGTTTTGGTTTTTGCTGGCGCGCCATTTCAGAGAGGGCTTCGGCGATTGCAAGGGTTATCGTGGTGCCCGATCCATTATCATCCGCACCATAATAAATATGAGTTCCTGGAAAATCACCACCAAGATGATCATAGTGCGCACCAAGGATGATCCATTCATTTGTTTCACCTTCGATGTAGCCAATAACATTTCTTGAGATGATATCTTTTCCTGTGATGAAGGATTCTCCGTTACAAGTTTCTAGACAACTTCGTGTTGCACCAAAAGCGAGTAGGTCTTTAGTATCGATCGCATCACCAAGTGGTTTGAGACCATAGCGTTTGAATTCACGTTCGATAAACTTACTTGGGCAATCATAGCCGCCATCAGAGGTGCCGCGTCCATTAAGATTTGGATTTGCAAGGATCTTGAGGGTATTCAAAAGCTTCGTTTCGGTGATTGTTTCTTGGGTTTGGATAATCTGTTGTTTGGTTATTCCATTCGGCTCTCGTGCATTAATAAGTCCAGGGAGAAAAGCAAAAAAAGCGAGAAGAAGCATGCAGAAAGTTAGCTGAAACTGTCCTCGTTTTGTTTTGGGCATTTCATTACTCCTTTTGGTATTGTCAATGTACTAGTTCTAGTAATAGTATGTTTCTATGGTTTTGTAAAGAAAATGTGGTGGACGCATACATTGTATTGCTGATTTTGGTATGATAGGCAATAATGGACATATGAATATATTCCCTGAAAAAATTTTAGAGCGTGTTTCATTAATTCCTGAAATAATGGAAGTTGCCGACAAGCTACGGTTGGCTGGTTTTGGTGTGTATTTAGTTGGTGGGTGTTTGCGTGATTTGTTTTTGGGTGGAGAACCATACGATTGGGATATTGCAACCGATGCTACACCCGGGGAGATTCAGCGTTTGTTTCCAGAAAGCATATATGAAAATAATTTTGGTACGGTGGGTATAAAGACCAAATCAGAAGGTCCACGTCTCAAGATTATCGAGGTAACTACATTTCGCCTCGAAGGGAAGTATACGGACAAACGTCATCCTGATGAAGTTGTTTTTGCGAAGACTATTGAAGAAGATTTAGCACGCAGGGATTTTACAGTAAATGCAATCGCAATGCCTCTTGCATCGCTCAAAATCAAAAATCAAAAATCAAAAATCAAAACTACAGTTCAAAACTTAAAACTAGAAACGGATGATACAAAATACTCTCTCATCGATCCTTTTGGTGGTCTTGAAGACTTAAAAAATGGCATTATCTGTGCAGTAGGGAATCCTGAAGAACGATTTGGAGAGGATGCCTTGCGTCTTTTGCGTGCAGTGCGTCTTGGCGCGAAACTTGGATTTGCTATTGATCCGCCTACTCTAGAAGCTATTCATAAACAAGCAGGCTTGATCGAGTTTATAGCCAAAGAGCGTATCCGTGACGAGTTTTTAAAACTTATTATGACCGGGCATGCCCATGAGGGTATTGAGGTGTTGCAAAAAACTGGTCTTTTAAAGCGTATTTTACCTGAGCTTGAAGAGGGGGTTGGGATGGGGCAGAATAAACACCATATTTATAGTGTATTTGAGCATAACGTCCGGGCGTTAAAATATGCTGTTGAACAAAAATTTCCACTTCATGTGCGTCTTGCGTCACTTCTCCACGATGTGGGAAAACCACGGAGTAAACATGGTGAGGGGGCTGATTGTACTTTTTACGGACATCAGGTGGTGGGAGAACGTATGGTATTTAAGATACTTGACCGCTTGCGTGTTGCACGAGATTTGACTGAAATTGTTGCACTTCTTGTCCGTGAGCATATGTTTGTCTACGATCCAGAGACGGTAACCTTAAAGGGTGTTCGTAGATTATTGCAACGTGTTGGTGTTGATAATATTGATGACCTCTTCGATTTGCGTGAGGCAGATCGTATTGGTTCTGGCGTGCCAAAAGCACAACCCTATCGTTTGCGACACCTCAAGGCGATGGTGGACAAGGTAAAGATGGATCCCGTCAGTGCAAAAATGCTTAAAATAAACGGTGAGGGTATTATGCACGAACTTGGTATAGAACCAGGCCCTAAGGTGGGTGCTATACTCGCAGTATTACTTGAAGATGTAATTGAGAATCCAGAATTAAATACCGAGGAGGTGTTATTAAAACGTGTGAAAGAGCTTGGTATATTAGAAGAGAAAGAACTTATCGAATTTGCAAAAAAAGCAAAGGCGTCTGCAATGCAGGCCCAAGAACGTATTGACGGTGAAATCTTAGAAAAACATTTTGTAAAGAAATGAAAACTCCAGATAAGGATAAGCCTCAAATATATGATGCGACAAAACGCGAATATGATGCGATTGCAAAAATTCGTGAGCATGGGGTAGTTTCTCCTGAGTACAGGGAGGGAGAACGGCTTTTAGAGTATTCTTATACGTTTCCTAACGGTACGGCATTTGTAGTAAAGGAAGAGGAGCCTGGTACTATAAAAATAGTATTAGAGAAAGAAGGTAAGACGTTGTTTGATTTTGCATCTTTATTGGGTTCGGGATATACATGGACTACCCCGTCGATGTCTTCAGGGAGTGTAAGTAATAGAGAGAAGAGGGGTGTTTTTTTGGTTTCACGCCCGACAAAGGAGGTGTCGCTTGGTGAATTCAAGCACCCAAGCGCTCTTCTTATGTTGCTCCATGAAATAGGACATACCCACCAGGATGAAGTGTCTAGGAAGTGGGAAAAGCAACAACAAGACGTTTTGGTGGAGAATATACAACGCAAGACAAATGTTCTTGAAACGATCCTATCCGCTAAGGGGGTTCGTTCCCAGGCCCAATCGTTTTTAGAACGTGATGCGTGGGCATATGCATTACGTATGGCACGAAAATTAAAAAGGGAGTTTGATGTGGATCTTTTGGGGGACCCTCACATTTTTAGATCCAAAGAGGAGTTAGAAGATCTTATCTATGGTGCACTTCTTACTTATCGTATTGATCATGAGCGAGGTGCAAAAAAATATGGTGAAGAAACTGTTTTGGGAAAAGCGTACGTCGAGAAAGAACTCAAAAAACATCTCGTAAAACTTTTAACATTATTTGATAAAGAGCGACTTAAAAAGTGATTTTTTGAGATGGGGTAGGGTGGTGGTATGCGTGTTTTACCTCACCAAAAAGTATCGGGCTGTAGTGTAGTGGTAGCACGAGTCCTTCGGGAGGATTTAGCTCCGGTTCGAATCCGGGCAGCCCGACCATGTGAAATTATGAGTAATTTTAAAGAACAACCTACGTTTGGAATTAAGTCGGTTATTGAGCAGACATCGTTTGAAAGTTCGGCGGTGCGTTCGTTTTTCTCCCAATGGTGCAAAATCAATGATTCCATTGCGCCTAGGTTTGTTACCAGAGAAAAGTGGGAGAGCTTGGGAGAGGAGGTTCTTAAGAGGAATAAAAATGGTACAAGAACTCTCTTTATTCCAAAAGATCTTCAACTCTGGGAAATGGTAGGTGTTATGGAATGCGTTGATCATGATACTTTTTCTTCAAGACCTGAAATAGCTATTAAACATAGAGAACAAATTCTCGCTTTGGGTAAGACTTTTCAACATGCTGGAATATATATCGCGCAGAGGTTAGAGTCTATTTCGAAGGGAAGGGGTATCGCAGAGGCGTTAGCGGAGGAATTGTATTCATACGGAAAGACTCTTGCCTCTGGCACAAAATCTCCAGAGAGTGTGGATGTGAGCACGATAGGTACTTTGTTGCTTGGAAAAGAGGAGACAGAAGAAGTTGATCAATGGTTGGCGGGGGAGTCCTTGTATGCTTCGCGCTATGCGAGGGTAGAAAAACTTGAGGAAGTATATCCAAAAGAAGCAGAAGAATTTTCGGAACAAGTACGCCGAGAAACACTTGCGCAATTTTTTCGTGTGGCGGAAAAGGCGTTTGCATTGAAACAAAAATCAGAAGAGGGGGTGTTGTCTCAGGGGCGACGTTTACACAGTAATTCTTGGCAGAGCGATACGCCACTTCATGCAGCATTTCTCGCCAAGATTGAGGGGGGAATAAAAAAGGAGGTAGAAACCCCAAGGAGAGAACTTGTGGCAGCGATGTTTAGGGGGGGACTGGAGCTTCTTAAGAAGAATATGGGGATTCGCATGATGCCTGAAGATATTAGGGATGAACTTTTTCATGCGTGGGAGGGCAGAGAGATAGAGCTGTACGAGGCGCTTCGCATTGATGAATTGAGAGAGAATCTCGAATGGGTGCGTGTGTGCGGAAGTACAGAATCGATTGGGGCATATGAACATGAGATTATTGATACGATAAATCAAGCAGTGAGCTTGTTTCCTCACGGCGATGAAGCCAATAATCCATCAGAAATGGTGTTACAGCAATGCGTTAATTGTCTTGGGGGGTCGATGCTTGGGGGAGCATTTCTTTCCGAGGTTGGTATTCCTTTTCTTGCGGTTGATGCACCCGGACACTCTTTGCTATTTGTATTGCGAGATGATGGGGTTATCGAGTGGCGGGATATGATTAACAGCACAAAAGGGATACCATTGGACGATGATATGTTTGAAGGAGTAACCATTGCAGATATTATAGCATTCAGTGAACATCCAAGAGAAAAGGGAATGGTGCTTCGGCCCAAAACACGTACCTGGAAGAGTCGATTATATTGGATTAAAAAACAAGAACAAAGAAATCTCGTTATTTTTGGTCCGGAATATGGGCAAAAAATTCAGGTTTTAAATAATATGGGTAATGCTCTTTTTGATGAAGGGTATTATGATCGTGCACGTGAGGCGTATGAAGAGTCAATTGCACACGACCCGGTTTTCTCTTACCCCTATTATGGATTAGGGAATGCGCTTGCGGCACTTGGTCGTGATGAAGAAGCTATTGAAGCGTATCGCAAGGCAATCTCCATTGATTCGGGTGATTCAGATTTTTATCATGAGCTAGGGAACACTTTTCTTAAGATTGATCGCAACGAAGAGGCGATAGAAGTATATCGCAAGGCTATTGCGCTTGCACCGCAAGAAAGTGACTCCTATGGTGGCCTAGGAGATGCTTTAGCGAACCTTCATCGCAACGAAGAGGCTATAAAGGCGTATCGTAAATATATAACCCTTGTTGATAGGGATTATGATGCAGATTCGATGGAGAATATCAGGGGAAAAATAAGGGATTTACAATAGCATATATAAATAGATCTTGCGCAGCCTCGTTATAGGCCATTGAAAATGTTACCGAGACTCTATTGGATAGGCCATAATTCGGTTACCGTAGTCGTATATGACTATGGCAACAAAAAACGAGGTATTCAAAGATCGTTACCCCCCACTCTTTTATAGGTATTTATTTTTACAACAATGTTTTGATCAGTCAATCATTTGACGGAAATTGATATGTATGATAACGTAATAACTAGTCCATCGAAAACGGGAGAAATAAGGAGGAATAGAACATGGCACAAGTTGAAATGTATCGGGTTGCGGAGCTTCCTCACGAGGAGATACATGAGCGTTTTACAAGCCATATCGCACAGGGCGTAAAGACCGAAGAGGGGAACCTCCAGGAGATCAAGGAGCGTTCGAAAGAGCTTAAATTGAATGGACAGGTTACGCTCGTAGGTCACAGGATCGATAGGGCAAAGAAAGATCTTGTCTTGGAACACTCTCTTTATCCGGAACGATACTATCCCAAAATTTCTCCAGATGAGATGAAGTTGTGGGAGATGTGGCTTCCTGAACTGTGTGAACTAGAGGACTATGGGGAACGACCCAATCACTATTTTATCCCAGAATCGGTACTTGACGAGTATGAAGCGTTGAAGAAGCTTAAGCTATTCGTAAGGTATGTTGTAAGGGCTTGTCATCACAAGAAGGGATACGAGCTTCTTCTTATGGGGTTGGGAGAGAATGGCGCCTTTTTCCGTATTGCGCGTTGGGGTGAACGACTTGTTGGTGGAAAAAAGGTCTCTTCTCTTGTAGGTAAGGTATCTCGTAGACAGAAGTTGCGGGAACTTCTTTTTGGGTCTCCGAATGATATCCAATTTGTGTCGGGATCTCTGGTTACCGTAACTCTTATCTCTATGTTGGCTTTTGTTTTTTGGATTGATTTTGTTACAATATCGTTCATGCAAGTAATTTTGGATAATATTCGGAGTGTCCATAATGTGGGGTCTATTTTTAGAACTTCTGATGCGGTGGGAGTTGAGAAGGTGTATTTGTGTGGCATTACGCCAACACCTGTCGATCGATTTGGAAATCTTTTGAATGACTTTGCAAAGACGGCACTTGGCGCAGAAAAGTCAGTGCCTTACGAGAAGGTGTCTTCGACATGGCGATGTATCGAAAAACTCAAAAAAGAGGGATTTTTTGTGATTGCACTCGAGCAGACTTCTGGCGCACAAAATCTTTTTACTACCAAACGAATGAGGTTGAACCTCACTCATTTGGTAGTTGTGATAGGGAACGAGGTGAAGGGGGTTAGTAAAAGCGCACTAGAACGTGCTGATGCAGTTATAGAAATTCCTATGGTTGGCAAAAAGGAGTCACTTAACGTTGCGGTGGCATTTGGGATTGCGGCGTATCAACTTACATTCAAAAATCAAAAGTCAAAACGCAAAACTTCAACTCAAAACTAGAAACAACGCACAATAGTTTTTATTTTTACGTTGTAGTTTTGGGTTTTGAGTTTTGGGTTTTGAGTTCTTGAAGAAGTGAGTCTAACGCGTTGTCGATTGCCTGGTCAAGAATGGTTTGCTTTTCCTCTCCTATATGTTGGAGCACGAGTCGTTCTGCCTTGAGGCGTATAGGGCTTTCACTCTCTTCGGGGCGGATACCAATCTTGAGATGCCAAAAATCTTGAGTACCTGTGGTCTGTATGATGGATTCTATACCACGATGCCCTCCAGAGCTACCTCCAAACTTGAGTTTGAAATTGCCAAGTATGATGTCAGAATCGTCGTGGACGACGACGAGGTGATCTGGGGGCACACTATAGTGTTTAAGGAGGGGGGCAACAACAGTACCCGACTCGTTCATGTAGCAGGAGGGTTTTGCTAGTATGAGTTCTTCTGAAGAGAATATGGTGCTTGTTATCTTCCGAAAGTTCCATCGGATAGGGATTTTGAGGATTTTTGGAGTCAGAGAAAGCTTTTGGGCGAGGTGGTCAATAGCCAAAGAACCTACATTATGATAGGTTTTTTCATACTTTTCGCCTGTATTACCAAGGCCTATAATGAGAAATTTGGACATTTGTGTATTCTAAAATGTATGGTACAATTATGCCACATCGTAACGTCAAAAATCAAAAGTCAAAACGCAAAACTTCAACTCAAAACTAAAAAATATATAATGGTTTTGAGTTTTACATCTTTATTTTATTATTATGCGTCATATTTTTCTTTTTATACTTGAGTTAGCAGAGGTGCTTGTTGTTTCACTTCTTGCTGTGTTTTTGGTGCGTTATTTCATTGCTCAGCCCTTTTTGGTGCGTGGATCGAGCATGGAACCAACATTTTTGAATGGAAATTACCTTATTATTGATGAAATTGCCTATCGGTTTAGGCAGCCACAACGTGGGGAGGTGATTGTCTTTCGTTATCCTAAGGATTATGCTACGTTCTATATCAAGCGTATTATAGGGCTTCCTGGAGAGACGGTGGAGATTAAAAATAATCAAGTTGTGGTGACTGAGGTGAATGGGACCGTAGGTACGTTAAGTGAGGGGTATCTTCCTCAGACCGAAAAGACAAATGGAGATATCATTCAGAAACTTCAGCCGGGGCAATATTTTGTAATGGGAGATAATAGGGAATTTAGTTACGACTCTCGTATGTGGGGGGCGGTGCCAACCAATAATATTATAGGGCTCGTGCGATTTAGACTTTGGCCTTTTGGGGCATTAAAGGTGTTTGCGTCAAGTGACTATGCAGTAGGAACTAGCAAGTAAGGCTTACGCATTCGGCACATTACTTCGTCAAATGCTGTGGTACTCGACGCAGTACTTCTTGTGTACAGCTTACTTCGTTCCTCGCGTTTTCCTCGTACTGCACTCGAATGCATAAGCCTTAAATTTTTTTTATAATCCTAATTCTAGATATTAAAACATATGGCTAAAAAACAAGGAGCAACAGCAGCAAAAAAGGCAGTAGCGCCTAAGGGAAAATGGATTCCAAAAGCACCTCGCGGAATGAGGGATGTTTTGTTTGAAGAGGCGCTTGTCCGGGAAAAGATTCAGAATATCGCCTTTGAGCAGGCGCGTTATTATTTGTACGATCGTATTGAGACGCCTATTCTTGAAGATACGGAGCTTTTTTTGCGTTCAGTTGGAGATACTACAGATATCATAGAAAAGCAGATGTATAACCTGAAGACTGAGGGGGGTACCCAGCTTACTATGCGTCCTGAAGGGACGGCGGGTGTTGTGCGGTCTTTTATAGAGCAAGGAATGCAGAATTTACCACAACCCGTGAAGCTTTTTTATTATGGTCCCATGTTTCGGCACGAAAATCCTCAGCGAGGGAGGTTGCGTCAGCTTTCCCAGTTTGGCGTTGAGGTGTTGGGGGACATAAGCTCTTCTTACGATGCAGAGGTTATTTTGATATTTTTTAACATATTAAAGCAACTTAAAATAAAAGATTTGGTGGTGGAGATCAATAGTATTGGAGATAAATCATGTCGAAGTATATGGCGTACAAAGCTTAGGGATTACTACAGGAATAAACTACCTAAGGTGTGTAAAGATTGTCGTAATCGTTTTCAACGCAATCCATTTCGTCTCCTTGATTGTAAAGAAAAGGAATGTGTCGAATATCGTGCTGGTGCGCCAACCATGCTTGATAATCTTTGTCACGACTGCAACTCGCATTTTAAGGGGGTATTAGAATTTCTCGATGAATTGGAGATTCCTTATGCACTTTCCCCCTATCTTGTACGTGGGTTGGACTACTATACACGTACGGTTTTTGAGATTTTCTCTAATCCTGCATTTTTTGAAAAACAGGCAAAGGAACAGAAGAAAGAAGAGGAGGTAAAGAAGGGAGAAGGGGGGGGTACCGAGGGACAGGAGGTTGCTTCTTCAACTCCGCTTGCGCTTGCGGGGGGTGGTCGCTACGATGATCTTGTAAAAATGTTGGGGGGTAAGGATACTCCCGCAATGGGAGGAGCAATTGGAATAGATCGTGTGGCCGATCTCGTCGGTAAAAGCATGAACCTCAGCGAGGAGCACAACGTGCGTGTTTTTCTTGTTCAGCTTGGTATGATTGCAAAACGAAAACTCATGAAATTGAGAGAGGTGTTTAGAAAGGAGAAAATTAGTGTTGCAGAGTCATTTGGAAGAGATTCTATCAAGGCTCAGCTTAAGATTGCCGATCGTTTGCAGGCTGATTTTGTGCTTATTCTTGGACAACGTGAGGCACTCGATGATACTATTATTTTACGTGACATGAAGACGGGCTCACAGGAAATCATCCCACTTCCAAAAATATTCGACGAGATCAAGAAGCGTCTCAAGAAGTAATGTTGCAGAAAGCATGACAGAAGGTATTGGTAAAATTGAAAATAAAGGACTGCCTGTATTTGAGGATTTAACGTTGGCAAAAAAGCTCGAATTAATTTTGGCTGTAGTAAGAGAACCCGTGAGTCGCGAACTTGCCTTTAAGTTTGCGGGTATTACTTTCGAAAGGCTTGATAACATTCGGCAGGGAGAGATTGAGGCGGTTTTTAAAAATACTGATGTAATTCAAGAGGGTGGAAAATATATTTTAAGTAATAAGGGGAAGTCAGAACTTGGTGGCAATGTCGATTTGAAATCTGGTATTAAAAGAGTCGCCGAAGTCCTTTCAAGTGATCTTGGTTTTTGATTTTTTCTTGCCTTGACTAAATTTCTGAAAAAAGTTAAAAATAAATCCTAATACCTAATAAGCTAAAAGCTAATTACTAACATACAATGGCTATTGCAATGAAACGGAAGGGGGGGGAATCCTCCGAAGGGTTTGTGGGTCGCTTTAGAAAAGCTATACAAAAGAGTGGTGTTTTGCTTGAAGCGCGACATAGGCGTTATACCAAGCGTGTGGTGACTAAGACAAAACGACATCGTTCTGCGATGTATCGTGCAGTAAAGGTGGAGGAGTTTGCGCGACTTAAGAAACTCGGTCTTCTCGTCAAGAAGCCGGGAGCACGCTAAAATTTACGTATTTGGCGTATTTCTTCGTCAAGAGCTCTGGTGCTCGACGCGATAGTATCTGACTATCGCTTACTCCGCTCCTCGCTTTTTCCTCGAACTCCATCCAAATACATAAATTCTAAATAATAATGGGTGTAAGAGTTTTTGGTACTGTATTACAACAAAAAAAGACGGCAGCACTTGTTGCGCGTCTTTTTAGTATCTTAGAGATTCCTACGGCGAGTGTAGATATTTATTATGTAAGCGATATACGCATGCGGGAGCTCTATAAACGTTCTGGAGGAAAAGATAAGGTAACGAATGTGCTTTCGTTTCCAGAACCAAAGGGCTTTGTGGATCCTGAAATAGGTAAGGAGTTTTTGGGAGAAATCTACTTAGCTCAGAGCCATATTGCAAAGGAGGCAAAAGAGCTTAGAATTCCACGCGACGAGTGGGAGAAAAAGCTTCTTGTGCATGGCGTACTACACTTATTAGGCTTTGATCACGAAAAGGAGTTTGATGCACTAAAAATGGAGACAAAAGAGGAATCCATTTTGAACGATTTGACAAATATATAAATGGTGTGGGATATTTAGGCAGATCAGAACTCGAGAGGTGGTATAGTATGATGGGTGAAAATTTGGGAGATGATTTGATAAATATTGTTGACCTTGATGCTGCTCCTGTGGTGCCCGTTGGTTGGTCGGTTGTGAAACATATCAAAGGCGGACACTTTTCCTTGGACTCGACTAGGGTAAGGCTATATGTATGTCAGATCTCTCGGGGCATGAGAAATGATGATATGTATAGGGAGATTGAGGAGGAGAATCCCTTCAATGCTAATCTTCTCGATTATTTACTTGTTCACAGGTGGCTTATTCCAAAAAAGTGGAAGGGTAAGTCTATACACTTTAGGGGTACGATTTATCGTGACCTCGATGGTGAACAGTGCGTTCGGTATTTATATTGTTGTGAAGACGAATGGCATGAAGGATATAATTACCTTGAAGGTGATTGGGGCATCAGTGTGTCTTGTGGATCCACTGTCTCCAAGTAGATAATTTTAGAACTCACATAAGGTGTGGGTTTTTTTCTAACCCTCTAAAAGCTAATAGCTAGAAGCTCATCCACTATTGTCTCTATGGTGTGGATTGAAGTAGAATAAGGACAAGAGTTAACTTTTTGTTTTTGTAATGATGAAAAATTGTTTTACTGGGTTAGATATTGGTACCTCTACTATTCGTGCAGTATGGGGGCACTTGGATCGTGGAAATCTTCGTATTCTTGGCGCAAAGCGTAGGGATTCGCAGGGGATGCGTAATGGCATGATTGTAGACATGGACGAGGCACGAAAGGCTATTGTGGAGTTTTGCTCTGAGGTTGATGCCTCTGCGCGTGATGCCTTTAAAGATACCTATGTAAACGTGGGGGGGTATCAAAGTATGGCGCGTGCATCTCGTGGTGTTGTTGCTGTCGCTCGCGCTGATGGAGAGATTTCATATGAGGATATTGATCGTGTTATTCAGGCTTCTCAGGCGATTAATCTTCCTTTGAACCGCTCTATTCTTCACGTCATTCCTCGAGAGTATTTTGTTGATGGAGTAGGGATTAAGGATCCTCTTGGAATGAATGGTATTCGTCTTGAGGTAGATAGCCTCGTTGTTGATACATTTTCTCCCGTCGTTAAAAATATCACTAAGTGTCTTGAGCCCAATGTGCGTATTGGAGGAATGATTTTTTCACCTCTTGCTTCGAGTCGTTCTGTAGTTACAAAAAATGAACGTGAAATTGGCGTAGTAGTGCTTGATATTGGGGCTGGTACAACAGGTATGGCTGTATTTGAGGAGGGGAAGCTTTTGCATGCCTCTATTTTCCCTGTTGGTTCTACGCGTATTACGAATGATATTGCAATTGGTCTCAAAATCCCCGTTGATGCAGCAGAGAAGGTGAAACTCCTTTATGCAGGAACTTCGGATGAGGTCTCTAAAAAAGAAGTACTAGAACTCTCAAGGATTGATCCAATCCTTGAAGGGAAGGTGTCAAAGAAGTTTATTGCCGAAATTGTTGAGGCGCGGCTTGCAGAAATTTTTGATTTTGTTAAAACAGAGCTAAAGACCTTGGGGGACAAGCGTCTCCCTGGCGGCATTGTTCTTATTGGGGGCGGGTCACGTCTAACTGGTCTTCCAGACCTTGTAAGAAGTGAATTAAAAATGGTAGTAAGAGTTGGTGAACCTTCTAAGATCGAATGTGAGGATAGCTCTGTCGAAGAGATGGTGCGTAGACCTGAGTTTTCAACGGCCATGGGTTTGCTTTTTTGGGGCGCTGATGAGAAGATAAGCGGTGCCACAGAATCCGAGAAGGGGTTTCTTAACAAAGTCAAAAAGATCTTCCGTATTTTCATCCCCTAATACGAACAAAGGATACTAATATACGAATCCATGCGAATGATACGAATGGTTACGAATACGAGTTGAGACTATTCGTATTGATTTGTATCATTAGTATAATTCGTATATTTGTATGTTAATCTTATGCCACACGTAAAACCCGATTTTCAGTCATTTGTAAAGATAAAAGTAGTTGGCGTGGGTGGCGGCGGTGGTAATGCAGTCTCTCGCATGAATAGACTCCAGATAAAAGGGGTTGATTTTGTTGCGATTAATACAGATTCTCAGGATCTTCATCAGTCAGTAGCAAAAGAGAAGATTCATATTGGAAAAAATCTTACACGCGGTCTGGGAACGGGTATGAACCCAGAGCTTGGTCGCCAGGCAGCAGAGGAGACGCGTGAGGAGATTCATGAAGTGCTTAAGGGTGCTGACATGGTATTTATTACGGCTGGACTTGGAGGAGGTACTGGTTCTGGTGCGGCCCCTGTAGTGGCTGAGATCGCCCAGGAACTTGGAGCACTTACTATCGCCGTTGTTACTAAGCCTTTTTTCTTTGAGGGCATTCAGCGCATGAGGGTGGCAGAAGCAGCCGCACAACGACTCGCAGAGCGCGTAGATACGCTTATTTTTGTTCCCAACGATCGCATTTTTAATATTATTGACAAGGATACTCCGCTGCACAAAGCATTTGAGGCAATTGACGATGTGCTCCATCAGGCAACGCGAGGAATTGCAGAGCTTGTGAGTTTGCCGGGTATTATTAACGTGGATTTTGCAGACGTGAAAGCAATTATGCAAAACGCAGGAACTGCTATTATCGGTATAGGAACAGCTTCGGGCGAGGATCGTGCTATTGCTGCTGCGCGTCAGGCAATTAATTCTCCGCTCCTCGAAGTTTCTATGAGTGGGGCAAAGGGTGTTCTCTTTAGCGTTGCGGGCAATGATGATCTGAAACTTTCTGAGGTTAACGAAGCCGCCAAGATAATTACCGAACCAATCGATCAGGCCGCACGTGTTATCTTTGGAGCATATCACGATGAGCGTATGAAAAAGGGGGATATTAAGGTAATTGTTATTGCAACGGGGTTCGATGGATATAAAAAAGCAGAGATGGGGTCTGACGCTAACGCAGCCAAGAAGGAGAAGGAAGAGGCCGTACACGAAACACTTGATATTGCTCTCGATACTGATATCGAAGATGAAATAGAAAAAAAGGAGGAGGAACCAGTAAAACAACAGTCATCAGGGAAGAAGGAGAAACCAGAGGATCCTATGAAGGATCATTGGGATATACCCGCATTTTTAAGAAAGAAGAGGTAGCCTTTCTGAGCGATGAATTAGCACTGTTATGTTTGAATTCTCTGAGCAATAATTTACAGAGGTAAAAGAAAAAGGGGAGGGGCTTTATAAAACACTTGGTGAGGTATATTGTCCATATTTCAAGGAGAAAATTTCTTTCGGGGCGCAGGGCCTCGAACATCTTAAGTTCAAACGTAGAGAAAAAGCTCGTTTAGAACAAGATCAGTACATGAGGTTTAGGCTTTTACATTTAGCGCCCGAGATATTAAAATCATCTCACACGCTTCAGGGGATACTTGAGACAAAGAAGTTTGAGCGAACACGAGTGCACGGCCGAACAGACACTTTGTTAAAAGGAGTAATTTATTATGAATTTATTGCTGTTTTAAAAAGAAATCGAGTGAGGATTATCATTAAGCAGGTAGAAGGTGGGCAAAAGTTCTTTTGGAGTATTGTTCCTTTCTGGGGAATGAATACGAAAACAATGATTAGGGTACTCCATGATGGCATACCGGAGGAGGATTAGAAATAAAAAATCCGCCAAGTGGCGGGTTTTTATGGGTGTTTGGCTACAGCTTGAAAGCCGTGAGAGGGCGAACCCTCCAAACACCTATCTAGAGTATAGTCGGACTTGAGGAAAAGTCAAGGTAATTTGTATTACGCAACAAGTCCCCGTCATGCGATCTTGACAAATCCACGAAATCGGGTATATTCAAATCAGTACATGATGCGTACTCCTGCAAGTCCCGTTAGAGGCTGTGTGCCTCTAACGGGACAAGGGAAAAAGCATCAAAAAAACGAAAAGGAGAACCAACAATGAGTATCGAACATCTCATCGATTTCGACGCCAACCCCCATGTTCCCAATGGTTGGAGCGTGGTGGAGCACAAGAAGGGTGGAATTCTGAAATGGGATCCTGCTAAGGTGAAGTTCCACCTTTCGAGGAATCAACGGGGTAACAAGAGTATCGTGGGCAATGAGCTTCGCAAGGAGCTTGAGAAACAGCCAGTCTACAACGCCAACATGCTTGACTTCTTGTACGCCAAGCAAGAGCTGATCCCCGAGGAATGGAAGAAAGACGAGAACGGAAACATCCGTTTCATCTACTTCTGGGGAACCATCTACCGCGACTCCGATGGCTTTCTCTATGTGCGGTATCTCTGCTTCCGTGGTGGTCAGTGGGACTGGCGCTACCGCTGGCTTGATGACGACTGGCGCAGTCGCTTCCCCGCCCTCGTTTCCGCAAGTCAGTAGCCCTTAGGACTTTGAACTTTAGGTCTTCATGATCTTTGGTCCTTAGTCCTTAGAACGTCGCGAAAAAATAAGACAGGGAGTGTAATGCTCCCGACCTCGTACATCCGTGCGGGTTTTTTATTACTCCTTAAAATCTGTAGGCGTAAGCCCATGGAGATTCTTTTTTGTATTGGAAAACAGTTTTTATTGGTATTTTTTGACGATTTGGGGGTTGTATGCCCCTCGAAACCCGCTCCTGTGAGCGGTTTTTTGTGTACATCTTATGTTTCATACAAACAAAAAGATTTATAGTTTACATGAATTTTTTTTGACACGCGCGTGAGGGGGGGGGGTATACTAATGTCATATTTGTGTGAAAGACTATGGATAAAACAAAAGAAATAGTTTCTAATCTCTTACAAAACATTGTTCGTGTTTTTAAATTATCTTGGGAGATTGATTCTAGATTGGTTTTTCTCTATTTCTTCACATCTGCGTTGGGGGCTATTTTTCCGATCATTGCCGCATATCTTTTTAAGATTATGCTTGACAACGTTGTAAGCAACACCTCTATTGCGAATTTACAAAACTCAATTTCTTCAATCATTGTTCTTATTTTGGCGGGTTATTTTTTCATGAAATTGTTGGGGGCTGCGTTGTATTGGGGTTTGAATGTAAACTATTTAGATAAACTGTTGAATAATAGGTTGCTTCTCGGCTTGGATCGCCGTTATATTAAAAAGATGTCGAGTTTAGATATTGGCCATTTAGAAAATTCTGAAATTCAAAATTTGATCACTCGAGTGAAGTTTACCTACATGGAACATGTGCCGCAATTTTTGAAAAAATGGAATAATATTTTTCGTGATTTAATTGGTATTATTTCAATTTTTATTGCTCTTAGCGCTTATAATATTTGGATTCCTATTGCTATACTTCTAGTTTCGCTTCCAAGGTTCTACTTTAAATTTAAACTGGGCAAAAGTGTTTACTCTGTTTATGCGGCCTCCAATCCGGAAACTAGGAAAATGTGGTATATAACGGATTTGCTAACAGAGGAAAAATCAATTGTTGAAACCAGGATTTTTCAATCTCAAAGTGCTTTATTTGGTCGTTTGACTAAACTTCAAGATTCGATTTTGAATACAACCCAAAAGCCACTTGCCCAATATAGTCGTACTTTGGTTTTGTCGCCTATTTTTGAAAATTGCTTAGCTTTTTTATTAATCTATTGGATGTTGCCGAATGCGTTGACCGGAGCATTGACGGTTGGGGCCATTACTTTCATTGTTAGCGCCATGGAACAGTTAAGAAGTAATATTATTTCTGGTACTTCAAACTGTGGTGATTTGTATGGACATAATCTATTTATCAATCCATTTTTTGAATTGATGGCGTTGCCCAAATTAATTAAAGAGGTGGAAAACCCACAATTTCTTCAAGAGTTAAAACCGCCAAAAATTGAATTTAAAAATGTGCATTTTTCCTATCCTAACAGCAGTAAAAAAGTTTTAAATGGAGTTTCGTTTGTTATTGAACCAGGGCAGAGTCTTGCCCTTGTTGGGGTTAATGGCGCCGGCAAGACTACGATAATTAAACTGCTTTGTCGTTTTTATGACGCTGATAGTGGAGAAATTATAATAAACGGTATTAATATAAAAGATTTAAGTCTTGCCAACTGGTACAGTCATCTCGGAACCCTTTTTCAGGACTTTGTGAAATACAAATTTACTTTTAGGGATAATATAATGCTGGGGGCTCCGCAAATTCAGGATGAAAATAGAATGAAAGAAGCGGCATTACAGTCTGGCGCTTACGAGTTTATTAATAAATATGATCGAAATTTTGACCAGATGTTGAGTAAGGATTTTGAAGAGGGTGAAGAGCTGTCCGGTGGACAGTGGCAAAAGTTGGCGATTGCTAGAGCATTTTACCAACAAGCTCCAGTTTTGATTTTAGATGAGCCAACCAGTGCTATTGATGCGGAATCTGAGTATGAGATTTTCCAAAACTTAGAAAAAGTCTATAAAAACAAAACTTTAATTATGGTATCTCATCGTTTTTCCACCGTGCGCAATGCTAGTAAGATTGTAGTTATTGAAGATGGCAAAATAATTGAGTCAGGAACGCATCGGGAACTGTTAAAAGATGATGGTAAGTATGCTCAAATGTTTAAAATTCAAGCCAAGGGTTATACATAATAGTGGTTTGATGGGGTATTCTTGCGATAGGATTTACTAAAATAATTAACTTTAAAAATTATGCTTAATCTAAAAAATGTTACGTTATTGGGTCTCGATTGCGTTGATCTTGATAGGCTTAAGGTTGCAAGGGATATTTGTGTCAAAGATATTGAATTTGGTGCGGTCAAGCTTTTATCCTCAATAGAGTCCAGTGATAATAATGTAATCAAAATCGACAAAGTAGATTCAATCGAAAACTATTCGGAATTTATGATTAAAAAACTGAATGATTATATTCAGACTGAGTTTGTTTTAATTTTTCAACACGATGGTTTTGTTTTAAGCGCAGATAACTGGCAAGGAGAGTTTCTGAATTATGATTATATAGGGTGTCCTTGGATCGGATATTTTAAAGAAAATCCTGATCATAATGTCGGTAATGGAGGGTTTAGTTTGCGCAGTAAAAAGCTTTTGGAAATTTTAGCCAATGACGAACAAATTGAGCTGGGCCAACCCGTGGATGGTCTTATTTGTCGCCAATATCGAGATTATTTGGAAAAGAAAGGCGTAAAATTTGCTCCAGAAGAAATTGCAGGCATATTCGCAATTCCTGACATTATGAGGCAAAAAGATATAGAATTTACTAATCAGCAATACCGGGAATATCTGAAAAAACAAGGAATTATAATTGACTCTAAAGAAAAAGAACTAGCATATCAAATACCAGAAGCTTATGAAAATGGTGACTTGAATTGGACTAATCAATTTGGTTTTCATTATTTAACCAAAGGACATTTGACCAAGTGGTTAGAACAAAATCCCAAATATAATGGTTTAATCAAGGCAGAAGACTAGTAAACGGCTTTGCATTTATTCTTTTGACGATTTGGGGGTTGTATGATCCTCGAAACCCGCTCCTGTGAGCGGTTTTTTGTTGGGAAGTTATCCACATTTACTCCACAGGTGAACGGGGCGATAGTAGAAGTGTCGAACACAAACCATACCAATATACGAATGATACTAATACTACAAATCAATACGAATATCGTACGTATTCGTAACCATTCGTATCATTTGTATGGATTCGTATATTAGTATTTTATATTTACCTAACGTTATATATGACAAAACAAACTTCAAAAATGCAGTTTACACAGATTAGAAAGCGCGATGGGCGTATTGTACCCTGGGATCAGACACGCGTTACGAATGCAGTGAAAAAGGCGATGACTATTGCAGAAGAGGGCGATATTATGAAAGACCCACAGAGGGTTTCTAATGAAGTTGTACGTATTTTATCTAAAAAGTTTCCGGCTGATCATATTCCGCAGGTAGAGGAGATCCAAGACGTTGTTGAGGAGACGCTTATTATGATGGATTTTCCAAAAACGGCGAAGTCATATATTTTGTATCGTGAAGAGCGGTCAAGACTTCGTTCGGAAAATAAAGTAGTTCCTGATCGTGTAAAAAAATTAGTTGAGGAGAGCCGTAAATACTTTAGAAACAATCTCTCCGAGTTTGTCTATTACCAGACGTATGCACGATGGGTTGAGGAGGAGAATCGTCGTGAAACATGGGTTGAGACGGTTGATAGATATATATCTTTTATGAAGGAGAATCTTGGATCGAAGCTCAAGGAGGGGGAGTATGAAGAAATACGTGAGTATGTTTTAGACATGAAGGCTCTCGGGTCTATGCGACTTTTGCAGTTTGCAGGAAAGGCGACCCGTGCTACGAACGTTGCCGCATATAACTGTTCTTTTACTGCTCCAAAGGAGTGGCAGGATTTTGGGGAGATTGTATATATCCTCATGTGTGGAACGGGGGTTGGATTTTCTGTTGAGGAGCAGACTGTAGGACTTCTTCCTATAATCAAGCGTCAGATTGTGGGGAAGGTTACGACGTATGTAATTTCTGATAGTCGTGAGGGTTGGGCAGATGCGCTCGTGCATGGGCTTAAGACGTGGGCATCTGGAAAGGATGTGGAGTTTGATTATTCAAAACTTCGTCCTCGTGGCGCGCGTCTCAAGACTATGGGGGGGCGATCTTCGGGGCCAGAGCCATTGAAAAATTTGTTGAATTTTACGCGTGAGCGTATGCTGGCGTGTCAGGGAAGGAGGTTAAAATCGATAGATGCACACGATATTATTTGTAAGATTGGAGAAACTGTCGTTGCGGGAGGTGTACGACGTTCGGCACTGCTTTCGCTTTCTGATCTTGATGACACAGGTATGCGAGAGGCAAAGAATGGTCAGTTCTATCTTACGCACCCAGAGCGATCTATGGCTAATAATTCCGTTGCCTATAACGAAAAGCCTACTATGCCACAGTTTCTTGACGAATGGATAAATCTCGCAAAGGCAGGTTCGGGGGAGCGCGGAATTTTCAATAGAGGAAGTCTAAAAGAGCAATTTCCTACACGAAGATGGAAACTTTTTGAACCAGATGCGCAAACATCAGGAACGAATCCTTGTGGCGAAATTATCTTGAAATCAAAAGAGTTCTGCAATCTTTCTGAAGTTGTCGCACGAGTTGATGATACTGTTGATACCCTCATGGATAAGGTTCGTATTGCTGCTATTCTTGGTACCTACCAGGCCACGCTTACTAATTTTCCATACCTTTCAGAAGAATGGAAGAAAAATTGTGAGGAGGAGGCGTTGCTTGGTGTTTCCATTACAGGACAATGGGATTGCCCTGTACTTAGGAACGCCTCTGTTTTTAGAAAGTTAAAGGAGGTCGCAGTGGATACAAACAGGAAATATGCCGAGCGTTTTGGTATTAATCGTTCGGCTGCGGTGACGTGTGTAAAGCCTTCTGGAAATGGTTCGCAGTTATTTGATTCTTCCTCCGGAATGCATCCACGCCATGCACGTTATTATATCCGTCGTGTTCGTATCGAGAGCCATAACCCCATTTTTAAGATGCTGCGTGATACCGCAGTGCCCTACGAACCGGAAGTGGGCCAATCTAAGGAAACGGCGACAACATACGTCGTTGAGTTCCCTGTTAAGGCACCCTCAGCAAAAGGTACTGTGTATAAGGATGATCTTACTGCACTCGAACAGTTAAATTTCTGGAAGACAGTGAAGGAGAATTTTACGGAGCATAACCCATCTACAACGATTTCCGTAGGAGAAGATGAATGGCTTCGTGTGGGGAGCTGGGTATACGAGAATTGGGATATGATTGGAGGACTTTCGTTTTTGCCACGAAGCCAACATATCTATCGTCTTGCGCCCTATGAGGAGATTACACAGGAAAAATATAATGAACTTAACGCGAAGTTTCCTGAGATTGATTTTGCAAAACTTGTTCTTTATGAAGATGAAGACATGACAGAGGTGAAAAAGGAACTTGCTTGCGTAAGTGGGGTGTGTGAGATAGATTATCAGCCAAGTATTCTTCCTGCATAGTTTCAAAAATTAGTACCGATTTCTTTGATAGACGCCCTCTGGGGTGTCTATTGACATTCGGGGGGTAGTTACTAAGCTATAGGTAGCTCATCGACAACTAAAATAAGGAGAACGAATATCATGAGATGTCGTAATGCCTTGATTTCTTTTTTCATTTTTCTTTTGGTGAGTGTTCCTTGTTTTGCGTTTACAGAACGTGAAGATTTTGATGCATGGCTAAAGAAGACACACGGGCAGACGTCTACATTCGTTGAGTGGAAGCAGCTTAAGGTTGGAACGACTGGATATTGTATTACGGTATTGAAGGGCGTTGAGCTGAGCGTTAATGAGCTTGAGTACGTTGCGGTTGCTCCGCACCCTCTTACTGACATCGAAAAAGTATTGCTTTTTAAGATCGGAAAGCCACTTGCGAATATTAGCGCGGTTGCTGGAATGAGTGGTTCTCCTGTATACGTAAAACACATGGGTGAGTGGAAGTTGGTGGGAGCGTATGCGTATGGATTTAATGCACTTGCTCCGCAGGGTGAGTATCTTGCCGGGGTTACTCCTATTAAGGCAATGCTGAATAAAAACGATGCACTTCGTAGTACCACTCTTCGAGAACGAAATAACGACAACGATAGTTTATTTGCCGTAAAGACACACAATGAGTATGTTTCTGGTCTTGGTATGTGTTTTGTAAAGTCGCTTATTACTTTTACAAAGGTAGCGAGTGGAAATGTGGATGTTTCTACGGAAGCTGTATTTATGAATCTTGAGCGTGAACCACAACCGGGCGACGCCGTGTCGGTACTTCTTTCTCAGGGAGATTTTACCTACTACGCCACAGGGACGGTTACTTATGTGGATCCGCTCAAGAAGACATTTTATGCTTTTGGGCATCCTTTTTTGAGTGAGCTTGGCATTGGTAAAATTGAAATGCCTGCACGCCGTGCCGAAATTGCGACAACTGTTAAGAGTCAGGTTGATTCACATAAGCTTCCTGCTCGTTTGCTTGAACATTTTGGTACGATTGAAAAGGATGGGATCTTTGCTATTGAGGGGAGTATCGGTCCAAAACCAGGTGTGCTCCTTCCTCTTTCTTGTCAAGTTACTGTTGGCGGTATTACTACCTCATATTCATTCAGTGTCGTAAGGCAGAAGGTTCTTGCACCTATTCTTTCATCGATGGGAATGAAGACTCTTGTTGATAATGTGTACTCATTGGAGACGCTCACATTAGGTACAATGAAGACTATGATTACTTTTGGAGACAGTACTTCGCTTTCTTTCAATGATTCAAGGATTTTTGAACCAAGGCAAACGCTTTCTCGTAACGTCTTGGAGCCAGAAGAGGATCTGTTTAGCGATTTTGTACGCAAGGTTTCTCTCATACTTGGTAGTGAATGGAATTTTGATGTGCGTAGTATTCAAACGTCCTTTTCTTTCACACCTGGAGTACAACGTCTTTTCCTTGACTCTAGCGCTGTCGTAAATGCAGATGGTCTCCCTATTACATCAGTTAAGCGCGGTGAGACATTTTATGTCATTCTTGGGCTTCGTACTCTCGATAACTCTGCACGCTTCACTATTCGTACTCCTTATACAGTTCCCAACGATATTTATATCTCAGGATCTACTTCGTTCAGAATGACTATTCAATCCGGCAATAATTATGAGAATCAGTCTTTTGTTGCGTCTAAGCATGCTCCAGACAGTGCTCGTGAGTTTTTGGATCTTGTAAGATCGTTTTTTGCAGGGATTAAGAACCCCATGCAACTATATGTTCAGATCATTCTTCCACAAGATGCCGAAGAAGAAACAGATCAACACATTCACTATCAGGGTGAAAATGGTGTTTGGGTTTCTCCGCCTTCGCTTGGTAATTTGCGTAACAAGGTAGCTAATCCACCTCGCGTAGTGCAGAGTATTATTGATGGTCCATCACAAAAATATGTTCTTGATGTGAATGCAGGTGTTCGACTTAGGATCGAGAAATAGGTTAATTATAAATCCTAGGCCCCTAAAGAGGGGTCTTTTTGTTGCAATAAAAAATATTGCACGCTACAATAGCAGTATTATGGTTTCTATGGATACGCATTCTTTTTTTGAACAGGAAATTATCACCCGATTTAGGTTATTCCAAGATCGTCGCCCCCGTGAGGAAGATGAAAAAATTCTTTCCTTAGTCTCTGATGAGGTGTGGGGCGAGGCACTTCGATTTTTAGAGGAGTTGATTCCTTTTGAGGAGCAAGGACTTGTCCAGGCTGCACTCGAGGAGAACCCATCAGAGGAGACGATGCTGATGATTTTTAAGAAATACGTTGATGGTGAGGTTACGGCGTGGAGGTTGCGTACCCGTTTAAATACATTTTTAGATAATCTTTTGATTCAGAGTTTTACAAAATTATGAGTAGAGAAGGGATAAACAATAAGGAGAGCATTTTTTCTTTCGAAGACCCTGCTTTTTATGAGAAGAGAGATCTTGGAGGTGTTGAGGTATCTTTTCCAAAAGGGGAGGCACTTAGCCATTTATTTGCAGGTAGGGGGTTTTCGCCCGAAGGAAAGGCTTTTGCTGATAAGTTTTTTAAGGAAGTAACACACGAGGCACCAAAAGAAGACCAAGCCTCCCTCTTTGAGGTTGTGCATAGTTTGCTCTCTGATGAGGGGGAAGAGGGGGCATTAAAAAAACTCTTACAGCAGTCGGCAAAACTTCGTTTTAAGCCGTTGGAATCTTATAGAGTACCAGCAGAAGAAAAAAGGGAGGCCTCTTTTGATGATCCCGCTTCTTATGAAAAGAAAAATCTAGGTGGTGTTGAGGTAACTCTTCCCAAAGAGGGTGCGCTCGAACAACTATTTTCGGGAAAAAGGTTTTCTGCAGAAGGACGCCAGTTTGCGAAGCATTTTTTTGGTGAGGTGATGCGTGAAATTCCTGAGGGATTTGATATTCAGGATATTCAAGGTTTTTTTGAAACAGTATGTGACCAACTTCCACAAGGGGGTAAGGAGGGGTTGCTGCGAAAATTTCTCTATCAATCAGCAAAATTTCGTCTTGAACACGTTGAGAAGACAAAGTGTATTGAAGAGCTTCAGGCTTCAAATTCTCCCCTCGCTGGTCTTCTCGGCACTCTACAAACTCGCTATGAAAAAATTCCTGCGCAGTTTTCTCGTAATTTTATTGCCTCTTCGGTAGCAAACTCAAAGAAACTTCTCAATAAACTCACTAGTGAAATGGTGAGAGAGGATGGAACTGTACTTTCTGGGGGGATAGGAAAGGGGGTGTTGTCTGCATTTCTTGAGAATAAATTTTCGCAAGCCTTAAAGAAGGAATTAGAATCTTCACTTACCGCGTCTCTTAAAGAGGTAATGTCGAAGACGATGGCGTCTTTTGATACATCTTCTCTTCGTGAGGAGTTCCGTGGACAAATAGCTAGTGTTTCGAACCTAAGAAGTGTTGAAGATGCTATCGTTTCTTCTCGAGCACTTTCTAATAACCGTACAACCATCGTATTCGAAGAGCCTATTGTGGTTGTTGAACACGAAGAGGTGTTGGAGGAACAAGGGGATACTGAGGTTATTGCGAGAGACACCGAAGAAGTTGTGGATTTAGCACCCAATCCGTCTAAGGAGGAGGCCGGTAGTGAAAAAGCTGAAGAAAAAAAGGATGAGCCTGAAGTGCTTGATGAGGTTGCTCATCAAGAGCAGGTACCTCTGTCTCAGATTATTTTAGATAGTAATGGCATTCCTGGTGTACGCCAAGAGACGATAGTACTTCCCCCTCCTGTGTTTGGAGAGGATTTAGGGAAGATTCGTATGCTGCGTACGTTAGGTACAGAATATTATCGCAGGGCACTTCATGCTCTTCGTCGATTGGTTTCTGGAAGTAACGATGAAAGCGACCGCAGGGATTTGGACAAGGATGTGGCATGGGAATCTAATAACCTTAGGTGGAAACAAGAATACTTGGAACAGTTACTGAGGGAGACACTCAAGAATGATTTTGATGAGGATTTAGTATCTCTTCGAGATATGCGTGGTAGGGATAGAAAAGAGTACGAGAGGGCATTAGAAATGTATGGGAGGGCGATGGAGGATAATAGCGTGAGAGACGTGGTGTGCACCGAGTGGCAAACAGAAGATATACAGAGATTTCTACAAATCTTAAAATCCGAGGATGAGGCGATTGGCCAGGAAGAGCAAAGAAATGAAAATGTTTCAGGGATTTTAAACCACGAAGAAGTAGATGCATCTTCACTGTTAGAAGGGGCTGTCTCTGAGAGACGGCCTGAGGTGTTACCTAAAAAGGGTTGGCTTGGTAAATTTAGAACAAAAGCAGCTTTGGCGGGTCTTTCTGCGCTTCTTGTGTTGGGTTCATATGTGCCTGGTTTTCAAAAACCTCAAGGAAATCCAATGCCTGTCGGCGACCGAACGGTTGTTACGGAAACGCTTACCCCGAGAGTAGAAGCTGCTGTTGACCCAAGGCAAATATTGAAGGGTATCGAGGCGCCTATTGAGAATGAAGTAGTTATATCCAAAGATCAGCTTTTGCGCCTAGAGCACGAAGGATTGCTTACGTTAAAAAGTGGAACTATTTTATATACTGAGGATATTGTGCGTTATCTCGATCAACTTACTCGGCAGCTTTCTTCAAAACAATTGACGCCCGAGACAACACAGAGGTTTGTAGACACCTACCGCCTACTAAAAAGTGGAAAGATTCTTAATCCCCAAGCGGTTAAATTTCAAATCGTCGAAGAGAATAACCAGATAAGTTTAAGACCTGTAGATTTTGTCGGCCCATTGGCAGTTAAAGAAAAGCTTAGTACCGATGTTTTGGTGGTGGGGGGGGAGTTAGAGTCTGTCGAAATAGCTGTAGCCTCTGCAAAAAAAGGAAAGAACGTGACCGTTCTCTATTCAGGGGCTTTGGGGGGATTAAGTTCAGAGGAGGGTGGCAATATGCGTTACTTTGATCGTGTGGATCAGGCTACTGTTACACCTGCTATGCAAGAAATCTTTGATGTTCTTGGTATGAAGGGAGACGCTCGTTTTATGATTCCCGACAATGTATCGGGCCGTCTTACTGAGCTTATGCATCGTTACCCAAATATTCATATTGTTTCCACAGAAACACTTGCAAGTATGTATGTTGTTAAGGAGGATGATCGTATAAAAACGGTAACTACAGGGGAAGGTGTTGAGATCACTCCTGGGGCTGTCGTGGAATCTTCTCCGGATGGGGTTTTTGCTGAGAAGGCGGGAGTTCCTTTTACTGTGGACACACTAAATATTTCTTATGGTGCAATATTTGATGCAGATGGCATACGTCAGGAGGATTTAAAAAAATTGTCTCAGATGTCTCCATCGTCTGTTCTTGGATTAGCTGGTGTGACCGAACAGGAACTTGCCGCCCATCCAGAACTTTTGAAGGAGTATCAGGAGTTATTAAAGATACCTTCCGGAGCTAACACTGTTGGTACTCATGCAAGTTGGGGGTATCGTTCGTTTGGAAATTGCTTTAATTTTTATCTTAAAGTACTTGCATTAAAAAATCCGGGTGATACTTTACTCCAAGAAGGCAATGCAAGACGTATTGTTGATGGTTTTAATGTCGCCACCCGTGAAAGCGGTAATGGATGGAAGGCGACTTTTAATAGTCTTAGCTACAATTCTGATAAGTCATATCATCAGGGTGATCATAATTTGAGGGAAGATAATGATCTTTTATCTCAGATTGCACGATCTGATCTCGCCCGTATGCAAGAGTTTTTGAGGAATGTGACGGGAAATTCTGGAATAAACGTTGTTGTCCCAAAAGAAGTTTATGTGAGACAGGCGGGAAAGAATTTTCAAACTCCAGAGATGCTTACGGTTGAAAAACGAACAGTTTCTTCAGGTACTTCCCAGTTTCGTTACCCAGATGATGCGCGTGGTATCGGGGAAAGGTTTCCAAATGACGTGGTTTCGGGATCTCATTTCGGGGTCTTGGATGAGTTGCATGGTGATAAGCCAATCAATTGGCATGTTTCTGCACAGCACACAAGAGCAGGAACGAATTTTTATATTGTAAGTAAGGGGGGTGGGGTGGAACCAATTCTCACACCAATGTATCGAATTGTACATAATCTAATGCTTGTAGGAGATGAAGTTGTTGCGCATATTGACGATGAAGGATATTGGAAGACATCAATAAAAGGAGGACAGTTGCCTAGTGAGCATAAGTCTATTGATACAGCAAGGAATGCTATTTCGTATGGTGATCCAACATCGCCATCGCGTGTCTATATGTCCGTAGTTCCCAATAGAGATAATGTGGGGAATAAGGAGATGGGGGCACGTATCGTGATTGTTGATACAAACAATTTTGATGCCGTAGTGTATCAAGCCTAAATTTTTTTAAGGTTGAATTATCAAGACAAAGTGTGATACAGTAGGTTTAGTTTATCTAGGTTCCGGCATAGCTTAGTGATGGAGATGAAAAGCGAATTGTTTCATTCTTCATCGCTGTCAAAAACTTCAGTGCTCCGGCGTAGCTCAGCGGTAGAGCTGCTCGCTGTTAACGAGAGGGTCGCAGGTTCGAATCCTGCCGCCGGAGCACTGAAGTTTTCGCTAAAAAAAGTTCGGATTTCGTTCAGCGTTTGGAGCAAAAACAAAAAGATCACCCTTGCGGTGGTGTTTTTGTTTTTTAAATAAAACGATAAGGTAAGGTACTTTATGGCACTGTTTTTTATTGGTCGATAAGAGGGTAGATGGAGTAGGGAAAAAAGGCGATGTGTTTATGGTTTCGAAATATTGAAACACAGTTTAGTATTATTGAAAATATTTATCCACTTTGATTTTTGTGTTGTAGTTTTATACTATAAGAGATAATGGTCGACATGTGTTTGTTGTAGAGACGATATAAAAATTTTTTTTCGACATCGAATGTCGATTTATTTATTAATAATGTAATAGATAATGATTAAAATGAAATCGTTTAAGTTTTTGGCTTTGTTTTCAATTGCAGGTATGTTACTCGGTGGTTTTCCTGTGTTTGCGCAGACCGCAACGGTTGCGCCATCTTCTTCGCAGGCATTAATCCAGTCGCTCCAAAATCAAATCAGTGTTTTACAGGCACAACTTGACGCGTTAAGAAAGGCTCAGTCGCAAGTTGTGGGAACAGTAAATGATATTCAAGGAACTCTTAGGCTCATCAATCAACTTCGAGAGGGAAGTTCTGGCGAAGAGGTAAGGTTGCTTCAAGCCATTCTTGCTTCAAATCCTGAAATTTATCCCGAAGGTCTTATTAGTGGATTTTATGGAAAACTTACTTCGAAGGCAATAAAAAGATTTCAAAAGTTATATGGTCTTGACCAGGTAGGGAGGGTTGGCAAAAAAACTCTTGAAAAACTTAATGATGAACTTAGAAAAAATCCTCTTATTAAGGAGGTTGGAGAGGGTCATGAGGATAGAATTTGTGCCATTGTTCCACCGGGACACCTTATTGCTCCTGGGTGGTTGCGTAAACACGATGGTGTTCGTTCCATTGTTCCTCAGTGCCAGAAACTTCCTCCTGGAATTAAGGAATTACTTGAAGGCAAAAAAGCTACAACTACACCACCTATTGTGGATGTTACTCCACCCACGCTTTCAAATCTTGCGGTAAGTGTTACTAATACGAGTGTACTCGTCATGTGGAGAACGGATGAAAAGTCTACTAGTAAGGTGTGGTATAGCACAATAAGTCCTGTCGTTGCGACAAGTACTACACCGATGGTAAGCTCTGCTTCTTTTATGAGAGAGCACGCGCTTGTAATAAGTGGTTTGCTTAGCGGCACAACTTATTATTATGTGGTTGAATCCGTTGATATGTCTGGTAATAAAAGTGTGTCGGCACAGCAATCTTTTATAACATTGCAGACACCAGATGTTTCAGTCCCTCTTATTTCTGGAGTAACTGCTACGAGTACGAATGCAACTACTACCCGTATTATTTGGAATACTAATGAGGTGGCAAATAGTAAGGTTTGGTACAGTACAAGTACTTCTGTTATGGCCACTGGTACTACACCGGTGGTAAGCGATTCGAGTTTTGTTACAAGCCATAATATGGCTCTTGTGGGTCTTGTGGCGAGTACTACGTATTATTATCGAGTCGAATCAGCTGATGGGGTGGGGAACGTGAGTGTGTCGGATCAACAATCCTTCGTGACACAACAACCTTCTGATGTAACGCCCCCAACAATTTCTGGGATAGTAGCAACAAGTACAATGGCTACTTCGACACGCATCGTGTGGTCTACTAATGAGGTGGCCACAAGTAAAGTATCATATAGTACTTCATCCCCTGTAGTAGTGAGTACTGCTTCTACGGTGAGTGATGCGGCGTTTCTTCTCAATCATGACATAACGCTTCAGAACCTTATGGCAAGCAGTACTTATTATTATGTCGCTATTTCTTCTGATGTTGCAGGCAACAGCGCTACTTCAGCAGAAGCTTCTTTTGTCACCCTCGGACAATAAGACGTAAGGTAAACAAGGTAAAGAAAAAGAACCCCCTCTCGTGGGGTTCTTTTGCGGGCGAATATATAAATGGTTTTTATTTCTGTTGTGGGGCGGATTTAGCGTATATTGATAGATGATAGGCCATGGATTAGAATGTGAGTATTAAAAATAATCATGAAACGAGGTTTATTAATATTTTTAAAGCTAGTAATTATACTTATCGGCATTGTGGCGCTTTTGGTTATGGTCCGTTTTCCCTTGACCGAGGGGAGGGCCATAAACTTAGATTTGTTTAGTATTTACTCCGATCCGTTTATCCTGTACGGGTACGCAGCATCTCTCCCATTTTTTATTGTGCTATATCAAGCATCTAAACTGCTCGGATATATTGAGCAAAATAAGTTTTCACTAGGTTCTGTGAAAGCCTTGAGGGCTATAAAGCACAGCGCAATCATACAAAGTCTCCTAATTATAATGGCGGTACTGTACATAATGACATCTCACAATAAAGACGACGATCCGGCTGGCTTTATTGTCATAGGTACTTTGGCTACTTTTATTTTCGTTGTAATCGCAACCGCAGCCTCTGTTTTTGAAAAATTTTCAAAAAGTGCCGTAGATACAAAGCCCGAGAACGATTCAACGCCAAAGAAGCTAGTATGACAATGCAGGCACTAGAGTGGGCGATTTCTGAAGTGTATATGTGGATGTAGATAGAATTTTCAGTCTGAAAGTTCTAGGTTGAATTTACGCTGCCAATTGAGACGGCTTTAATTTCGTTTGATGTCTGAAAAAGTATTGACAGGTTATATAATGTGTGTACACTTAAAATAATGAATAAGTTACAAATAATAGTTTGCCAGCGGGGAAGGAGAACTCAAATTTACTTTGAGGTCGCCTTTTATTGCTTAAATAGTAACTTTTAATAGCTATAAACAATAAAATCTTGAACACTAAAAAGCGATCTTAAGGTAAGGTCGCTTTTTTCGTACTTGTACCTTGAAAACAAAATAGAAAGGAGGATATGTGGTGCCGCAAGAGGTTGGACACGTTCATGTGGTATCTATTCTGCGGAGGGAGGAGAATCGTCATGATCTACAAAGAAATAACCACTGAAATGCTTAAGGAGTTGGAACGTAAAATGCAAAGCGAAAAATCATTGCTTGGTGGACAGTTAGGGTTTGAGTCGTTGCAAAAGGCATTGCAAGAAAATCGCGCGGTCTGCATCGCAAAAGGCGCTGAAATAATTGCCTTTGGTGCGCTTTGGCCTCGCGAAAATTGTATTGAACTTGGCTCATTGTGGGTAGCGACTAATCATCGGAATCAAAAACTTGGTTCGCAAACATTCAATTCTCTTGTTGGTATGGTCCCCGTCGGTTCTGTGTTTTTTCTCATTACACATGAACCTGCTGTTGTGCATCTTGCTACTAAGCACGGGATGATAGAGGCTTCAGCGGGGAACTGGACGGAAGTGGTTCCGTGGTCAGCAAGTTGTGGGCCGTGCGATCGACTCTGTGAAAATCAAAAAATAACGTGTCCATTTCGAGCGGTGAGTCTTGAGTGCCGCATGTTCCTCAAAAAATAGAGGTAGGGTGCCGACATGTATGTGTCGGCGCCCCGCCTTCTCTTTAGTAATTTAAAATTTTAAATCTTATGAAATATCAAAAAAAGAGCATGGCGATACAGCAGCTCGCAAATGGTGAAATAGTGAAAATTTATGCGCATATTTTTACGAGTAGCAAACCGGGACCTACGATATATGTTCAAGGGAATCTGCACGGACCAGAGGTTTTCGGTACTGCATTGCTTATTGAGTTAGTACAAGAAATGAAGAAGAATAAAGATTTCAAGGGGAAAATCGTTATTGTTCCATGCGCGAACCCAATGGGCGTAAATAATGTCGTCTATAATGGTATAACCGGCAGATGGAATCAACAGAGCGGGACTAATTGGAACAGAATATTTTCGATTTCTCCTCTTAAGAATCGCCAAGAAGAAATTGTATTCTATGACAATCTACTAAAGATAGAAAAGCTATCTATTGAATCAAAATTGGCCGCAATGTTGCGTTCTTTGTCCGCGGGCGCTGATTACGTACTCGATATTCACACAACAGGAATCTTTAACACGGATCATTTGTTTACCTACTCATGGATGAGTGAAGATTTTTCGGCACTGCAGGCTCCTGTCCATCTTTTACTTGATCCAAAGACGACAGTATGTGCTTTTGACGAGTCACATGTAATTCCTTTCCTAAAATCGTTGACAAAGAAAGAGGTACCTAAGGTAGCAACGTGGGAGGCACACAGCCATGGGTATTTTGACAACTTAATACTAAAGCAGCGACTGTCTCAGTTGTTAAATTGGTTAAGAAATACGTGGGGAAACGAAAGCAAACAAAATAATAAACCGGCCATATTTAAACAATATGCTCATTTAACCGCTCCTGTCGCGGGCTATTATTGTTGGACTAAAAAAGTTGGAGAAAGAGTTTGCGCGGGAGAATCGTATGCAAGGGTCTATCAACCCAACAGTGGCGATTTTGTATTCGCAAAGGCCGAAAACGATTTTGTATTACTTGGAATATATGGTGTTGTCGCAACGGCTTCCGGTGAACAAATTGGTTGGGTGGCTAAATAAAATATCGTCCCCGTGGCGGTTTTTATTATCCCATAAAATCTACAGGCGGAGGCTCGTGGAGATTTGAGGATTGTACAAATGGCACTATGCGTGTTATTTTTTGTTTAGTCTTATTAAAAATCAGAGAAAGGAGGAGATATCTAATGAGTTTATACCCACATAGTAGAGAAAGGATCAAAGAGGTTATTGTAAACAAATATCAAAATGCGGTAGTTCCAAAGAGACTTGATTGTATCGATCTCGTCTCTGCTGCAAAATCAACAGCGATACGAAGAAGTGTGGCTGGACACATTCTTTGGATGCTTGAAGAAGTTGGTACTATGCCAGAGGAGAAATCTGGAAAGGCGGGAAGATGGATGGGATGGATTTATGCCTGTTTGGAGACATGGGGGTTTATAACCAATATCGATTCTCGTGATATGGCAAGAGTTGATGCCCATAACCACAACGATTAGGGTGGAAGTGGATATTTACAAATAGCACGCGCAGTGTTATTTTTTGTTTAGGTTGTTGAAAAGGAGGAAAGAAGATGGATATGGAAGATTGTCTCAAAGCATGTGAAGAAATTGCGAAGAAAAGAGGAATCACCGTAGAAGAACTTGATAGAGAGTTTGAAGAAAGTTTAGAAAAAGTTAGACGAGAGGAATCAGAACGAACGATGGACTGTCTAGGCTATGCACACCATGATTATCTTCAGGCAACTGGTACGTTATCAACAGAATCTTGGATACATATTCTCGATTGCAAATATTGTGAGCGACGGGTGAGAACATTGTTGGGTTTGCCTGGGACCGAAAAAGATAAAAACAATTAATGCGCACACCTTCCAGATGGAGTAGCGCCGGCCGAGATTCTCGGCTTTTTATTTTATCAAACATATCAATTTTTCTTTGCTACTTTTTACCAAAGCGCAGATTTCAAAAAGTTCGGAAAAGAGGGTATTAGGTTTTGTATTTTATTATCAATACAACGATGATGAGATTAAAGACAAGGTTTAATAGTTGTACTAATATAAAAACGGCATCATGTATTGATAGTGCATAGGCCAAAATCATTACAGTACTTACCAACCAGGTGGTCCACGTTATTATGTTTACTCCTTTTGAGTTTTTATTTTTTAATAAGGAGATAACCTGAGGTATGTAAGCGATGGTGCCAATAATAGTACCAGCGAATCCAATAGTTTGTAGAATCATATGTGTTGTTTCTTGTATTATAGCAAATCGGCGCTGTTTATGGAGACGTACACGGATGGCCAGGCGGACTTGACTTTTGTATGAAATTAGTGTTATAACATAAACATACCTGGAAGGAGGTATAACGAAATGAAGAGAATGCTAGTATTGGTGGGTCTTTTTTTGTTCCTGGGCGTACAGAGTTCCTACGCCGAGATGACTGTGACTCCGGAGGCCCGCGCGTTCGCGAGGGCGCACGGGATGGAGATCACGGTCGTGAACCACGTCGTGAAGATTGGGCCTTTTTGGCAGAAGGGTCCGACTGGGAAGTTCACGGTGGCGGATCTCACCTGCCCGGAGAGCGATTCGACGTTTTCTGTGGTGCTCTGTGAGGGGCAGATCAAGGTCATTCAGAAGGTGATCGATGCGCCGGGGCAAAAGGTCGGCCTGTCGGTCATCGGTGAGAAGTCGCATAAAAATACTTTCTTCCTCTCTCCATTAGGGGATCACATGGTCCTCGACCACTGCGTCATGGGGACGCAGTCAATCACAAAGGAGCTCCCCAAAAGGTAGCTCCGAGACAAAAGGAGAGGCGCTCATCGAGCGCTTTTTTGTTATCCTTTGAACGTCGTGAGCGGAAGCTTATGGATAGATGGATGTCATTATGCCATGTCATAATGACAAAGCGCAGCTTGTGTTGGTATAATGCCGTGGGTGGAAAAGCTTGCGAAGATTCACTTCTTCTTTTTGGGTTTATCTAAAAACTTTCTTCTTGGTGTGGTATTTGATAGCATAGAATATATGAATAATGGACAATTTTTTATTGATATAGCTAGGGCAGGTATCGGACTTTCTATAGGAGGTCGTCCAGAGCATGTAGTAAGGTTACTTGTTGTTCTTCTCGATCTCGAAGTTGCGTTAGATAAGGGGCGAGGGCTTGTTTTTGATTCTCCGGAATTTAGGACAGAGATAAACACACTCATGGATGCATTAAGGAAAAGAATTCGTGACATATTAGATACTATGGATGGCAATGAGGTGGCACGCATCTTGGAGGAGCGAGGGGAGAGTCTTAAAAGACAATTTTCAATTTCTCGTTAGACTTTTACGCAACAGTTGGTTGTCGCTATAATACAACAAAGGTTGAAAACCATTACTAATAAACAAAAAAGTAATTTTTATGAAAAAAGGTGATATCGTAAGGGCTATTCTGGAGGCGGGGATTTGGTACGTTTTTACATGGTATTTGCTTTATGTTTTAAAGAATCCTGTGGAACTTTGGTTTGCGGCTCTGGTTCTTTTGGTTTTAATGTATGCTGGGGTTTTGATTTGTCCATGGGTCCGTTATACAAGTAGCTGGCGCAGAATGGTTGGTAAAGAATAGATGTTTGGAAAAGATAGTATCGTAGACCTATACAAATAGCACTGCGTGTGCTATTTTTTGTTTAGGTCGTTGATTTTTGAAAGAAGGAAAGGGGTGGCTTTTTGTGACTGAGGGTGATAACGAGGCAAAACGAGCGTTGTGGGCAAGAAGTGTGAGGAAGAAGGCAAATAAAGTTATTGTGAAAGAACTTCTTAAGCGTTTTTTGCCTGGGTGGACTCTTGTTGATGATACTCAGATTCCTGAGGATAGAATAGTGAATCTTGGAGACGAGGTTACAGTAGGTATTAAGAATGCGAGTCTCTCAAAAACCACCACCGTGATGATTGCCAATGGAGACATTTTTTATTACGAGGAGGGTGTGGGAGGATGTTCGTGGTGATCCTTAGATAAAAAAGAAAAGTCGAGATATCTCGACTTTTTTCTATACAACAGATGCATGATTCGTAGACATTAGAGCAGTTTATTATATAATGAACGTATTATGGAATTATATTTGGTTTTATTGCTTGTGTTTTCAGGGATTGGAATTGCAAATACATCTTATTTGGCGTATCACGCTATTACAAAAACAGATGTGGCGTGCATCTTTTTTCCGAAGGAGTGGTGCCGGAAGGTTCAATATAGCAAACAAAGCAAAACATTTGGGATTTCTAACTCCTATCTTGGATTAGTGATGTATCTTTCCATTTTTGGATTAACTATTGGATATGTGTATGGTTTCGCCATTCCTTTTTGGTGGATCCAGTGTGTTGTTGGGTTTGGGTTCCTTTTTTCAATGTATTTCACCTTCGTGCAAGCGTTTGTTTTGAGAGCGTTTTGTACATGGTGTGTGGTCTCTGCAATTAATTTTGTGGTGATGGCGATTGCATCTTTTGTTCTCTATTAAAGAGGAGATAAAGCGTTGTTTTCACACATAGTCTGTACAAATGATACATGGTGTGCTATTTTGGCTTTGTTCCTTGAAAAGGAAAATAGGAAAAAGGAGGAGTATTCCCATGTTTGGACTTGTTCTTGCTGTTTTGTATGCTGCCTACCTTTATGCAATAACAAAGGCCCCACAGGAGGTTGCTTATCTAAATAGTAGCAATTTTCTTTTTTGGTGGTACGTCGTGTGGGCTGTTGTTACGGGAGCGTTTTTGGTTGTAATGATTCTTGGTTTTCTCTTTGTGGGAGGAGTTGGTGGAGCCATGAGTGGAGGACCGTTGGGAGCTTTTCTTGGTCTTGGGGCGGGAGGAGCGATTTCTGGGCTTCTTGTGCTCGGTGGTGTTATTAACAATGTTCTTTTTGTTGGGGGTGCATATTTGCTTCATTCTGCACTTGTCCATCAGGCTACAGGATATACATGGGATATGGGGCGTTTGGTTATTGGAGGGCTTCTTCTCCTTATTGGTATCTTATCCACGCGAAGCAGTTCGGGTAGTAGTTTAAATAATTCAGATTAGTTTTTGTATCAAAAATAAATCCGTCACATCGTGGCGGTTTTTTTATGGACAAAATATGTGTTTCATGATACGGTTCACTTAGAAAACGTGGTGGGAGTAATCTCACCATCATTGAAAAAAGGAGGTGTTGTATGGGTGAAATGTTAATTGGTGAACCCATGAAATGTGGTATCGGGCAGGGTGAGAAGTGTTGTGTATTTCTTGTTTCTTCTCCAAACGGATTCGAGTGTGTAAGGGATACTCTTATGGGAAAAGCCTGTTTTTTCCGCAATAATATGAAGGCAAAGAGAGCCCCTATCCAGCCGTTTCCCGAGTGTCAGTTGAAATAATTGTTGTACAAGCCGTATGGGAATACCCAGCGGTTTTTATTTTTTTGTGTTATGTAGAAATTAATTATATACTGGAATTATCATGAACAGCTCTGTGCATACTACCAATAAAAATCTAAGGTTTGGGATATATTTTTTCCCCATTTTTATTATTGGACTACTTATTATTCTCAATATTCCGCTTAATTTACCTGTACCCGGGATTGATGGCGAGGATTTTGATCTTATTCTTAGCCAGTCAACCACTGCTCTAAATTCAGATAGACATTCAAATTATCTTAGTATTTGGGGGAAGACCTTTTTTGGTACTTCTGTGGTGGGGGAAGATAGCATAACTTTTTTGTTTGCAGTATTTAGTTTCGTACTTGGGTTTTCAATATATCGCTTAATAGACAACGTATCGTTGCGTGCCCCCCCGTTGATTATGGGTTTCTCTGATTAATAATAATTTAATTTTTTTTATTGAAATATATGACTAAAAAAATGATAACAGCAACATCAATTCTTGCGATGTTGTTAGCAAATTCAGTGGCGTTTGCCCAAACATCAACGGTAACGACCTCGATAGCGACATCGACGGTTTCAGTTGGAACCGCACCAACATGTACACAAACTGCCACCGCTACGTATAAAACAGCTCAGAGTGCAGCAAAGTATGCTCATATTGCTGCCATAGCGGCAGCCAATGATGCGCACAAAGCCGCCGTCGCCTCTGCAAATGGCCTTATTGATAAAAAGGCAAAAAAGGCTGCTCTTGGTACAGCAAAAAAGGCACTGCAGGATGCTAAGAAAAAAGCAGACAAAGATTTACAGGTTGCCAACCGTGCTGCGAGTGCAAAGTATGCAGTAGATAAGAAGGCGTGTCCCAAGAAACATAAGTAATTACACGGTTTTTAGGATTCTCGACAAACTAGCACCATGTGTGCTAGTTTTGTTTTAGGTCATTGAAAAGGGGGGAAGATAGGAATGTGTACCAAAAAACTTTCATCAGATAAACTTTTGGTTGCTGTTTTTGAAGAAATTAAGAAAAGATTTTTAAAAAGGGCCATTAATATTCATGGAGAAAATTATGTACACAAGTTTCACACCAATCAGTGTCCTCTTGCGCTTATCGGTGATGATTCTGATGACCATAGAATTAGGGCTGGTTTCATGCGTTATGAAGAAATGGCGGTGGTAAGGATTAATAATACGTGTTGGGCAATCGCGCTAGGTTCAGCATGTGGTGACTATCCTGCCGACCCATACAGCAAAGATATTACCGCTGTACAGATGGATGAAATACCCGTACCCGAGTTGCTTAAGAGGAGTTGTTATTTTTTGAATTCGTTGATTGCGAGTAAACGATTTGGCGGAGAGCTCTTCTTTATGAGATATGTTGGTTCTCGATTAAACCCATTTGGAACACAAATGGTTGAATTTTTAGAGAAAAATTGGGAAGGTAATTTCCAACGAGTAGGTTCACACGAGCAAGAATTTGTGAATGTTGTTGTGGATGGCATTATTCATACTCTCTCAAATTTTGTAGAATTTGACATGAAAGATGAATAGTGGTATACAATATATGGTTCTTTGAGCCTAAATTCAAGGAATAGGAGGTGGGCCACGTGAAGATGTATGCATTACGCGATGTGAAGCTTGAGAGAGGAAAAATAACAGAACATCGTTCCGACGGAAACGTTATTGGGGTTGTCCAGTATGCGGGTGTAAATGGAGATGGGTCTCTTGGGGTTGGTTGGTATACGGGCTCCAATCGTACCACTTGTTTTTCTCCAGATTCTTGGGAATTTGAGATAAATGGCGATGTTATTGTTCTCACACGCATAGGTTTTGATGTGGGAACGTGTGATCTGCCGTATTATGGTTCTAACAAATACACCATCGTTTTGGGAAAATAAATGTATTGCCGAGATATCTCGGCTTTTTTATTCCACGATACCTCGACAAACTAGCACCATGTGTGCTAGTTTTGTTTTAGGTCATTCTTAAAAGGAGGACACGATTATGCTGTTCTATGTTTGCCTTCGTGATTTGAACAAACCACGCTCGCCATTCATTCCTATTTTGCAGGTGGTAAAACAGGATTATTGGGAAAATGTGGAGGATTATGTCGTTGATAACCCAGAGAGGGAGGCGTTAGAAGAGTTTACTAAGAAAATCTGTGAAATGGAATCAATTCCTGTTAACACCGATATATTCATCACGTGGTTTGGGGTTGAGGGGGAGAGGAGTTTCGAGTTTCCCCAAGAGTTTTTGCAGCTTGTTTCTGAAAAGGGGCTAAGGGTTATTCTTAGTCTTGAGTTCTAAGAGGAAAATGGTGTTTAGTTTTAATTCCACATGATGTGTGGGATTTTTATTTGGATCTGTGGATAACGTGGTGTAAAAAGTTTGTTATACTACAGGTAAACTAAAAGTAACAAAATTATGAATAATGATAGAAAAATGGAGTGGTTGCTACGCATTGGCGTAGCGGGCGAATTTATCGGGCATGGAATGCTTGCCATAGAGGGGAAAAAAGATTGGCTGGGGTGGATCAGCCAGATGATACACGTAGATACTCCCACCGCTACGACATTATTGCTCCTTATTGGTATTGCGGACGTCATTATGGCATTGATTGTTTTGGTGAGACCAATTAAACCACTTTTGCTTTGGATGGCTTTTTGGGGGTTTTGGACAGCCTTAGTGAGACCTTTGGTTGGGATAGGGTGGTTAGACTTTATTGAGCGTTCTGCAAACTGGGCGGCACCTCTTGCACTTTATTATTTTTACCGGGGAAGAAAATCTGGTAAATAATTACTAATTTTTTACCATTCCAGCGAATCCGCCAGCCGGCGGAGGGAACGGCGGGGAGACAAAAAATGAATTAATTTGATGTTGGTATCGTTTGAATAAGTCTATATAAAAAACCAGCCGTGAATAGCTGGTTTTTCTTGACGCCTTTTTTCATTATTGTATAAAGAGAAAGGTTCTTTGAAAACGATCGAAATCAGAGGTGACCTCCCATGCCTATATGGATAATTTCTAACATTCTGTTAATTTTCATTTTGTTGTTTTATCTATTCTATTCATGGAAAAAAGATTCCATTCTTGCTCTCGGCATTTTTCTTCTTATGGTCGGCGCGGGTTTAAACATGTCGGTGGTGTGTGCAAATGGATACAAGATGCCTGTGTTCGGTATTGCTAATTATGATGTAACCGATGCAAGGCATTGTTTGCTTGATGCTACTACAAAGTTTGCTCTTCTCTCTGATCATATCCAGGTTTCTGATCCGCTTCTTGCACCCAATGTTATTCTTATGGTAAGCATTGGTGATATTTTGATATATGTAGGATACAGTATCGTGTTTCCTCTTTTGTGCATTAGCATGCTTTGTGCCAGTGCTTCTTTCATTAGGTCAAAATTTCGTAAGAAGTAAAAACCAAACCGTTGGAAATGTCCAGCGGTTTTTTGATTCATCCAATGCGCAATGCGAATCTGATGTTAGCAAGATTGCATATAGAGATATCTCTGCTATTCTTGATCTAGGAACTTAACAATTCGAGGACGGGAGTGTGTAATGATACAACACAACTGGAAAGATCTCCTCCGTATCGCTTATATAATCGCTAAGCAGAGTCATGACCCTTCGACGCAGAATGGTGCGTTGTTAATTAATGTTGATGGTTCTATTCTTGGCGACGCGTGCAATCAGTTTCCTCGTGGAGTAAAAGAAACTCCAGAGCGTTGGGAACGACCATTGAAGTATAAAATCATCGAACATGCAGAACGTAATGTCATTTTTCATTTTGCAAAACTTGGTATTCCTACCGATGGTCTTACGATGGTGTGTCCGTGGGCAGCGTGTGCGGATTGCGCTAGGGCTATTATTCAGGCTGGTATCGTGAGGCTTGTGATTCACAGACAAGCAGGCGATCGTTCTCCAGAATTTTGGCAAAAGGAAATTGATGTAGCATTTGAAATGCTTAAGGAGACGGGCGTGGAAATTGTTGCCTATGATGGAGAGGTTGGTGTGAAGGGTCTTTTGCACAGTGACCAGCTTTGGAATCCATAAATTCGTAACCCCTAGATAATTCTAGGGAGTTTTTATTTTTGACAGGCATGTTATAATAAAATAAAGATAAGGGGTTAAAATTAAAAAATATAAATACTATGCATCGAGTAAATACACATAAATTGGGTCTTGTTGTGGGTAGTTTCGCTGGGCTGGTTCATCTTGTTTGGTCATTGTTCGTGGCATTGGGATGGGCGGGGTCACTTGTTGGTTTTATCCTTAGGCTTCATTTTATGAGTCATCCTTATATGGTTTTACCATTTAATCTTGTTACTGCAGGGGAGCTTGTTGCGGTGGTCTTTCTTGTGGGGTATATTGGCGCTACTATTGCAGGAACTATTTGGAACAAGGTTTACATAGGTAAATAGGGCCGCCCTTTACAGCATAATTGTTCTGTGCTATCATTTTATTAGTTCATTAGGAAATGGAGGTAATACTAAATGGATCCCGAACATCATCACTGGTTCTGGCGGATTTTGGATGGTTTCGTATCAAATCCTGATAAGTCCAGTTTTGTTGCCAAGAAGGGTATATTTGATCTCGAGATCATGATTCGTGTTGCGCGTGAGGATAAGGTCCTTTTTACGCCAGAGGTATTGGGGGCGCTTAAGGTCATTTTGACCGCCAAGACAGGGGTCTCGAATCTTATGATTTATCTGGAGGATAGTGAGTTCGCTAGGATGAAAGAGGCGCAATCGTACATGTAGTATGGGTTGGATGGTGCTCCGAGGATTCGGGGCTTTTTAATTTTTTGTTTGATTCCACCAGAAATAGCAACTATGGTAGTCGAACTACCATAGTTGTGCTACGTGCCTTCGTGGGTCCTAATGCGGTTAGCGGTCGGTTTGACTTATTAACTCGGATGTGCTATGATGGACACAATAAAGAGATGTCGTCGAGTTTCTTAATAAAAAAACAATGAGTATGCAAGGAGTTATTAAAACTCTTACCGATAGAGGATTTGGATTCATTTCTCGCGAAGGCGAGACAAAGGATCTCTTTTTCCACTCTAATGAACTCAAGGGTGTTGCATTTAACGAACTTAAGGTTGGTGATGCAGTTACTTTCGAAGTTGTAAACGGTGAGAAAGGGCCTAGCGCAGTGAACGTTTCACGCGCCTAAGCACTAAAAAAATAAAAAACCACCCAAGCTTTGGTCAAGGTGGTTTTTTATTTTGTGGAAGAATGTACAAACACAATGGAGTGTGTTATTCTTATGGTCATTACTTATCATGGCAAACGATAACATTATATTACGGTTCAATAAGGTTTTTTTTGAATTTGGCCATACAAAGCCCATTTTGAATGAGGTGGATTTTTCATTGCGCCGAGGAATGAAGGTGGCGCTTATGGGACAAAATGGTGCTGGGAAAAGTACCATTTTTAATCTTATTACAGGAGTAAAGACTCCTGACGAGGGAATGATCTCGATGGAGGATGGTATGAGTATTGCAATTGGCAAGCAGGTGATCCCTGTCGACAAAATGGATGGCACCGTGAAGGAGTTTTTTGAGAGTTGTTTTTCAAAGAAGGTGTACGATATTGATCCGCGTATCGAAAAGATACTTGAAGTAGTGCACCTCGTGATTGCACCAGAGAGAATTGTGAGAACCTTGTCCGGTGGCCAGCAGGCACGACTTTTGCTTGCTTCGGCACTTATTCAGGAGCCCGATCTTCTTTTACTCGATGAGCCGACCAATAATCTTGATAAGGAGGGGCTTCTCCATCTTACCCAGTTTCTTGTTGAGTATAAAAAGACATGCATTGTTATTTCACATGATGCGGACTTCTTAAACGCTTTTACGAGCGGGGTGTTGTATCTCGATGTCTTTACTTATAAAGTTGAACAGTATGCAGGGAACTATCTTAACGTGGTGGCAGAAATTACTGCGCGTATCGAGCGTGAACGAAGAAAAAATATGCGTCTTGAGAAGGAGATTCAGCATCGTAAGGAGCAGGCGGGTTTTTTTGGACAAAAAGGGGGGCATATGCGTGATGTGGCGCGTAAAATGAGAGAGAAGATAGAAACACTCGAGGAGGATAGGGTTGATATGCGTGAGGAGGATAAGATGATTCGACGTTTTGTAATTCCACCACAAGAACATCTTTCGGGGAAAATAATTACAATTACTTCAGTGCCCATAATGGAGAAGGGGAAGCTTGCAAAGAAAAAGATAGCACTTACTTTGAAACCAAAAAACCATCTTCTTGTTACGGGTCCGAATGGTATTGGGAAAACAACCGTATTGCATAACATCGCTATGGGTACGGCATCTGGGGTAGAGATCGAGAAGGGGATACGAGTCGGATACTATCAACAGGATTTTTCTACGCTTGATCCAGAGAGGACGGCATATCATTCGCTTGAGGTTGCCATAGGAAATGAAGGACGTGAGGAGACTATTCGATCAGTGGCGGCTGGATTTTTGTTGGGGCCTGCTGTGCTAAAAAGTCTTGTAGGTAATCTCTCTGAGGGGCAAAAGGGGCTTCTTGTTTTTGCAGGGCTTGTTTTACAGCGCCCAGGGCTTCTTATCCTCGATGAGCCAACTAACCACATTAACTTTAGACATTTGCCGGTTATTGCCGAGGCGCTTAATAAATATGATGGTGCAATGATTTTGGTGAGCCACATCCCAGAATTCGTAAAACAAATCCGCATCGATGAGACTCTCGACCTCGAAGCGTTGATTAAAAAGTAAAACCGTCTTTGATCTGTAAGACAGATGTTTCTCACCCGTTCGGATACCCAGCGGTATCCTCACTCTGTCCTCCGGCGCTTCGTTGTCAATCCAATTCGTTTCACTCAGGATTGACAACACCCTGCTCCGCGCCTGCGGAATGGTTCGAAACACCTATCTTACAGATCAAAAACATGCTAATTTTAACTAAGGTCAAAAGCAGGTTTCTTTGAATAAAATTGAGGATTTATTGAAATAACCATGGCATATCTAATAATTGCACTTATCGTAATTGGTTATATTATTTATGGCATTTTTAGTCTTTTTAAAAAGGGCGGTGAGGTGGTAAAAGAGGTGTCGGTTCGTATGGCGCTGGATAAAAACAAAACTTTGATCGAACGTAATCAGGGCATCATCGATAGGTGTCTCAGTGAGCTCTACGCGGGCGATCGATCATATTATATTGATAATGAGACAAAAGATTGTATTAGTGAAATTGCTAAAGTGGAAGGTCGGTCAGATTTAATTCCGAAATATCGAGAGTGGTTATCACAATGGCAAACAAGATCAGATGTTTCCAGGGACTGGCTTGAATTAAAAGACTATATAAAAGAAAAATTTCAAAAACACCATAAAGAACTTTTACAAAAACAAAAGGTACAAGAAGAACAATTGGGACGGGAAGAAAAGGAGCGACAGGATAAAGAGGGTCAAAAGTTTTTTGAGAAGAATAAAGATTTGATTAACAAGTTTTTAGAAATTACGGAGAGAAAAGTATCTATAATCGATGATTATGGTGATGAGAATTGGAATGCTCTCTCGGAAGAAATCAACGCTTGTGTAACCAAAATAGCAAAGCGCAGTGGTGTTAGTGATGGGGATATTAAAGACTTTTTTAAAAAAGATTATACATGGAAATTGGGTGAAGAATATGGATGGCTTAGAGAAAAATTAGATAAGGTTTTTAGAGAATATCATAAGGTACAAAAAGAAAAACCTGCCAACAGTACAGAGTTAAAAAATCTATCGGGTGTTGAATTTGAGGTCTGGATCTCGAAACTTTTAAAAGAGAATGGTTTTGATGATGTTCGTGGTACACCTGCAACTGGGGATCAGGGAGCTGATTTGATTGCAAAGAAAGATGGAAAAATCATTATTATTCAGGCGAAAAGATATCAAGGCAGTGTTGGAAATAAGGCAGTGCAGGAAGTTATTGGCGCAGTTCAATTTTATCGTGGCGATGAGGGTTGGGTAATTACCAACTCTACATTTACACCCTCGGCGAAAGCTCTTGCTCAGAGAAGTGATGTTAAATTGATTGATGGGAAAATGTTAGAAAGTCCAGAAAAGTATCTCCATTAAAAATGGATATATCTACTTTGCGATTAGCCACAGATGGTGATGATTTTGAACGAACTTATTGGGATTTGTTCATAAAAGATCAATTTCCAAGTTATGAAACTTTTTGGTTAAAATTTGTTGTGCCAATAACAAACCGGTCTAAAAATGTTCATTTTAAAGATAATTTAGAACTAGCTAAGATTGGGAAATCAGAATCTGATGTTTGTATTGGACAATTTAACTATTCAATATTGAGGCATCTGATACGTTGTTTTGAAATCAGAAAGGTAATTGATGATAGCTCATGGATAGATCAATTCGATTTAACACTAGAAGGAATGACTAGACTTGCGAGCTGTCATGATATAGCGTGTGAGTTGCTTGAAAGATTAAAGAACCCAACAGTTTATGAGGCATTTACTATTGAAAGTGGAAAAAAGGTAAAAGCAAAATTGCGAAAAGACGATAAGAATCCACTCAAATTAATAAAAGACTATCGTAATAATCTTGTTCATGGTAGGTTGCCGCCATCAATAGTAGATGGGAGTAGATTGTGTCTTCCTGATATTGGAAAAGAATTTCTATATTTGGATTGGAGAAAAACAACTGATTTTCACAATCTCAAATTGGAGGAATATAAAGAAAATTTCTTTCACGCTTCAAGTGTATTAGAAAGAGCGTGGAATGAAACGGCGGGTTACCTAGAAAACAATTGGAAAAATTTATAAAAGATGATTATGGCTAACGTTTTTTGAATTACAAAATGTCTGTTCCGAACCATTCCGCAGGCGCGAAGCTGGGTGTTGTCAATCCTGAGTGAAACGAATTGGATTGACAACGAAGCGCCGGAGGACAGAGTGAGGATACCGCTGGGTATCCGAACGGGTGAGGAATATATGTTTTGTAATTCGAAATTGTAAAATTAAAATATGTTTATTGATGAAGTTACTATTAATGTGAAGGCGGGGAAGGGCGGCAAGGGTGCCGTTGCTTTTAATAAGATTAAGATGGCGCTTGGACCAACGGGTGGGAATGGGGGGAATGGAGGAAATGTTTATTTGGAGGCTATTGGTGATCTTGGCGCTCTTCGGCAGTTTCGCATGAAGAAGGATTTTAATGCAGAGGACGGACGTGATGGACGCGATGCGTTTCGTGATGGGCACGATGGAGAGGATCTTATCCTTTTGGTCCCACGCGGGACGGTAGTACACAATCTCACCACGGAGACAGAACATGAGCTTACTAAGATTGGCGAACGCCTTCTTATTATAAAAGGAGGCTATGGTGGTAAAGGTAATTTTCTCTATCGTTCATCGACGAACACCTCTCCTACTCAATTTCAACCAGGGTTGCCGGGAAGAGAGTGTACGTTACGACTCGAATTGAAGCTTATTGCTGATATTGGTCTTGTTGGATTACCAAATGTAGGGAAGTCGAGTTTTATCAATGAAATGACAAACGCGCAAAGCCCTGTGGCTGATTACGCTTTTACTACACTCGAACCACATCTCGGGGCGTATTATGGCCTTATTCTCGCTGATATTCCTGGGCTTATCGAAGGTGCCTCATTGGGAAAGGGGTTGGGGATTAAGTTTCTTCGTCATGTAGAACGTACGGGGATTCTCTTTCACTTCATCGATGTAAACAGCGAAGATCCTGTAAGGGACTACAAAGTAATTCGAAAAGAGCTAGGCGCCTATAACCCACTTCTTTTAGAAAAAAAAGAGTATATTTTTGTGACCAAAACCGATACCGTAGATGAGAAACGTGTTAAAGAAGTTGTTAAGAAACTTAAGACGCACTGCAAAGACAGAGAAGTAGAGGCTATCTCTATTCACGATCCGGAGAAAATGGGAATAATGAAAGAATTACTCAACCGTATTAAAGGTGATCTTAATATATAGTAGTTAAATAGAATTTTTATGTATTAGGGCTCTGTATTTTTGTGGTACAGAGTTTTTATTTGGTTTGACATATACCCCTAGGGGGTATAGACTATCGTTATATGCATGGAGTATATAAACCAAAACTGATGCGACGTCTTAAGATTATTGAGGGACAGGTGCGTGGATTGCAGGAGATGATTGAGAAGGATACATATTGTATCGATGTCATTACACAGACGTCTGCGGTTAAGCAGGCGTTGTCGGGTGTGGAGGATGTTCTTATGAAAAATCATTTGAGTACGTGTGTGGTGCATCAAATTCAAAAAGACCAAGAAAAAAAGGCAATTCATGAGATACTTAAGGTGTATCGTCTTAAACGAAAATAATCATGTTGGTATTTAAAAAAATTAGCACATTCTTTGTTCTTGTTTCGTTTTTAGCGATTGCACTTTTTAGTTTCGCCATTATGATGCATGAGGCAGACGGATCTATGCCTGGAGATTGTCCTTTCTCGGTGCTTGGTGGCACATCATTCTGTCCACAGGACGTGTTGGCCGTTATTAGGCATCACATTTCTACTTACTATGCATTTCTCAATATTTCGCTACATTCCGATATTGCTATTTCGATAATTGCTTTTTTGCTTGTTGCTTGTAGTATTCTTGTTGCTTTTATATCTCGACATGTTGTTGTACCTTCTTTTGTTTTTAAAGAATATTATCATGTTCTCCATAGTGTTTCATCCTTTGGTAGGAAAGTAGCACGGTGGCTTTCTTTATTAACATAATTTAATTTATTACTCTATGCATCAAAAAATTATTACTTTTATTTCGTATCTTCGTACAAAAATGACCGTAACGGCATTTATCGTATTGGCAGTGCTTGCCACTGGCTCGGTATATGCCATACGAGGTGTCAATAATAGGACACAATTGGTTTCTCTTTTGGCAGCATCAGAGGGGACAACGAACACAGAAGAAAGTGCTATTGCGGTTGCTGGTAGTGAATTGCCTATTGATTCGGTGCAGTTGGGCAATTCGTGGCCGGGCGAGGTGGTTTCTTATGGCAGTGTTCCTATTCAACCACAACGTGGTGGAACAATTGTTGAATGGCGTGTAAAGATCGGTGAACGTGTGGGGGCTGGTGAGGTGCTCGCGCTTTTATCTGCCCCTCCTGCAATGCCAGAGCTTGTGAAGATGCTCGCTGAACAAGCTGAGGGGCGTGCGCGAATGCGAGCTCAGGCAGTGGCGACAAAACGATTTACCGAATTAAATAACGAGCAACTCGGTGTTCTTTTGCAAACCGTGGAAACAACGACCAATAGATCTCAGTCCGCTATTTCTGGTAAGGATGATGCCTCCGGTACTGCACGAGTTGCGGTTGAACAGGCAAAGGGTGCGGTGACTGCTATGCGTAAAAATCTCTCCACAACGCTTGAGCAAACACTTGCGAGACATATGGGTATTGTGAGCAGCGTGAATCCTATCACTACTTTTCGGCTTGGAAGCCTTAACCGTGGGTATGGAGTCGGAGACCAGCAAAATCAGAACACATATGAGCAACGGTTTATGCAATTGGTTCAGGGTCTTAGAAATGCAGAGGTTTTTCCTGCTGATCTTGCTACAAATTATTTTTTTTCATTTATTCGTCTTGCAAATACTACCTTCGATGGAAATCTTGTTGAAATAAGGGGAATTGCCACTGAAGATCAAGAAAAGTTTTTTGATATGTTGGCTAAATATCGTGATGCGGAGGCGGCAGTTACCATGAAGGAGGCTGAATATACACTAGGATACGCAGAACAAAAAAAAGAAATTCAGGAAAAAATTTCTGAAAATGAAAAAATGCTTGCAATGGCTGAAGCCGAAGCTGTCGCAGCCGATGCTTCTTACACTACTGTTGAGCGAAGTATTACTGGTGGTCTTGCTGTTATTGCTTCTCGATCGGGTATTGTTTCCGCAATCAATAAAAAGGTAGGGGATTTTGTTGAACCTGGCATGCCTGTTGCTTCTATAGATACAGAGGGTGTGTCAGAGCATTTTGTGCGATTTCAGATTCCAAACAATGTGCGTACACCAAAGGCGGGAGATGTTCTCTCTGTGGTACGTCCCGGTTTTTCACAGGACGTGCAAAAGGTGAAACTTACTGGGGTAGGTACCTCGCTCGATACAACAGGAGCGTATATGGCTGATGCAAGTTTTCTTACTCTTGTTGATTGGCCAGTGGCGGCATCTGTTCGTGTTCTTGTTCCACAAAACGGGACGACTCCGATTATTAAACTCTCCTCTGTGTGGTGGAATGCAGATGGTAAGCCGCATGTGTGGGGTATATCGGACGCCGGAAGAATCTTTGCAAGAAAGATAACTATTGGGCGTACGCTAGGTGCGTCAGTAGAGGTGTATGAGGGACTAAAGAATGGCGATCGTTACGTCATCGTTCCCACACCTGATATGCATGAAGATATGTTGTTTGATACTACGAAGAATACAAACAATACGGGGGGTGCTCCTGCCAAGTCGGGTGGTGAGAAGCCTATGGGGGGGATGGAAATGTAATAGGTATCGTTATGTTTAATACAATCATTTTATGGTCGCTTGGTAATAAAATTACAGTACTTGTCCTTGCTGGGCTTATGACCATTGCGGGTATTTGGAGTATCGCTACGATGAAGGTCGATATCCTACCTGATATTAATAAACCTACGGTAACTGTATTTGCAGAAAGTCCTGGCATGGCGGCTGAAGAGGTTGAGCGTCTTATTCTCAATCCGATTGAATCGGCACTTGCGGGGGCTCCGGGAGTTGATCGCATACGAAGTACGGCATCATTTGCACAAGCAACGGTTAATATGGAATTCGCTTGGGGAAGTGATACGTTACGTAATAGACAGATAGTGCAGGAACGTTTGGCACAGGTTATCTTGCCACAGGGGGTAAAGCCAACCCTTGGTCCATCGACGTCGCTTCTTGGTGAGATTGCATGGATTGGAATAACATCATCGGACTCGAAGATTTCTCCCATGGAGCTTCGAACACTTGCAGATTGGACGATTCGTCCCGCGTTGCTTAAAACACCAGGAGTTGCAAATGTGCTTGTAATGGGAGGCGATGTTCGCGAATGGCAGATTAATATTGATGCCGAACGTATGCGTCGGTCTGGGGTGATGATTGATGACGTTCGTAAAAATATAGAAAACACACTTACGAACAAAAGCGGTGGTTTGCTCACCGAGAATGAAAAAGAATATGTCATTCGTATCATTACTGCGCCAACAGAGGCCTCTGAATTGCAGGATATTTCCATAGGGCGTAATAGTATGAGTGGGCGACCTCTTCGTCTTGGTGATATTGCATCGGTTGTGGAGGGGGCAAGTATTGTGCGTGGAAGTGGAGCTATCGATGGTAAGGCTGGCGTTATTTTACGAATTATTCGTCAGCCAGATGCACAGACACTTTCTGTTACTGATGCGGTTAATACTACATTCAATTCACTTTCAGCGAGTCTTCCTCGTGGAGTAGAGCTTCATTCGAATCTTTTTCGCCAAGAAAATTTTATTCGCGCAGGGTTGGAAAATGTTGAGCGGGCGCTTTTTGATGGTACTGTCCTTGTTGTTTTGGTGCTTATTGTTTTTTTGATGAATACGAGGACGACCGTCATTACGCTTACGGCAATTCCCTTGTCTATCCTCGCAACGGCTATTGTATTTAATGCGTTTGGTCTTTCCGTAAACGTGATGACGTTGGGAGGTATCGCTGTTGCGGTGGGAGAGCTTGTTGATGATGCGATTGTTGGCGTGGAAAACGTTTTTCGTCGCTTACGTTTGTGGATGGTTGGTGGCAAAAAAGAGGATCGCGAAGGTGTTGTGTTATCCGCTTCGACGGAGGTTCGTAATTCAATTGTGTATGCAACGATACTTGTTGCGGTAGTATTTCTTCCCATATTCTTCATGCCGGGCATTGAAGGGCGTTTGCTTATTGCCCTTGGATCCGCATACCTTGTATCTCTCTTTGCCTCTATGGTGGTATCGCTTACGGTAACACCCGTTTTGTCTGCATTGCTGCTCGACGACAAGTCGTTGGCGGGGCATGAAAAGGAAACAAAGATCGTGCAAAACATTAAAGAGCGCATTACGCCATGGATTTATTGGTGTATTACTAATGTGAAAAAGATTGGTAGTATTACTGTAATCGCACTTTTTCTTACAATAGGAATGTATTTGTTCGCGGGTAAAGAGGGAATCCCACCATTTAATGAGGGGTCCATGGTGGCTATGGTGTTCTTGCCGCCCGGTACAGCGCTCTCTACAACGAATGAATATATGATAAGGCTTGAAAATGCTATTCGTGAGGTGAAGGGGGTACGACAGGTAAGTAATATCGCTGGGCGCGCATTGGCCGATCCTCATGGAGGGAGTGCAAACTCAAGCGAGCTTCAAATTGCACTTAAGCCGGGGTTTGAAGGTGAGCGTAATCGAATTTTTAAAGACATTCAGGCGGTGCTTGATCGTTTCGGTGGCGCAGATTTTAGTTTGGGACAGCCGATTACTCATCGTGTAGAGATGTTACTTTCTGGGGTGCGTTCACCTATTGTGGTTAAGGTATTTGGCGATGATCCGGATAAGATGGACAGTGCGGCTAAACAAGTACTTTCCGAGCTCGGAAAGCAAAAAGGAATATCAAATGCGCGTATACAACAGAACACGGTTGTTCCGGAATTTCGTATCTACGTTGATAGAAATCGTCTCGCTGAATATGGGTTGTCTCCGGGTGAGGTTGCTAATGATCTTGAGATGGGGATTATGGGAGATAATTTGGGGCAAGTTCGTCTTGGTTCTGCTTCGGTTAATGTTATTGCGCGCTATGATGCGGAGTCGAAGGGGAGTATGGCATCTTTGCGTGACTTAGCTCTCCCATTTATGGGAGCAGCATCGGTGGGAAGTGTGGGTGATATTCGTCTTGAGGGGGGGCGTAATAGTCTTGATCATGAAGGAGGGAAGCGAGTTCTTGTCGTCTCTGCAAATTATCAGGGTACTGATGTTGTGGGAGCGGTTGGTGGGGCAAAAACAGCACTTGAGGCACAAAAACTTCCTACGGGGGTAACGCTTTCCTTTGAGGGAAATTATAAAAGTCAAAAAGAGAATTCACAGCGCTTGGCAATAGTGTTTATCGTTGGAGTATTGATGGTTTTTGGTGTACTATATTATGCCTTTAAATCTATTCCAATTGTTCTTTTGGTGATGACTAATATCCCCACTGTTCTTATTGGTGGCATGGTCGGTGTGTGGCTTACGGGTGGATCGGTAAATCTTGCACATCTCGTTGGGTTTATTTCACTTGCGGGGATTGTGTCTCGAAATGGAATTATGTTAATCGGTCGTAGTCTGACGCTTGTGCAAAAAGAGAAACTACCTTTTGTGCCCGAGACGATTGTAAAGGCAACGCTTGATCGTGTGGTGCCGGTGCTAATGACTTCGCTTGTGGCAGCACTTGCGCTTATTCCGCTTATCCTTTCAGGAGGTGATCCGGGCAAAGAGATGCTTAATCCATTGGCGGTGGTAATATTCGGAGGTCTTATTTCTTCAACAATTATTTCACTATTTCTGACTCCGGCATTATTCTTTCGCTTTGGAAAGAAGGCGGCGTTAAGTGTTGAGGAGGTAACATCGTCAGGATTCTAATAGTATGCATCACAACAATCATGGTCGCGAACCACCAAACAAAGAGTAGACTCATTGTAGTATGGGTATAAAAAATTATTTAATTATTTAAAAAATCATGAACAACAATACAATAATCGCAATAGTAGCAACACTTGTTATCGCCGGTGGCATTGGTTATACGGTTGGGAAAAATTCTGTTAATGTTGGCGCGCTTACCAAGGAGAAGCAGGATTCAATCGTTATGATGAAGAAGCAAGCGTCAGACATTAAACAGATGAGTGAAATGATGAAGTCTGGTGGTCTTGCTATGCAAGAGTTGGGAGAGAAGTATAAGGATGATATGATGATGAGTAAGGGGAAGGATCTCGAAATGGTTGGACAAAAATACATGAACGAGGATAAGGAGGCAACACGTAGTAATGGTGCAATGAATCAATTAATGGGTAACTAATATTGTTATGGGAACATTATCTTTAAAATTATATGGATGGAGGTGTGTCCTTGGCGGAGAGGTTGTTTATGTGCTTTGTCTTTTGGGTGGATTATTACCACTAAGGAGTGTTCAGGCGACAGAGTTACATCACATGCTTTTTGAAACATTGCCAGGTTTTACTTGGTTGAATGTTAATAGTTTTGTTCTCGGAGCAGCATATGTTTTTGTTGGTTCTTGGGTTATTGCTTGGTATTATGTCTGGATGCATAATTCAAGTCTTGAAAGCAAATAGGAGCTGTTATGTCGTATCAGCAGAGCAGAAAGATAAAACTTAAGATTCGTGGCATGCATTGTGCAAGCTGTGAGGTTTTGATTGAGCGAAAGTTTAGGAAGATTGGGGGGGTCGAAAAGGTGCACGTGAATCACGCCAATGGCAAGGCTGACATTATTTCTAGAGAGGAGGTGCCCCTTTCGGTATTTGAAGAGGCAATCTTGGGTGATGGGTACCATGTTTCGTTATGGTCTGATACTGCAAAACCTTACTTGGATCAGAGCAGCAATACTCAAAAAGATTATATGCAGATGGGGATAATTTTTTTAGGTGTGGTAGGTGTATATTTTGTTCTAAAGCAGTTCAATATCCTTCCTCGTCTTAGTATTTCGGATGGGATGAGTTATGGATTTGTTTTTCTTATTGGGCTTGTTGCGGCTATGTCTACGTGTTTGGCGGTAACCGGAGGATTACTTCTCGCTACCGCTGCAAAATATAATGAACGATTTCCTGATTTGAGCGGTCTAGAGAAACTAAAACCAACATTGTATTTTAATGCGGGTCGTGTTGTTTCCTATACTATCCTTGGTGGTGTTGTGGGAGCCTTGGGTTCTGTTCTCACTTTTTCTCAAAGGGCGACGGGCACTATAACGATTGTTGCTAGTTTTGTAATGATCGTCCTAGGGTTCCAGCTTTTAAAGTTGTTTCCTTGGATGAAGAGATTTCAGGTTAAAATGCCAAAGTTTTTAGCGCATAAAATTCATGCTGTGTCCTCCGAAGCCTTGGCGAAGGAGGATTTTGGAGTTAGGGATTGTACTCTCGGATCTTTTTTGTTAGGTGGATCTACGTTTTTTCTTCCCTGCGGTTTTACGCAGGCGCTACAGCTCTATGTTCTTTCTAAGGGGGACGTGTGGGTGGGGGCTTTCACTATGTTTGCGTTTTCTCTGGGGACGCTCCCTGCCCTCATATCGCTTTCTGCAATTTCAAGTTTTGTTAAAGGGTCTTTTCAAACTTATTTTCTTAAGTTCGCGGGAATAGTAGTGGTGGTCTTAGGGGTAGTAAGTATGAATAGTGGATTTGCACTTACGGGATTGAATATAGATATGCGCCCCATTTTTAATGGAATAAATAGTGGGAGAGTTGTGACCACCATAGGTGATCAAGTTGCGCCAATAGTTAATGGCAAACAAATTATCGAAATGCGTGTCCGTGGTTTGAGGTATACTCCTTATCAATTTACTGTCGTACAGGGAATACCTATTGAATGGCGTGTTGATGGGAGCCTTGCCGAAGGATGTGCTCAGATTATCTCCATTCCAAAGCTTAGGAAGACTGAATTTCTTCTGGCCGATAGACCAACCATTATTACGTTTACCCCAAATGAAATAGGCACCCTTCCTTTTAATTGTCCCATGGGCATGACAACACGTGGAGCGGCATTTAGGGTGATACCGAATATTCCAGTATGTGATCCAAAAATCGCAAACTGTGTTGTCTCCAAAAAATCAAAATAATAACTATGAGAAATATTTTAAAAGCGTGTATGAATTGGAAAGTCTTGCTGGGGATTGGAGTGGTTATACTCCTTGCATATTTGTTTGTGCCGAATATTGCGCGCTATTCGTGGATTCTATTTGTGCTTGTATGTCCGCTCTCCATAATGTTAATGATGGCTGGTATGGACCATGGGAAATCTAAAAAGGTGTTTGTGTGCCTTGAATGTGGCCTTGGATATAAGGATGAGGAGTGGGCTAAAAAGTGTGCGGCGTGGTGCAAGGAGCATCAGAGTTGTAACCTAGAAATAATCGAACATGCGATTAAACAATAGTATGCATACACGATTGAGCATCGTAGTATTGGCATTTGTGCTAAATCTCGTTTGGGAAAACGCGCAGGCCCCATTATTTAATGGATATCAGAATTTTGTGCAGCATTTTATGCCCTGTCTCTGGGCAACGATAGGGGATGCGGTTATTATACTTTTGTTTTATGAGGCGTATGCTTTTTGGTGCAAAGATAGGTATTGGATAGCACACATGAAAGGAGGGCACATCGTAACGCTTATGATTATGGGAGTGATACTTGCGATATTTATGGAGTGGGGCGCGCTTGTTTCAGGGAGATGGAGTTATGCTGAAAGTATGCCCACCATTCCTCTGTTGGGCGTTGGGTTATTGCCCGTACTTCAAATGATGTTTCTCCCTCTAATGACGTTTTGTGGAATAGCAAAATTTAATAAAAATTAAAAATAATATGTCTCCTGATAAAATAGTGGTTACAATGGTTGGTTTGTCGGGTATGGCGTTTGTATTTTGGTTTTTTCTTATGAAGAAGGAGAAAGAGGTTCAGGTTTCTGGTTCGGTGGATATTGTCGTAGAGGGAGGGTATTCTCCAGAGGTGATATCTATAGCTAAGGGAAAAACTACAAAAATCAATTTTATTCGTAAGGATCCTAGTGGTTGTCTCGAAGAGGTTGTTCTGGGTGATTTCAAAATTCGTAAAACGTTACCCCTTAATCAAAAAGTAATCATAGAACTTACCCCTCAGCGAAGTGGTGAGTTTGTATATTCCTGTGGGATGGGGATGTATCACGGCAAAATCGTAGTTAAATAATTATTTATGGAAACCAAAAAAACGTTTTCTATTAAGGGAATGCACTGCGCTTCTTGTGTTGCGGTGCTTGAAGGATCGCTCAAGCAGGTGGAGGGCGTAGTAGAAGCGACTGTTAATCTTGCAACTGAAAAAGCGACGGTAGTATACGATTCGACAAAAGTTACTGATGAGAAATTGAGTTCTGCTGTTTCAAACGTTGGTTATCGGGCGCTTATTGGTGAGGAGATACGAACAGAAGACGAGGAGAAGAAGGAAAAAGAACGGGAACTTCGTGATTTACGCAATAAGGTTTTTGTTAGTCTCTTTTTGGGTGGTTTGATTTTATGGGGAAGCTTTCCGGGGCTTATAAAAACAGCCCCATTATTTCTGCAGAATTTTTGGGTGCAACTCCTTTTAGCAACACCCGTGCAGTTTTGGGCAGGATTCGGTTTTTATCGTGCCACTATTTCGGCGCTTAAGCATAGGACGGCAAATATGGATACGCTGGTTACTATTGGCACGACGGTGGCATATATATATTCTGCTTTTGTGACGCTATTGCCACAATTCGTGGTGAGCATTGGTATTGAACCTATGCCTTATTTTGATACCGCGGCAATTATCATTGGACTTATTCTTTTGGGTCGTTATTTTGAGGCTAAGGCAAAAGCGGGGACATCTGAGGCTATTAAGAAACTTATTGGATTACAGGCGAAAACTGCTCGTGTTGTGCGTGATGGAAAAGAAATAGATATATTAATAAGTGAAGTAATAATTGGTGATAGTATTCGTGTTCGTCCTGGTGAAAAAATCCCTGTTGATGGAATCATCGTTGAAGGAGAATCTTCAATTGATGAATCTATGATTACTGGTGAGAGCATGCCAACAGATAAGACTGTGGGTGATATGGTAGTTGGTGCAACAATGAATAAGACAGGAAGTTTTATTTTTAAGACTACGAAGGTTGGGCAGGAAACGATGCTCGCTCAAATTATTAAGTTAGTACAAGAGGCGCAGGGGAGCAAGGCACCTATTCAGCGATTAGCAGACTTAGTATCATCGTATTTTGTCCCCGTTGTTTTGATGCTCGCGATTGGTACGTTTGTTGTATGGTATGATTTTGGGTCGACACAGGCACTGACTTATGCAATTCTTAATATGGTTGCTGTGCTCATAATTGCTTGTCCTTGTGCGATGGGATTAGCTACTCCTACCGCAATCATGGTGGGAACTGGTAAGGGGGCAGAGCATGGCATTCTTATTAAGGATGCAGAGAGCTTAGAAACTGCTCACAAAATCAACACTATTATTTTCGACAAGACCGGTACGTTAACCAAAGGAGAACCATCGGTTACTAACGTTGTTGCTTTTGGGGGTGAAGATAAGGATTCAATTTTGCATTATGCGGCAGCTTTGGAAAAGAGTTCGGAGCATCCAGTGGCAAGGGCAATAGTTGCTTTTGCGGCCAGCTTGGGTAAATTGTCGTCTCATCCCTTGGATAAGGCGATTAGAGACAAAGCTCAAGCTGATAATATTGAGCTACTTAACGTTAAAGGGTTTAACGTAATTCCTGGTAAGGGTCTTGAGGGAGAAATTGAGGTTGATGGAAATCTTAAAAAATATTTCTTTGGCAATAGAGCATTGATGACAGAAAAACACATCGTGTTTGATACCTACGAAGCTGATATTCAAAAATTAGAAGCAGAAGGTAAAACGGTAATGATTTTGGTTTCAGAAACAGGAGTATTGGGGCTTATTGCGGTGGCCGATACGGTAAAAGAGAGTTCAAAAGGCGGAATTGAGGCGCTTGAACGAATGGGTATAGAAACAGTGATGATTACCGGTGACAATACAAGAACCGCTATGGCTATAGCTCAAGAAATTGGAATTAAAAGAGTCTTGGCAGAAGTGTTGCCTGACCAAAAAGAAGCAGAGGTGCGAAAAATTCAGGCTGAGGGAAGGGTGGTTGCCATGGTAGGGGATGGTATTAACGATGCTCCTGCGCTTGCGGCAGCTGATGTGGGGATTGCGATGGGGAGTGGAACTGATGTTGCTATCGAGGCCGCGGATATTACACTTATCAATAAAGATTTGAAATCGGTAGCAGCGGCAATTGTATTGTCGAAAAAGACCATGAGAACCATTCGCCTTAATCTTTTTTGGGCATTCGGGTATAACATCATTCTTATTCCCGTGGCGATGGGGGTTTTGTATCCTTTCTTCGGAATCCTTTTGAACCCAATATTTGCATCAGTAGCCATGGCAACAAGTTCTATCTCGGTCGTCGCCAACTCACTTCTCCTCAAAAGAAAAAAAATTATATAGGAGAAGTTTCACCCCACCCTAGACTAAAGCTCATCTCCAAGGGGGAGACTTTTACAACCCCCCTAGCGTAGCGATAACACCTGACTCCCCCTTGAGGATGATCGTTTAATCTTGGGTGGGGCTACTCAACAGCCTCATTGAAGGAAAGGCCTACTATATATTAAAATACTATGCGGTCGCATAGTGGCGTAGATTTTTTTAGTGTGTTATTTTGTATTCAGGACTTTGTAAAAAGGAGAAATAACAAGATGGAAGCTCGGGGTGAATCTTCTGAATTTAATGGAACTGTGCGTTCATTTTTTGAAACAGGATGTGAAGGTGTCATGTGGGTATTTATTGAAGATGGTAAACATGGTTATGCCGCTATACATGATATTGAGGATGGGGACATGCTCTCGATTTACAACGAAGATGGTTCGGTTGCTTTTGAAGGAAAAATTGTTTCTGATTGGGAGATTGGATATGCGGAGTATCCAATGAATCCAGGTCATGGACAACCTACCGCACTTGGGTATTGGATTCACTGGACGCAAAAAGGATGGACGCCTGATGATTGGGCGCGTCTCTTTATTCGGGAAGACGGAAAACAATTGCGCGCAAGGTACACAAGAAAGAAACTAAGGTAATCATAAACAACACGTCTCATCTCGAGACGTTTTTGATTCTTGAAGTTTTAAATAATGCCATTATGACATGACGGGTTACCCCCCGTTATTTGGTTGGTAAAACCCATTGCAAGTAATTTTCTTTTTAAATTTGAGAAGTGCCATAACCCACTGTTTAAATGATGTAATGGTAGGAAACCCTCTCAATCTATGTTTAAGGTCTGCAATAGAGC
>JACRHW010000010.1 GCA_016217555.1 Parcubacteria group bacterium
AAACATAGATTGAGAGGGTTTCCTACCATTACATCATTTAAACAGTGGGTTATGGCACTTCTCAAATTTAAAAAGAAAATTACTTGCAATGGGTTTTACCAACCAAATAACGGGGGGTAACCCGCCATGTCATAATGGCACAAAACGAAACACCGCCCATATGAGGCGGCTTTATTTTTCTACGTTTGCAACTATGGTAGTTCGACTACCATAGTTGTTAGGGAAACCAGAAATCGGAATCTTTGATGATAAGTGTCGCAGGAGTCGTAATTTCGTAATGAATGAATTTCGACTGATCGGCCCGTATCGAACGAACCAACATTACCCCGGGAAAGAGCATAAAAGATCTCGTACTGTTAGGGCTACATATTCCCACCAATCTTCCTTCGTGCTTTATCTCAAGATTATGTTCTGTCTCGTTAGCAATCACAACATGTATCTTGCGGTGAGGATTTACATACACCCACTCCTCATTAAAACTCTTCTTCGTGAAAATGACAGGTGTTGGATTCTCACTATATTGAATTGTCCTCATAAAAGAGGCGCTAGATTGGCCATTGAGCCATCCCAACACTTCAACAGGAAACACCTCTCCGGGGAAAACTGAGAAATTGTATACAAATCTTTCACCCGGCAATACATAGTCTACAAATTCGTTTCCTACATGAAGGCCAATGGTGTGCCCAACATGATTTATAATTACCAGTGAAGAAATCTTACGATACTGTTGCTCCTCATTTTGTGCATACACAGAAACCGTAGACATTATAAAAAGTACCAAAAAACCAACAAGAGTCCTTTTCATTTTTTATTCTCCTTTGTCTATGATCTAAAAAAACAATACCACATATCAAGATATTTTACAATCCCTATCCGTGCTGGATCCCCACCTTCGTGGGGATGCTCAAATTTGAATTTCGCTTTGCGAAAACAAATTTGGCACTTATCCCGTTAGAAAAAACTGATTATGATTTTATAAAAAAAATTATTGTAAAAAATATCATGCTTAGAATAATAACTAACGTAATTTGTTTTTTCTAACGGGACTTATCCACTTGTGCTTTTACCCCAACTGCGCAAGGAATAGAGATGAGCCTCGTCGCTCGCACAATGCCCTACAATCCATTTCAAAAAAAATCACTCGATGAGACACTAAAAACTGCCGGTCGCGATGCAGAGGAACGAGAAGCCGAACGCAAAGCCGAACATCTTAAACTTCCCTATCTTGATTTACGTCTCCGCCCTATTCAAACCGACGCCCTTAAAATTATTACTCAAGAGAGAAGTCGCCTCGCAAAAATGGCAGGCGTCGAAACAAAAGGACATAATCTTCTTTTGGTGACATACGACACCGAAGACCAAAACACAAAAACACTCCTCGAAGAACTTCAAAAAACATACACGATAAAACTTTTTATCGTGAGTCTCTCGAGTCTCGAAAAAGCATGGGATTTTTATAAGCTCATCCCTCCTCCTGCTGAAGACATTACAGGATCGGTTGGTATTGAAGCAAAACAACTCGCAGAATATCTTGAACAACTTAAAAGCATTGCAGGACTTAAAAAAGCAATTGAAGAATTTAAAGATCCTCTTGTCTCAAAAATTCTTGAGGTTATTCTTGCAGGAGCTCTTGCAACAGATGCCTCTGATGTACACCTCGAACCCGAAGAACATGAAGTAAAATTTCGCCTTCGTATTGATGGCGATCTTCATGATATATCTTTTTTTCCTCACCATATTTATGTTTCTATCCTCTCGCGCATCAAACTTCTCTCTGAACTCAAAATAAACGTCCGCAACGTTGCCCAAGATGGTCGCTTTACTATCCGTGCAGGCGAACAAGAAATTGAAATACGTGTCTCTGTTGTCCCCTCCGCCTATGGAGAAACAGTGGTTATGCGTATCTTAAATCCAAAACTTCTTGGTATCCAACTTGAAGACCTCGGTATTAGAGAAGACGACCTCGCAATCGTACAGGAAGAGATTAAAAAACCAAATGGCATGGTGTTAAACACCGGACCAACAGGATCAGGAAAAACGACAACCCTCTACTCATTCCTCAAGCGTGTCTATAACCCAACAATCAAGATTATAACTATTGAAGACCCAATCGAGTATCACATTGAGGGGCTTTCTCAAACTCAAGTAGAACCAGAACGTGGATACACCTTCGCGTCAGGTCTTAAGGCAGCACTTCGACAAGACCCTGATGTTATTCTCGTAGGTGAGATCCGCGACTTTGAAACTGCCGAAACAGCTATGAACGCCTCACTCACCGGTCACCTCGTCTTCTCCACCCTCCACACCAATGAAGCAAGTGGTGCCATCCCACGCCTTATCGACATGAACGTAAAACCTGCCATTATTGGTCCGGCACTTACCCTCGTTATTGCACAACGTCTTGTCAGAAAACTTTGTGTGAAATGTAAACAATCATACACCCCATCCCCCGAAGAATTGGAACGTATTAAAAAAATCTTGGCAACTCTTCCCCCACGCACCAAAAAACCAGATACCACCAACATAACACTTTATAAGACAACGGGGTGTGATTCTTGCACCAAAGGATTTAAAGGACGTCTTGGGGTATACGAATTTTTGCGTATCACAAAAGAAATGGAAGAGTTTATGCAGACTTCACCAACAGTAACTCAAATTAAAAAAATGGCGCTCAAGGATGGCATGACAACAATGGGACACGACGGATTAATAAAAATAATATCAGGAATTACGACATTTGAAGAGGTAGAAAGTATTGTAGGTAAAATAGAAGCAACATACGAGTAGTTTCGTCTTGAAAACAAAAAAGCTTCGATGGAAAGACGAAACTTTTTATCGAAGCCACAACTACAAGAAAGGTGTAGGCAGTTATTCTCAACGCTAGGGGTTGAGATAAAAGACAAGCGTGAGGTCACATCCAGCCGGAACCAAATGAGCCATCAGATACTCGTCCCGTAAAGCCGTAGAGTATAAAAAGACCCAACTGCCTACACCTTTCTTGTAGTTCTTATATACTATCATATTTTGAATAAAATGTCAACGAAGTCAAAAGAGGCCGAGGACCAGAGTATTGATTTAACACTACGCCCTTCGAATTGGCAAGAGTATATCGGCCAGGAAAAGACGAAGGAGGGCCTAAACATCCTGATCGGTGCTGCAAAAAAACGCAAGGAAACAGTAGACCACATCCTTCTTTATGGCCCTGCTGGTCTTGGAAAAACCACCCTCGCCTCTCTTATTGCTCGAGAAATGGGTACTAACCTTCGAGTCACCTCCGGCCCCGCTATCGAAAAAGCGGGTGATTTGGCTTCAATCCTCTCAAATCTCGAAGACCATGACGTTTTGTTCATCGATGAAGCCCATAGAATCAACAGATCAATAGAAGAGGTCCTCTATCCTGCCATGGAATCCCGTAAACTCCATCTTATCATTGGTAAGGGTCCCGCTGCAAGGAACTTCGAACTTGACCTCCCCCCCTTCACCCTTGTAGCCGCGACCACACGTGTCGCCCTTCTCTCTAACCCGCTTCGCAGTCGATTCGGTGTCGTCTTTAGACTTGAATTCTACGAAGAAGAACATATCAAACAAATTCTTGCCCGATCAGCTAAACTCCTCAAAATAACTATTAAAAATGATGCCCTCTCCGTTCTCGCACGAGCATCGCGCGCCACACCCCGTGTTGCCAATAGGCTCTTAAAACGTGCCCGCGATCTTGCAGAGATGAGCAATCGATCGACAATCGACACCACTATCGCCCACGAAACACTCAAAATGCTCGACATTGATGAATATGGCATAGAACCTCAAGAAAAAAAACTTCTTGAAACTCTTATTAAAAAATTCAGAGGAGGGCCTGCTGGGCTTAAAGCTCTCGCCGCCTCATCAAATGAGGAGATAGATACTATTGAAGAGGTCTATGAACCTTATCTTATTCGTCTTGGTCTTTTAGAGCGCACCGCCAAGGGGCGTACTGCAACTCTTTTGGCGCATCAATACATAAAAAACGAGCTCCAACACCTCTCTCTATTCGACAATCCAAAGAGTATCTAGTATCTTATATCGTGTATCTGGTATTTTAAAAACGGTCGTGCATACTAGATACTAGCTACCAAATACAAGATACAAAAAACATATATGTCTTTCAAGACGTTATTATTTATTTTATATTTTCTATCTCCCACCACAACATATGCAATAGGCACTCTTATTATTAATGAGCTGATGTACAATCCAGATGGAAGCGACTTAAAACGAGAATGGGTTGAGATAAAAAACACCAGCCTATCGCCTATTACCATAAAAGACTGGAGAATAAATGATGGCACCAATCACCAGATTAAAAACGATGCTCATCCAGACTATTTTACTATTCTCCCAAACGAATTTGTTATTTTTGCAAGCGATATCACTACATTCTTAAGTGAACATATTGGATTTGGAGAAAAAGTTTTTGATACCGTCCTTGATCTTAAAAACACAAATGGCCACGTCACACTTCTCGATAACAATAAGACAATCATTGATGATATCACCTATCAATCATCTTCCGGCGCCGATGGTAATGGGAAAACACTTGAGCGTTTATCAAATACGAGTGCCGAATTCCATGAATCATCACTTGTGGGAGGAACTCCAGGAAAAGAAAATGGTTCGACAAGCTCACCACAAGCTGGTTCGGCTCCACCCACCACAAGTACTCCTACACAAAATTCTACACCCATCACCATAACACTACCCCATGAGGTTCAACCTCCCAAAATTGATGTTATCCAGGCGACCACAACCCCATCTTCATCACCTCGGTTCGGTGTTGTTATTTCTGAATTCCTCCCCAATCCCTCAAAGGACAAGGAAGAGTGGATTGAACTTAAAAACACAAACGACGCCACGACAACACTTACGGGTTGGCACTTAAAAGACGGCTCCTCTCACGAATATACTCTCAAAGACATCTCCCTCGCACCAAACGCCTTCCTTGTTATTTTCCAACACGATTCTAAAATCCACATAAACAACGATGGAGACGAATTATCACTTACAAATTCAAAAAACGATCTTGTCTCAAAAATTATGTTTCAGAGCAAGGCGCCACAAAACAAAAGCTTTGCACGTAGAGGAGAAAATGACTGGGCATGGACATCGCAGCTAACACCAGGAGAAACTAATATCATCGTCTCTCCCCCATCATCAATAAAGCAAACTACCACCAAAGAACTTGCCGACATAAGCTACTCGCCTACAAGCACACCAAAAACTTTTCCTCCTCTTTTTCCCAATACTCTTTCCACTCCTTTACTTTCCACTCTCGCTGGACTAATGTTTACAATAATCACTATCATCTTCATAAAAAAGTTTCTCTAAGAAAACTATGCCATATCCATTTCTCACCCGTTCGGATACCCAGCGATATCCTCACTCATCCGCAGGCGCTTCGTTGTCAATCCAACTCGTTTTTAACTCGAGATTGACAACACCCAGCTCCGCACCTGCGGAATGGTTCGAAATGAATATAGTATAGTTTTCCGCCCTAACCCCTAAAAGCTAACAGCTATAAGCTAATACTATGTCAGGTCATTCCAAGTGGTCACAAATTAAACACAAAAAGGCAATTACGGATGGCAAAAAAAGCAAAATCTTCTCTAAGGTTTCTGCTCTCATTTCCATTGCCGTAAAAGAAAAAAAAGATCCTAGCCCTGCAACAAATCCAAAACTTGCTCTCGCAATTGAAAAAGCAAAAAGCATCAATATGCCTCAAGACAATATCAAGCGGGCCATCGAACGAGGAAAAGGAGTCGGTGCTGGCGAGGAACTCGAACGTCTCCGTTATGAAGCCTACGGGCCTTATGGAGTAGCGTTTATTATCGACGCAGTAAGCGACAATAAAAATAGGACTCTCGCAGAAGTAAAACACATCCTTTCACAACATAATGGGAAGTTTGCAGCTATGGGATCCGTTTCGTGGATGTTTGAAGAGCGGGGGGAAATAGAATTTGATACTCCAAGCATAGGCGAAGAACAGGAACTCGAACTCATCGAATCAGGAGCACTCGATATCGAAAAAGGAGAGACCGGCGTATATATCTCATGTTCTCTAACATCTCTCGAATCATTAAAAACAAAATGTAACGATCTTAGACTCTCCTTTTCCCGGGCAGAATCACTTTTCATTCCCAAAGAGACTATTGTATTAGATGAAAAACAAAAACAAGAAATTCTCACTCTTCTCGATGCCCTCGATGAACAAAATGAAGTAGATGAGGTTTATACGAATGCAGAACTATAAGATAAACATACCAATATACGAATGATACTAATACTACAAATCAATACGAATATCGTACGTATTCGTATATTAGTATCGCATATAATTTCTTATGATTATTTTAGGTATCGACCCTGGCACGACGCGTATTGGTTTTGGTGTTGTTGAAAAACAGGGAAGTACTTTCCACGCACTCGCCTCTGGCCTTTTTAAGTCCCCTGCTAATCCGCTTCTCTTTGAAAAAGAACTTCTTACCCTCCTTAAAAAACATAAGCCTGATGCGGTGAGCATAGAAAAAGTATTCTTTGGAAAAAATCAAAAAACAGCACTTGCGGTGAGCGAGATGCGTGGAGTCATTAAGTTTATTATTCAAAAACAAAATATACTTATTCTCGAATACACTCCTCTCGAAATCAAACAGTCTATTACCGGCTATGGCAGAGCAGAAAAACAACAACTCGAAAAACTTACCTTAAAAATCCTGAATGTTTCGAAAAAACCAAAATACGACGACGAAAGTGATGCACTTGCTATTGCCTTGTCCGGCGCACTCAGTTATCCTATGTATATCAAAACACGTAACTTGACAAAGTAATACTTGTGATGTACTATTAACGCTAGCTACTTCATAGTACTCTCTCAGGGATTCTGTCCTATTTTTTCTGGATGTCCCAGAAAAAAGAATGCCTAAGGGAGTAGCAATCAAAAAAAGAAAGGGGTGAAACCATGGACAAACTGGACCAAATACGAGCCAGTCATTCCTGTGTGAAGGGGGGGGAGAAAACCTACCTCTACCTTATTTCACAGCTTGAGAAACTCTTTCCGGATCTTAAACGATTTTTTCGTTACTCCGAGGTACAACAACCTTCAAGCTTCATCGTAAAGATGTTTACAACCAATGTTAAGGGCACCGGTGAGGATGAAATAATTACCTTCTCCATCGCTCGAGGTGAGGAAGGTCCGGAGATCACCTACTCATGCTCCCTCCATGGAACAAGGACGGTTAAGACATCGAGAAAGGATCATTCACGACTCTTTGCACAGGGGAATGCCTTTCTAGACCTCTTGGTTCTGTGTGAAACTGAAAAAATTACCCCCTAGCCCAAGACCCCATCGTGGGGTTTTTTATTACAAAATAAAAAGACTAACAACGTAAGTTGGTAATTTATATACGCCGAGTATAAAATAAAGGTATTTATGAAACAATCTCCTTCGTCACAACCAAAACAAACCGAAACTACCGAGTTCGAAAAAAGCCTCGAGCGCGGACACTATTAAAAAAGAATTCAATGATATTCTCACGTGGGCGAGATCACAAACACAAAACGATCCACAAAAAATTTTAAAGGTACTCGCAGATGAAGTACTAGATATATATGACGCCGCACTATCTAATCCTACATCCATTCATCTCGCCTATGCACAACTTTGCTATGAAGCCCTCTCTAAAAATGAGAGATAATAAAGTATACTAACTATATATGTACCAACCAAAATCATTTGATCATCTTATGGGAACACCGGACTTTAGCGACGCCCTTCTTGCTAATCACTTTGCACTCTACAAGGGGTATGTCACAAACGTAAACAAGCTCACCGAACTCCTCGCCACATTTCAAACCATGGAGAAAAAAAGGGCCCTAGAATATTCCGAATTGAAACGAAGATTCGGGTGGGAATACAATGGCATGCGTCTTCACGAATACTATTTTGAAAACATAGTACATGATGAAGAAAAAAATGCGCCCAATGTAGACTCTAAGCTTGCGGAAGCTCTTGGGAAATATTTCGGTGGTCACGAAGATTGGGCATATGAAAATTGGAAAGAAGATTTTGGTGCTACGGGCGAAATGCGTGGAATCGGGTGGGCCATTCTCTATAAGGACCGAGAAACAGGAAACTTGTTTAACACATGGGTCACTGAACATGATATGGGGCATCTTGCGGGGGCAACTCCCCTTGTCGTCCTCGACGTTTTCGAACACGCTTATATGCTCGATTATGGAATAAAACGCGTAGATTATGTGAATGCTTTTATGAACGCAATCAATTGGGAGGTGGTCGAAAAAAGATTTAATAACACCTAACATTCAATTATGAACAATCCCCTTGAACGAAATTTAGAAAAACTTGGTCTCTCTGAAAAAGAGGCTAAGGTGTATCTTGCCACCCTCGAGCTTGGTCAGGCGACGGTACAACAAATCGCAAAAAAAGCAGAGGTACAACGCCCGACCGCGTATGTACTCCTTGATTCGCTTATTAAAGATGGTCTTGTTACAAATGTTGAGGTCGGTAAAAAAACCCTCTTCGCCGCAGAAACCCCCGAGCAACTCGATCGCCTTATAAAAAAAGAAGAAGCTACGCTTAAAGAAAAACATGAACGCCTCGAAGAAATCATCCCCGAACTTAAAGCACTTTTTAATCTCTCAGAAAATAAACCCAAGGTAAAATTTTATGCCGGTAAGGAGGGTATCATCGCAATACAAGAAGAATTTACACGTGTTGCCAAAACGCAAAAACAAGATATGGTTGGTTTTACCCCTCTTGATGAATTTTTTAAAGCCTTTCCCGACTACGAAGAAACCTATAGTATAAAAAGGACCGAAAGCTATATCATAAGTCGTGTAATTTATACGCGTGCCTCGGGGCCAATACCAAACGCAACAAATCCAACCAAAAAACGAGAAGCCCGTTATATCCCGAAAGACAAATTCCCCTTCACCAGTAGCGTCACCGTCTATGGTGAAGAGTATCTCGTACTCATCTCTTATGGCGCACAGCTTTTAGGGGTTGCCATACAAAGCAAGGATATCGCCTCCACCTTCAGAACAATCTTCGAACTCGCCTGGAAAACAGCAGAGGAATACAATAAGAATCCGTCATCCTGAACGCAGTGAAGGATCTCTCTAGTACTATCCAACCTCGGAAGCGAGAGATTCTTCGATTGACATCTCAGAATGACAAAAGAAAAAAGGTTAGGGCGACGCTTGTTGGCGTCGCCCTGGTTTTGGTTTGACCATGGTGAGAAAACGAACCGAAACGATCCTCGTCTTCGTTCCCTTCTCACCAAAAAAAATTCACCACCCTACCGCGAAAAACTCCATCCCATGACAGTTTCCTCTTTTTTTCAGCACGCGGGCTGGTGTTGCTTGAAAAGATACGTACTTCTCTGCCCTAGCAAGATAGAAACATCCTGAACGGAGGGGGTAGGTACAAACGGCATTTTTATCTGCCTCCCTTACACCCCTTAACCCGTCAGGTTTTCTACACTACCAGTTCATTATAAGCCACGTTCCTTTCAAGTCTATGAACACAGTGTAGCACAAAAACCTAACTATGTCAAATCAGAGGGGTGATGTGCGTCAATCTCTTTTTTAAGCCCTTCTATAATCTCCTCTTCCCAACGCGTCTGAAGCCAAGCATTAATCTGTTGTTTTTTCTCATTTCTCGCATTTCCACCACGTGCCCGCAACTCCTTCTCATATGTCTCAAGTTGATCTACGCGCAACCATCCCATTAATTCGTTGTTACTTTTAAAAAGTTTAAAAAGGTCTATATCGTATTTTTCCCGTAATTTTCTTGCCATACGTAAACCTATTGCCCACGCATCTCGTTCATCTTCCACTGTTATCTCCCAATCTTTTATATCATATTTGGCGTAAGTACGAACTGCAAAAGTATCATATAAATGCCGTGCCCTTTTGAAATCATTAAGCAATGCAACCTTAAAAACTTGTATATGCCCCAATTCACGCAAAACAGCAAAAATCATTTTTGGGTCACGCATTTTTTCTAAAGAAATAAACACCTTTCTCCCAAAAGGATCTGCAAAAAAATCATCTTTTACTGATGTCTGAATAGTAATTTGATCCTTCAACCCTGGTGTAGTAACGAGGTCAAGAAGAGAAACAATAGTCTGATTACCACCTCCTTTTTTGAAAAGAAGAAGGAATTTACCCAAGTCATCATAAATTACTAAGTCAACGCCATTCCCCACAGAAACACGTAAGGCCTCATGTATACCCTCATGCGTATCGTGACTTCCTTTTTTTATTAAACTACGTATTTCTTCTTTCATATAGGTCATTTTCTTACTATATAGTGTATCACACCTAATTATTCAGCCAACATCTATACCAAGAAATGTCATAGCTTATTGACATTTACAATATATCAGTTATTATTACAACACATCTTTGACAAATACATAGTAATATACATGCTATTTTGTTATTTTTACTATATAAATCACTCGCACAAAACTACCAAGAAATCAAGTGTTTTTCTACAAAATGTTAAAAAGACTTGACAAATCAAAACCAATCTGCTATAATGCCTGTAGAACAATGACAATAGGGTTTTGGCGAGAGGCAAGCGAGATAAGAGGTTGGTGCTCAAAAACTCTGGCAGCTGGGAATTAATACTACACCCAATAGCTGAACCAGACTATGAGCCCCCTACTCTTAACTCGCTGACCTCTCGCCAAGACAAAAACAGAGCGAGAAAAAAACTTCCATTTCGATCCTTAGTAAGTATACGCAATGAAAATGAGCATTGCGTACAACTGCGAGAGGAACCAGTCAGGAGAAATCCGAAGGCTGGTAGTAGAAAGGAAAAAAAACATATGAGCTTTATAGCTCGCGTGGCGGACTGGTCGAACCCGCGGAGCGTCTCCCTTAATCGGGAAGGCGTCACCCTCGAGGTCGCCCTGCACGGACACTGTCGTACCTGTGACAACCGCATCGCATTCGTGCGATCGCGGATCACTGCGAGCGACAGTATGTCCTACTCCGGCGGAAGCGTCTTCGTGACGATTCGTAAGCCGGAGGGTCTGCGTGATGACCAAGCCTCTATTACCGAGTTTCTCGGTAACAAGCTAGGTCTTCCCATCAGACCACTATCCTGGTAACAGGATAGGCTCGCTCGCTGAGAACAGCCCGGCGCTTGCATGATTGCGCCGTTCTTCAGGAAATGGATAGTTGGCGCCACCAACTGCAAAGACCTGAAGAAAAAGTGGTCATAAGGAACAAACCATGCACACCCGCGTGTCACCAATCTGGCAGCTTCCGAATAAAGCCGGCTGAACCAGACTCATACCTCAAAGGTGACCCAAAAGCCCTCTCAGGGCCCCGTCGAGCACAATGCTGCTCCGGGTTCCAATAGAGAGCTGTCGGAAGTTCCAATATGGAGCTGCGATACTTCTCATCATAAAAAATTTGGCAAAACGGCGTTGTGCACGCCGCCGGAGTATGGTGGGTGGTCACCTTGTGTGTCCCCACGCAGTAAAATCTCTGGTCAGCCGCTGAATCATAGGGATCAGCAAAAAAGCGGGGCAAAGGGTTCCCGCAGTACATAGTCACCCTCCTCACACCCCCTATACAAAGCTAGGTGTGAGAACAAAGAGGTGGCACAATCCTCTGGGCACGTGTGTCGCGACCGTGATCCATGATTGTATGGCAGAAGCGAGACCTGCACGCTGTGTCTCGACGGCATTCTTAACCCCGAAGGTTGAGACGCGGATAGACGCGAAACTGTCTTTGCTTCTTCTATCAGAGCAAGGACCCTTACACAATTCTTTAATGAGCTAGGACGCATTGAAGAAATGAACCTATCGCCGAAACGTGTAGCGGCGGTAGGAAACGAAAGGAGAGAAATCGGGCAATCTCTCCCTGACTCGAAAATTTTCGTTGCGCGGATGCCTTTGAAAAACCGCGCAAGTTTAAATCCGTGAAGAGCGGACATCTGTGGCGGCAGATGAAATTAAAAAGGTGGCTCCTCGGAGGCGGGAGTATGGGTATGTAATATACGACGTGATGAAATACATACCCCGGGGCGGGGACCGGCGCCGAACAAGGCACCACCGGTCCCCCACCCCGAGAGAGTGCACCGCCATGCACTTTCTCAATTTTCCTAAAGGGTCTCAACCAGCGCGTTGAGATCTTCCATGGAGAATTGAAAAAATAAAAAACAGATGGGAGGTGACAATATATCAAATCTCGTTTTTAGATTCAAGAAAAGCGCGCGCTCACTGCGTGACCAGTTTCTGGTGGCGCAAGCGACACAGCAGCTTTTTATGAAGGCCGTTGACGAGGGGTACGCCGGAAACAGCTATCTCCTTGAAGACGAACTAGGGCTTTACCTTGATGCTCTCGGGCCAGCAATGGCCGAGACCAACATCGAAGTAGTGACCCCTAGCTGGTTCGCCAAGCTCTTCCCTCGAAAGAAGAGTTAGGTGAACTAAAAAATTGCATAAGGTTTTCTTGTTTTGAGTGAAAAAACCAGCGTGTCCCCCTACGTTAAGGAGAGCCTAGAGGAAGCAGAGCCTTCCGGTTGATAGGTCCGAGACAAACTATCGCAGAGCGAATAGATTCTATTCGCGGGAGAGCATCGCCTCTCCCCCCTGTCTACCGATGTACATCGGTACTGATGAGTCCTTAAAGAACGAAACAGGAAAAAATTTTGGAATAGAAAAACAGACCGAGCTAAGTAGTGCCCAACCTCTGTGTGTCGCCACACAGGGATTTTTTTATTTTCATGGAACAAGACCATATATGCACACCAACCTCCTTTTACTCACGATCGTGAGTAAAAGGAGGTTGGAAGTTTTGTTTAACGCACGCAAACCCCCCACACGTATGAACGACTTAACGAGAGCGGGAGTTGCACGAAAGAGATAGAGTGTCATAAAACTGTTCTGTTTGAGT
>JACRHW010000009.1 GCA_016217555.1 Parcubacteria group bacterium
GGTCCTATTGATGGGTTAGCTTTTTCTCATGCCTCAGGTCAGGCGAACGTAGTCTACAAGATTCAAACCACCCCTCTTCAGGAGGCTGCAAATGATTATTCGACGACGTTTATCTATACCGTGGTGGCGGTGTATTAGAGAGAAGTGATTGTTTTTGTGATTCCGTTTTTGAGTGTAATGCTTGGTTTCCAGCCGATGGTGTCGTTGGCTTTTTGTGCGTTGAGAGAGGAGCGTAGGAGTTCTCCGTCGCGGTGAGGGGCAAGGGCGGGAATTTGTTTAAATTTTGTCGCTTTTGCAACAGCGTCAAAAATTTCTTTGTCTTGTATTTCTTTCCCCCACCCAAGATTGATTGTTGTACCATTTCCTTTTGTGAGCGCCAAGACATTTGCGCGGACAATATCATCAACGTATACGTAATCACGTGTTTTGGTGCCATCTCCAAAAATTGTTGGCGAGACACCTTTTTTCATAAGTCCTCCAAAGATTGCTACCACACCCGCCTCCCCTTTTGGATTTTGACGAGGGCCGTAGACATTTGCATAGCGGAAGATGAGATGATTGAAATTGTTGTTCGAGGAGTAATAACGAATAGTTTCTTCGGCGAGGAGTTTTGAGAGCCCATAGGGGGAGAGGGGTTTTGGTTCTGTGGTTTCTGACGCAGGAAGCTTTTCGGGATCTCCATACATGGCTCCACCTGTCGAGGAAAAGATAAATTTTTTAATATTGTATTCTCCGCCAAGGAGGAGGAGATTTGTTGTTCCTAGTACGTTTACTTCGAGGGTGGGGATTGGGTTTTTGAGGGACTCTGTCACCACCGCGATTGCGGCGTGATGGTTCACAACATCGAGCTGTTCTTTTTTAAAAATCTTTCTTAATGCTTCGAGGTCGCGTATGTCTGCGTTATAAAACTTCGCCTCCTTATTTACGTTTTTTCTAAAACCGGTTGCGAGATTATCAACGACAGTTACTTTGTGCCCTTTTTTAATATAGGCATCGACGATATGGCTGGCGATAAAGCCTGCGCCTCCTGTGACGAGTATATTCATAATTATATATACCAATATACGAATGTTACGAATTATGCTAATGAATGCGAATATTTTTAATTCGTATTTGTAGTCATTCGTATTATTAGTACCATTTGCATATTGGTATGTTTATCTTACTTTAGTGAATAATAATTTAATTGTTTTTACGATAATGAGCATATCGAGGATGAGGGATCTGTTTTTGATGTAGAAGAGGTCGTACTGAAGTTTTTGGTGGGCATCTTCGATGGACGAGCCATAACGATAACTAATTTGTGCCCAGCCGGTGATACCTGGTTTTACAATGTGGCGTACTTCGTAGTAGGGAATTTGTTTTCTAAGAATTTTTATAAATTCAGGACGTTCTGGCCGTGGACCCACAAAGGCGATGTCTCCCTTTAAAATGTTGATGAGCTGTGGAAGTTCATCGAGGTGTGTAGCGCGGAGAAGTGCACCAAAGGGTGTTGCGCGAACGTCTTGGGGCGCAGACCATTGTGGGCCATCTTTCTCTGCATTTACAGGCATGGTTCTGAACTTGTAGATGGAAAATCGCCTTTCGTCTCTCCCCGTCCTTGTTTGCGTATAGAATATAGGACCGCGTGAGCTGAGTTTGATGATAAGCCCAATAAGGAGCATAAGAGGGAAGAAGAGAATAAGAAGGACGATCGCGAGACCATAGGAGATAGGTAATTTTATTATCTCATAGACGCGTTGATTTCTTGTAATGTTGGTGAGAATCCAAAGACGTTCTGTGTGGGCAACAGGCAACTTTTGCATAATAGCTTCGTAGGCTGCTGTTAATCCGAGCACTTCAACGCCGTGCAAAACATTTCGATAGACTTCCCGTATAAATTTGTCATCATCTCGTATGCTTTCCGTAATGATGATGGCGCCAATATCGTGTTCCTCGATAAGGCGCGAAAGTGATCGTGTTGTTTCTTCTGTTATCTCTTTTATACGCAGGCGTATTTCGTAGCCCAATTGAGGATTGTCAGTTATGAAAGTAATGAGTTCGTCTACTTCGCTATCATGACCTACTACGAGTACTTTTTTCTCTGGTTTTTTCGTCCAGGTGTTAAACATCCATCGCCACAGTGTTTCTGCACTAGCGAAAATGACTACAAAAATGGCAAGATTTGTTTTTGGAGAAATTTTGAAATAAGGGATCAGGTAAAAGAGAACTATTGCGATGAGAGAGCCTGCGAAGATAGAGATAATAACCTGATTGATAAGTTCAAGTGTGTTTTTTAGATTCTTAAGATCATAAAGTCCTGCAATATAGAAAATACTGACCCAGAGAGCGAAGATGATGGCGAATGGACCGGCGTGTGCATGCCATAAATAGGCATTGATACGCCCATAACGGAGAAAAAGTGTTGCGATAAGACAGCCATAGAGAATGAGAATGTCTCCAATGAGAACACAATATTGTTTAAGTGATATGTTCATAGGAATTGGTTATATATTTTGTATAGACTATGTAATACCCTATAAAATTGATTATTTGGGAGATGACGTTTGCCATCGCTGCACCCTCAATACCAAGCTTGCCAATAAAAATGAAGTTGAGCAAGAGGTTGACACTTGTACCAATAATGAGGAAGGGAACCATTTTATTTTGATGGTTGCGAACGAGAAGAATGTGTCCAAGCGTGGTTGAGATGTAGACAAACGGTATGCTCCACAGGAGTATTTGAAATACATGAATGGAAGACGTATAGGCATTTCCGAAGAGAAGAGGAATGACATAGGGGGCGGTGGAAAAAAAGAAAATTACAATACTTATGCTTGCGAGTATGCTTGTACGAAGAAAGGAGTGTATTGTTGTCATAAATGTTTTTCGTGACAGAGAAGCATGGTTGGAGAGGAGGGGAAAGTAGGCGGTTGCGAGAAGGCCTGCGCCGACGTAGAGAAGTTGGATGATTTTCATTGGCGCGGCATAAAGACCAACAGATGCTGCATCGCGCAATGTTCCAATAATGATAGTGTCGGCGTAGAGGAGGATGGTGATACATGCTGTGGCGAGTCCAAGGGGAAGCCCTTCTCGTGCAACACGTTTGAGCATACTACGGCTGTAATGGAGCTTTAGTGAATGATAGTATGTTTTTACATCAAAGAGGGTGATAAAAAGTCCCACGAATGATCCGAGGAGATATGCGTAGGCGAGGAGAAATACTGATGGATAGAGAAAGAGGCTCGCCGCACTTATGAGGAAAATTATGCTGTTTACGATAATTTGGTTCCCCGCATCGATGTCCATCCTGTTTTTTCCTCTGGCAAAGGAGAGGTGAAAGTCGCGAAGGGTATCAAAAAGCGATGATATGCCAAGAATAAGAAGGAGGTGTTTTACAAGAGGAGACGAAGCAAGAAGGGGCCCAACGAGGAAGAGGGCAATGATACTTATAAAGAGAAGACCCACTTTCGTGATAAAAAGCGCGGCGAGGTATTGTGGATTTTTTGTTTCCTCTTTTGCTATTTCTCGTAGGAGAAGCATGTCGAGCCCCCAATCGTTGAGGAGCATGAAGGTGGCGGCAATGCCAAGTGCGAGATTAAAAGAACCGAAAAGCTCGGTTCCCAATGCACGTGCTGCAATAATAACTACAGCACTCTTGATGAGGCGGCTCGTAAGTTGGCCTACAATAAGCCATTTGATATTGTTCCAAACAGTGTGCATAGATATATTTTTGTCCAAACTACGAAACATACATTCCTCACCCGTTCGGATACCCAGCGGTATCCTCACTCATCCGCAGGCGCTTCGTTGTCAACCCAACTCGTCTCAACTCGGGGTTGACAACACCCAGCTTCGCGCCTGCGGAATGGTTCGAAATTTATGTTTCGTAGTTTGGATTATCATCATTGTAGCATTTCTTGGGTTTGATATAATAAGATAAACATACTAATATGCGAATAATACTAATAATACGAATGACCACAAATATTTGTATGTTGAACTTAAATTTATGCAAGATTTTTTAAGTGGGACATCGTTGGCGCTTGGGAATATTTCTCTCGAGCCATTTTATCAACTTCTTCTCGCTGCATTTTTGGGGGGAATGCTTGGGGTTGAGAGAGAGCTTGTACATAAACCTGCTGGGGTGCGCACTTATTCCTTGGTTGGGATGGGTTCTGCACTTTTTACCATTCTTTCTATTGATGGATTTAACGGATTACGTGGCTCTATTGATCCGACACGTATTGCTGCACAGGTGGTGGTGGGGGTCGGGTTTCTTGGCGCAGGGATGATCTATGCTAAGGGTGATAAGATACAGGGAATCACGACCGCCGCGGGTATTTGGGTAGCGGCAGCGATAGGGATGACGGTTGGACTTAAATTATATGCACTCGCCCTTTTTGCTGCAGTGCTTTCGCTTATTATTCTTATCGTATTTTGGGTGATTGAAGAGCGTATTATCAAATCAAGAAAACCGTGGCGTCATCATACCCACTACGACGATCATACTCACGATGTATAAGCATTATTTCATCGCAAGCACATTACTTCTCGGAACGATTATTGGGGCAGGTATCTTTACCTTGCCTCAAGTGTTTTTTAGAACTGGGTTGATCCTTGGATTTTTTTATCTCCTTGTTTTCGGAGTTCTTACCGCATATGTACATATGATGTATGCAGAGGTGATTGTGCGTACTAAAGAGGATCACGAATTGGCAGGATATACCGAGTTGTATCTCGGAAAAACGTTGGGAAGAATTATAAAAATTACACAAGTGCTTGGAAATGCGGGGACACTTGTGGCGTATCAAATTCTTGGTGCTGAGTTTCTTCGTCTCATCATCCCCATACTCCCTCAATATTCAGAGACGGTATTGTTTTGGATTCTAGGAAGCGTGGGGGTGGTGTTTGGGGTGGGTGTTATCGCAAAAGGAGAGCTTCTCACTAATGGGTTTATGTTTCTTATTGTTATAGCAATGCTTGTTATGGGGTTGCCTTATCTTACTACGCTTACGTGGCACAGGGGAGTTACTGAGCCATTACTGCCCTATGGGGTAGTTCTTTATGCGCTTATGGGACAGCAGGCGGTAAAAGAAGTAATTCTCTATCTTCGAAAAAAGAAGATACCTGTTCGCCCCATAACGTTTGTTTTTGCGTCTCTTTTTTCAGTTTTATTTTGTGCTATTTTTGTATTTGCAACACTTCTTCTCTATCGTGGAGCAGAACCTTCGCTTAATGTATTTGGCCCGCTTGTTTCATATTTGCCTATTATTGGGCTTCTTGGTGGTTTACTGGGGTTTGCAAATATTCTTGATTCTTTTTGGACAATCGGAACGTATTTTAAAGAGGTGCTTACGAGTGATTTGAAACTTCACAATATAATTGCGATTTTCTTTGTACTTATTATTCCGCTTTTTGGAAGCATGTTTTTGCGAGGGAAATTGTTGTGGCTTTTGGGGATATTGGGAGGAGTCTTTGTTGGGTTTGAAATTTTGATTATTCTTTTTCTTTGGAGGAGGGCGCGCGAATTGGCTGGGGAGAATGGGCGAACACCTGATTTCTCTCTATCATTTCCCTCTGTATTTTTTTGGATTTTCGTATTGTTTTTCGGAATAGGATTGCTATATAAACTGATACATATAATAGGATAAAACTATGTTTTCAAAAAAACGTTTAGAGGAGGTACTTGTGTATACTTTTTTTATTTTTATTCCTTTTGGGATCAGGAAGGTTGAGGCTGTTTTTGTGTATCCATGGGGGGCCAAGCCTATCTTTCTTTACATGATCGACGTAGCGATTATGGTCTTGTTTGTTGTGTGGTGCATGCGGAAAGGATGGCGTGACATTCCGCTTTCACTAACCACAAAGGCACTTTTTGTTTTTGGTGGCAGTGCGATGCTGTCTCTAGTGTTCGCCTTTCATAGAGGGCTTGGGATGTATACCTTGTTGCACCTTTTGTCGGGAATATTTCTTTATTTCTATTTTTCCTCGCACCCATTTTTAAAACGAGAAGTGATATTTCGTGCCATTCTTGTTGGTGTGGCACTCCAGACGTGTGTGGGTCTCTTGCAGTTCAAGTTACAGAAAAGTATTGGAATCTCTTATTTTGGAGAGAGCCTGTTTGGTATTTCGATTCCAGGCACGGCAACATTTTATTTTGGGGTTCAAAAGCTAGTAAGGGTACCAGGTACCTTTCTTCATCCCAACATCTTTGGCGCTTTTCTATTTATGGGATCGCTCCTTACACTTTATTTTTTCCTGAGAAGTAAGAAAACCATTTCAGTGTTTGGATGGTCGTTATTGTATTACGCGACCAATCTTCTTTTGCTCCTTACGTTTTCGCGTTCGAGTATCACGACCATAGCGATGCTTACGGTTATCTATTCTCTTGTGGCTAACAGAAAACATCATTTGGAGATAGCTCGTGTGGCTGTGGTGTGGGTGTTTGTGCTTTTTACTCTTTGGGGTATGTTTGGCAATGTGCTTAAGGCGCGTTTCGAGAACTCTTTTAATGAACTTTCGTATAAACATCGTGTTATTTACAACGAGATAGGGGTACAAGTTGTTAAAGAGCGCCCACTACTTGGAGTAGGAATTGGAAATTTTACCGATTACGCCTTCAGGGGAAAATTATATCAGGCACGAGAGCTTACTATTTCTTATCTCTATCAGCCCATACACAATCTTTATCTTCTCATTGCCGCGGAAATAGGGGTGATTGGGCTTTTTGCCTTTCTTTCATTTCTCGTTCTTTTACTTGGAACACGCATGCGGGAAATTATGAGAGATGAAAAGACGCTAGCCCTTTCTTGCATAATCGGTGGATTTTTAATCTTGGGTCTCGCTGACCATTATTTTTGGGATTTAGAACAGGGGATTATAATGTTCTGGTCAGTATTAGGCCTCTTTGGTCTTCAGGAAAACTAGTTTTGGTTTGTGTCAAGATTTACTTTACACGTGGCGTGGATACTATTATAGGTAGTATCTTGAAAAAAGAGAAAAAGAAGGAGGAATCGTCATGGAAGGTTTTGATAGATTTGTCGAGCGCGATAAGGAACGGAAACGTCAACAAAAAGCTGAGCATAAGGAAATCACCTTGCGTGAATATCTTAAGCTTGTTGAAGAGGATCCCGCTATTGCCCAACTTTCACCAGCACGTATTTATGAGATTATTATGGATGCGGGAATTGTCCAACATCCGGAAAGTGAACGTGTTGATGGAGTTGAAGTCAGTTACCGTTTATTTGATGAAGAGCTTTTTGGTATCAGAAAAACAATTTATGAAATCGCACGACATTTTGCTATTGGTGCAAGTCGTGGTTCAACATCTAAGCAGATTCTCATACTTATTGGCCCTCCCGCGAGTGGTAAGTCGTCTATTGTGGATATTTTCAAGAAGGCCCTTATCCGCTATAATAAGCACCCTTTGTTTAAGATTAAAGGATGTCGCAAGCATGAGGAACCACTTCATCTTTTGCCACGATATGCACGAGATCAGGCTGCTCTACAAAAGGATGAGTGTCCAGAATATCCTGGGTGTGTGGGAACACATATACATCTTGGTATTAAAATTGAGGGAGACCTTTGCCCCATTTGTCGGAGTCTATTAAGTGAATATAGGGACAGCGAAACGGGGGAGGTACGTTGGTGGGACATTCCCGTAGAGACGTTTACTTTTTCGGCACAGGCGCGTAGGGGTATTGGTTCGTTTGAACCCTCTGACGATAAGTCATCTAGTATTGATACACTTACGGGTAAGGAAAATGTTGGTATTACTTCGAATCCTAAATATGGATATGATCATCCTCAGGCATATATTTTGTCGGGTGAAATTCCTGCCGCGGAGCGTGGTATTTGTGAAGGGCGTGAGATTCTAGCCTGTCAACCAGATTTGTTACAAGTATTTTTTAGTGTTGCTCAGGAAAAAGAACTTAAGATTGCAGGATCTAACTTCCCCCACATTTCCGTAGATACTATGGTGATTGGCCATACGAACTTAACAGTTTTCAAAGCCTTTAGTGGTAATAAGACGTATGAGGGTCTTCATGATCGATTTTATATTATTGATGTACCCTATCCGCTTCGCGTTGATGATGAAGTACGAGTATATCGCAAGCTTATTGAACGTGAGAGCGACTTTAAGAAGTTAAGAAAATGTCATATTGCTCCAGGGGCACTTGAGATTGCAGCTATTTTTGCCGTTGCTACTCGTCTTGTAAAATCTTCTGTCGTTGATCTTATGACGAAGATTAAGGTGTACAATGGAGATCTTGCACTAACTGATCTTGAGTCGAAGGATAAACAACCTATTGATATACGTCAGTTGCGCGAAGAAGGACAAAATATTTCTGATCGTGCAAAGCGTGAAGGTATGTTTGGTGTAAGTTCTCGTGCCATTCTTGCGGCTTTGAATAATGCACTTGCTGAGCAGGCAGATAAAAATGGATGCCTCACTCCACTTCGTACTATCAAGGCGCTTCGAGAGGTGTTTAATCATCGTATGGGTATAAGCTCTGAAGAGATTGAGCGTTTTAAGACTCTCCTTTCGGTGGGAGAGGGTGGGTCCGTTATGCAGGAGTATAAGGAGTACGTGGTAAAGAATGTGAATAGAGCATTTCTTCATGCCTATCGCGGTCTCGCCAAGGAATTGTTTTGGCAATATATACGGGAGATTGAATTGTATTGTCTGCTTCATCAAAAATATGCTCGCTCACAGACGCTTAACATCCCCCGCGATGAACTTACAGGAAAACCGAAGGAACCTGACATGAAATTGGTACGTTCCATTGAGCAACACGCAGGTGTTTCTGAGACAGAGGCGTTGGTGTATCGAGGTGAGATTCTTGTTCGTAAGGGTGCTGATCCTACGTTTGGACCTGACACCTATCTCCCGCTTATGAGCAATATCGAGAAAAAGCTTCTTACTGAGTGCAAAGAGATGCTTATGGTGGTGCTTGATGCGGATAAGCCAAAAAGCGAAGAAGGCAAGAAGCGTAGCAATGAAATGTGGGAAGCTTTCGAGGAAAGCGGACATTGTCCTGAATGTGCGAGAGAGTCGATAGAAAAGGCTCGCGAATTCATTAAGCGATAAAATATATTTTATACTCCGTCAATTGACGGAGTTTTTTCTTTACGAGATGATGATGGCAGTACGTTGAAAAAGGAGGAATAAGACCATGTCCATTTTTGTGCCAGAGCCTACTTCAGAACGTGGTAGGGGCGATGCAAAACGTCATAGAGATAAACAAAAAGAAGTGCTTAAAGAGAACCTTCCTAAAGTTATTGCTGAAGAGTCTATTATTACGGGTGGTCAGGGAAAGGTGAAGATACCTATTCGGAGGCTTTCTATTCCTGATTTTCGTCCCGGAAAGAGCGATGGTGGTGATGTGGGAGTCGGTCAGGGTGATGGAGCTGAGGGGGAGATTCTTGGAAAACGTCCTGGAAAGGGCAAGCCAGGTCAGGCGGGTGAGGAACCTGGAGAGGATTATATTGATACCGAGATAGAAATTGCAGAAATTCTTGAACTTATGTTCGAAGATTTAGGACTTCCCAGCTTGGAAGAAAAACAGGTCAAGGAACTGGTCGTCGAGTTAGGATGGAAAATTCGTGGTACCTCAAAGAGTGGTCCATGGCCACTACTTAACACAAAACGTACGGTGCAAGAGGGGATGAAGCGTTTTTGGTTTCTCTTTGAGGCATTAAAAAGCGAAACAGGGATAGGTGAGCTCATCTGCTTTAGTGCTCTCAAGAAAGCAGATGGTATTTTTAGTGAAGCATTGTTATTGCTTCAAAATGCTGTGTTGTTGCCTATAGAAACCGAAGTGGTACCTTTCCCTATTCTTCACACCGACGATCTTCGTTTTCACAATATACAACCCGACGTGCAGTATCAGTCTCAGGCGGTGGTTATTGCGATGATGGATGTGTCGGGATCAATGTCGCAGGAAAAAAAATATTTAGCACGTTCTATGTTGTTCTGGCTTGTACGGTTCCTTGAGAAGATATATGAGAAGGTTGTTATACGGTTTATTATTCATCATACCAATGCAAAAAATGTTGAAGAGGATGTGTTTTTTAAAACAGGCGAGTCTGGCGGTACCTATTGTTACACTGCCTACGAACTTGCTGGATCGTTGATAGACACCGAGTATCCTCCAGCGCAGTGGAACGTATATGCATGGCATTTTTCTGATGGTGAAGATTTTAGTACAGATCGTACCGTTGAAGAGTTGAAGAAACTTTTCGCGCGAAAAATTAACATGTTTGGATATGGTGAGCTTAGAGTAGGTGAGACGTGGAGGCTTTTGCATTCGTTGTCGGACAGTGAGTTATTTACTGCGTTTAGTAAGGCGTTCGCGGTCGAAAAGACCGAGGTGGATGGTGTACGTGTGATGACGGGTACAGATGAACCCCTTCTCGGTATAGTTATTACCCGAAAGGAGCATATTTTTCCTGCGATTAAGCAATTCTTAAAGAAAGATAGGTGGATGACCCATGCCTAAGCCGCTTGATATTGAACGTCTCAAAAAAATCGAGAAACGCATTCATGAGATAGCACAAGAATGGGGATTTTTGACTACAGATATTCAGTTTGAAATTGTTGGCGCACAAAAGATGCTTGAGGGTATGGCGTATATGTTTCCTGTTAATTTTTCCCACTGGTCATTTGGACGCGACTACGAAATGCATCGCACTGTCTATGACCATACGGGGTCGGGAATTCCTTACGAGACGGTGTGGAATTTTACCCCACCGGTGGCGTTACTTGTTGAAACAAATCCATTTGCGTTAAACACTATTATCATTGGACATGTATATGCACATGTGGATTTTTTCTTGGCGAGCAAGTTTTTGCAACTTGGTCGTTTCTTTTCTGATATTGCCGATGAGACGTATTATGCGGCTGAGCGTTTTCGCGAGTATGAGGTGCAGTATGGTAAGGATGAGGTGGAAAAAACCATTGATGCAGGAATGGCGATTTGGTGGCAACAACACCCCGATCTTTTTTTTGAAGAGGAGCTTGATGAAGATATTGCGCGTGACAGATTGCTTACCACGGAACGTGAGAAGGCACGACCGGGAAAAGATGTCGCCTCTCAATTTAAGCAGGGTGGTTTAGAGGATGAGGTATTAAGGAGAAAACTTAGGTTTTTAGCAGAGCGTGTGCCCCCCGAGCCTATTTATGATCTTCTTGGTTACATCGCGCGCTATTCTCCTCTGCTAAAGTCATGGCAGAAAGACATTCTGTCTGTAATGCGTAATCAGGCAAGAAGTCTTGCACCCCAACGAAAGACTAAACTTTTGAATGAGGGCTGGGCGACCTACTGGCATGTTAGATTTATGCGTCGTCTCTTCGAAGAGGGGCTTTTGACCGCAGAGGAACATGGTATCTATAATGATTTTCATGCAGGAGTTACGAGAGAAAATAAGGTGGGCTTTAACTGGTATCGTATTGGTCTCGCCCTGTTTGAGTATATCGAAGAAAAATATAATAAGGGTCGTTTTGGAAGGGAATATGAGGCGTGTGAGGATCCTGTAAAGAAGGCGTATTGGGATACCCATGCAATGAAGGGGAGAGAAAAGATATTTCATGTCCGTTCATTTTATAGCGACCGTATGGCAATAGAGGAGTTTTTTACTGACGAGTTCATTCATCAGATGCAGCTCTATATTTGGGAGGCGTATGTTGATGAAAAGTCTGGGGAAACTACCTATTATATTGCAGAAAAAGATCCTGCAGTAATTCGAAGGATGTTGACACGGAGTCATACCCTCTATGGTATTGAGCCTATTGTTATTCAAAATGCGAATCATAATCGTAGTGGGCATCTGTACCTCAATCATCTGAATACTGATGTCGAGCTTGATCCCAAGCGTCGTGATGGTACGTTGTTCCATATTTTTACCTTGTGGGGGAAGCCAGTTTCTCTAGAGACAAATATAGACGATAAGCGTGTGGTGTGTAGTTTCGATGGAAAGAAGCCTGAGGTAAAACCGAAACCAAAAATATAAAAATATCTCATAGTAGTATACAGCGCCCATCATGGGCGCTTTTTTACTAAATACATTTTGTGTCATTCCCGCCTTCGCGGGAATGACATGGTATATATCAAATTGCTGACGATCGTCAGGTGTTTGATAAGTTGTGTATTTTTATGCATTGTGATATAATTTTGTATCTGAAAAGGAAGGGAGGTGAAATGTGTGACGGGAAATATACAGTCGAAGGTTATCATTCTTTTGGACCTTGAAAATGTACTTTTTGGAAGTGTCGAGGGGATGGAGCAGCGCTTCACAAGAAGAGAGTTTGTCCACAATATCGTTGCTGAGGTGAGGGATATTGCCCTAAAATATGGCCCCATTGGATATGAATATGCTGCGATTTCGGTTCCCCCCGATGGAGGGGAGACAACGTCTGAAATTATTCAGCTTGTCCTCGCTCTTAGCGGTTTAGGGGTGTCCATTATCCTTGTTCCTCGTGGAGATGATGCTGCCGATTTTGCCTTGTGTCAGATTGGTGAAAGTATTTTAGAGGATCTTTATGTGAATGCAATTGTCCTTGTTACGGGGGATGGTCATGATCCTTTTCTGAGCTTTATTCATAAGGCACGTGCCAAGATGAAAAAGGTTTGTGTGGTGGCAACAAATAAAATTCCTGGATCAGTGAGGGAACTTTCGGTCGATCAGATACTTCTTGCCCCGAGGCTTCGCAAGCGTTTCCTGTCTCCCCAAAAAGCAAAAGAAGAGGATGTGGTTATGTCTGTTTGCAACGTTGGGGAGGGCAGCACCAGTGATGATTTTTCTCCTGAGGTTTTTGAGTCTGGGGAATATACTACATTCTTTGACAGGCTCAGAAGTGGTCTTCCTGTAGAAAACATGTTTACTCTTCTCAAGGTTTCTGATGCTATGCGTATTCTTAGGGGGGAATGTTTTCGTGTGGCACAGAAAAACAAATTTAATTTGTCTTATCTCGAGAAGAAGTTGTTTACAGAGTTTAGGCAACAGTTTCCAGGAATTAGTAGACGTGAAGTCAAACTACTTCTTTTTTCTCTTCTCAATCAGACTGATTTTTTTTCTCGCCCAGATGGATATGTTTTTAATACGGAGAATAAAATAATAAGACAGGTTGAGGCTGCTTATAAAAGTGAGTAATAAGAAAAATAACAAGACGCATAAAAGCGTCTTTTAAATTGGTTGTGAATGGTATAATTAATACATATGAATAATAAAGAAGAGGCTTTGGAGGCACTTAAACAGGAGATGGAACAAGACACGCTACTTCCCCTTAAGTCGGCTAATTTAGTGTTTGGGGAGGGAAATGCTGATGCGAAAGTGGTGTGTATCGGTGAGGCTCCTGGTGCGCGCGAGGATGAGGAGCGACGTCCTTTCGTGGGGAGGTCGGGCAAGCTTCTTACTCATTTATTATTAGAAGTTGGCTTTAGGCGAGAAGATTTATATATCACCAACATTGTAAAACGAAGACCACCCGATAATCGTGATCCATTACCTGAAGAGATAGAGGCGTATAAGCCATATTTATTTCGCCAGCTTAGAATTCTGGATCCAAAAATTATTATGACGCTTGGGAGATTTTCTATGAATTACTTTATTCCGGAGGGGAGGATTACGAGAGATCAGGGTAAGGTATTTCGGGTAAATGGGCGTTTGGTGGTGCCGATGTTTCATCCTGCGGCTGCTTTGCGTTCTACTCAGACACTCAATGCACTTACAGCTAGCCTCAAAAAACTCCCTCTCATTATAGCTCAGGCAGACATGCTCTTGAGAAAAGCACTTTAAGCTTCTGTTTTCAAATATGCTACGAATACCCACCGAGCGGAATGAGTGAGGGGGTGTTCGTAGCATATTTATCTTATATCCCTAGTGATTAATTCGAGCTATACTAAGAATGATGCAAACAAATCCTTTTTCGTATTTATTTTTAAGGGGTATTCAGGCCATCGAGCGATTTTTATCTCATTGGTATATTCTTGTATTTTATGCCTATTGGGGATATGTTACTCGCTCTCTTCTTGCGCTTGATAGGTATTTTGCTTTTAGAGTGACACTTCTCAATATTTTTAATCCATTGTACCAAGACTATTCTTTTTTGGGATATGTGCTCGGTATTTTTTTTAGATCGATTCTTCTCTTTTTTGGGGGTATTGTGTATGCAGTAATTTTAATCGTAGCGTTGGCGATTTATTTTGTTTGGGTGAGTATACCACCCATTCTTGTGCTCCGTATCCTATGAGTACTTCCACAATGAAAACATATTTTGAGGAGCCAAGATTTTCTGCTCCTCCTATTACTCGGTGGTGTATGCGTGTGATACCTTTTTTGAGCTATCTCGTACTCAGTGGCATTGCTCTTTTATTCCTTTTCGAATCTAGTAGTTCGCATCTCAGGTATGCAGGTTTTTTGCTTGCGTTATTTTTGCTTGATGCATTATTCTATCGGAATGAAGCAATGGAGAGAATCGACGAGTTCGAGTTGAGTAAAAGAGAAAAGGTGAACATTGCGTTATATACATCTCCAAAGGTGTTGTACGTGGTGGAGAAGAACATGGAGCATGCTTTATTTTTGAAAAAAGATTTTTATCTTTTGTTGTGTCTCGATATGGTGCGTGAACGATATATTGTCGAGGCTCTTCGTCGGCTTGAGCTCGAAGAGGATAGTGTTGTTATTCATTTGCAAACTCTTTTGGAGGATGAAGCGACAGATACCCGCGAGGATGTTTCGGGTAAGCTGGATCAGCTTATGAACGGTGCGTTTACCGAGGCGCGACGGTATCATAAACCATATATCGATGAATCGGATCTTTTTGTATCGCTTTTACTTCAGGGTCCTCCTTCGCTTACTAATTTTTTCATTGCACTTGGTGTACACCCTTCTGATGTGAGTCTCGCTCTTCTTGTAAGACGACGAAAAAAGGGATTTTTAAGAATTGCAGGAATTCGAACTATTCTTCTTGGGACGGCACGGAGATATATTGTTCCACAACGGCGAGTAATGAATCGTGCGTGGACTGCTCGTCCTACACCCCTTCTCGATTCATTCTCAACCGATATCACCTATCTTGCGGGAAAAGAGCTTATGGGATTCCTTATCGGGCACAAAGAAGAGTATGCACGCATGGTGCAGATTCTTAAGCGTCCCATGCGTAATAACGTATTATTAGTAGGGGAACCTGGTGTGGGAAAGGAGGCGCTTGTGCAGTACCTCGCATACCAAATTGCAAAGGACAACACCGCAAAAGAATTGTTTGATAAGAGGATTGTCGAGGTTTCAGTACATGGACTTCTCGCGGGCACTGAGGCGAGCGGAGGAGTTCAAAAAAGGGTGATGACTATTTTGAATGAGATACGAAGTGCCGGAAATGTCGTTCTCTCTATCCCCGACATACATCATATCGTCAAAACATCGGGGGAAAACGTGACGGCGATTGATGTGCTCCTTTCTTCGTTTAGGGAGGAGGGAATCCAAGTTGTTGCCACTACATATCTTGATGATTACAAACGGTATCTTGAGCATCATTCTGCATTTCGGGATGTTTTCGAGGTGGTGCGTGTTGAGGAGGTAACAGAAAATGAAGCGGTAGAAATTCTTGTACACACAAGTGTAGTTCTTGAGGCGCAGTTTAAGCTTGTTATAAGTTACAAAGCAATACGTCAGGCGGTATATCTCGCCCATCGTTATTTAAAAAATACACTACTTCCTTCATCTGCCGAGGAGTTACTCAGGGAGGCAGCGGTTCTTGCGCGGGATAGAAAAGCAACGAGTGTTGTAGAGGGAGATGTTGTAGAACTCGTAGAGTCTAAAATTCATATTCCTCTTCAAAAGGCACATGGGAGTGAGGTAGAGCAATTACTTGGCTTAGAGCAGGAGATGAAGCGATCTATCGTGGGGCAGGAGGAGGCGGTGAAAGCTGTTGCAAAGAGTATGCGATCATATCGTAGTGGTCTTACGCGAAAGGATGGTCCTATTGCCACATTTCTTTTTGTGGGGCCGACGGGGGTGGGAAAGACCGAGGTAGCAAAAGCTTTTGCCCGTAGTATATTTCAAGGGGAGCAGGCCATTATTCGTTTTGATATGGCTGAATTCCAAGAGAAAAACGCCCTTTCGCGTCTTATGGGATCCCTTGAACAAGATACGCAGGGGCTGCTTACCAGTGTTGTGCGGGATAAGCCTTTTAGCCTCATTCTTCTCGATGAGTTTGAGAAAGCAAATCCGGATGTACTTAATCTTTTTCTTTCTATCTTTGATGAGGGAAAATGCACGGATGCGTGGGGAAGGGCCACAGATTTCTCAAATACTATTATTATTGCGACTTCAAATGCACATTCAAAATTTATTTATGAATCCATTGAAAAAAAGGTACGTGTTGAAGATATGAATGAGGAGTTAAAACACAAACTTCTCGACTATTTCAGGCCGGAGCTTTTGAATAGGTTTAGTGGAGTTATTATTTTTACGCCTCTTTCGAAGGAGCACCTACGTGCTATTGCAGAACTTCATATAAAGAAATTAATATCTGAGGTACGTTCAAGTCACGGTATCGAATTGCAGTGTACTGCAGCAGCTTTTTCCTTTATTGTTGAATTAGGCTTCGATCCTTTGTTTGGTGCAAGGCCACTACGTAATGTTTTAGAAGAAACCATCAAGCCGCTCATCGCAGAATATCTTTTGCGCGCGGGTGAAAATCATAAACAATATGTTACGATTGATGTGCGCGACAAACAATTGTATTTAGATGTTGCTAACTCATAAGTATGAAACATGAAATTTCGGCTGGGGCGATTATTTATTTTGAGGATGGTGAAAAAAGAACGTACCTTCTCTTAAAAAGTAAGAAGGGACATTGGGATTTTACGAAAGGACATGTAGAGGGAAAAGAAACACGTATCGAGGCGGCGAGGAGAGAGATAATGGAGGAGGCTGGGTTTATGAAAAAAGATCTCGAGTTTATCGATGGGTTCCATAAAGAAATTACGTATACTTTTTCATCTCGTGCTATAGCAGGGGAGGATATATCCAAGGTGGTGACGTATTATCTTGCGAGCGTAAGAAATCAGGAGGTGTTTCTCTCCGATGAACACGATGAGTATGGTTGGTATCCCTATAAGGATGCTCTTCATGCATTAAAATTTAAAAATGCACGAGCTCTTCTTATAGCCGCTGAGGAGTTTCTTAACAAAAATACCTCGGCGTAATGCTGAGGTATTTTTATATTTTAGTTATCGTACAGATGCCACAATTTTACTAAAAGTATCCGGTTGTTTTTTTGCGAGGGTGGAGAGAATCTTTCTATCGATTTCGATATTCTTTATTTTGAGTGCATGGATGAATGCGCTATAGCTTATCCCTTCACTGCGTACGGCAGCATTAATTTGTGCTTGCCAGAGTGCGCGATAATCTCTCTTTTTTTGTTTTCTTCCCTGAAATGCGTGTGTCCAAGCATGAAGAAGTGCCTCCTTTGCAGCACGTTCTTTACTTTTCCTTCCCCACTTAAATCCTTTGGTGTAGCTAAGAAGTTTTTCCCTTTTTTTGTGGGCTATGGTGCCTCGTTTAACTCGTGTCATAATGTATATTTTTTACTCAAGTACCTTACAGTAGTTTGAAAATTAAAGCAAGGACCGCACTGCTTTTTCTACTGTGCTAGAAACTTCGACGGTACCTTTCTTATTAAGAAGCACGCTACGTGCTTTTTTGGCACGGAAGTGGCTTTGGCCTGATTTGCGGTGAAGGAGCTTACCTCCTTTTGTCACCTTGATTCTTTTTGTTGCGAGTTTAACGTATGATTTCATATTATTGTATTTGTGCGATAAAACTCTTGGGAGCTGATTTAATATCCGAAGTAAGTTTGTAAGGATGTTTAATGAGAGGGAGAAATTCCTGGAGTTTTTGACGTGCAAGGTCTTTAAAGCGCATCTGTCGTCCACGGAGACGAAGTTCTACCTGTATTTTATGCCCTTTCTCTAAGAACTTACTTATTTGCGCTGCTTTAGTCTCAAGATCGTGTTGCGCGCCGGTAAAGGTGATACGTACTATTTTGAGATCCCCTATTTCAAGCGCCGCGCGTTGTTTCTTAAGCTGCTTCTCTTTTTCATAACGGTATTTATCAAAACTGATAATTTTTGCAACAGGTGGTTTGGCGAGTGGGGCGATCTCAACGAGATCAAGCCCTTTTTCCCGCGCCGCCTTTAAGGCATCTTCGCGTGAAAGGATCCCTAGATTGTCTCCCTTGTCAGTGATGACTTGGAGCTTCTCCGATGCGATCGTCTCATTGATCTTTACTTGTATTTTTTGATATCGATTGAACTTCAAAGTGTATTATTTTATTTAATATTATATCGAGTGGAAACGATGGGAGTTGAACCCATATCCAAATACGTTGAATAACTATTTCTACAGGGTATCTCACTTGGTACATTCCACGCTACTTGAAGTGAGCAAAATATAGTGTGGGTGTGCCCTTTAGTGTCGTTTTCTTATAAGGGTCGTTTAAGAAAATCTATCTCGATGTATTAAGCCTCATTCCCTGTGTCGAGAAGAGAGGGTGAGACTCCAGAACTACGCGTAAGCGAGCGCTGGTTGCCTATTGAATAAGTTGGCAGTTGTACTTTGTTCGTTGTTTGGTAAGGATACGAACACCTTATTCTGCATAATTACTCGCAAATATCTGTCGAAGCCCGGCGTTCCCAATTGTCAAGATCGATGCATTCTAAGTTCCCGCCTGACTGCTTTTTCTTTGAGTTTTTCTCGTTTATCGTAGTCCTTCTTTCCCTTCGCAAGGACAACAGCAACCTTAATGCGTCGTCCCTTAGTATAAATACGAATAGGTAGTAAAGTCAAGCCTTTTTCTTGTATTTTCCCATAGAGATAGAGGATCTCCTTTTTTGACATAAGAAGCTTTCTTGCGCGCGTTGGGTCGTAGTCTTTTGGCGTGTTTGCGGGCTGGTAGGGGCTGATATGGGTGTTAATAAGGTAGGGTTCTCCCCCAAGTATTTTTATATGACTTCCTTTGAGATTCGCCATGTTGTGTTGAATAGCTTTTGCTTCGAATCCAAAAAGAACTATGCCTGCTTCGATTGTTTCGAGGACTTCATAGTCATGGAAGATTTTTGGGTTTTCTGCTAGACTTGCCATATATCCAGTGTATACATTAAACGTTGATATTTCAAAAGATTTTATGAATTACAACAGGTCCATTTCTCACACGTTCGGATATCCAGCGATATCCTCACTCATCCGCAAGCACTCCGTTGTCAACCCAACTCATTATTATTCGGGGTTGACAACACCTTGCTACGCGCTTGCGGAATGGTTCGAGATAGACCTACTGTGATTCATGATTATAATTTTAAGAAATTATGTCTAGCCCAAAAGAACTTATTGCTATAATGCTTTCCCCTGTCTTTGAGCGACGGGGGTGGAACTCTATGCTTATTGAAGTTGATGTCACAGTTGATGGGCGTTTTGGTGATTATGCGACCCCCGTTGCGCTGAAGCTTGCAAAGATATTGGGAAAATCACCACAAGAAGTTGCGACACTTATTATTGAGGACATTAAGAGTAATCTAAAAAATGAATATATTGATTCCATCTCTTTTGAGAGTGGTTTTATTAATTTTCGAATGAGCGATTTTTTTTACAAGGAGGCGCTTCGGGCGATCTTTAGAGAAGGTGCGCGTAATGATGTAAAAGCGACAGAAGGCGAAGAACGGGAGGGGCGTGGAAAAATCGTTGTCTTGGATTATTTTCAACTTAATATTGCGAAACAACCTCATGTGGGACATCTACGTTCTGCGGTGATCGGTGATGCATTGAAACGCATACTCTTGTCTCGCGGGTATCGTGTTGTGGCTGATACTCATGTGGGGGACTGGGGAACTCAGTTCGGGATATTGTTGTATGCATATAAAAAAGCAGTTGAGGGTAATGAGCGCGAGATTGATGCCATTAAAAACGACCCATTCATTAAACTGCAGGAATTATATGTAACAGCAAATCAAGAAGAGGACATACATGAAAAAGGTAAAATAGAATTTGCAAAATTAGAAAAGGGCGATGTAGAAAATCGCACAATTTGGAAGTGGATGGTGGAAATTTCTATGAAAAAATTAGAGGACAATGCCACACGACTTAAGTTACTTCCTTTTGAGGAACATCGCGGGGAGAGCGCATATGAGGACACAATGCCACGGGTTGTTGAGTTTGCACTTGCGAAAGGCGTTGCAAAAAAAACAGAAGATGGTGCGGTGATCGTGGATTTAATTGAAGAGGGGCTTGATGAAGCGGTTTTGGTTAAATCCGATGGTGCCACGACTTATCTTTTGCGTGATCTGGCGACTATTCAGTATCGAAAGAGTCATTACGATTTTTGGAAAAATCTTTATATCGTAGACAATCGTCAGTCACACCATTTTCGCCAAGTATTTCGCGTGGCAGAATTACTTGGGTTTGAGGGAGTGGGGGCGAGTGAGCATATTGAATTTGGATTTATGAAATTACCTGAGGGTGCAATGAGTACCCGTAGGGGTAATGTCGTCTTGTTAGAGGCGGTACTTGATGAAGCTGAGAGTCGCGCACGTGCCGTGATTTATGAAAAAAATCCTAATCTACACAACATCGATGAAGTGGCAAAACAGATTGGTCTTGGTGCAATTAAATTTTTTGATCTTTCGCACAATCGTAAATCAGATATTGTGTTTCGTTTTGAAGATGCGCTTTCGTTTGAGGGGAAAACGGGCCCCTACATTCAATATACTTATGCGCGCCTAAAAAGCATTTTACGTAAAAGTGCGGATGATGCGGGAGATATTCTTCCTGAGGGAGTATCGCTTGATGCTGAGGAACGTGCATTATTGCTTCACTGCGCGCGCATCCCTGAAACCATACAGCGTGTGATTGATGTGTGGTTACCTCATTTGCTTGTGGACCATCTCTTTGAGCTTGCACAATCAGCAAATGAATTTTATCATTCCCACCCTATACTTACTGAGCACGACGAAGACAAACGAAAATCTCTTCTTGCAATTGTACGCGCCGTAACCACTACACTCGCGAGAGGTTTATATCTCCTCGGCATCGATGCCCCAGAAGAGATGTAACGTTTTTTACCCCCCACCCAAACCAACACTCGTCTACAAGGTGGTGACCGTTATATCCCCCCTATTATAGCGATAACACGTGACTCCCCCTTGAGGACTCGTTTATGGTTTGGGTGGGGGGCGTGGGTGATCACGACGTGAGACTTTACAGGATATATAGTACATGTTACTGTTTATTTAGCAAAGAGGGAGGTTAAAAATGAGAAAAACAATTGTTGTGAGTGGTTTTCCGGGTGTTGGAAAATCTACGCTATTTAACAATCCGAACGGACTTACATTACTCGATAGTGATTCAAGTGGTTTTAGTTGGTTGAATCAGGCCGAGAAGATACGTCATCCAGAGTGGCCAGCTAACTATATTCAACATATCAGGGAAAACTTAGGAAAAGTTGATCTCATTTTTGTTTCGTCACATGACGTCGTGAGGGATGCTCTTGTTGAGGCCGGTATCCAGTTCACCCTTGTGTATCCCGGATTGGATATGAAGGATGAATATATCCAGCGTTATATTCAAAGAGGGAATGCTGGTGCTTTCGTAGCATTGCTTCAAGCCAATTATGAAATTTGGATTCATGATTTGATGAAGCAGGAGCATTGCACTCATGTTGTGTTGCAGCCTGGTCAATACTTGGCTGATGTGATTAAAAAAATAGCATAAGCATAGGGCCACCCACAAAGGTGATTTTCTTTTTTTGTTCCTATGCTTTTTTGCCATACTATGCCGCGGCATACCACCACGATCTTTGTTCTTATCCCCACTCCCTTATCTAACGATCGTCACTTAAAGGAGTGAGAAAAACTTTAATACATCATCACATACCTAAAAAACAAATACAGCATACTCGTTATGACACGTCGGATTACCCCCCGTTATTTGGTTGGTAAAACCCATTGCAAGTAATTTTCTTTTTAAATTTGAGAAGTGCCATAACCCACTGTTTAAATGATGTAATGGTAGGAAACCCTCTCAATCTATGTTTAAGGTCTGCAATA
>JACRHW010000011.1 GCA_016217555.1 Parcubacteria group bacterium
AAACATAGATTGAGAGGGTTTCCTACCATTACATCATTTAAACAGTGGGTTATGGCACTTCTCAAATTTAAAAAGAAAATTACTTGCAATGGGTTTTACCAACCAAATAACGGGGGGTAACCCGCCATGTCATAATGGCACCCATTCATCTACTGGCTTCCGTCCGTAGTTTTTATAGGATAATAAAAAACACGTTGGAATCACGTGTTTTTCAAAAGGGTTATATTACTTAGTGTGCAGGTGGGTATAGGGGACTAGCGCCATATAACGAGCGCGCTTGATGGCGAGGGCAAGTCTTCTTTGGTGGGAGGCACAGATGCCTGTTTTTTTGGGTTTATAGATTTTTGACTGAAGGGAGAAGAAACGCTTCAGCATGTTTGTATCTTTGTAATCAATATAGCCCGTGTTTTGCGAGCAGAAGTGACATTGTTTGTTTACCGTTGGTGGTGTATACATAATCTTTTAAAAAGGAAGGTCATCGCTTTTGATTTCATCACCCATTTCGATGATAGGGAGTTCTTCTACTTGAGGTGGCTGATGCACTTCTTTTTCTTGCGAAGATGCTCCTGCTGGTTGTCCTGTACCTGTATTTGAATATTGCGGGCGAGGGCCAAATTGTATATTTTCTGCAACTACTTCAGTTGCTCGTCTTTTATTCCCCGTTGTGTCTTGCCATGAACGGGTACGGAGCCGTCCCTCAACATATGCAAGCGCTCCTTTTTTTAGAAACTGACTTGTTGTTTCTGCCTGCCTTCCCCACACGACTACCGTATGGAATTCTGTTTCCTCTTTCTTTTGTTTATTCTGGTCATACCAAACACGATTTGTTGCAAGAGAGAGGGTAACCACCGATTGCCCGCTTGGGGTGGTGCGGAGTTCTGGATCGCTTGTAAGTCTGCCGATAAGAATAACCTTGTTAAGATTCATAAGTATTACAATATTTCAGCAAGTCTTTTATCGAGTTCATGGATATCTACATCGTTCGTTGTGGGCGGGGTAACATCAGAAGAGGTTTCTTTTTGCGGAGTGGATTCTGCTTTAATTTCTTTTTCTTTGTTTTTCGTATAGTCTCCCGATCTTCGTGTATAATGTGTTTCCCGCGTGAGTTGTTTTTCATTTAACTTAAGGATAAGGGTGCGTACAAGATTTTTCGTATAGCGAAGACCCTCTTTTATTTCTCCTATATGATCAGCGGAAGTTTTGAAACGAATCCAAGAAAAATAGGCTGTTTTTCGTTTCCCAATTCTGTAGGCAAGGTTATGCATAACAAGCTCACCCTCTAGAGAGATGGTGCCGTATTTAAGAAGAAGCTCCTCAAGGGATTTTTTAACCCCACGAGCTTCTTCTTCGGTAAGCTCTCCATTGATAAGAAAGCCTAGTTCATACAATGCTTTGTCCTCTATAATTTCTGTCATGATGTTTTAATCTAGCATTCTTGAGCTCATAGGTCAACCCCGTTAGAGATAACCAAAGAAGCTTGAGTGCCATAATGCATTTTTGGGTTCATTCTAACTGGTAAGTAATGAGATGTCTATCCTTACCTCTAACGGGGTCAAGCAGAGGCTGGTAAGACAAAACCCCCGAAGGGGCTTGTAAGAATATTCACGGAAGAATTTTAACTACGTTTTATTTTGAGCTTGCGCTCTCCCTTCGCTGCTTTTTTGGGAAGCTTGATCGTGAGGATGCCGTTTTTAAAATCGGCGATTGCAGAATCCGAATCAATTTGTTCGGGGAGAATAATACTTCTTGAGAAATTACCCCAGAAGATTTCACGATAGAAATATTGGTCGGAGGCGACATGGGTCATTTTTTTACGAGCACCTTTAATGGTAACCATATCGTTAGTGATGCCGACGTCAAGATCGTCTTCGTCGATACCAGCGATGGTTGATTGAATATAGATATTTTGATCATCTTGAAAGACATCTACGGTAAGTTGTCCCTCTTCATCAGAATCGACAGCATGATCGCTTAGTTCTGCGGGAGCCTGACGGCGTGTTCCACGACTAAGTGAAGAGCCTGTTTTTGCAAGCACCGCTTCATACGACTCATTATCATTGTATAGCTGTTCGTCCATAAAAATAGTTTTTTAATTTAAGTTAATAGGGAGAGGTTTGTGTTTTAATGTTTCAAAATCTTGGAGGAGAAAGAATCCAGCGAAGAGTAAAATGGAAGACGTATAGATAAAACTTGCACCCCCATAGTATATTATAAGATAGTTAAAAAAAGTGTGCAAACCCACAGCAAGTGCAAAACCTTTTATAAGATGTCTACTATGCCCATCCCTAATGGTAAGGGCCCAGTAATAACCGAGGATTCCGGTTGCTAGGGTGTGGAGGAGTGTTGCACCCATAAAGCGTAAGCTTAAGATTTCCACAGTCGGAGAAAGGAATGAGATGTTTGCTAAGGTGAATGAATGAATTTCTGGAATGGTGGTATAGACCTCTCGAAGGGTGAGAAGGATGTTTTCAGCTGTCGCAAAACCAAGGCTTGCGGTGACGGCATAGATCATTGCGTCGACAGGTGCATCCATCGCTTTGTCATATTCCATGGGAAGTGCCGCCAGGAATTTACACCCCTCTTCAATGGCTGCAGCGATGAAGAATGAGAAAAGGAGTGTCCAAGAGGGGTTAAAACTAAAAAATGGCTTTGAGAAATAGGTTTCAAGGAGCACCACGAGAGGAGCAATGGCAATACCTGAAACAAAGGTACGTGTTATTTTTTTCCATGGTTCAGGGTGTACCTCTTCTTTGAGATAAAAATAAAGCCACCCCAACGCGGGGGCGCTCCCTAAAAAAATAGAAAGAAAAAGCTCCATTTAATAATTATACACTAAAGAGGCCACTTTTCTATCATTAAGGTTTTTTGTTTCGAAGGAAAGGGAAGTTGTTGATAGATAGTTTCAGTAATGAAAGGCATGAAGGGGTGGAGAAGTTTAAGGATAGTAGAGAGACAGTAGATGAGGATTTTTTGGGTATTTTCTTTTTGTGTTTCATCCTGAAGCTGTGCCTTACTTGCTTCTATATAAATATCAGCGAAAGTGTGCCATGTGAATTGATAGATACTTTGTGCTGCTTCATGAAGACGAAACGCCTCAATATGGTTGGTGGTCGAGGTAATGGTCTCTTGAAGGCTTTGGAGAATAGCACTGTCTTCATTGGTGAGACTTTCTGGTTTTGTGGTTATATCAATTTCGTTAGTGTTATTGCTTAAGATAAAACGTGCAATATTCCATAGCTTGTTTGCAAAATGTTTCATCCCTTTTATTTTATCCTCTGCGAGCGCCATGTCAGTTCCTGGGGCGGTATTAAAGACAAGTGCAAAGCGTAGTGCATCTGTACCATATGTTTTCCCAACTTCGAGGGGGTCAATAATATTGCCTTTGCTTTTTGACATTTTTTGGCGATTTGCATCTCGAACCATTCCGTGTAAGAAAACTTTTTTAAAAGGAATTTGTCCCGTAAGACAGGTGGTCATCAATATCATGCGTGCCACCCAGAAAAATAAAATGTCATGACCTGTTTCTAAGACGTCGGTAGGGTGGTAGGTAAGAAAATCAGAGGCAGATTCATCTGGCCATCCAAGGGTTGAGAAGGACCACAAACCAGAGGAAAACCATGTATCAAGGGTGTCGGGGTCTTGCTCCCATCCTTCGTCTTGTGGAGGAGTAACGTTGCAATAGAGTGCATCGCCTTTGTACCAGACGGGGATTCTATGCCCATACCAAATTTGTCGACTGATACACCAATCACGTAAATTATGCACCCAGTGGAAATATGTTTTAGAAAAGTGTTCTGGGATTATCTCAATGAGGCCTGGTTTGACAGCAAGATCCATAAGTTGTTTTAGGTTGGTTGTCGTTGTTCCAAAAGGAAGTAATCCACTTTTATCTTTTTCAAGCTCAAACTCTTTATTTACATCAATAAACCATTGAAGTTTTGGAAGTGGTTCTATAATACCGCCCGTACGTTCTGCTGTGGCCACATTTTGTTGTATGTCTTCCCCCTTTTCCAATAACCCCATTTGTTTGAGCCATTCAACAATAATTTCACGTGCTTCAGTAGTTTTTTTGTTTAGTATGTTTTCTCCACCTACAATTATCCGACCTCGTTCATCAATAACTTGTTTCGTGGGGAGTTTATGGCGTTCCGCGATTTCTGCATCTATCGTGCTGTGTGCGGGGGTAACACCAAGCGCTCCTGTGCCAAATTCTTTTTCTACGCTTTCATCTGCAATGATTTTTATAGTAAGAGGTACTCCACAGAATTCGAGTGCATATTCTTTTCCTACGTATTGTGTATATCGTTTATCTTCTGGATGAACCGCAACTGCGGTATCACCAACTTTTGTTTCTGGCCGGGTGGTAGAAATAGCAATAGGGAAGTCTTTGCTATAACGAAAGGTATACATTTTAGCGGGTCGTTCTACGTATACGATTTCGTCATCAGAGATGGTGGTTTGTCCTTTTACATCCCAGTTAATAACGCGATTACCACGATAAATGAGACCCATATCGTACATGCGTTTGAAAGCAGTGCGGACGGCAACATTTCTTTTTTCATCTAGTGTATACGCCTCACGGCTCCAGTCACACGAAGCACCCATAAATTTAAGTTGATTCACGATGGTATCGTGGCTTGCTTGTGCAAAATCGTGAACACGTTTTAAAAAGGCCTCACGCCCTAGATCTTGTTTACGTTTTCCCTCTTCTTTGTCTAATATTTTTTCCACCTTTGATTGTGTAGCGATGGCGGCGTGGTCGGTGCCGGGGAGCCAAAGGGTACGCTTTCCTTGCATGCGATTAAAACGAATGAGAATATCCTGAATGGTTATAAAAAGTGCATGCCCAACGTGCAACACCCCCGTCACATTAGGAGGGGGCATTATTATGGTATAGGGTACACCTGATTGGTTTGGGAGATTGTCGGGATTAAAAAAACCAGACTCTTCCCAGAGTCTATATATATCTTTTTCGTGTAGATTTGAATCGTAACTTTTTTCCATACGAATAATAGAGATACTAATATACGAATCCATACAAATGATACGAATGGTTACGAATACGTACGATATTCGTATTGATTTGTAGTATTAGTATCATTCGTATATTGGTATGGTTATTTCCTATTCTAAAGGGTTAGGTTGGATTGAGCAACTATCCTACGTTTCTTTTTTTGGAGAATATTAATGTATGCACCCGCTGCGATCATGGCAGCATTGTCGGTGATAACATTACGTGCGGGAGGAATAAACATAACGCTTTCTTTTTTACACGCTTTTTTAAGGGAGTTAGCAAGTGACTTATTTGCTGCAACGCCACCCCCTATAAGTACCATATGTGCATTAAACTCTTTCACCGCTCGTATGGTTTTTTGTACTAAGGTTTCGATAGCAGCTGCCTGGAATGAGGCGGCAATATTATTGCGTTGTGTCTCTGGGATAATAAACGGGGTAGTTATTTCATGGTTGGTCATGTCACGGAGATGGTAGAGCACCGAAGTTTTTAATCCCGAAAAACTAAAATCATAATTCTTTTGATCAAGCATGGGGCGAGGGAATTTAATCGAAGCAGGATCGCCGATTTTTGCAACACGTTCTACTTCTGGTCCCCCTGGATATTGGAGTCCCAACATGCGGGCTACCTTGTCGTATGCTTCACCAATTGCATCGTCTCGTGTTTCGCCAATTTTCTTCCATGTTGTAAGCGAGCTAAGTACAAGAAGCATGGTGTGGCCGCCACTTACAATGAGACCGATAGCCGGAAAGCTTTTAGCTTTTAGCTTATAGCTTATAGCTTTTTTACCTGGGAGTAAAAAGCTGTAGAGATGTCCTTCGAGATGATTAGCTCCCAGGAGTGGTTTTTTATATTCTTTTGCAAGTTCTTTTGCGAAATTAATGCCTGTCCACAGTGCTGGTTCCAATCCTGGCCCCACTGTGACGGCAATCACATCAATTTTTTTCATTAATGCACGTATTGTATTTGTTTCGTTTTCTATTTTATTTTTTGGTTGTAGTTTTGATTTTTGATTTTTGATTTTTGATTTTGAAATCTTGATAGCTAATTTTTTAAGAAGAACAGGAAGGTTCTTAATATGTTCTCTCTTTGCGAGATTAGGGACGACACCCCCAAAAGGGCGATGAATTTTTATCTGTGAAGAGACGAGGTTCGTATGAATAGTAAACGTGGGAAATTCGTTTCCCTTTGCTTTCACGAGCGCAATCGAGGTTTCGTCACAACTCGTTTCTATGGCTAAGATGTTCATATGTGTATCTGGTATTTAGTATCTTGTATATAGTATACTTAGAAGGATAATAGTATTTTGCATAGAGTGTTTGGTGTGGGAATACACGAGGTGATACCAGAGACTGTTTAATATAAAAATACTAGCTACTAAATACAATATACTAGATACTAACGAGATATGGCACAAGAATCAACATCAGGAAAAACATCACTTTCTGAGCTTCTGCAGCTTAAGGCGCAATATGATTTGCAGAAAAACATTCTTTTTAGGACGGCGGTAATTGGGCAACTTCTTGGAAAGGATGATCTTGGGTTTGTAGGCATTGATGGAAAAGAGTACCCCATTCCGACATATGCAGATATTGAGAAAAAGATTAAGGAGCAGGAGGAGATGCTTACTAAAAAGGCGGGAGAGGGTTTTGTAAAACTTCTTCTTGTGCCGGTTGGTATGCGTCTGGGGGTGCTTATTGAGAAATACAAACAAGTACTTCTTACTCATCTGAGGGAGGGTGCTCTCTTGGCTACCAAGAAGCTACAGGATGATCCTGATGAACCCATAGAGCTTGATGGCGATAAACCTATTTGGGTTTGGGATGGATTTGTAGAGGCAGATGCAAATGATCTTCTCCTCTACTACCCACAAGAATTTTCTGTCCAGAATCATGGAGGAAAAACAAAACGACAGCTTCTTGTTGATGGTCATGGATGGAATGTTCTTCTTATCGAGTACTTGCCCAATATTCCACGGGAAGGGAAGGGCGAGGACATTAATGGAAGAAAGCAATTGGAGGCAGGAAAAAGTCCTGTGGAATATTTGAAAACAATGATGTCAGGTGAGATATATGCACACGAACGAGGATACTCCATCGAGGATCAACTTGTGTACGCTATCACTCATATGGAGGAGACAAATCAGATTATGAATGATTGGGAGGGAAACGGAAGTAGCGCTTTTCAACTTGGTGCATATATGGTGGATGGAAATAGTATACCCGTCGTGTCATATGGGCGTGGGTATATGCGTGCAGGCATTGTTCGTCTTGCGGCCGATTTTCATGGGCCAATATATGGGGCGCGTACAGAAGTAGTAATTATGTAGAAGAGAACCAACACCTTTGGCGAACTGCTTCGTCATGGATTGCGATACTCCTTCGCTGTATCAGTGAAATACAGCTCAGTCCGTTTCTCGTCCATGCCTCGCATTTCATCCAAATATGTGGGCTCTCGTAAAATTGATAACTTAGGATTATAAAAAGACCGCCTGATTTGGACGGTTTTTTGTTTATGTATATTTTTGAAGCCAGTCGGGCGTGTATTGTTTTTGTGCTGTCCTTAGTTCTTGAGGAAGGTGTGTGATGCTTCGTATGCGAACTCGACACATTGGGGTGCCACACTGACAGGGGTGGTCAAGTTCCCAGAAGGGATCTTCCTCTGTGAAGGAGTAATCAATCGTTATTTCTTCACCTGGCATAATATCTTTTGTGGCGACGATAATTTTGAACCCACAAATGTATGCATTAGGTTCACAGGAGTGATTGAGATATCGCAGGGGATCACTTTTACCTGTTTTGAGCCATGTGTGGGGAGCGATTGCTAACATGTGTTGTTCCGTTTTTGCATCGGATATTGAATAACGCTTCACTGTTTTGATGATACCTTTTGGAATGAAAATAATTTCATGTTGTCCTAGCTTAGAAACTGCAAAAAGACCCTTACCGCGTATACCGGATTTCTGAACAGCGTATTTTTTCTTCATGACGCCACCTCCGTAGTGTTTTTAAGTATCTATTAGAAATTAAACACGACTTTATTTCAGTGTGCTAAAGATATACTGGTGGTGTACGCAGGTACACCCCCCTAGTCATTCTGTGGCTTGGGGAACTTGAAAAAAGGAGGGTCCTAAAAATGCAAGGACTCAAGTACCGTGGTCGACCGCCGATTTTGTTGGCGGATTCTGTTAAGAGCGTAGCAACGCTCGATAATCCGTACGCGAGTGCGATTATGGATCGTCGTGTTTCTATCGACGAGGATTTTGTTCAAGCTATTATTGGTCAGTCGGTGTTTTCGTGGGAGGGGAGAAACCCGGCCTCGGCGCTTGATGAGGATGGAAATTTTCAAGGTACTGATCTCGATCTTCTTTCGTTTCTTGTGCCAATGGCTGCTCGTGGTGCTGTTATTGAAATCCCGCATTATGAGAGTCGTCGTCAGACCATACGCAAGGAAAATGAAAGGAAGATTGGTAGAAATCAGTTCGGTCCGATTACTGGTTTGATTTCGAACAAGGATGTCTTGTCATTCTCAGTACGACTTTTTGACCATACGATTGTCGTTACTGACCCGATTACCGGTAGCCAGAAGATGGGGGCCTACCGTAATTATATGATCGTCGATGTTGATGGTGTATGGTACGGCGGTTGGGATCGTATTGTATTTGATCCGACAGCAAAGGAAAATGCATTTCTTAGCGATAAGAATCTTTGGACGGGTAATACGGTGTCTTTTCGATACTATGTTCATCCGAATCGTTGGCAGAGCATCTACGGAGCTCCTTACTTGCTTTTGAAGATGCTTGTCACGCGTTTGGATGATGAGGCGAAGTTTTATCGAGCTGAGATGAAGCGTCTTGAGGTACTTGGCATCTCGCTTCCTGAAGGGGAAAAGACTACATATGTTCCGCCTTCTTACAAGGGAGAAACTGTTTCTATCAAGGTGCCCACAATCGAAGTTGAAATTGATACGACTTCATTTCAAGGAAATTATGTTTCGGTTGCTGATACACAAGAGGGTCTTGTTGCGGCCTATAACAGACAGAAGCTTCTAACTTACACCCTGAAGCCACGAGTACAATTCGTAGTGCGTGCTGATGAAGCTGCATTTATGAAGCACGGAGAGGGTCGTGTCGCTCCTTGGATGGGAAGCCGTACGTGGAAAAAGGGTCACCGACTTCCCAAGGGAAAGATCGATTGGAATTTGATGGTTCTCTCAAGTGATTGTGGAATCCGTTTTCGTGAACATGAAAAGTCCGAACAGGTCTCCGCAGAATAATTTAATTTTTAGTAAATAAAAGAAAGCCCGCCAGTGTGCGGGATTTTATTTTTAATATTATGCAGGAGGAGAGTTTGAATTTGTTTGATAATTATATATACTGATGTACAGTATGAAAAGCACCATAGATACAAATAAGGAGGGGGATTATATGGCTCAGCATTTTTTTGAGTTACCTATTGCAATGACTGACATTGAGACGTCGGGACTCGAATGTATTGTGTGGAAGACGGGTGAAGATGGAGTAAGGCGACCAGAGGCACATCACGAGATCATTGAGATAGGGCTTGTTCTCTTTGATCCAACATCCCTTGATATTATCAATACGCTTGATGTTAAGGTGAAGCCTACACGTATGCATCTTGCTGCACCCAAGGCGCTTGAGGTGAATGGGTATAGGGAAGAGGATTGGAAGGATGCTATTTCTCTCAGGGAAGCCATGGAGCGATACGCTGAGCTTACGAGGGAGAGTGTTTTTTGGGCATGGAATATGACATTCGATTGGGGATTCATGTCTAACGCCTTTGGTGAGACGGGGGTGGCTAACCACATGGATTATCATCGGTTTGACGTGATGAGTGATGCTATTGGGAAATTACGTGATAAGGGGCTTAGACATTTTAGACAAAGCGCTGTAGCAAAGTTTCTTGGAGTACCAGAAGAGCCAGAGATACACCGTGCCATAAACGGTGCGATGGTGGCCTACCAAATTTATAAGAAGTTGAATGCATAGATTCTAAAAAAGAAAATCGCCACACAATACGTGTGGTTTTTTGTATTTTCTAATCCATAGTCTTTCTGTATTATCGTCCACCCAAACCAACACTCATCTACAAGGGGGTGACCGTTATAGTCCCCCTATTATAGCGATAACACCTGACTCCCCCCTGAGGATTCGCTTATGGTTTGGGTGGGACTTTGTTGTGGCATTTCTCATGTTTGCAGATCGTGGAGTATACTCATTCCGAACCATTCCGAAGGCGCGGAGCTGGGTGTTGTCAACCCCGAATCAGAATGAGTTGGGTTGACAACGAAGCGCCGGAGGAGAGAGTGAGCCACACGCTGGAGTGGCGAATGTGTGAGGAAGAGTATGCTTTACGATTTGCCACTATATAGCTTTTTGGAAGTGTTGCCAGTCTTTGCGGTCCTGCCACCTCCCACCCCATTCCCAACCGAGTGAATCGAAGAGAGAAACGAGAAAGGAGCCTTCGGTAATTGTACCAGGGAGATCTGGATTGTATGTTGCACTCTGAGGCGATACGATACCTTTTTTGCTTATGTAGGGGTTTAAGCGAGGATTAATATCAATAGCACATCCAAGTGCATGGTAGGACAATGTGGTTGTCCCTGCGATCGTGCGGTAGTTGAAACAGGAGGTGTTATTTTGATCCATCAGAACATCATCATCCCACTCAAAACGTGGATCAGTAGCGGGGATAACACTAGCAATAGGAAACTTTTCTTTTTCGATCGCTTCAAATACCTTAAGGATATCTTCCACAAGACTTTTGTGAATTACAAGTTGCCCTTGATGTAATTGATTATCAAATGACCAATATCGTACAGGCACGATGACTTGATTATTCAAAATTTCCTCGGGACACACCGAAAGAGGATTCTGTGTTTTTGCAGCCTCTTCGCTTAAGTTGCTATCAACAAATATTTGTTCACCGTGAGTCATAAAAACGATCGAATATTGTTTTAGTCAGTAAGTTCTTTTCTTGGTAGCCAAAGGCCAAAATAGAGCCAGATGAGTACGATACCATTAATTAAATCTGCACCAACTCCTGAATTTCCTGGAAGTAGTGTCCATGGTGGTATGCCGTGTGACCAGTGAATTGTGGATATAAAGAGGTAGTGGATAAAGGGAATAAGTGTTGCGGCAAGAAGCGCTTTCCAGGCCCACCTTTTCCCCTCACGATAGGGTCGACGTGCAATTGCCAGAATGAGAATACCCAGCCCCATCATCATGGCGCACATGCTTATCATCGTAAACACGATCCATACTCCGAGATTTGGGCTGACTGATATGATTTGATTCCAAGAAAGACCTGTAAATCTTTCATCACCCACAGCGAAGGTCATCATTGGCTGATTGGGAAGAGAAAAATACGAATGCATGGGCACAAGGATAGAAAGCGCCATAAAAAATATTCCATATGCAGCCATAAGATTCGAACTAGTCGGGAGTCATTTTTTTGATTGTTCCATATAATTATGTTTTAAGCAGCATCAAATCTTGCCTTATTTTCAACCATCCACTTTTCCATGTCTTCTTTGGTTTTGCTAGGGTCGCTCATCACTTCTGGATGGGCTTCAAAATAGTGAGGTTTAAGAGCATTCTTCCATTCTTCAAAGGTTTCGCCCTGAGCTTCGTGTTCGCACAAATCACACGTAAGAGTTTTCATAATTTTTTATTAATTAGTTTTTTTGAATTTTGTTATTTTAACGATGCATGCAGCCGGCCCAACAACAGGGCCTGCGCATTCCACCCTTTAGCTTTGAAAGTGCTTTCTCGATCCGGATACTCCTCGTTTCTGTTTTTTTGCCGGACGTCACCCAGCAGATCCACTCGTTGCGCGCGAGTGGTGTAATATCTTCCCATACTGTTACTATTTTAGGATCAGACAATAAAGCTTTTTGTAAATCGGATGGTAATTTGTGCACTACACCACCACCAATCTCTTTTTTAGTCATAAATAATTTATGAGGACTTTGTTTTCATTATTTTTATACTTTCTTTCACTAGTTTTTTCACTAATGCCTTTGGTATTTTATTGTCTATAGGAAAACTAACAATAGCCTTTGTTGTAGGATAGCTAGCGAGTTCCTTTTTATGATCTTGTATTACTGGTGGACGTACGTGTAGACGTACATATGGTTTCTTAAAGCTGAACCAGGCAAACATGCCATCATAATCATAACCTGCATAGGAATATCCAGGCATTTGAAAATAATCGGTACGTTCAACGGCTCCTGGTGCTGCCCTCAGTATAACAGCTCTTAATTCTTTCAGTTTTAACTGGGCTTCCTCTGGGGCATTCGCAATATATGCGTTAACCTCTTTTGGGATTTCTTTTTTCTTCATTTTTTGTATCTATTTTCATAATAGTACGTGATTTAGTATGAAGTTACAATGAAAATAAAGCATATCTTGACCTTTCAGCGTTTGCCCAGAGGGTCTATTGAGTTTCTTTTGCTCACAAATAATGATAAGTATTAAGTTGAGATGAAACTATAACAACTTACAAGAACCAACTATGAAAAAAATCCCAACATTATTTCTTCAGGTAGTCATTGTGCTCATTGGTATCGTGGCGCTGGTCATCATGATTCGATTTCCCTTGACCGAGGGGAGAGCCACAAATTTAGACCTGTTTAGTATTTACTCTGACCCATTCATTATATATGGGTATGTAGTATCTATCGCATTTTTTGTTGCATCGTATCAGGCATTTACATTACTTGGATACATTGGGCAAAATAAGGTATTTTCACTAAGCTCTGTGAAAGCTTTAAGGACTATAAAATATTGCGTAATCATGTTAAGTGTCTCAATTGTAATGGCAGTACTGTTTATTATGACATTTCATAATAAAGACGACGATCCGGCTGGCTTTATTGCCATGGGTATTTTGACTACTTTTATTTCTATCATAATCGCCACTGCGGCGGCTGTGCTTGAGAAGCTCTTGCAAACTGCCATAGAAATGAAGTCGGAAGATGATTTAACTGTCTAATTCTATGGCCATAGTAATTAACATTGGTGTGATGCTTGGCGGTGACGATGTCCCGAAGTTAGAACCAGTACGGGTGTTCTCGTTCCATCGCGTTGATAAAATTATACGTCATTTACGCCGAATTTACAATGATAATCCGGCCTATTTTGACATTCCGGTATTCGCCCAGAAGATCTA
>JACRHW010000002.1 GCA_016217555.1 Parcubacteria group bacterium
TTACAACAGGTGGATTTCTCGTGTTTTTTGTTCATACACAAGAATTCTGCTACAAAACAGAGACTTTGACAGTGTTTACCTATTCAAACGGAGATGTCTACCAACCAAATTTCGCTGGGTAACTGGACGTGTCATAATGGCACCTATCCATCTACGGACTTCTGCGCTTAAATTCCCAAGAGGTAATAAAAAAGCCGCTATGGTGCGGTACCTTTTTTTATTAGTTCCCTGCCTAAACCGAAACGACCTGATGTGCTTCAATAATTTCAATTTCCCTAGGAAAAACATGGTTGATATGTGCAAGCACACGCCTCGCAATGCTTGGGTTGAGCCTACGAACATACACATCAATCCAGCCATCGGTATCATTAGGGTCACGCGTGAAATCAGATCCCGCAACAACCTTTTCCGGTTCAGCAGAAATCGTCACATTGGGGGACTTTTTATTAAGAGACAAAAAATCCTCAAAGGGAATACCACGATAAAAATTCCCACCGATTTTATATTCGATCATCCCTTACCTCCTTTTTTCAATATCATTTTATAACACACCTACAAAATAAATGCAATAAGTCTCTTGAAAAAGATATTCCTACAAGGAACATGTGTATTTAGATGCAGTATGAGGAAAATGCGAGGAGCGGAATAAACTGTATTTCAGACGATACAGCGTTGAGCACCGGAGCATTTGACGAAGTAATGCGCTAAATACACATGTTCTTAAAACATGATATCTTCCTCAGCTCGCGTATACGAATGTATCTCTTTTGGTGTAAACCAAAGTTTTATTTCTTGTTCCGCCTCTGCATTATTTCCTGAAGCATGCACGATATTGCGCACCCCTCTTTTTTGTGCGTTTGCTAATAATGGAGAGTCTACTGAATAATCCCCTCGCAATGTCCCCATTTCAGCCATAGAAGGAAGAGTGCCTCCCGTAATTTTACGTACCATCTCTACGGCATGAAGCCCCTGCACTACCATTTTAATAACAGGACCAGAAGCCATGAAATCTACTATCCACCCGTGTACCATCCTTCCTATCTTTACGGCGTCATCGGTTCCCATTTCATGAACGGGATCAAGATTATATTTTTGATAGGTGGCAAGAGTTTTTTCTCCCATCGCACGAAGATTTGCGTCAGAGGCGGAGTAGTGTTTCGAAAGGTCTTTTTTAGACGCCTGAAACATCTGCATTGCCACGATTTTCAACCCACGCTGTTCAATACGCTTAACGATTTCACCCACCAACCCACGCTTCACTCCATCGGGTTTTACAATTACGAGCGTTCTCTCCTCCTTGAATAGTAATTTTGTCATGTTTTTATTTTTTCTTTTTAGTTTTAATTTCTAATGAAAGTTCTTTAAGTTGGTCTTCCAAAACAATAGACGGCGCATTCATCATCAAATCTCTTCCATCTCCCGTCTTTGGAAAAGCTATTACCTCTCTGATATTTGGTTCATTATGCAGAAGTGCGACTAGTCTATCAAGCCCCCACGCGATACCACCATGCGGTGGGGCACCAAAAGAAAATGCCTGAAGCATGTGACCAAAGTGATTTTTAATACGATCCTCATCAAACCCCATAACCTTAAATACTGCCTCGAGCGCCTCGGACTTGTGGTTCCTAATACTTCCTCCCCCGATTTCAAATCCATTTAATGCTACATCGTATTGTGTAGTAAGAATTCCTGGAATGTTCTTGCTGTGAAGTAGATCATCCATATGTTCTGGTTTGGGTGCGGAAAATGGGTTATGTGTAAATGTCCAACCACCATTATCTGCTTTTTCGAAGAAGGGAAAATCAATCACCCAACAAAAGGCTAAAAGATTTGGATCATCTTTATCTTTTCGCATATCGGGTCGGTCGTTACCATACTGTTCCATAGCATCTTTGTACGATATTCTTGGAAAAGGAATTTTCTGAATTTTTTTGTGGGGGAAAAGAGTAGTAACAAGTTTTATGAGAAGCTCTTCGTTTAATGCCATTACATCCTCGCGTTCTACAAAACTCATCTCCATATCAAGCTGAGTAAACTCTGGCTGGCGATCTCCACGCGTATCCTCATCACGAAAACATCGTGCAATTTGGAAATAACGCTCCATCCCCGCAACCATGAGAAGTTGTTTATATTGCTGTGGAGACTGTGGAAGGGCGTAAAAATTACCAGGGTCAACACGTGATGGTACAAGATAATCACGAGCCCCCTCAGGTGTCGATTTCCCCAAAATTGGTGTTTCAATCTCAACAAAATTTTGTTCTGTTAAAAAATTTCGGATGAACGTGGTTATCTTCGAACGGTTGCGCATGTTGCGTTGAAGTCGATCGCGTCGAAGATCAAGATAACGATACGTCATACGCACCTCCTCGTTTACCTCCATACCATCGGCGGTAATTTCAAATGGCGGTGTCTTAGCCTCTGCAAGTATTTCAAGCCCCTCAACAAGCACCTCATGGCCTCCTGTAGGCAAGTCATGATTCACCATCTTATCTGGACGCTTATTTACCTGTCCCCTGATCTTAATCACCCACTCTGGACGTAATTTACTAGCAGACTCAAAAAGCTCTTTGTTTCCACCAAGAAAAACAAGCTGGGCGATACCTGTCGCATCACGCAAATCAATAAAAATAATCTTTCCGTGGTCCCTACGAATAGAAACCCACCCAGAAAACTCAACGCTCTCCGTTTCTTTAGTAATAATGTCTTTTATCCAAATACGATTCATAGAACTACTATAAAATATCACAGACAAAAAATCCAGTCGTCTCCGTCCTGTCGCGATCTCTCGCCTACTACTTAAACCAACACTCGTCTCCAAGGGGGTGACTATTACAACCCACCTATCCTAGCGATACCACTTGACTCCCCCTTGAGGACTCGTTTGTGGTTTAGGTAGTGGACTTAATAGATTTATCAAATGCCTGACGATCGTTCAGATTTTTAATAAATTGACTAAAATTCCAAAATTTGGTAATAAGTATGCAGTTCACTGAAAACAAAATAGGAGGAAGATGGAATGCAGATTAGCAAAAAAAGTTTGCACTATCGATGGATGAAATGGGTGTATGGCTGGTATTCATATAATCCGGTCCCCAATAATCTTTGTAGTTATTTCTGGAGGCTTTTTTTAAGCCCAATTCTTTTTCTTCTTACACTTGTTATGTATGTACTTTCCTTGTGCATCTCTCTTGTCCTTGCACTCTTTTGGTGGATTGCGGGATACAGACCAGATTTTGATTTTCTTAATTTAAGGGATCCGTGTTCTTATGCTCCACCAATCAATTCATTTTCATGCGGTGATTATAAAACAGGTCTTTATGGAAAAAATAAGGAAACTCCATCACCCATAGCACCATGGGAAGTTTTTCTGGTGCTTGGCGGAATTATTTTAATGACCACGTCGATCAAGCTGTCACCGATTATTCTTGGAATTAGCATTTGTCTGTGGCTCCTTATTCTCGTTGCTATGCGTGGAGGGAAACTAGTAGGACCCTTTTTCCATTCGGTGAAAGAAAAACATTGCAAAAAGTTAGACTTTGTGGATTAAGGAAGCAGTACAATACGTAAAAATTCATATCTTTTTGTCATCCCGAGCCTGTCGAGGTATCTCTAGGAAATGCACTGGCGGGAGATCCTTCAGTTGAAACTTCAGGATGACAAAAGAAGAGAAATTTGAATTTATAGATTGGCGCAGAAAAAAAATAAAGCCCGCGATCGCGGGTTTTTAATTTATTCGTCTACGCTTTCAAGAAGTTTCAGAAGTTCCGTTTTTGAAAAACGAGTTACCCACACAATTCGCTCTATCCATCCTTCTTCTTTAGGAAATTCTTTATCTATTCTTTTGTGGTCGGTGCCAATAGCGTGCTCTTCTGTTCCTACGACCAAACCACTACCACCTTGTGCTGTAACAGAACAATCATTGTTCCGCTTCAGCACCATAAAGTTCGTACTCCAAAGTCTTGTCATGAGTTAGTACCTCCTTTTTGTGCTAATTATAGATATCACCAATATCACAATGTGTCAACCTCCTCCTCTAGCGTTGTTCAACAATATGATATCCCCTGAGCTTGTCGGGGGGTTTCCTTGAGAAAGGTAAGCCTTTCCTTCGACAGGCTCAGGATAAACTAGCTCAGGCACTATAGTTCTGTCATGGTCACTTCTCCGCTTGGGGTTATGGTTGCTGTTGGGCGACCTCGGTCTGTTCTAAAAAGTTGTTCGGTGTGTGCGAGAAGAAGATCTATAATTTCTTTTTTTGGATGACCGTAGTTATTTTTTCCTACCTCAATAACATCTATTGTTGGGTGAATTAGACCAATAAGTTTTTCATCGAGCCCTGTCTTTGAACCATGGTGAGGAACTTTTAATATATCCACCGCGAGAAGTGCTGCAGGAAGTCTTTTGAGTATTTCTTTTGGTACATCTGCGGTAAAAAGAAGCGATTTACCCCCAAATACTATACGCATTACAACACCAGAATCATTTTTATCTTTCGCATTTCTTACTTCTGCATCATCTTTTGGACTTAATACCAACATGTGGGCTCCTGAGATGTCGAGCATGTCTCCTGTGCGTAACACAATGGGGTTAAGGTGCTGATCGTATAATATCTTCTTGTATATTCCAAATGTTTGCGTATCATTACCATCCCCATTTCCAAAAACATACCCCACACGATAGGTTTTAAGCACATCAATAAACCCAGCAAAGTGATCGCTTTGTGGATGAGTTGCCAAAATGGCATCAATACGTCGAGCCCATGGAGGAAGGACGTTTCCTATTTCACTTTCCGTTCGTGGACCAGGGCCTCCATCAATCACGAAACGTTTTCCACTAGGCATAACAAGCATTGTTGCATCCCCCTGCCCTACAGAGAGAAAATACACTTTGAGGTTCGGGGAAAAATAGAACGAAACAATAGAGAAGTAGAGCCAAATATCAAAAATAAGGATCAAAAAAAGAATACCAAGAAGGTGTTTATCATCTTTCATAGATTAACATACCAATATACGAATGATACTAATACTACAAATCAATACGAATATCGTACGTATTCGTAACCATTTGTATCATTTGTATGGATTCGTATATTAGTATTTGTTATTCGCTTTCGACGACAGCTCTGAAGTAAAGAAGACAAGTTCTTTTCCAGGAAATGAAGAGATCCTTAAAGAGACGGTGGGATTCGTTTTTAAACTCTACAAGAGGATCGTGTTGACCATAGGCACGAAGCTGAACAGACTCTCGCAGCTCATCCAAGACATCAAGCTGATCCATCCAAAGTTGATCAAGCACAGTAAGAAGAAGTGATTTAAGAAATGCTGGTTTTTTCTCTTCGATGCGGTGAGTAACAAAAGCCTCCTCTATTTTTTTGGAAAATAATGATTGTACCGCTTTACGTATCTCCTCATCCTCCCTGCCAGAACGACTTTCAATACATGTTTCGATTTCTTTGAGCACCACATCGGTGTGATCAATAACGCGATTCGATTCACACATTTTTACAAATTCTTCAAAATTCCATTCTGAAATCGGTCCTATCGTCTCTGCTCTTACAAACTCTTTCATGGCATCCATTAAAATATCCTCGAACTCAGGAGCGACAAATTCGTCAGCCATGCGTAATATGTCATCTCTTTTTTTATACACGGCGTACCGTTGTTTATTTAACACATCATCATATTCAAGTGTTCGTTTTCGGGCATCAAAATGAAACCCCTCAACTTTCGATTGGGCTGCCTCAATCATACGCGTTACAAGAGGAGACTCAATGGGCATCGATTCGGGCACATTCATACGCTGCATCATCTCTTTTAGTTTTTCACCTCCGAATATTTTTACTAAGTCATCGTCAAGAGAGATGAAAAACCTACTCTCTCCTTGATCTCCTTGTCTTCCACTACGCCCTCGCAGCTGATTATCGATGCGTCGTGACTCGTGTTTTTCTGTCCCAATAACATACAATCCCCCCAACTGTTTTATTTTTTCCATATCCTCTGGCACGACCGGATTGCCTCCCAAAATAACATCAACACCACGCCCCGCCATATTCGTAGCAACAGTAACTCCTTTATATTTTCCAGCTTGCGCGATCACCCCCCCCTCCTTTTCATGTTGCTTTGCATTGAGTACCTGGTGGCGGACTCCTTCGTGATGCAAGAGCGTGGAAACAATTTCGTTATTTTCAATAGAGGTAGTTCCCACAAGCACAGGCTGCCCAAGCTCGTTTCTTTTTTTGATCTCTTCGATTACTGCAACCCACTTTGCATTTTTAGTCTGAAAAATAAAATCAGGTTTATCTTTGCGCACCATAGGGCGATTAGTAGGAATTTCTATAACATCGAGACCATACACTTTGTGAAATTCTTCAGCGCTTGTTTTTGCAGTTCCTGTCATTCCTGAAAGCGTTGTATAAAGTCTAAAATAATTTTGAATGGTTACCGAGGCAAGCGTGCGCGATTCTTTTTTAATAGCAACGTGTTCTTTTGCTTCGATTGCTTGGTGTAACCCTCCACTATAACGCCTCCCCGGAAGCATTCTCCCGGTAAACTCATCAACGATAATAATCTCACCATCTTTTACGACGTATTCTTTGTCTTTGTGATAAAGTGCCTGCGCCTTCAAGGAACTCTCGAGATAATGGAGATAACGAAACCCTGCAGGATCATAGGCGTTCGGGAGACGCAACATGCTCTCGATTTTAGTGATTCCTTCTTCGGTAAATGTGGCCGAATGAAGCTTTCTATCTACAAGATAATCTTCATCTTCTTTGAGGCGTTTTACCACCTGTGCCATCTCACGATAGAGATCACTCGATTCTTCTTGTGGCGCAGAAATGATGAGAGGCGTTCGTGCTTCATCAATAAGAATACTGTCTATCTCATCAACAATTGCATAATGATGCCCGCGTTGTACTTTTTGATCGAGCGAGTGTACAAGGTTATCGCGGAGATAATCGAACCCAAACTCAGTATTCGTACCATATACGATATCCGCCTCATACGCTTCTCTCCGTGAAATGGGTTTAAGAAAATTTTGTATCACATGGAAACCACCCTCTTTGTCACGTGTGGTATCTAATTCTTTCTTTTTTTCTTCAATAACATGTGCGGGATCATATAAAAAACTACCCTCGGAGGTAATACAACTCGTGGTGAGCCCCAAAAAGTAATATATTTGCCCCATCCATATGGCATCACGTCTTGCAAGATAATCATTCACCGTTACCACGTGTACAGACCCTTTTAGGGCATGCGTGTAGGCGGGAAGTGTCGCGACAAGCGTTTTTCCCTCTCCCGTTGCCATCTGTGCAATGTCGCCTTCGTAGAGCACCATACCCCCAATAAGCTGAACATCGTAGTGGCGTTGTTTAAGTGTCCTCCTTGCCGCCTCGCGCACAAGGGCAAACGCCTGAACCATACATTCATCGAGTTCTGAGACACCTCTTAGTGCATGGGAAAGTTCACGCAACTCTTCGTCGGTTTTATCTTTTATTACAGCCTCTTGTGCATTAATTTCCGATACTTTTTTCTGGTAGGATCTTAACACACGTCCTTCACCTAAGATGTGAGAAAGGATTTTTTGTAACATCTTGACAAATTTAATAAAAAAGGTATATAATTATAGTCTTGGTACATTATTAGTAACGCGCCAGACGTGTAGACATTACGTTTGTAGCACCCGATGTAAATGTATGCAATACGGAAAACATTATATTTTAGAGTGTATCGTGAAGGAAAACGATATGCTCACAAATCTAGAAGGGGTTAAAGCCCTCTTTACCTCTATCGTTAAAACGCTTCACATGACGCCTGTTTCAGATTGTGTCTCTCATGTATTTCCAGGTTCCAACGGGATTACTGCATTTCAAGTAATAGCCGAATCTCACATTTCGATCCACACGTGGCCTGAATACAATTACTTTTCATTCGATGTATTTTCGTGTAAAGATTTTGATGATAATGCACTTGATGCCCTTATCCACGAGGCATTTCCTGTTGCAAAGAAGGTACGTCAAATTGTACACAGAGGAACACTCATGATGAACGAAACCGATCTTCTAGAAGCTCCTATCGTAACACCTACTTCATCGACTTCTCTTTAAGCTCGCGCGCACCCTTTCTCCTTTTTACCGACTTTCTTTCTTTATATGCTTTTATTTGACGTGCAAGTTCATCTTTGATTTCATCAATCGTAGAATACATATCGAGATTTGTACTTTCCGCACGAAGCAAAGATCCCGGAAGTTTAAGGTTTGCTTCTGCATAATACACCTCTCCCTGTTTGTGGTGTCGCGATGTTTTTGAGACCTCAATCCTTGCTTCAGCAACACCACTCTCTTCATATAAACGGATAAGCTTGCTTAGTCCGTTTATTTTTTCACCAATGTATTGTTCTAGCCCGGGAGTAAGCTCAATATTTTTGGCACTCACAATTATTTTCATATATTTGTCATTTCCACAAAAATTCTATTTTTTATACTTTGTCCAGTTCAGGCCAAAGGCGAATCCTCAAGGGGGAGTCAAGTGGTATCGCTATTTATGGTGAGCCTGTCGAATCCATGATAGGGGGGTTGTAACGGTCTCCCCTTTGGAGATGAGCGTTTGGCCTGAACTGGACAGTAAAAAGATCTTCTATTTATTCTAAAGTATTGGGCAAAAAACACAAACTCCTACACGAGGTAGGAGTTTGCTAAGGGAAGAAATAATTATTTCTTCTTCTTTGCTTTTGCTTTCTTTTTTGCTGCCATTGTAGCTTTCACTCTGCTTACCCAGCTTGCGCAAGGTGGCGCAGAATGATTATTGTTTTTTTTGTCGTCACCTATTAATCGACTGTATTAACACGTGATAACAATAATCTATTCCTACTCTTATTCTATACAATTAATTTCGTTTTGAAGTGTGGATAACTCTGTTAAATCAAAAATGTTTTTTAAAATTATTCTGAAAGAATACAAAAATTTTCCATTTTGATTTTTAAACTTTGCATTACCATTGTTGACGTAGTGTTATGAAACGGTACAATAATAGTGTTCGTTTTGCTTGGATTGATCTGCTAGCTAGCACTCACTTAAATCAAATGACGTGGAGTATAACTCTAGCAGATCACTCTGAGCACAACAAAAAACTGCCATCACTGTGGCAGTTTTGTTTTTTAACCAAGAGCTCCTCGCATTTCAAGATCACGCAAACGTTTATATATTCCATTCATTCGTGCAAGTTCTTCATGAGTACCAATCGCTTCAATCTTTCCTTCGTCGAGTACCACGACAAGATCCGCATTCATAATCGTACTGAAACGATGGGCAATTACAAGGATGGTACAGGCGCGATCTCTCATGAGATTGTCTATTGCATGCTGAACATGCTCCTGAGAAACGGCATCCAACGAACTCGTTGCTTCATCGAGAATAAGAATTCTTGGATCACGATAGAGAGCACGAGCAATGGCAAGACGTTGGCGTTGCCCACCAGATAAACGGACACCATCTTCACCAATCATTGTTTCATAACCACTGGGAAGCGCCTGAATAAATTCTTCCGCATAGGCTTGTTGTGCAGCAACTTCTTCATAATTAACCGAAGCGCTAGGATTAACCATACGAACATTTTCTCTTATGGTCGCATCAAACAATTGTACGTCTTGTGAAACAATGCTAATTTTTTCTCGACGATATGTATCGTAATCAAGAAAACGAAGGTTTACACCATCAATCAGAATAGATCCCTCCGTCGGGTCATATTCCCTAAGAAGAAGCGATGCGAGAGTTGTCTTTCCTCCTCCAGAACATCCAACAAGCGCTACTGTTGAGTGGGGTTTAATAGTGAGATTAATGTTTTGTAACGCATCTTGTTTTCCTTCAGGATATGAAAACGATACGTTTTTGAATTCAATACGACCCTTCGATTTTTCTGGAATCACTGTGTGCTCTGGTTGTTTGATGTCGGGTACAATAGCAAAAATTTCAATAAGTTCCTTACAAGCTTCAACACCCTCATTCAAACGTCGCTGAAAATCTGACAATCGATACATATTCGAATACACTCGTTCCATCCACATAATGGTAAGAACAACATCGCCTATTCCGCGTATGGGTACATAGGTCCAATACACAATGAGATACATGATAATGCGCGAAATTGATACCACGTGCTCTTGCTGTATGAGACAACGAATGTATATCCTATGACGCACCACTTCATCCGTGCAAAATTGCCCAAGAAGTTTATCGTGTTCACTACTTTGATCTTCTTCGATACCAAATTGTTTTAAGGTTCTCCAGTTTTGAGTAAGTTCGGCGCCATCACGTTCGATGCGTTTCATCTGTCCTCGAGAAGTTTTGCGGAGAGGCCCCAATTGTTTTTCGTTATACATCATCATGAGCACAAACAATACAACAGTCGAAAATGCAAGTACGCCAAAATGCCAACCAAGAAATGAAACTCCTATGCTTGTAACAAGTACGCGCACAATAGTGGGAAACGTATCGAAGATAACATTATCAATGAGATGTTCCACCTTCGCTATATTTTTATCAAGTATAGATTCTTTTTCTCCTGTTGAGTGGGCTATATGCCACGCCGTATCAAGCCGAAGTTCCTTACGATGTCCTTGTCCCCACAGCACACGCCATCCTTTCCAGAAAAAATCATGTCTCTTAACATCCATTTCACCACGAACAATCGAACCGATAGTATAAAGAACAAAAATCGTACCACAAATCCACATAAGATTAGTAATCTGTGGACCGTTCTGGAGTTCGTTAAAAAACTGTTTCGTAGGATACACCTGAAACACCATAATTATTTCTGCGACAATAAGCCACAAAAAGGTAATCAAAATGGTGTGTTTTAATGCAACAACATCATTCTTAACTTCTTTTTCTTCACTTAGTTTTCTAAGAAATTCGCGAATCATGCGTATTCCCATTGCGCATCACTCCTTTCTTTGGTGATGGTTGCGCACCCCTATTCTCTGTTTTTCAAAGATCAACTCCCCCACTTCTTCAAGAAAGCAAAACTCGGCATAAAATTCATGCCGAGCCTTGTTTATTCCTAAAGATGTTTAGAAAAAACCGCTCAGCATAATTGCACACCAAAGAGAACCGGCTGGGTTCCGTTTGATGCTTCCGCAATCATGTATTGTGCGTTCTTCATAATTATTTCTTTGTATCACCCTTAATATTTCCTGTCAAGTGCTTTGGGCGCTGTTCGGTAACATAATATTCCCTGAGCGAAGTCGAAGGGTTTCCTTAAGAAAGGTGGGCCTTCGACAAGCTCCTGCCTTTTGTAAGGCTCGCCAGGGCGGCAGACACTAGTAATTATGAGGTTACCGAATAGCGCCAGTGCTTTGTGATAAAAATAGATGGCAGTGGCCATCTATGTTATAACTATGCGTTCTCTAATCCAAGCTGTGAAATAATCGATTTTTCATACCACTCTCTTACAACACCCCCAAGTTCTTTTCTACTTCCCATATTTTCTATTTTATAATCAGCACGAGCTCCAATAGTGGGAATTTCAATTTCTGTTGGGGCCGCCTCCTCACGTAAAAATTGTTCGAATGTTTTTTCGTGTTCCCCGGGACGAGAAAGACGCGGCCGTCCATAACGAACTTCAACCGGAGCCGTCACATACAATACTACCGAACCAGGAATACTCCTGATCATCTCTTCTTCGCTTGCTCTTCGAATACCATCTACAACAATAATCGGTGCATCCCCACTCATAACTCTTGCACGCACCGCATTGGCAAGTGTTCCCTCTCCAAATCCGATATTCATCATTTGTCCAAATTTTTGTTGATTCTCTCTCGTCTGCGAAAGATGCCAAAGAGTAAGAGATTCATTGATAATATCAGAAAATCTATGCCTCGAAAATCTCGTCTGCTTAATCTCATAGAGTAAACGACCAATCCGTACATCTTGTAATACAAGTGTTTTTAGAATATCTCCGACGGTTTCTTTTCCGCCACCTTTTTCTCCTGTTATACCAATTACAATCCTCGTCATCATGAGGGCACCACCCATCCCTGCAGAATGGAGAGCATTTCGGCAAGCGAATTTACCACATACGTTGGTTTTGCAGCAACAATCTGTTGCCTTGTGTTATACCCTTCGGTAAATCCAATAGTGCGTATACCAAGCTTCTTGGCGATAGAGATACCCTCAAGGGTATCATCAATATAAAATGTCTCCTCTGGCTTCACATCAAAATGTACAAGCACATCTCGTAGGGCAGCATTTTTAGGCCACGCCCCACCCACGACGCAATCAAACACGTCTTCAAGCCCAAACTGAGCCATACGCCTTGCAAGCACATCGGGGATTTCCGCACTCACGATAGCAAGCCTTAGACCAAGCTGTTTCACTCGCACCAAAATATGTTTTGCCATAACAGGATCGTGAAGTTCGACCTTATCCCAATTCTCCTCAAATATCTTTCTCCGCATCCTATTATTAAAATCAAAATCAAATTGTGTTATGCCATGTTGGATATAAAACTTGCTAAAATCCGACTCAATTTCATTTTGATATTGCAGAAGAGTTGGCGCGGGTACTCCGTATGCTTCAAAAATCGCCTTAGTACTTACATACGCAAGCCATAAATCATTCAAAAGCGTTCCATTCCAATCACACACCAAAAGTCTTGGTTTCAAAGGTATCACTCCTTTATTGTCTAAGAACTAGGCATAGTATAACAAAAAAATGAAAAGTGTAAATCTCAAAATGTAAAGTTACGGTATCTCTTTGGGATAATTTTAAATTTTGCATTGTCATTTTACACTTTGAGATTTGCATTTTTAACTTTTATAAATAATAAGGCCCCGCTTGTGCAGGGTCTCATGGTCGGGGTTGCTACCCCTAGTTGCTAGGTGCTCGAATGCCATTGCCTGGCTTTCATGTCGAGCACCCATCTCCTCACTTCGGCATCGCTTTTGCGCTGCCTCCTTTCTTTTTCCCGCAATCGTTGCGGGAGGGCGCGATGCCCCTTTGCATTGCTGCGTCGGGGCGTGGGGTGGGGGGCTGCCGGCTGGCTGCGCGCTAACTACTCCGGTGAGCGTTGCGCGGTGCCCGGTGTGTCGGGTCCCCCTAGGTTTTTCGGGGTTGCGGAATGGATTTCCACAACCCCTAGATTCACAGAAAACCAGTTGGATGCTTGCGCATGGCGCTACCTTCCCCCTTTCTTTTTTTTCGAATATGCTGCAGGATTTTCGCGAGAACGGGCTCCCCTGGTTACCCTGTCATGGTTCTCGCTACGCCCAGCGTCCCTAAGGCGGAACGCCGGTTGGATGCCGCAAAATGTTCATTCGGCTCTCCTTTCTGGTGCGGCAATCTCGCTTGCCCGACACCATTTTCTTGGTACTCCGCGTGGCCTAGTGGCCAGTCGGGGCGCCGTAGACAGCGGTACTCGCCTCGGGCTTCCTGCCCTCGGCGAGACGCCTTTTTTCTGCCTTACGGATTTTCATTTTTCACCTCCTTCGGTGTTTTTTCTTTTTTCAAAAAGCGGGTTAGTAAGAAGGAGGAACCACACTCCTTACTAACCACAAAAAATGGGGAAATTAGTGGGAGAGTTGTATAGTACAGCCTCTCATGAACGTAGTCGATCGCCTAGGGCGAATTATCCATACTACGTTTCCACCAATGCCCCAAAATATAATCGAGGATAGTTGAGCAATGATCTGAGCCCAACTATCCCCAACTTCAATCTTCTGCTTTTAGTAGAGCATATCCACAAATATTGTCAAGTACCTGTTTTGCCTTGATAAAACCTATCTATTCGGATGAAATGCGAGGCGCACATGAGAAACGGACTGAGCTGTATTTCACTGATACAGCGAAGGAGTATCGCAGTGTGCAACGAAGCAGTTCGCCAAAGAGGTAGGTTTTTGCTAAGAAAGTACGCCTTGCGGCGTACTTTCTCCAAATGACGTAAGTGACAGATCCGATAAAGGTTCTGAAATTCACCCACCTATGTCTGAAGTATAGCAGATTACGTTTTGTTTGTAAAGGGGGGTAAGGCTATCCCTTCTCATTCAATCTTTTTTCCTTCTTCAATAATCGTGTTGGTGTCTGGTACATAGGTATGAAGAGGAATAACATCAATTCCTCCTTTCCATGCCCTTACGATAGGATCGATAAAACTCCACATGGCCACTACCTCATCAGTACTTACAAAAAGAATTTGTTCTCCAAGAATGCAGTCGAGAAGAAGCTTCTCATACTCCTCAACATATTGAATCCCTTGCCTATTCTTCCGTAGCACAAAATCGAATGCTCTTTCTTCCATCACAAAATCAAGCCCCGGCTTCTTCGACCAAAATTGGATGGTGATTCCCTCCTGCGGTTCTAAACCAATAACAACTTTATTTTTATAATGTCTCCCCTCAGTAATAGGGCACAAACAAGGTTCTGGATGTTTAAATGTAATTACAATCTCTTTTTTTATCTCACCCATACGCTTCCCTCCTTCAAGCATAATAGGAACCCCCTCCCAGCGAGGAACATTGAGTGTCGTCATAATCTTAAAATAAGTCTCTGTGATAGAACGTGGATCCACTCCTTTTATTGAAGCATACCCCTTGTATTGAGCACGGAATGTTTTCTTCACAACATCCCCCTCGGTGATACTTACAAGATGCTCTAATACTCGCGCACGCTCCTCTCGTATTGCCTCGGCACCATAAGCACGAGGTCGTTCCATGGTGACAAGCGCAAGCATTTGTAATACGTGGTTTTGCCCTACATCAACAAGCGCACCCACACCATCATAAAACGCACCTCGCTCCTCGACACCGAGTGTTTCAAAAAAACGAATATCAATACGCTCTATGTGCTTAGCGTTCCAATTATCTTCAAAAAGATTGTTCGCAAAACGGAAACTTAGTACATTTTGAATCATCTCTTTTGCAAGATAGTGATCGATACGATATACCTGGGTCTCCTTAAAAAGTGTTCCCAACAACTCATCGAGTTCTATTGCTGTTTTTAGGTTACTCCCAAAAGGCTTCTCAACAAGAACCCTTGTCCATCCCGTTAGGGGGAGAGGCGTGCTGCGAGCCATCGCAACCTCTAATGGGATCCGCCCTTCTTCCTCCCCACCACATGGTATCGTAAGCCCTGAGGTAGCAAGATGCTCAAAAATACCTTTATAAAGTTCTGGGGGCACTGCAAGATAAAATAATTTATTCGTACAAATACCCCACTCTTCATCGATGTCCTTAAGACGTTTGGCAAGTGAGATGTAACATGAATCTGTATCTAAAAACCCTTGGTGATAAACAAATGAGTTGAGAAAGTTTGTTGGATCGCTCTCCTTGTCTTGATCACCCACGTATTTGAGAAAGGCAGACCTAAGATGTTCTCTAAACATTTCATCCGATAATTCCCGCCGCGCAAGGCCAACCACCCTAAACGTTGTTGGTAATTTTCTCGCCTTGTATAAATAGAAAAGCGCGGGGGCAATTTTCCTCGCTATCAAATCCCCCGTTGCTCCAAAAATTACAAGAATTGTAGGGGTAAGACCATCCCCGCAACCATCTATATTTTTTTGCATATATGTCCAAACAAGCACATTTTACCACAAACGCATGGTTTTTAAGTGCCCGACAAACGATTGACTTTTGAGTTAATTATTGTAAAACTCTTATTAGTTTCTTCACAACACAAAAGGAGGGGTCATATGAAACATAATCCGTGGTATCAATTTGGAAATATAACCATGATGATACTTCTTAGAGTCCTCATTGTATATGGAGTACTTATGGTTATCATTCAACTCCCCATATGCTTTCTCGCCCCCGGTCTCATTGTGCTTTTTGCTATCCTCTACCTCATTCTTCCAAGATATTTGAATGGGTTTATTGATTAAAAAATCCTGATCTCGATCATTAAACACAAACCCGTCTCTTAAGACGGCTTTTAATTTTTTTTAGAACATTATATCTCAAAAATTTCGCGAAGAGAGTGTTCTAGTATTTCGTTTTGGTCATTAAACACAAATTGTCCTTTAAACCTCTTGTTTGCAAGGAGTAGTGGCATCCAATGTTTATCATCAGCCCACATAGTATGAAATGGAATCTCATTTACATGGAACCACTCGGGCCTCATCTCTTCGGTCTCTGTGGGCTTCCCTTTTATATCACGTGCTAAAAACACATGCACCTCCATTTCTTCCAACTTATCCTTCCATGCAAAATCAAGAACTCCTACACGTTCAAACATATTAGCCTCAAGTCCGGACTCCTCCAAAAGTTCTCGCCTTGCTGCAACTTCTACCATCTCCCCCTCCTCCACTTTTCCCCCAAATCCGTTCCACTTTCCCATTCCAAACCCCCGCTTCTTCATACCCAATAATACATGGGGGTGTTTATGCACCACGCACAATGTAAGAATTTTTTTCATGACAATATTGTTTTTCTATGATACTCTAGATAAAGAATATTGAAAAACAAAGGGAGGTGAATAGACCATGTTAATTTGTAAAATTTGTGAAGGGCACATGCACACCATGCAGGTTAAGGTATGCAAACGATGCAAGACGTCGAGTGATAAAGATCCAAAAACACTCAAATACTGTACTGCATGCGCAAAGGCTCTCAACATCTGCCGCTCTTGTGGCAAAAGCCTTGTTTAATTTCCAATGCTCCCTTATGGAGCCTTTTTATTTCTCAATATACTTAAATCTAGGCATTTTATTCCCATCCACATCAACATCTTCTAAAAACATCGCAATGGGTCTCACCCATATATGTCTCTCACCATACAACACACGATACACCACCATCTCTTCGAGTGTTTCACTATGTCTTGCAATCCCAATCACCTCATATCTATTCCCTTTATAGTGCTCGTATATTCCTAATTTTATTTTTCTAAGTTCTTCCATAGTCATCTTCGTAACGGATGATATCGTCCTCATCAAACACGCCAAAACCAATCTCCACAAGAGTTCCTCCACGTTTTGAAAAAAGACGATGTTTCGCTCTTTTGGGTACGCGTATAACATCCCCCACACGATGTCTCATCTCCCTACCACGCACAACAGACCCAATGTCCCCCTCAACAACAATCCACGTTTCACTCCTCTTCCTATGACTCTGCAAACTCAATCGTGAGTTGGGCTTAATGCCAATGGTCTTTAAATGCCACCCCATTCCACTTTCTAGGTTAGTAAAATATCCCCAAGGTCTTTTTACTGTATTGCGTTTCATACCATTTTATTTTAGCTGATGACGATACCACCCGACAAGCCTCTTCACAAGAATCTCCACATCCTCACGACTTCTCTTGCGCACCTCCGAGCTCGGTGTCCCAGGACCATCGTCGTCTTCTAATTCATATACAATATGTCCTGGTTGTACCTTTGCAAAAAGATCCTCTGGTTGTTTCTCAACCCCACTCAACTCCTTATTATAATAAAGCGAAGGAATACCGGCACCCCCTGAAAATAGTTTAATTCCGTGTGAATTATAGATCCTCTTCATTACATCGGGATCTTCATGTGAACTATCAAAACCTATTGTAGCGACATCAAACATAAGCCCAGCATAAATCGTATCCATAACTTTTCTCATAATAAGCGTCGGAATCCTTCCCGATGCATCATCGCCAATAATCAAACGATACTCATTTTTCTCTAAATGTGGACGTAATTGGTCAAGAAGGCGTTGAATCGGCTCCTCAAGCTCCACTATTTCTTTATAGTGAATATGCTCCTCCATTTCTCGACTAGAAATTGTTTCACGTGACATATTTTTAGGTATCCCTGTTTCATAATATCCTTACCCCTTCTTTCTATGCTCTTTTTTAATACGCCAATATACGCTTTCAGTTCCTGGCTCCTGTTTTGTATTCTTCATTAATTTTGCTGGATATTTCTTTGCGACACATGCAAGCCTTTTTCGAATTATCTTTTCAGTATCAATACCGAGAAGTACCGACATCTCAATTGCATAAATCAAAACATCAGCAAGCTCACCTCTTATTTCTTCCAGTTTCTCCTTATTCTTTTTTACCTCTTCAAGAGAAAGATTCTCCCATTGAAATAGCTCCAAAAGTTCTGCTCCTTCAATCATAATAGACTTCGCCACATCCGAAGGGCGCAAATTGTCCCAACCACGATCCTTTAAGTGTTTATAAATTTTCTTCTCTAATTCTTTCATATTGTTTTCTTTACCCCACAACAATTCTTAAATAATTTTTCACTTCCACACGAGCAGGGAGAATTATTCTTATACTTCTCGACAAGCCACGAGCTAGATTGCACCTTTCCTCCATATCCAATACCAAACACCATTTTACATCCTATATCCCGACACACCGGAACCTCTGGTATATTTTTTCGCGTCCTGTCTCCCCCATTTACAAAGATGTCTGGTTTAACCCTAATAAGATCTTCGCACACACTACGATCCTCAACCTCTTTTGTGTGCCGCGTAAGCACCACTCTATCCACGCACCCGATCGCTTCAATTAATTCTTTTCGCTCTTTCTGTGGCATAAACACATACCCCTTTTTCTTTTTGAGCCAGTTATCATTATTTAAAATTACCACGAGTTTATCGCCCAGCTTTTTTGCCTCTTGCATCATGCGCACGTGACCAATATGAAGTGGATCAAATCCACCACTTACCGCAACAACAATTTTTTCTTTTTTCTTCGAAAGATTAAACCCAATCATAAAAAATGTTTCACACATATACTATAGAAATATTTTTTCTAAATATCAATCACGAAATTCAAGAATACAAAAAACACTGCCATTATGTATCGACAACAACAAAGGATTTTTAACTCCCTTATCTAACGATCGTCACTTAAGGGAGTGGGTGTAAAAAAAGAAAAAACCGCCCTGGTGGCGGAAATAGTGTTATGAACGTATTCTAAGAATTTTTATCAATTCCTCAGTATATTTACAATGTCCACAAGAAGGAGATGTCGGAGGAAGTGTTCCATTAAGGCATGAGTATGCTGCAAAGATTACGGGCTCAATCCACGCATCATTTCCTGTATAAGGAATAATCTCCTCCTTAAATTCAAGTTTCGCATCAAACCGATCACGATCTTTCGTTGCATTTTCATAGACAAAATATCCTGTATCCGAAACCTTGAACCCATTTCTCCTCAGAAGCCATTGATATACTTCTATTTGTCGTTTGTAGGCATCACCATATCCTCCGTCGAGTGTAATAGGTTGCGATGTACTTGTTGCTTTGTAATCAACGACAAATAGTGTTCCATCGGGTCCAACCCAAATATCATCAACCGCACCGAAAATAATAAGGTTAGTTTGAGTATGTAAGAAACGAATCCCCTTAAAATTCTCACGCCATATATCGAGATCGGGGTGTGAAAAAGGTATTGCATCAATACCATACTGCACCATAAGAGGGTGCGAAATTCTTTGTGCACGATAGATATCAAACTCCTTTTTGAGAAGCGCGTCCACGGCGAGATTTAAATTAAGCCCAAAATCGCTCGACGTGCTTAGATCGGTCCGTCGATCAAGAAAGAAACAACGCGGACATTTCATAAAAAGCTCGAGTTTTGTTCTGCTTACCTCAAAAGGGATTATCGAACCAGGTAGATACAAACGTTTTTTCCATGAACCCATGAGAAAACCCTCCCTATCAATGTACTAAAAACACCATAGCACAGAAATGGATTTCATAACAAAAAAAACCACCCGAATGAGTGGTCCTGAAAATTGTTATTATAAACGTGAATCTTTGATTTCTTGTGCAACCCTTAAACGATTTATGCGGCGAATATCTGCCTCCTTATATCGACGCTTCTGTGCTTCTGTTTCTGGTATCGCTTGTTGGATTTTCGTAGACTTACCATCGGCGTCTACAGCAACAAATGTGAAATAGGCAGAGAATACGTGTCGGCTTTTACACGTAAGTAAGTTGCCAGCAAACACCTTAATCCCTATCTCCATTGAAGATCCCCATACCCGATTTACAGAGGCCTTGAAGACAAGTGTCTCCCCGCGCCTTGCAGGGGCAAGAAAACGGATAGAGTCTACGAGAAGAGTTACACAAATCAAATTACTATGATCTTGGGCGACGATGCCAGCCAACCGATCTGCAATCTCAAGCACCCTTCCTCCAAATACGGTTTCAATAGCATTCAGGTCATTATGAAAAATCTGATAGGGATAATGATCAATTACTGAATAAGAAACTTTTTTTGCTGGCGGATCGTCAATCATGGCATTTCCTGGTAGATCCCAAGAATAACAATCTCAGCAATAGGAGATGTCCATGAATATCTTGCTAGTTCAGCACCATGAACAATTCTTTCTCCAACACAAAATTCCTGAGAGATATATCTAAGCCCCTTATATCCCCGGTGTGCCTGAAAGCTATCCTTATAGCGAACGACGTGCGCAAGACACATTTCTGGTCTTACAATCTCAAAAAGATAGATATTTCTAGATTGTGTAGTCACCACAATAAGAGTCTTTGATCTCAGGGAAGAAATCGTTATTTTCTCCGCCCCAATTCCAGTCGCACTAACCAATTCATCGAGTTGCGTATTGGTTGCGATTTCCAACATAGCCAGTCTCCTCCTTTTTTACCCACGTTTTTTATGGCAATGGGCTGAGAATAGGATAACATGCTTCAATAATTTTGTCCATACTTTTGCGTAGGATACTCTATACAAACAAGAGTAGGCTTGTTTGGAAAAACAAAGAAAACAAAATAATAAAAATACTGCGCACAAGCGCGGTTTTCTTTTTTAAAAAAAGATCCTGAACGTATTGAAGAATTCTCTATTACTCCTCAAACGCTAAATCTTTTTTGATCTCGACAAATTCATTCTCAACCTTCTTGAGACGCTCATTAAGATTTTTAATAAGCTCCGCTCCTTCTTTCACCTTCTCCAAGCCTTCTTCCACATCAACATCTTTCTGGGTATTGAACCATTTCACAATTCCCTCAAGTTTTGATAACGAATCACTTATTTTTTCTTTTTGCATGTTAGTTGTTTATTTTTAAATTACGAAGTATCTATTCCGAATCATTCCGCAGGCACGAAGCAGGGTGTTGTCAATCCTTCGGTGTATCCGAATTGGATTGACAACGAAGTGCCTGCGGACAGAGCGAGAATATCGCTGGGTATTCTCGCGTGTGAGAAATAGATATTTCGTAATTTACAATTATTTAATTTCTTCAATTTTTGATACGAACTCACCCTTATATAATTTTGTCATAACTTTCTCTCCAACAGCAAGATCCTCCACACTTTTCACGACACCACCTTTTACATTCCTAATAATACTATACCCTAATTTTAGATTTCTTTCAGGGCTTACCCCCTCAAGGTATGTTTCATACGAAATAAGTTTCCGAGAGACTTCTTTAAAAATCTGTTCGAGTGCAGCACGAGCAAGACCAATCATTTCTCGACTTCGTTTTCGTATCTCCTCCAAACGTAAGCCAATACCAAGAAGTGCCTGCTCAAGTTCACGTCCAAGATATTTATAGCGCAAGAAAAGCTGGCTCATATATCCAAGCATCTGATCCACAGAACCTCGTATATAATTTTTCCGCTCAGAGAGTACTGCTTCGAAAGAATATAATAAATCTTGTGCGAGTGTAGGTACCCCTTCATGGAGTCGTTTCCATGATTCATTAATAGTCATTGCAACAATAGAAGGGGTTGAGGTTGCCCTGTCAGCAACAAGGTTAGTAATAGGTACATCCCTATCGTGACCAATACCACAGAGCGTTATAATTTTTGAACTAAAAATGGCACGCGCCACAAACTCATTATTAAACGCCTGTAAATCTTCTAAACTTCCCCCACCACGAATGATGACAAGTATATCAAGATCGTCCATGTGTGTATTAAACCACCTGATCCCCCTAAGAATGTCATCAACCGCCCGTGCCCCTTCGACACGCGCATCATAAAAATATAATTGCAATCCCAACGACTCCAAATTTCTTCTAAAATCATCAATTACCGCCCCAGTACGCGAAGTAATAATACCTATACGGGTAATAAATTCTGGAAGCGCTCTTTTTCTCTCAAACAACCCCTCGCTCTCAAGTTTCTTCTTAAGCATCTCATACGCCTTCTTAAGTGATCCCTCACCTGCAAGCTCCAAAGAATAAACGAGAAAACTTAATCTCCCTTTTGGCTTATATACATTTGGTACTCCACTTACTTTCACCTCAAGCCCCTCCTCAATCTGAACCCCCATCCGTTCATAGGTTGAGGGGCGGATATAGCAATTCAAAATACTCTCATCTATTTTATCCTTAAGCGTAAAATAAATTCCAGATGGGTGCACCTGCACACTCGACACCTCACCTCGAATAAACACATCTCGCTCTCCAAGAACAGTATTCAAAAAATTCAAAAATCCACTCACCGTAAAAACCTTCTCATTTTTTTCACCCTCCTCTCCAAAGTTCGAAAGAAGTTGCCTCTGAGCGGCTTTCAAATCTGACCCTCCAGATACCCCCGTCCTCGTCCGAAGCGAATCCTCAAGGGGGAGTCGATTTATACTAGGGGGGTTGTGGGGGTCACCCCCTTGGAGATGAGTCTTGGACGAGGACGGGGGTATCACAGCACACTCTTTTACTAACGCCAAAATCTCGCTTCCAAACTCATGGAGTTTTTTCTTCCCAATTCCCTTCACATCGGCAAGCTCCTCATACGTCTTTGGCATTGTTTCTGCCAAAATCTCTATCGTCTTATTTTGTAGAATATGAAAACGCTCAACTCGCGACCTCCTCGCCGTCTCATTTCTCCACGCCGTCAATTTTTGAAATAATTCTCTCTGCATCATACTCAAATATACCAAATGTCTTATAAAAAAGAAAAACCGTTAATTAACGGCCTTGTTTTTTGTTTTTAGAGCAGAGGATCTACAGACAAACCTTCTACATAAAACAATTGAGACCATTCAGCGTACATCTCATCACGATGATTTGCCCTTTTAGCGGCAACAAGAACGTCCTGCTCCCTTCCATTTTGAAACGCCTCAATAATCTGCTTTGAGCTCATACCAGATCTTTCTGAATCATCAAGATAGCGGCCGACGGTTGGGCTACCAGCATCTAATGCGGAATGCAATTTTTTATAATCAGGAAATTCTGCCTTAACCTTTTTCACAAAATCTGTAGAATATCTCACTGCAATTTTCCTCATTTTTTATAGGCTACTATGCGACCGCATGATATGTGGGAAACAAAAAAGCCTCACGTTATGAGGCAATCTATTTCATAATCATGATTTTGAACGAGACCCTGTTGCAAAAGTTCTCCCCAAATCATATGTGGTGACATCCAATCGTTCGTGTGTTTAAGTATCTTCAGAATTGCTTTTTGATATTCATTACTGAGATAACTTTCTACCCTATGGAAATCTTTTATGAGCCGGGCCCTCGTTCTAAGTGCACCTTGAACAGAAGATAGTTTCATCTGAGTATCCTCCTATTTATAATCAAAGATCTGATTTTAAAATAACACTAATATGCTTGTGACACAAGATAAGTACTTACAATTGCAGCGGTTTCGGCACGTAACGTAAGCTTACCCAAATTCACAAAAATAAATTTATTTTTCTTTGCGGTTTCAACCTCCTCTTCACTCCATCCGCCTTCGGGACCAATAAAGATGTTTATTTTTTGTTCACCCTTCATAAGCTTTTTATCAAACACTTTCCCTGTTATATCAAAAAACAAAGTCACACCATTCAATTTCGCTTCATTCATCGCCTGTTCAAACCCCATAGGAATTTGAAGCTTTGGAAGCACACTTCTTCCTGACTGCTCAGCTGCCTCTTGTATAATTTTCTTTAATCGCTCTTCTTTTAACTCAAGCTTCACCGTATGTTGCGTAACAAGTGGCACGATTTCTTTCACACCAATCTCTGTCGCCTTTTGCGCTACCCACTCAAAATTTTCTCGTTTCAAGATGGAACAATAAAGCACCACACTATTCACCAGTTCATTTTCATTTTTTTCTCTTCCGATCACCTCAACAGTTACTATATCTTTGGTACTACCGAGAATCCAAACACGCACATCGTTCCCGTCCCCATTGCAAAGAATTAATTCTTGTCCATCATGCATACGAAGTACACGCACAATTTGATGTACAATATCACCATCGCGTATTTCTATACGATCCTCATGTAGAGCAAATGAAACAAAAAAACGTGGAACCCTCATATCTTGTATTATATCAATACTATAGGAATTGAGTACCCTTCGACAAGCTCAGGGTGCTCAAAATTGTAATTGCGTATAACAACGCAAACAATTTTGGCAAAAGAGAAACGCCACCACACAAGATATACCCAAAAAACTTAGACAAATTTAAAACTTCGAGATAGAATACAACCGTATGATGCAAATTTTAAATACCCTCTCGAATAAAAAAGAACGGCTCACCCCACGTCGTGCAAAACGTATTCAGCTTTTTGTTTGTGGACCAACAGTATACGATTACGCCCATATCGGACACGCACGCACCTATCTTGCTTTTGATTTCATTGCAAAGTACCTTAATAAGCTTGGATACAAAACATACTATCTGCAAAACATTACCGATATCGATGATAGAATTATTACACGAGCAAAAGAGATGGGCATACACACAAAAGAGCTCGCACGAAATTTTGAAAAAGCATATCACGAAGATGAACGCAAGCTTCGTATCACAAGCATATCAAAATATGCTCGCGCTACAGATTATATTCCTACAATTATACGACAAGTAAAACTACTCCTTAAAAAGAAACACGCCTATAAAATTGAAAATGATGGGTACTATTTTGATCTTTCAACGTTTCCTAGATATGGAGTACTCTCAAAACGTACATCACTACAGGCAGAAGACTCAGTGTCGCGAATTGACGAGAGTAAGGGAAAACGCAATAAAGGAGATTTTGCCCTTTGGAAGTTTTCAAAACCAAGCGAACCCTATTGGAATACAGAGTTAGGAAAAGGACGTCCAGGTTGGCACATTGAAGATACTGCTATTACCGAATCTATATTTGGCCCACAGTATGATATTCATGGTGGTGCAGTAGATCTTATATTCCCTCACCACGAGGCAGAAATTACTCAACAAGAGTCTCTTTCGAATAAAAAACCTCTTGCTAAATACTGGCTTCACACTGGGTTTCTTACGATCAATGGGGAAAAAATGTCCAAAAGTCTTGGAAATTTTATTACCATACGCTCTTTTCTTGAACAACACGAGACACCAACACTTCCTTTTGATGCTACAACACTTTTGAGATACATGGTGCTTTCTCAACACTATCGCACCCGTGTCGATTTCACCGGCACCCTCGTTACACAAGCAAAACAAGCTCTGATTACCCTCTTTGATTTCGAAAAACGCCTTACCATGTATGCAACACGAACTCTAAAATTAAAGCCTGGAGAAGATCATAAAAAACAAAAATTGAACAATAAATACATTCTGCAATTTCATAAGGCTCTTCAAAATGATTTTAGTACCCCCCAAGCACTTGCAATAATCTTTGAAGTCATACACACCATAAATACAAAAATGGATAAACAAAAAGCAACAATACACGATATTGTAAATACAAGAGCCCTTCTCGCGCTTCTTTATGAGCTTTTCGGACTTCGTTTTCGTACCGTACAAATCCCAAAAGAGGTAAAAAAAATTGTAACTGAGCGCGAAGAAGCTCGAAAATTAAAAAACTGGCAACGCGCCGATGAGCTTCGTGATAAGGCAAAGGCTCTTGGCTTTTCAATCGAAGATACACAAAAAGGACCCATCATCCACTCCTTATATCACTAGATTTTCTCCATGTCAGACAAATCGAAACAAGAAACAGTAAGACTCCTTCCACAAAATGTCGAGGCAGAAGAATCTGTCCTTGGCGCGCTTATGATTGATCGTCTCGCAATGTCGCGCATCGCGGATATTATTAGTCCCCGCGACTTCTATAAGCCCGGACATCAAAAAATATTTGAAGGGATGCTACGACTTTATGAACGAAGTGAGCCCATCGATCTTGTGAGCGTCTCGAACAAACTCAAGGAGCTTGGCACCCTCCAAGATATTGGTGGATCATCCTACCTTTCGGGTCTTGTAAATAAAGTCCCTACTGCGACACACATCGTCCATTATTCAAAGATCGTGCATGGGAAACGTATCCTGCGTGATCTTATTAGCACCGCACACGCTGTCGCCGGTGAAGCATTCGAAGAACCAGAAGACATTGAACAATTTCTTGATCAGGCAGAATCACGGTTTTTTAGTATCGCCCAACAAACCTCCCAAAAACAATTTGTTCCCATGGCACAAGATCTTCCCGAAGCCTTTAGTCGTATCGAACGACTCCAGCAGAGAGAAGATGGAATTCGAGGTATCACCAGTGGTTTTCCTGGTCTTGATAATATTCTTTCGGGATTTCAAAAGTCAGATCTCATTATTATTGGCGCTCGCCCCTCTGTTGGTAAAACATCGCTTGCACTTGCCGTCGCTCGGCAGGCAGCCACAAAAACGGGTCTTCCTGTTGGCATATTAAGCCTCGAGATGTCACGCGAACAGGTTATCGATCGTATCATAGCCGCAGAATCACGCGTCCCCCTTTGGAAACTTCGTACAGGCAAGGGACTCTCCGAACTCGAATTTGAACTCCTGCATCATGCACTCGATCGTCTCTCCCAAGCTCCTATATTTATAGATGACACCACCTCGCCCAATATTCTTCAAATTCGTGCCATGGCTCGCCGTCTTCAAGCTGAACAAGGACTTGCTATGCTCGTCGTGGATTATCTCCAACTTATTCAACCACGCACTAATTCGGATAACGTCGTACAACAAATGACAGAAATCTCACGCGCCCTAAAAGGCCTTGCACGCGAACTTGATATCCCCATCATTGCTCTCTCACAGCTCTCTCGTAATATAGATAACCGGGAAATTAAAATTCCAAGACTTTCTGATCTGCGAGATAGCGGTTCTATCGAACAAGACAGCGATATTGTTATGTTCCTCTATAGGAAGGAGAGAGAAAAACTCGAAATGAATGATAGTGATGGAGATACTATTGAAATTATTGTTGCAAAACACAGAAACGGACCATTAGGAAATGTGAAACTTCATTTTGATCAAGAATACGCAACATTTACCACCATCGAAAATCGTCTTAATAATTAAAAAACAGCCCTTGAATCACAAACCATCTATTTCGTGTGAGAAATATGAGTTTTGTAATTCAAAGTATCTAGTACCTAAAAGCTAACACCTAAAATCTCGTTTATGGTCCCAGAAATAATTCATTCTTGTATCAAACGCATTGCGCGACTTCCTGGTATTGGTCAACGACAGGCCTCGCGCATCGTCTTCTCTTTACTACGATCAAAAGAACATGTTGCGACGCCTCTCGTTACAGATCTGGAACACCTTCTCCTTCTTCAGTCATGTTCCTCGTGTTCCTTCCCTCATGAACCACGTGAAACAACACTCTGTACTATATGCGCCAATCCACATCGTAATAAGAATACTATCATGATTATTGAGAAAGAGACCGATCTCCTTACCATAGAAAAGGCAAAGATATTTAATGGCACCTATTTTGTTCTCGGTAGCCTTGTAAATCCGATAGAACCCGACTCAGAACATCGATTTAATCTGCAACCTCTCCTTGTACGTATCACAACCAATCCTGAAATTAAAAAAGAAATTATCTTTGCCCTTTCCCCTACCGCAACAGGCAACCTTACTGCAACCCACATTGGACGCATCCTCAAAGAGCATAATGTACACACAACCCACCTCGGAAGGGGCCTCCCCAACGGAGGCGACGTAGAATTCACCGACGAAGAAACAATTATCGCCGCATTCACAAATAGAAAATAAAAACCCGTGACGTGCGGGTTTTCTAAACTTACATAACAATTTTTGTAATCTTCACTTCGCTAAAATGCTGTCTGTGCCCCTTCTTCTTTCGATAACGTGTTTTGTTGTGATAACGAAATACGATTTTCTTGTCATCCCGCCCCTGCTCCACCACCTTTGCCTCTACAGAAGCTCCAGCGAGAAGTGGATGGCCGAGAACTGGATCAGCGTCTTTTTGCACCATGAGAATATCAGTAAAAGTATACGAAGTACCCACCTCTACAGGAAGTTTTTCTACTTGAATAGTATCACCCTCTTCGACGAGGTACTGTTTTCCCCCTGTTTTTATGATGGCTAACATGAGAATACAGGTCTTTAACTACTATCATGATTATACGTGATTATACATAATTCAAGAAGAAAGTGCAAGAGGCCGTATGGTTGGCCTTTATTTACTAGTGGGCATTGCCAACAAAGTACTCTATGAACCTTCCCACAAACAAAGACATGGTCACAATGATTACAGCAAGACCAACATTTCTCACGATTGCGGACCAAGCTGATTCACGGACAACAATTGCCTGCTCAATTGAAAGAAGAGTCAGCCCAAAAACTCCCCACAAAAGATCAATTGCAACACCAACCCCCAATTGGCATAAAAGGATTGGAATGATAAATGTAATAGGAAAAATGAATTTCCCCACCAAGGTGCCACACGCATAGCGTAGTGCTACCCCCTTACAAATACCACGCTCTGATACCTTAGATAAATACATACCGAAAGCATCGGAGAAACTATCAGCTATTGCAATCGTTGCAATGGTCGCGATAACAGCGATACGAGATTCTGTCGCAGAATTTACACCAACAAGCAATCCAGAAGTTGTTAAAATTCCAGAAGTGATACCAAAAACAAATTCCCCAATCTTCTCATGAAAACGAAGCACCATCTGAAACCATTCTGGTAATTTTTTATCACACATCAAATCAAAATAACTTTCCTTAACGAGTATCTCATTTTCTAAATTGAGCAGAGTAATTACATCAAACAGTGCCTTCTCACTGGAAGCACGTAACTCGATAAACACACCAAGGTGCTCAACATCATCACACGCAATAACAACTTCATGGAAACGATAAAGAGTACGATTCTTGCAAACGACAACACGAATACCATGTATACGCATCAGAGGGGGCAAAATTTCATAAGGAACTGGCTCTTGAAAAGCGGTGTCATGTTGTCTCAAAAGGAACGCGGTTTGGAGAACATGGATACTCCGCCTTTGACGGTACTTTTGATGACAACACACTTCTCGGGGTTTTTATTAAAGAAGCCGAGATAAGTAAAATTTTTGTGGGGGGTCTTGCAACTGATTATTGTGTAAAAGCAACAGTGCTTGATGCCCTAAAACATAAGCTTGAAACCATTGTACTCATTGATGCTTGCCGTGCAGTAAATGTTCACCCTGGTGATGGAGACAGAGCAATTCTCGAAATGCAAAAAGCAGGAGCCATTATATCCACGACACAAGAAATCATTAAAACAAATCCATAAAAAATACCGAGCAATGCTCGGCTTTTCTTTTTTTATTCCCAATCACTACGACGACCCTCCTTCTTTTTTCCTAACCTCTTTTTTGATTCCAATCGCCTCTCTTTTGCTCCATGCGTAGGCGTTGTCTCAACTCGCTCCTTCTGCACCTCAAGTGCTTTTGCGATACGCTCCTCAAGCCATTTACGTGCTCGAGCTCTATTTTGCTCACGCATGCGCTCTTCGCTACACTCGATAAGAAATTCTCCACCATCGGTAACTGCACCAGGATATAATTCCCTAAGTCGAGCAAGAAGTGCCTCATTATTCACCTGTACACGAAGCCGTACGGCCGTTTCAACTTTATTTACATTCTGACCGCCCTTTCCCCCAGAACGAAAAAACTCCTCTCTCACAATAAAAACACCATTTTCCTTCAACATTTCTTCCATTTCCTTTCTTTTTTTACATTATATCACAAATTTATGAATCTTGCAAATTTTTCCTAGACATTAAGTCCAATAAGATACATTATTCCGACCAACGCAAGAACGTTAAGAAATAAGGTAAACCCTGCCACGAAATATGCAAAAAAACGAATGCGTATGTAGAGCAACATACTTATTCCAAAGTTAAACAATGAAATCAAAAAAGTCCCAAAAAGAATTCTATAAAAATCAAAACGATCACCAAGATAATCAATCCCACGAAGGGGGTCATAGTGTGTAATCAAAGCACCACTCAATCCCCTTGTATAGACAGCAACGTACAGCAAGGAAAAAAGAAATACTACTAGACTTATCCCATATACCACAAAAAGACGTTTTGGCATGATCACAAGAATCTAGAAAAACAATTTAGTTTTGTAATTTTTAATATAATTCAGGATGTTCTAGGTGGATCATCGCGGTTAACACTGCCTGTTTGGTGTAATCTTTTCGTGTAAGTCGCCCCTTAGTAAGCACCCCTATAATCCCCTCTGCGGATCCTATCTGCGGATTGGTAGTAAGTCCTATCTTATTAAATGCTTGTGTAGAATCAACCCCTTCTTCAAAGATAAGGCGTGTAACCTCGCGCGGAAACTCAAGTGCGGAGGATAATCCAAACGAAAATTGCTTTCCATCGTAAATTGCACACACGCACACATCCATATATCCCGTTTTGGTATTGGGTACCACCATGAGTCCACTTTCAATACCAAAACTATATGCACAATCCCTAAATGCTCCACGTGCGCGGTTCATTGCTCCTTGCATTGTTTCATCAATCGACTTTGGTTGAGCAGAAACAGCAGAATCAACTTCATGTGAACATATCTCTGCATCACGCAAATCATCATAATAAGCAAGCACCTCTTTTACAGCACTGATCTTCACATCGTTTTTCGATCCCACACAGATCTTCATATACTTATGCCAAAATTTCGTTGGTTAGTTCCTTTATACCAATCTTTTTAAACGAGGAATATGGAATAACCTTTCGATCCTTAAAAACATCCTGAATTTTTTTAAGTTGTTTTTTATACTCGGATTGCTTTAATTTATCTATCTTATTTGCCACCACAATAATATTCTTCCCCTGTCCTATAAGCCTCTGAAACACCTCCAAATCAATTTCGGTGGGACCCACATAAGCATCGATAATAAACACAATCTTTTTTTGGATATATCCCGAACGCAATAAATACCAATCAATCAATTTTAAAAGTCGCCCCCGTAACTCGTGTGATCCTTGGGCAAACCCATACCCTGGCAAGTCAACAAGATAAAAAGACCTATTTATTAAAAAAATGTTTATCTCCTGCGTACGCCCAGGGAAAGAGCTTGTTCGTGCTAAATCCTTCTGTTTAGTAAGGGAGTTGATAACACTCGACTTCCCTACATTTGAGCGCCCAATAAAAGCAATTTGAGGCGTACCATCCTCAAAAATCTCATCAGTCCCCACCACCCCCTTCATAAATTCTGCAGATGTAATTTTCATATATAAATGTAGTATGCGCAAGCGATAGTATACAAAATAGCATACCAGAGATAGTTAGCACGCGACACCTTGCTATTTTATAAAATGTGTGCTAAAAATAACACGGCACCATAACAACAGAAAAGAGGTATATACCATGCACACACGTGTACGAGTAGGACTTATGGTGGTTTGCTTGCTTCTTGCAACTCTCATCGCTTCATGCAGTAGCCCAAAACAAAAGAACACACCAACAGCAACGGCAACGGAAGCTACGAATACTAGCGATGAAAATACCACAGCAGATACAGCACCAGAAGAAACACAACCCACCGAAACAGATAAAAAAGAACTGGCTCCAGACATCACCGAAATTAAAATAGGAGACGTAGGAATCATATTGTCAAAAGCTACTCGATCAAGTCTACCTGTACAATAGACAAAATATCCTGTATCAGAAACCTGTAAACCATTCCGCCTCAGAAGCCACTGGTATACCTCCATCTGTCGCTTATAGCTATTCTGCCACTCCTTATCAAGCTCTTTAACCGCCTCTTCCTTTGCTGTCGCCTTATAATCAACAACGATGTATTCACCCTTACTATCAATCCATAAGTCGTCGATGGCGCCCGTAACAACTAATCCCGTTGGTACATGTACATGCTTAACACCGCCAAAATTCCTCCTCCATTCATCGAGTTCATTATGAGGTGCTGGCTTTGCATCTATTCCATATTCTTTTTGTAGGGGATGCTGTTCGCCTCTAGCACGATGCGTATCAAACTCTTGTTTCAATAAATAGTCTACTGCGCTATTTAGAGCAAAGGGAAATCCAGGGACACGCTTCACACCAAGCTTGTTATCCATATAAAAACACCTTGGGCATTCCAAAAACAAATCGATCTTGGAACGACTCAATTTCCAATTGCCACCTCCATAATTCCACGCGGACCCTCTATTCGCTTTATAGTATTCGGACATATTTTTTTATTACACTAAAAATAGGATCGTATAAATATAATCCTATCATAGTAGCAAGGAAAAAATTAATATATCGGAGCGTATTTGATATCGAATGACTTAGGAATACGAATAGTGCGCAATACTTTTCCAAATATCTTATACGTCGCATCTTCTCCCAGAATAATTGAACGGTGTGAAGAATCAGATGAGACTGGTTTAAGGATAATAAGATCATCGGATCGTACATAGCGTTTAATAACAGCGCTATCATCAATTATGGCAACCACCGTATCACCCATCTCATACTCCCTATCAACAATGCGTTCTACGAGAACGTAATCTCCATCTTCTATACCCGCCTCATTCATAGAATTTCCCACCGCCTTAATCACAAAAAGATTTGCCTTTTTCTTACCTGTTATAAGATTTGAGGCTACTTCTATAAACTCATCAAAAGTACGCTCTGCTATCACCGAAGGACTTCCACACCCCGCAGAGGCAAACACAGGAAGCTGCACCGTCTCACCCTCTTCCATTTCTTTGGTGAGTATAATACCACGCCCCTTGTAACGCTCCCGACGTAATAATCCCTTTTTAGAAAGCGCCTCGAGATATTGTGTTATCGATCGGGATGAAGAGAGACCCATCTTGTCGCGTATCTCTTCGATCGTAGGGGACTCCTGATACTTTTTAAAATGCTGTTCGATGATGGCGAGCACCTTTTTTTGAAACTTTGTGAGTTGCACCATATGTGTATATTGGTTATACACATATCATACAAAAAGAGTATATACACATCAACTGTGGAAAAGTGTATTGTGAAAACAAAAAACCGACATTTTACATATCGGCTTTTTGTTGTGATTATTTGTCCCTGTCGTTACTTTGTTCTACTCAGCTGATTCCTTAGATTCTTCTTGTGGTGAGCCAGGTCGAACCACTCTTTCACTCATCTCTTCTAAACTCGCCGCATATCCTGTTCCTGCTGGAATAAGTCTCCCAATAATAACATTTTCTTTAAGACCTCGGAGGTAGTCGATTCTTCCCTCGACAGCAGCTGACACAAGAGCACGTGTCGTCTCTTGGAAAGAGGCCGCGGACAAGAACGAATAACTACTTGAAGCAATATTCTTGATTCCAAGCAAGAGTTCACGCCCGTGAGCTGGCTTCTTTTTAGCCCTCACAAGCTCCCTGTTTCTTTCGATGAAGATAGATCGTTCTACCGTTTCCCCTATAGAAAATTGAGAGTCGCCGGCATCTACAATACGTACACGACTAAACATCTGACGCACTACGATCTCAACGTGCTTGTCATGGATTTTTGCCCCCTCTGAAAGATACACTTTTTGAATTTCACGTACAACATAACGCCATACCCCGTCCTTCCCCGCCACCTTATATAAATCATGAAGGTCAATGTGCCCCTCAGTAAGCTGTGTTCCTGGTAATACCGCCTGACCCTCTTCAACAACAATACTTATGCCACGAGGAATCTTGTACTCCTTACGAAGTTTCTTCTTACCCTCCTGCACGATGTGTACCGTAACACCTCCTCCATCTTCCATCTCTTCTATCTTCTCTACCCATCCCTCCGCCTCAGCAATAGCTGCGCTGTTCTTTATAGCTCGTGCTTCAAAAAGCTCTTCGATACGAGGAAGACCGTGAGTAATATCAAGTCCTGCAACACCTCCAATATGGAAGGTTCTCATAGTAAGCTGTGTTCCTGGTTCACCAATAGATTGGGCGGCTATTACACCGACAGCACTTCCAAGCTCCACAGGTTTGTGCTGAGAAAGATCCAGGCCATAACAACTCTGACATACCCCAAAAAGAGAACGACATGACAATGGAGAACGTACGCGTACACTTTCGGCACCACTTTCTTCAATAGCTTGTGCCTCCTCGAGGGAAACCACATCACCTGCTCGCGCAATAATTTTGTTTCCTACCTTCACGTCATCAAGCAACGTGCGTGAAAATACCCTATCTTTAAGTCTATGATGAAACTCTTCACCATCCTTTTTGTAAATAGTAATTCCATCCTCTGTGCCACAGTCATCCTCTATCACAAAGGTAGATTGCCCCACATCAACCAATCGGCGTGTGAGGTATCCTGCTGATGCTGTCTTTAAGGCAGTATCAGTTGTTCCCTTTCTTGCACCATGCGTTGAGATAAAGTATTCGAGCAAGTTAAGCCCTTCTTTAAAAGATGACTTAACAGGAAGTTCGATGGTCTCGTTGCGTGGATTCTGTACAAGACCCTTCATTGCTACCATTTGTTCTACAGGAGCCCAACTAGCCCTTGCGCCAGAATCAATAATCATAAAGACAGAGTTATCACCCTTAAAGGCATGCGGTACCAACCTTGAAAGATCCGTCTTTGCCCTTTGCCACACCACCACAGAACGAACGCGACGTTCCTCGAGAGACAACAACCCCTCTTGGTATTGCTCCCAAATTTTTTCTGTCTCTGTTTCTGCCTGGGTAACAATCTCCTTCTTTTCGTGAGGTGCAACGAGATCTCCCATTGCCCAACTAATGCCAGAAAGTGTTGAATATTTAAATCCTAAAAACTTAATAGCATCCAAGAGATTGGTAAATGTTTCATTATCATACTTTCTCTGCAAGGTAGCAGTAAGCTTCTTTATTTCGCCTTTATCAAGTACCTTATCGAGATAAGGATAATCTGCGGGAAGTATTTCGTTTAAAATAAGTTTCCCCGCCGTTGTAGTAAGTACCTGCTTTCCTTTCTCGTGCTTTGGGTGAAGAACCTTGATCGGTTCGTGGAGAGTAATCACTTCGTTTTCGTAGGCAAGAAGTACCTCGTCTACTGCACTAAACGCACGCATCTTGCCTCCCTTAGCCTCATATTCCGATTGTGTACGTGTGAGATAATAACACCCCAACACCATGTCTTGTGTAGGGGACACAATAGGCTCACCGGTTGCAGGGCGCAGCACATTCTTCTTCGCATCCATATACATGCGAGCCTCTTCCTGTGCCTTTTCAGTTAGGGGAAGGTGCACAGCCATCTGGTCACCATCGAAGTCAGCATTAAAGGCAGTACACACCATGGGGGGAATACGAATACAAAGATCTTCAATGAGGAGAGGTTGAAATGCCTGAATACCAAGCCTGTGAAGAGTAGGCGCACGATTTAAGAGCACGTAGCGATTTTGGATAACTTCTTCAAGAATTGCCCACACCTCAGAAGGGGCTTCTTCAATAAGACGGTTTGCTCTTTTTATAGTATTTGCTAAACCAGAACTAAGAAGTTTATGAATAACAAATGGTTTAAATAACTCAAGCGCCATCTTTTTTGGCAATCCACACTGATTAAGTTTAAGTTCAGGGCCAACTACGATAACGGAACGACCCGAATAATCCACACGTTTACCAAGAAGATTCTGTCTGAAACGCCCCCCCTTACCCTTCAACATATCTGCAAGAGATTTAAGAGGTCTCTTCTGTGCGTTCATCTGCTGTTGGCCACTGATACGAATACTGTTATCAATAAGTGCATCTACCGCCTCTTGCAACATACGCTTTTCGTTACGAATGATAACTTCAGGCGCCTTAAGCTCTTTTAATTTTCTCAAACGGTTGTTTCTATTAATTACACGGCGATAAAGATCATTAAGGTCCGAAGAAGCATAACGTCCTCCATCAAGTGCCACCATTGGTCTTAAGTCTGGTGGAATAACAGGAAGTACGGTAAGAATCATCCACTCCGGTCGCTGGTTAGATTGAATAAGATTTTTTACGAGGCGTGCCCTTTGAAGTACCTTTTTGTCAATTTCCTTAGTGGAGGTAAGCTCTTGGTCAAGTTGAGCCTTTAACAAATGTAAATCAACGGTCTCAAGAAGAGCACGAATCGCTTCAGCCCCAATGCTTGCCTCGAACACCTCACCATATTTTCTACTGAGTGTAAAATAATCAAGTTCAGAAACGACATTCATAGGCTGTATTGCAGCAAGTTCATTCATGGTCTCCTGCTTTAAGCCTTCAAGCTGTGTACGCTCTTTTGGATTTGCCCGTTTCATTTTATTTTCAAACTCTCTATTCACCTCATCAACTACTCGTTTTCGTGCACCCTCATTCACTTTTGTAATAATATAACTGGAATAATAAATAACTTTTTCAAGTTTCTGTGAAGGGACGCCTAAAAGAAGAGCGAGACGCGAAGGAATGCTTCTCAAAAACCAGATATGAGCCACAGGTGTCGCAAGCGAAATATGACCAAAACGTTCACGGCGTACGATGGCACGCGTTACCTCAACACCACACTTGTCACACACCACGCCTTTGTATCGAACACGTCGGTATTTTCCACAATAACACTCCCAATCTTTTGTTGGACCAAAAATACGCTCCGAAAAAAGACCATCTTTTTCGGGGCGCTGTGTACGATAGTTAATCGTCTCTGGTTTAACTACCTCACCGTGGGACCATGCAAGGATCCCATCCGGAGAAGCAATTTTTAAACGTAATGCATTGAAATTATTAATCATAGTAATGAATACGTTGTATTATCTTTTATTTCGTCCCTTAGCACCATCTATAGGGGCCACCACTTCTTCCTCACCTTCGTAGGCAGTAAGAAGATCGACTTCGAGCCCCAACCCCTTGAGTTCACTAGTTAACACATTAAATGATGCGGGAATGTTTGCTGTCTTGATATCTTCTCCATAAATAATAGATTCATAGGTTGCGGAACGGCCAAGTACGTCGTCTGATTTAAGGGTAAGCATCTCCTGCAACATATGTGCGGTTCCATATCCTTCAAGTGCCCACACCTCCATCTCTCCAAAACGCTGACCTCCATGCTGAGCTTTTCCTCCAAGAGGTTGTTGTGTAATAAGCGAGTAGGGACCAATAGACCTCATATGAAGTTTGTCCTCTACGAGGTGGTCGAGCTTCATCATATAGGTGTATCCAACCGTAACCTTCTGATCAAATTTTTTACCCGTTCTTCCATCTATCACAGTAGTTTTACCATCTTCGGGAAGTCCCCCTTTTCTCAACTCCTCCTGAATGTCTTCTTCGGTGGTACCGCTGAAGATAGGTACCACAGCTCGATACCCATTTGCATGGGCTGCCCAACCGAGGTGTGTCTCAAGAATCTGTCCAATGTTCATACGTGAGGCAATGCCAAGTGGATTCAAAACAATATCAACAGGAGTTCCATCTTCCAAATAAGGCATATCCTCAACCGCTACAATACGCGAAATAACACCCTTGTTACCATGACGACCAGCAAGCTTGTCTCCTGCCATCACACGACGAAATACGGCGACTTCGACACGAATTCTTTTAATAATACCCGGTTCGAGTTTATCCCCTCGCTCACGAGAAAAGATACGAATACCTACGATGCGTCCTCGTTTTCCATGAGGCAAAGTAAGCGATGTATCTTTTACATCCCTTGCTTTTTCACCAAAGATAGCACGCAATAATCGTTCTTCTGCGGTAAGATCCGTCTCTCCCTTTGGAGACACCTTCCCCACAAGAATATCACCGGAACCAATCTCGGCACCAATACGAATAATACCCTCCTCGTCAAGATTTCTTAGCTTATCTTCTGAAACATTTGGAATATCGGGAGAGGTAAGTTCGGGTCCAAGTTTTGTCTCACGCACATCGGCATAAAATTCCTCAATATGAATAGAACTAAAACGATCCTCCTGAACAACACGTTCTGATAAAATAATGGCATCCTCATAATTACCGCCCGCCCATGACATATAAGCAACGAGAAGATTTTGTCCAAGACCCAACACCCCATTTTGCATAGAAGGACCATCAACAAGCACCTGCCCCTTTTTCACCTTTTGACCCTTCTGAACAATTGGCCTTTGACTCAACGAAGTAAACTGGTTTGAACGCCTAAAATGATGGATCTTATAGGTAAGTGGCTCTTTTTTATCATCACATTTTAACACGAGATGGTCTGCATCAACTTCAATAATCTCTCCATCGCCAACAGCCTTGATAAGATATCCTGAATCTTCAGCCACCTTCTGCTCAATACCAGTCCCTACAAGAGGAGCCTCCGGCTTTACATAGACTACTGACTGACGTTGCATGTTTGCTCCCATAAGGGTTCTGTTCGCGTCATCGTGCTCAAGAAAAGGAACCATGGATGCAGCAATACTAAATGGCTGGTTTGAGGCAACATCAATATACTCAACCTCTTCTCGGGTACAAATAGTAGGCTGCCCCTTAACCCTTACGGCAACTTTTTTATCTACTATCTTTCCATCCTCACCATAACGAACACCACCGTGGGCGATAGCATGGCGCTCTTCTTCGTAAGCGTTAAGCCACGCAATTTCTTTGGTCACCCTTCCATCCTTTACTTTGAGATAAGGCGTTTCAATAAAACCAAACTGCCTCACGCGGGCAAATGTTGCAAGATAGTTAATAAGACCCACGTTTCCACCCTCAGGAGTCTGAATAGGACACAATCGTCCATAATGGCTTGTGTGTACATCACGTACCTCAAAACCCGCACGCTCTCTCGTTAAACCTCCGGGACCCATAGAAGAAATTCTTCTCTTGTGTTCTACCTCTGCAAGAGGATTTACCTGATCCATGAACTGAGAAAGCTGAGAAGAAGAATAAAATTCTCTTACCACCGCCATAAGCTGACGAGGTACCACGAGCTGAGAGGGGGTAACCAAAAAGATGTCACTTGTAGACATTTTATCCTGAATAACTCTTCGCATACGTGCCAAACCAACACGCATACGACTCTGCAATAGCTCTCCTACTCCCTTTACACGGCGATTGCCAAGATGATCAATATCATCAGGATCAGCACTAGAATCGTTGTTAAGCTTAATAATCTCCTTAATAATAGCCAAAAGATCTTCCAGGGTAAGAAGTTTGTCCTCCCCCTTCACATTGAGGCGGCTGTTCATTTTAAATCTTCCCGCTGAAGAAAGATCATAACGATCTAACCTGAAAAACATAGCATCTACAAATGCTTGTGCATTCTCTGGTGTCGCAAGATCTCCTGGGCGTACACGTTTATAAATTTCAACATAAGCATCTACTTTATTATGCGAAGGATCCTTTGTAAGCGTCCGTTTAATAAGCTGCGTATCGTCGGTGATACTTGCAAAAGCTTTTTCTATCTCTTCGTTGGATTCAAGCCCAAAAATACGCAAAAGCGCAGATGCCGGTATTTTTCGTTTGCGATCAATCTTAATGATAAGCCCATGGTCTGGTTCCGTCTCAAACTCAATCCATACCCCACGACTTGGGATGATTTTTGCCCCAAACAACTTATCCCCCCGAAATACCTTTGCTGTTACATAAATACCACTTGAACGAATAAGCTGGGAAACCACAACACGTTCAACCCCATTAATAATGAACGTGCCCCTGCCTGTCATCATGGGGATATCACCAAAATACACCTCCTGTTCTTTTATCTCCTTCGTGCGCTTATTTAAAAGGCGCATCTTCACACGGAGAGGCGCCTCAAAAGAAGCATCGCGTTCGCGTGCCTCCTCTTCATTAAACTTTGGCTCATCAAAATAATGACCAACAACAGAAAGCTCAAGATCCTTACCCGTATAATCCTTGACGGGGGAAATTTCATCAAAAAGCTCCTGCAACCCATCTTTCACAAACCAATCAAACGAATCTTTCTGCACATCGACCAAATTTGGAATATCGAGAATTGACTTTTGGTAATGAGAAAAAACTTTTGTTTTTGTAAACATGAGGGGGTATGTTTAAAAATTTAAGATTTATAAAAGATATGAAATATAAAAAGAGCCAAAAAAGCCTACAAAAAACAACATCACCTGAACTTGTTGTTTTGAGGCTTTTTTACATAGTGAATTTAATTATATATCCTTTACAAAAAAAGTCAACCCCGTTAGGGGTAAGGAAGATATTTGACTATTTACGAAATCTCATAGCTGGAAAAACATATCACCAATTCAATAATCCTTTTTGGTTACCTCTAACGGGGTCAAGCTTGACTATCCACAAAAGGTTACTCTAGTCCAGCAGGTACTTAGCACGCAAATTGTCATGCTCCTTAAACGTCTTTGAAAAAAAGGTTTTTCCATCTGGGGTAGAAAGGTAATACCAATAAGGAGTGGGCTCCGGAGCAAGTGCCGCCCTCAGGGCTGCACTACCAAAATTTGCAATTGGCGATGGTGGTAGCCCCTTATTTGCATACGTATTGTAAGGTGAAGGAGAGGAAAAATCTTGCCTGTGGAGAACCCGATCACAATTTTGACGTTCCACACACACCCCATACAACACTGAGGCATCAACCTGAAGTGGCATACCTGCCTTAAGGCGCCTCTCGATAATACCACTCACAACCCCCCTCTCATAATCACCAGCAACTTCTTTTTCAATAAGCGAAGCGATAATAATTTTTTTATGCCTCTCGTCAGGCGTAAATATCTTAAGGGACAAACCGACCTTATCCTCAAAATTAGCCACCATTTTTGTAACAACACTTTCTGCCCCTTCCTCTGGTACAAACCTATACGTATCGGGAAAAAGAAAACCCTCAAGGGGATAAGGGGATTGTTGCAGAGAAAATCCAAATTCGGAAAGTTGCTCTTTCAAATGGTTATCTGGCTTGAATGAGAAAAGCGATCCACTAGTGATAATCCCCTGTTGAGTTAAAAGTGCATCCATTTCACGAAGAGTCATCCCTTCTCGCAAGGTGACATTGGTAGCCACTGGTCCCTTTGTGATTTTTGAAAGAACCTCGAGAAGAGTGCTATTGGCCGCTATCTCATACACACCCGGGAGAACATGCGTGGCATCACCTCTTAAAAATACGTATGCAACAAAAACAGATGATGAACGAACGAGCTTTTTCTCTTGAAGCATGGCTGCAATCTCTCGTAACGATTCCCCTTTTGTAATATTTATACGAATTGAGATCTTAGAATCACTCACGGGTATCGTAAGCATAGCTACAGCAAGTACCCCAAAAACTAAAAACAAAAAACAACCCCCTCCTATTATCATCAACCATTTCATTATTTTGTATTTCATTGTATTAAGTTTTATGCCACCCGTGATCTTATGTGGATACTCTGTACTATCCCTAATGCAATACAATTAACAATTAAATTTGATCCTCCATAACTCACAAATGGTAAAGCAATCCCTGTAATGGGCAAAAGACCAATATTCCCGCCCACATTAATGACCATCTCGATATATAACTTGAGAAGGAAGGCGAGCGTAAATATTCTTGAAAAATTATTAATCGCGTGGTCAGTGATTGAAGAGAGCCGTATAAATATGATACCGTATGCACCAAAAAGCACGAGTGCACCAATAAGTCCAAGTTCTTCTGTATAAGCCGCAAAAATAAAATCAGTACGCGCCTCGGGCAGTAGGCGTAGTTGTGTTTGTGTACCCTGCCCCAACCCCTTACCCAAAAGACCGCTCGATCCTATTGCTATCTTTGCCTGCAAAGCATTATATCCCGTACCCAATGGATCTCGGTAGGGATTCAAAAAGGTAAAAACCCGCTCCTTCTGATATGTTTTAAGGAGACCGTACCAAGCCACAACAAGCACTATCAAAAAAACCACTATCCCAACAAACGCGTGTTTGGGTCGCAATCCAAGAAAAAAAACAAGACTTGCAAACATCAAAAATAATACCGCAGCTAAACCAAAATTGGGTTGTAAGAAAACAGGGACAATAATTCCCAGTACATAAAGCAAGGGGACGGCAACATACCCTACAAGCCATATATCTGAATGTCTTCTCGAGAAATAACGCGCAAAAACAAAAAGAAGAGCAAGTTTTGCAATCTCCGAAGGTTCAACGCTAAATGCACCAAGCCTAAACCACGACGATGCACCACGCACACGACTTCCCAAAAAAAGAACTGCTATAACAAGCCCGACCGAAACAAGATAAAAAGAGAGAATAAAAATCTGATTTTCAAATAAGGTACGCCAATCCAAAAAGGAAAGGGCAAATATAATAGCAAGGCCAATACCAATCCACAAAGACTGTTTTGCTACATAAGAAACTCCCCCATCCCCAGGAAGGCTTCGTAACATCAACACACTTACTGACATAAGATATCCCGCAGCAAGCATAATCCACCAATCAATTTTCTTCAAAATCTCCATCATATATCACTTAGCATAGATCATTAAAATATGAAAAACAAAATATCATACCTACAAAAAATCCGCGCATCTGGATGGAGTTCTAGGAAAAAGTAAGGAACGGAATAAGCAATAGTTAAATACTATCGCGTTGAGTACCGGAACTTTTGACGAAGAAATACGCCAGATGCGCGGATTTTATTCTTGCAAGGGAGGAGCTGCCAACTCTACCTCCACCTGTTCTTTGCCAGTAAGAGGTAAGAACTGCAAAAGCGAAGACGGAAAATTAATTTCAAAAAAACGATTTTCCCTACTCAACACCGTTTTTACAAGCGTTGCAGAAGCCGCAAGAACATTCTTCTTGCTTGCATCATAGATAATACCCGTAGCATAAAGATCGTCAATAACAAGATCTCCGTTATTGCGTGCAGTACCCGTGATACGCAAAGAATCTTTTTGTTTCTCCAAACTCACATTAGAGGTAATAATATTCTTGGAATAAAAACGATCCTCTACCGCAAACTTAGCGTCAGTTATTGTGAGAGTTACATTTTCTACATCTGTCGCCCCCACATTAAATCCAGATTCATAAATATATTTCAATTTTCCAGGATAAATAAACGTACTCCCATCACGCTCTTCCAACATTTCTCCGGTGGCATTCTCAAGGGCGATATGATAGATAATCTCCGAAGCTCCTACCGTAAGATTAGGATTTTTAATCTGAGCGAGCACGTCACTCCTCGAAGAAGACACAGGGAGACTCTTTGCAAAAATAACCTGCAAAAATTGTGGATATTTCAAAGCACACGACATAGTACACACCCCACCACAATCAATCTGCACTTCATCCTGATTTTTCTTACTGTCAAAACACGTAGGCGCTATATTAAACCACTTCAAATACACACCAAACAAAAGCATCCCAAACATAGTAAGGTAAACCGAACTAATCACCAATTGTTTCGTCGTACGATTCATACCAAAATTTTATCATAAGAAATAAAAAACCACCATGAACTATTTACGCTGGTGTTCCAATAGTTTTTCCGCTGGCGAAAGGCCACCCAACACCTCGTGTGGAAAGTAATTCCACGCATCGGTTACTAATTCAAGAACAGTATCAAACTCCGAAACGTCCCCACCACGGTCAAACATTGCCATAACCTTCATCATATCGTCGCTATCCTCCTCATGGTAAATAGCGTCCCGAACATGATCCAAGGTAAAATCACTGCCGGTTTCCTTCAACATATCCACAATATCTACTTCAATCTCTTCCCGTCGTTCAAGAATTTGCCTGCCCTGAGCCGTGTCGAAGGGTTGTTTTGATTCTATTTTCATATATTTTACAAATTTATTTAAGATCAACCATTATTTTCTGCGCGATATGGTGTGCGAAATTAACCGGCACAGCATTACCAATCATTTTGTATCCGTCAGCAACATCACGATATTTGAAAATAAAATCATCAGGAAATGTTTGAATTCTTGCACATTCCCTTACAGACAAACGACGATACAAATTTTCTTTTCCAGGAACAAAAATCCTTTCGTTTTGACTTATAAACTTCATCTTAGGTGCCTGCGGATGGATTGGGGCATGACGACCCCCCGCTTGAATTGTGAAAGAAGGTTCATCCCAAGAACGAACGCGATTTCGCGACATATAAATTGTTGAAAAACCACCATTCATATATTCATGGTTTGGAATTTTCAAATTGTTGCCATTTGTCTTATTTTTATCTAAAGCTGGTTTTGCTAAGCGCAAGTCATAAATTACATCTTTCAAAACAGGTTTATGTTTCTGTGGTTCTGGAAATTCAAATTTCTTTTTTAAATCCTTACGATATCCGATGATAATTATGCGCAAACGATCTTGTGGAACATCATAATCATTCGCGTTGAGCAATTTTTGGGATATTTCATACCCAGCATTTTCAAATTCCTTAATAATGTTTGTAAATGCTTCTGAGTGTTTGGGATGAAGAATGCCAGAGACATTTTCAGCAAGAAAAAATTTTGGCTGTTTATCTTTCAGAAGACGAATATAGTCGTGAAAAAGTTGCCCGCGCTTATCATTAATTCCACGACCGGCACCTGCCTCACTCCAACTTTGGCAAGGTGGTCCGCCAATAATCCCATCAGCATTGGGTATATCAGATGGAGAAATATCAATAATACTTCTACGGTCTAGTTTGGTTTTCGGGAAATTATGTTCAAAAGTTTCCCAGATGGTTGAGTCATATTCATTTGCCCAAACAACATGAAAACCAGCTCTCTCGAAGCCCAGATCAAGTCCACCTGCGCCTGTAAATAATGATACTAATTTCATAATTAATCGTGACTAATATTTAGTGTATTCTTAAATAATTTCTTTGGTGATTTTAAAAGATTGATATCAAATTTCAATGATAGCTCAACCCTTGAACTAGCGTTATGAATTCGGAATGAAAGAATCCAATCATTATTCATAGTTACTATGGCAGTTGTGTCGCTATCTGCCTTAAGGGCGATGTCAACAATTTCTGTGGGTAATGGAACTTTTGGTGTCTTATATTTGGGTTGTGTATTTTTGAAAGGGAGGTTAAGCGTTCCATTCAAATTATAAGCGTGAATTTCAACCGAATTTTTTCCTTTGATAACTTTGTAAAAATCTTTATTACCAACCAAATATGCAACCAAATTTGAAGCAATCTTTTTAGAATCTTTTTTGTAGAGATTTTTCAATTCTTTTATAAAAGCTTTCAAAATCGGAACATAAATCGTTGAGTGATAATCACCAAGCTCACTCCACCTTTTCTTTGCCTTACTGTCTTTTCTTATTTTCTCTAACTTATTGAAAATAGGGGTTACTATATCGAAATATTCTTTGGATGTTCTGATCCCAAGCCACTTTTCACCAAAATCAATACTTGCAGATAGACGAGAATGTTTTACGGCATGATGATTGTTTTTAGCTGATACGCCAATTTCCCATTTTTGCAGCAATCGAATCGCTAAAACATCTCTTACGTCGCCAAATTTTCCGTGATGATCTGATAAAATTTCAAGTTGTAAAATATCGTCTTTGCCGATGTCGTTTGAAAGGCGCGGTTCTATGTCCATGAGAAAATTGACCGCAAAACTAGCAGAGAGTAGATAATCGCTTCGTTCTGTCGCGCTCACATTTTCAAAGCAACCCTTAGCAACTTGAAAAGCCGAATTTTTAATGACCTCGAGATTGGTTTTATCCTTTATCTTTTCCTCGAACTGAATAAGCAAAGCGTATTCAAAGGATTTTCCCGTTATCATTTGTTTTGAGTTTGTACTTGTCATAAATTTATTTTGTGATTACTTCATAATCCTCTGGATTACCGATAACTCTCACTAACTCTTTAGAGCCATCGACAGAAATAGCCCCACACCTACATGAGGTTAAATTACTGTTCGTAATAGAAAGAACCTCGGTGCCGCATTTCTTGCACTTGATATAGGTTGCTTTCTCAGTTTTTGTGACGATTTCCTTTGGCATATATTTATTTTTCACTCTCCAAGCGAGCTTTTAACAAAAAGATGGTCTCAGTTCGAAGCTTTTCACGTGCCCAATCCTTTTGAGATTCCGTAAGGAAATCTCCTAAACCATCGAGGATGTGCTTATTATCCATCTTCTCTAGTTGCTCAACGGATTTTTGCAGAAGTTCTTTGAAAAACATGTCAGAACGCTGTTCCACAATCTCTTTATTAATAGGCCAATTATTCTTAAGGAAAAACCAGGTATCATAAACATCACGGCTCGTTTTGCCGACCCGTTCGTGCATGGCCATAAGTTTGTGAGCAAACATATCCTCCCGAACCATCACAAGCATAGAAATACCAAGCAGGGTCATGATCTCATACCTCGAACCGAAGTTTCTCCGATTTACTTCAATTTTTATCTTCTGTGCTCCCGCTGCGTATGAGATAACATTTAAAAGATTAGAATGCTTTATGCGTGAATCGATAATCGTCCCATAGCCTGCAGTAATGTTATGAATTTTTTCAAACACCTCAACCTCCTTGTTTTCATCCAACAAATCAAAATCTAAATCAACTGAATCGCGATTCAAATTATAGAACAAGAGAGCTGCAGTACCACCCTTAAAACCCAAATGAGGTGCAATCGATGTATCAGAGTAAATATCCTTCAAAATCTGAAGCAATATATTTTTATGTTTTGAGTAGTCTAGTGTCATGCGTTTTTACCCCGTTAGATAATTTTTTAACCTTGTCTTAATATATCGTTTACCCCAAGTGGTTTTTAAATACTTTTCCCGATGCGTTGCATCTTGTTGATTTAAACACGCTTCATAGTAAACCAGCGCTACGGGCAAACGATTCTTCGTTGATGTTACTTTGCCATCGTTATGTAACCTCAATCTTTCTTTGAGGTCGCTTGCATAGCCTGTATACAGTTGTCTATCTTTCTTACTTTGTAAAATATAAGTGTAAAACATATCTAACGGGGTGAAGTTTTATTAGGTTGAGTGCTTTTATGGTGCTCAAAATATGTTTTTACCTTTTTCTCCATGCGTTTATTGTGGTAAATAGGCAAAATCTCAAAAACTTTCTCCCAATCCAACACATCTAAGTTATCAAAGTGATAATCTTTGCTGATATAAATGCGATCCAAAAAAGCACGCTCTTTAGTTGCGGTGGCGATGCCACCAGTGTGTTCGATACCGGTGGTATTACTCAATACATAGTCTTTCATCCGAATGAATGAAATCTTTTGTCCATCGGCTTCGATTTCTCTCGTCACGTATGTGGCAACAAAAATATTACCGTAGTATTGAAAATTGATTCCGGTATGGGTCAATACTGTTTCGAAGCTAATGTATGAGGGGGTATAAATACGAGTCGCCAATTCAAAGCGATTATAATTTTTGTCTTTTGCATAAATGCCACGATGTACTCGGATCAACTTACCGCTTCTTACATAACTGTTTAATCTGACCCTCACTGCATTTTCCGCCTCTACACCCCACATCAAAGCTACATCTTTGTTAGAAAAGATGGTCTTAGAAGATCGCAACAATATCTCTACGTATTGACCTTTTGTTGGTTTGTTATCCATATAATGACTACTGGTTAATTTAAAGCTAACTTCCAGTACATTATATGCCATATTGAATCTAAATGCAATAGGCCCCTTACAAAACAAAACCCCGTCAGAAATCTTAGCCACCCACTCTGGGCGACTTATTTCTAACGGGGCAGGACACCACTATTTTTGCGTACCGGCGTACCCTACTTTCCCCTCCGCCGAAGCAGATAGTATCATTGGGCTCATGTAGTTTCACGACTCTGTTCGGAATGGGAAGAGGTGGGGCATACATGAGTAAAACACCGACACACAAAAATAGTGGTGCCAAA
>JACRHW010000012.1 GCA_016217555.1 Parcubacteria group bacterium
ATCTTTACCCACCCAAAACAAAAGAGTCTTGTCTGCCAGAAGAAGGATTGTAGTAGTGATTCCAGTCGCAAGTAGGGCTATCATGCGCATGGCCTGATGATATGCCCTACGAATACGAGAAATGTCGCCATCCTTCGTTAGTTCTGACATAACAGGAAATAAAATTCCAGAAAGACTTACAACAATTCCCTGTGTCTTTTCTGCAACACTGTTTGGTAATGAATACAACGTAAGCGCCGTAGGACCAATACTCCCACTGATAATAATTCGATCTATTTGGCTCAAAAAAGAGGCACTTATGTTGTGCAAATAGATATACCCACCAAACTGAAACATGGGTTTAATAATTTCTTTTTTCAAGGTATATTCGGGTACCAAAAATGGTAGTAATTTTCTACTATACCAGTAAGCGGCTACTACGCTGAATAATGCGGATACGGTCTGTAAACCAACAAACGTAAGTAAACCATAACCAAAGAACAAGGCTCCGATAATAAGCATGTTCGTTATGATCACGTTTATAATGTAAATACCAGTACCAATATCCTGTCGCTGCAAGGCGTATGGTATGTGTGAATACACAATACCGATACTGTTCAAAAATGCGGTAATACCCATGAGATAAAAAACTATTTTTCCCACCGCATGTTGATCTTGGGACAAATTAAAAAAATTCAATCCAAAATGTGCAATACCTAATGAAACCAAAAATGAAAATATACCCAAAATGAGAAACACGAGAACCGTCGCGCCATAAAGCTTTTGAATATGCTCTATCTCACCGGCTGTTGCACCAGTACGAATTTTTGCAAGTTCCTGAATAAATGAATACACTAAACCAAAATTCAATAAACTAAAGAAACTACCAATAACGAGAGTCAACGCATACACCCCATACTGCTCAACCCCAAGTTTGTGAATAATAATGGGGGTAATAGCCAGCGAGAAAACAATTGGCCATACATAACTTACAAGACCATAAAGCGCATTTTTAATTGTCCTATTGGCGAGATTCATTATAGGAAAGTTACCAATCTTTTATAGTTTCTTTCGTTTTTCGTTTCACTTTTTGATAGAGACGAACGGCGCTTTCTTCTACATGAGGAGACACGAGACGCATTAACTCTCTTCCTAAAATACGATATTGTCCTCCAATCTTATTTGCACGAATAATACCACGCTTTAGAAGACGCTTCATGGTGCTTACGCTCACCTTCAAATAATCTTGGGCTTCTTGGGTTGTATATACGTTTTCCGGCTGAATTTTAGAGTTTAACATACCAATATACAAATGTTACAAATTATACGAATCAATACGAATATAACGCAATTTTATTTTTCTATTTGTATTCATTCGTATCATTTGCATAATTAGTATATTCGTATGTTTATCTTTAATTGTATCAACAAGTGTCATCTGGTGTCAAAGGATTATAACAAAGAAACACCCCATGGGGTGTTTCTTTGTTATTGGAATTACAACTATTCAATGCCCCTATCGAGGTGCTCCAAGTACCTCTAGGATTTTTGCTCTTGTGAGAGGGCCAACAAGACCGAGAGAAGCTGGTGTTGTTGCGATACCATACTTCTTCTGGAAACGTTCGATAGCTTTCTTGGTTGCCGGGCCAAAGTATCCTGTTGCTAATCCTTCTGGATAAAGATCTTTGTCTTGCGCGAGAAGTTGCTGAAGTATTTTTACTTGGCTATTCTGACTACCTAGTTTGAGGGTGAGGGTGAGAACTACAACGCTCTTTGATGAAGGAGTTGTAATCACGGTAATTTTTGTCGGTGTAGTTACCATAGAAACAACAGCTTGAGTTGAGGTAGTGGTTACTACAACAGGTGTTGATGTTGGTGTTACTACTGTTATCACTGGTGTTGGTGCTGAATAATACGAGGCACCTCCACTACTAGGGGTTGTTATGCCACCAGAAGCTGAAGATTTTAAGGATGCATTACCAGACGTATCGACTGCCGTAACTTTATAATAATATGTCGTTCCCCCTGACACGGTAGTATCAGTAAAACTCGTACCGGCAACTTGGCTAGAGTTTACCTGCGTTGTGAAATTACCACCCAAACTTGTATCTCGATAAATTTCATACTCCTGAAAATCGGTAAGAGATGAACTATCGCTATTTGTAGTAGGAGCTGTCCACGTAACACGCACCGACGATCCGTTTAATGCTGCTAAGACTCCTGTTGGGGCACTTGGAGCGAGACTATCGGTAGGGAGAATAGGACCAAAGACAGTAAAGTGTTTTACAGATGCTGATAGATTAATATGGTCAACATTACTCAATGTACTATTTGGAGTTACTTGTGCGCCGTTTGGATCAAAATAGGTAATGGTGGTGGCAATCGAAACCCAATCTCCAAGAGAAGCATCCCAATATCCTAATTTCAATTTATTCGCAGTACTTGTACTGGTGAGACCATATGCCACAAATGAAGAACTCGCGATGTCAAAGCTAAGCGTTACATAATCATTTAAATCAGTAATATTATGATTTGATGAATCATACGCCTTGATATCTTGTACGCCACCAAGAACATTAGTAGTCGCCGTATCTACGAAATTTGTTGTCTCTGTTGCCTTAATCTGACCCGCAGATCCCGAAGAACCAAGAGCGTTTTTTGGAATGTTAATACTAAGATTACCTGTATTATTGCGAAGCGTGCCACCCTCCGAAGGAGTAATAGACTGGACCGTGGGAGCGGGAAGACTCTTAAGTATCGTGAGATTGATGTTTATAGAAAGAATCGATGATCCACTTACCACAACACCTGAAGCATACGTAGCATTTTCATAACCATCCGAAGCTGCAGATAGTGTCCAAATACCATTAGCTACGGGCAATGAATAGGTACCATCCGTACCTGCAACCACCACACTTGTCCCTCCCCCAAGAAGTGATCCTTTAACAAGCGCACCTGAGGCCGCAACGCCTCCCACTGTGATAGTACCCGATATGGTAAGAGATGTTTTGCTGACAATAAGATTAACAGCATTTGCCGTCGTGGTTGCACTACCAAACGTCACCGTTCCACCTGAAAGCGAAAGGGACTTTGAGCTCGATAAATATCCTGGTACATTTGCGGCAATTTGATAGGAACCATCCCCTACAGCAATGGCATATGTTCCACTCGCATTTGTCTGTGTCCCAAAATGAAAACCATTTGCGGCATCACTGATATCAACCCATGCATTTGCAACCAAAGCACTTGTATTGTCGGTAACGGTACCACTTAATGCATTTGAACTTGGATAAGTGAGATTCAAGGCAACAGTATCAAATGATCCACCATTCAAAGTCAGTCTCCCCGTCGAAGATGCATAGGACGCAGTACCTCCTGTGAGCGTAAGAGAGCTTAGTGGCAAATTGAAACCCTGAGATCGAGCATCGATGGCGTACACCGAACCATTTGGGACCTGGATGGTTCCCAAAGTGTTATTGTGTAAATTAAGAAAATTGCTTCCTCCTGTTGTGACATTTGTGAACTTAAGAAATGCATCAAATGCTGCAGGGGCACCAACCACACTAATATTAATCGCTCTTCCTGCCTTAATAACAAGGTCTTTTCCTATAATATTGCCTGTTACACTAAAGGTGGCACTCGTTGGAAGTTCACCCAATCCAGAAGCAAAACCACGAACTCGATAGCTTGACCCAACACCTGATGGGACATTTGAACTAAACGAATACGTCCCATCGCTTCCCGTAACAATAGAGTTGGAATAGAAATGACCAGTCGAATCAGTACCTTCGATCATTACCGAAGCTCCTGAGATTGCTGTTGGAGAACCGCTTGTACAATCAGACCCTGTATTAGTACACACCGTACCACTTACCGAGTTAAAGGATCCTGTCGCTGAAGGTTGAAAATCGGGGGTAGTAACATCAGACCCGGATACAACCTCTGTGATTTCTGGCTGTTGACCATAGCCTGGGATAAAGGCAGAAACACGCCATGTGCCATTGCCTACATAAAGAGTAAACGCACCAGAGGAATCGGCCTGCGCTTCGGCGTGGCTATTAGGTCCAAAACACGCATTTCCATTCACGCTAGAATCACAATACGCCCATACCTGAGCACCCTGAATAGGATTAGTTCCATCAGTAACCTTCCCAGTAATTTTAGTTCCGGGTTTACTAAGCTTAATTATTACAGAAGATGATGATGCAACAGAACCATTAACAAATAAACTGTCACTCGCACTAACGGTAACAGAAATTTCCTGACCAGAGGGAAACCCAGGAGCAAATGCACCAAGATTATAACTCCCCGCAGCTACACTCAATTGGAAACCTCCATCCGATGCGGTAGTACCAAACGTACCAAAACCACCCTGAGGTGAATAGGCGTTAACGTTTGCACCGGCAACCACCTTACCTGAAGCATCTTGAACAAAACCATTAATATGCTGCCCTGCGGATACAAGATCAAAACCAATAACAGATTGCGAAGCGACATTAGAAGCGACGTGAACCTGAACCGGCTTCGGCATTACATAATCAGGAGCAGGTGGAGGACCTCCAAACGTTTTATTGATTTGGGGACCAACACCAACCGTGAAATCACCATTTGATGGATAATACAACGTAACTGTTGATGTTCCATTTATTGTTGTAAAGGGCGCATCAACATATCCATTCGGGCCACCTGCGAATACGGAAACCTTTTTACCGGAAGCAGTGGCATGAATGCTTACCGTCGTTGAAGCGAGACCGCTCCCCGCAGAAAGCGTGATAGAGGCACTCGTGGTACCACTGACATTTACTGGCAATGGACTTGATTGTCCTACGTATGTTCCTCCCGTTAAAGCAATAATAGGATCGGTTGAAATACCGTACATTCCCGTTGGGAGTGAAAATACTACAGACGCCGCCCCTCCAGAAAATGTAGTTGTTGAACTTGAGATAGGACCCGTCTGAGGAGAAAAGAGATATACATTTGCTGCTCCACCAGAAGCTCCGGCAGCAGTGACGTTTACCGTAAGCGTATTACTCCCAGCAGAGGTAATAAAGAACGGTTTTGAAGTAAACGATTCAAGTGTTGTCGCCCCATTGAGAGTCCTCAAATCGACAGTATATCCAGACGAAGTGTTCGGTACTGGCGAATTACCTATTTGTGCAAGATCAAAGTGTAAAAAGTCGTGGGCATCACTTCCGTTTAAACTTGTGGCTACCCCGCCAAGCGTTACCGTAACGGTATGGGCAGTATCGTTTCCTACAACACTTGCAATGGTAACAGTTCCCGAACCAGGACCATTAATATCATTGTTCGCGGGGCTAAATGTATCAGCAGCGGCATTTGCTAGTGCAAACGAACTTGGGAAACTTAATACTATTTTTCCAGAGGCAGGAATACGCGTAGAGATAGGGAGATTTACGGAATAATTTGAATTGAAACCGGCGACCATGTTCATAGGCCGAACCTCAACCTGGGGAACAAAACCGAATGAGCCCGTTGAAAAACCCGTTGGTAATCCGCCCGTTGGTGCTACATATCCACCCCCCATTCCTATTTCACCCCCATTCGCCGTTGAAGCGACGACGGTACCATTAGCACTCGTCTTGCTTCCATCAATTAGATTTCCGGAAAGATCATGGACATTAGAAACAGTGACAACAAAAGTGGCTCCTGCAGTAAGTGCAATATTATTTATTTTAACCGTTCGATGACTGGAATCGTATGTAGCAGTATTCCCATTAAACGAGGAGAGAGAAACCGGAGTTCCACCACTCGTAAGTGCATAGTTAGCAATATTTTCCACCTCAGCCTGTTTCATGGCCTGATCAAATGTAATCGCAAGAGAAAACGTATTGGCCGTAGCAAAAAGAACTCCTGGTTGTGTGACATCAACAATACCTGAAGTAGTAAAACTAAATTGATATTTACCATTACTTGTTCCATCAGTATCCTGAAGAGCTAATCCAACATTATTTTTTACCGAAGGAACAGTACCTGAAGCATTCAAGGTAATCAGATATGTAGTGTTCGGTTGAAATACGTTGCTTGCAATAAAAAGAATCTCCTTTGCTACTGGATCGTAGGATAACGTCCCAGGAATTTGATTTAAACTTGCATCAGTAATTTGTACCGTACTTGACGTTACCGTTGATGCATCGAGCACATCATCAGTCGTCACATGGATATCAACAGCGCTCATAGGAACACCCGTCGCGATATTAGGAAGATGCCCGATGACAGTAGGGCCCGTTACATCTCCACCCGAACCAGTAACAAAAGTTGATATGTAAGAAGTTGGAAGAAAAATATTCTTGCTATTTTTAACCGTGGTAGGAACCAAAAGAGTGTAGGTTGAACCCACAACTAATGACAACGCACTAATCGGAACAGATACCGTCATTCCATCGCTTGAAAGTATTGCACCCGAGCCATTTAAAACATTCGACCCGCCATTTTTCATAAGAGAAACTCCGGAAAAAGAAGTAACATCCATCGCCTGATTGAATCTGATAGCAACGCCCTTGGTGTTTGTAGGGATACCGCTTGACCCTTGCGCCGGAAGTACGCTTACCACAACAGGAGGAACTTGAGGAGTAAGCACAAAACCCGATGCAGGAGAAAATGTTACCTGATAGTCGTGAGTTGCAGTACCGTGCTGACCACCAGGTTGATTCAACGCATTACCTGAATTATCCGTAACATTCGGACTAGAACTTGCCCCCTTGATGGTGAAAATATACGTATGCCCGGCGACTAATGTTCCGGAGGGAATAAAACACTGCCCCTGTGGTCCATTTGTTGTTGGAGCATTGCTATACAACACCAGGGAACAAAGATTTGTACCCTGTCCCTGCTCCACAAGAACCACCGTCGAAGAGGTAATCGTACCCATGTTTATCGGTTTACTGATACCAAAACCAATAAAATTGAGATCGGTTGGAATCATTTCTCCTGGCGCACCTCCAGGAAACGATCCCATTACCGTAGGCGGAGTTGTGTCCACCTGCCCGCCCCCAAAGGCAAATTCACCTGAACTATGCGAATTCTTTATAATAGCAACCTGACCACCAGACAATACTACAAAGTCCTGACCATTATCTCTCGTGTCATATCCATTCCCTTTGTTACTATCCCCCCCGCCACTCGCCATCGTATTTGCCCCTGAATTACCCGCCGATTTTCGCTCAATAACATTATCAAGAGGAAGATTATTATTAGCGGTGCTTGTCGCGAAACTAAATGAAACGCCGCTTATGATCTGTGGCGTCGCCCCCCACTCCACCTTATCGATAATATCTATACCTGGAGTTGAAGTTGAACTGATATACACCGCCGTTGTCGTAGTTGCAATGACATCTGAAGAAGAACTATATGCTGCATCAAGGGCAATGGAACCACTATATCCATTACCTGAGCCAATCAGGAAAAAACCATTAGCGGGGACAATCGATGTAAAAAACGTAAGAGGTATAAGATCTTCGTGTCCACCTTTCACCACATGTAATTTGAGGCTTGAACTTGCTGACCAACTCTGCCCCATTGCACTGTAGAGCATTATATACTCATCGAGATTGTTGCCGATTTTCCCTGCCCGAACAGCAGCAATCTTTATCCCCGGAAGTAACGTTTGTGGAGTCGTAGATCCATTACTATTACTAGCAAAATCTGTCACCGTACTCGACACTGTTACCGTATTTCCTACGTTTAATGTCCCACTTGCCATACCAAAAATCCCCGTAGGATTATCGGGAGAGGTAAACACCGACTGAACCGTTGAAGTGCTCAATAGTACTCTGGGAACAGTCACCGACGAGCTTGCAACACCGGCATCAAATAGCACATTAAATGAATTTGAGTCCCTCAAAAAAGCACCTCTCACACCGAACGCAGAAACGTCTGGAACCGACCCATATATGAAACTTACCAACGAAACAATAGTTATCGCGGCGACGATAAACGAATTAATTTTTTTATTCATTATAATAAACCCTCTTTTAAAATTAATTAATAAACGAAGAAAAAGAGGCAAATACTAATGGCCTTTATTTTATTATAAAGACTTACATAAAAAATAAAACTGTGAACAATCAAAAAAACGGCATACGCCGTTTTTTATGTTCAGTAAAATCCTGATACATGATATTAGCCCTTATTGGCAGTGGTATACCACTCGATTGTTTTTCTAAGCCCATCCTCGAAACCTGTTTTTGCTTTAAATCCAAATTCTTGTTCCGCTCTACTTACATCAAGCATTCTTCGCGGCTGACCATCGGGCTTTGTTGCATCCCAACGGAGTTCACCCTTAAAATCCATAAGTCTACAGATAGTAGTGATAAGATCTTTAATTGAAATCTCCATACCAGAACCAAGATTTACGGGATGTTCTTTATTATACTTCTCTGTAGCCAACACAATACCTTCCGCCGCATCTTCAACGTACAAAAATTCTCGCGTGGCATTCCCCGTCCCCCACACGTCAATATGATCGGCGCCAGCCATCTTTGCATCGTGTACTTTCTTAATAAGCGCGGGGATTACGTGTGAACTTTCAGGCTTAAAATTATCACGTGGGCCATAGAGATTCACGGGTAAAAGATAGATAGCGTTAAATCCATACTGCGCACGATATGCCTGAGCTTGGACAAGAAGCATCTTCTTCGCAAGACCATAAGGAGCATTCGTCTCTTCTGGATATCCAAACCACAGATGATCTTCTTTAAAAGGAACCTCGGCGTGCTTTGGGTAAGCACAAATAGTTCCCACCGCAACAAATTTATGTACCCCTGCCTGACGAGCCGCCTCCATGAGCTGCGTCCCTATCATGATGTTGTCATAGAAAAGCTCGCCTGGTTTTTCTCTATTAAATCCAATACCGCCAACCTTGGCAGCAAGGTGAATGACGGTACCTACCTCATTCATTACCTGCCTACACTGCTCCCACATACGTAAATCATTCTCGCTTGAACGTGGAACAATAATACGCTCTTTAGGAATTCCACGATCCAAGAGCTTCTGCACCACAAAACCGCCCAAAAATCCGGCACCTCCCGTAACAAGAATTTTTTGATGAGAAGAATACATGCGAATATGCTTTTTGTATACCACCTAAAAAACGTCTTGTCTTTATTGACAAAAAAATAGATTACTGCTTTAATTAAACTATTCTGGGAAGAGAGGTAGCTACCTTGAAAACAACAACATATACAGTAGGTGGAGTGAGAGATCTTTTGGCAAATCCGGAGATGGCATATTGGCCACTTGTGCGCACCGAGGAAGAATCGCACAAATTCTTTGGCAGTGTACGACCAGAAGTACGTCTTACGCGCGGTGGCGAAGATACTTTTTATATGCTCGGTAGGAGATTTGGCTGGGCGGTGGCGCTTACGATCACCGAAGAAGGTTATGTTCTTCTGAACATCCAGCCAAAACCCGGTCTCGCCGCCGCAAGCCTCGAGATGCCTGCGGGTGGTATTGGAAAGGATCCAAAACGTACGACCGAAGATATTATCCGACTCACTCGTGAACAAGTTTTGCGAGAAACTGGCTATGGAAACGGCAATGCAACCTATCTCGGATTTTCCCTCATTGAAACAGGAAAAATGTTCGACCCTGCTGTGGAAGAACCCTATGAGCCCGGTGTTGGTCGCGGGCTCAAAGCACATTGTGTACTTTTTCTCGTAGAGGTAAGTACCCTCGTTGCACTCGTCCGTGACAACGTATTGGTAGAAACAAGCGCTGTAAATTGTGTAGCACTAGCCTACATGAATGGACATCTTGATCAATACTATTATTTCAACAAACGATTCTAGAAAACAAGAAATACAACGCTCATGTGCGTTGTTTTTATTTATCTTTTTTATTCTGAAGGACACCAAGATGTTTTAAATCCGCATCCATCATAAGTTTAACAAGTGCATCAAATGTAGTTTTTGGTTTCCATTTGAGTTTTTTTCTTGCCTTGCTTGGGTCGGCAATAAGGACATCTACCTCGGTAGGCCTATAATACCGTGGATCTATCTCTACATATTTTTTCCAATCAGAAATTCCTGCGTGCTTAAATGCTGCCTGGACAAATTCTTTTACTGAATGAGTTTCTCCCGTGCCAATTACATAATCATCGGGCTTGTCTTGTTGGAGCATCATCCATGCCACCTCCATATATTCTTTCGCATATCCCCAATCACGACGTGCACTAAGATTACCAAGATAAAGTTTTTTATCCAAGCCAGCGAGAATACGTGCAATGCCACGTGTAATTTTTCTTGTCACGAATGTCTCTCCACGTCTAGGACTCTCGTGATTAAAAAGAATTCCGTTTACCGCAAACATGTTATACGCCTCACGATAATTTACCGTAGTGTGATAGGCAAACACCTTTGCGCAACCATAAGGACTTCGCGGATGAAATGACGTCTTCTCGTTTTGTGGTGGAGGTGTCGAACCAAACATCTCACTTGAACTTGCTTGATAGAATTTTATTTTTTTATCATGAGACTTCTCAAAATCTTTTATCGCCTCGAGAATACGCAGTGCACCAAGTCCTGTAATGTCAGCAGTATACTCTGGTATATCAAACGAAACACGCACATGAGATTGGGCAGCAAGGTTATAGACTTCATCTGGCTGGACCTCAAAGATAAGTTTTCTAATATTCCCCGCATCAGAAAGATCTCCATAGTGAAGAGACAATTTAGGATGTTCCACGTGCGGGTCTTGATAAATATGTTCTAAACGAGATGTATTAAATGTCGAAGAACGACGAATAAGACCATGTACCTCATATCCCTTCTCTAAAAGTAGCTCGGTGAGATATGATCCGTCTTGTCCCGTGATCCCAAAAATAAATGCTTTTTTCATAAGATTAACATACCAATATACGAATGTTACGAATTATACGAATCTATGCGAATAATCCGAACTGGTTTTAAATATTTTGGTCTGAAATTAATTAATAATCCTAATTTTATATTTGTCTGTTGAAGATAATTCTGTATTTGACGATAATTATCTTTCGTAAGAATCCTCGTATTCTTTAACTCTAATATTATTTTATCTTCGACAATAAAATCTAAAATATTTCCCGTATTTGAAAGAGCAATCTCGCGTTTGTATGAGGTTTTGATTTCTTTGAGTTTTTTCTCGATTCCATCGCCATATTGTTTTTCTCTCGCATATTGCCCTAACTCATTGTGAACTGCAAAAAGGATACCAGTAATCACATAAGACAATTCTGCATACAAAACTTTTTCGGACATTGTCATATTCGTATTCATTCGTATCATTTGCATGATTAGTGTATTTGTATGTTTATCTTTATTTAAATCCTGCAACACGTACCATTTCCTTAACATACGGGTGCCAATTGCTTTGGATTTTTGAAAACCATTGTAAATCTGAATGCTGCGTATCTGCCTTAACAGCATCTTTCTTTTTAATAGTGAGCTTGTATACCCCGATCACGGCATGAAACTGCCCCTCACCAAACGGAGTTTTTCTAGATACCACTGTTCCTAGCTTCAAAAATTCAAAATCTTTTTTTGTAACACGAATGCCTAACTCTTCTTTTGCCTTTCTCATCACCGCTTGATCAAGTGTTTCCATTTTTAAAATACGCCCTCCTGGCAAAAACCACTTTCCTTTTTCAGGTTCATTTGTTCTCATTCCCAAGAGAAACTCACCACCACACACAGCGAGAATATCCACACAAAAAATCGGTGCAACATCGTACACCCTCTTATATAACTCCTTTTTTAGAAATCCCTTGTTGTTATCCATATAATATTTCTTTTACGATTGCTGAATCATCCCATGGGATTTTTTTTCCTCCCGCTACCACCATCCATCGCTCCCCCCCCTTTCCTGTAATTACCACAACATCTCCTGGTTTCGCAAGTGAAATCGCTTTTTTAATTGCCTCTTTCCTCTCAAGTACAATATGCACCTGCGCATTTTTTGTCTCACCGGAAACCTCCTGGAACGTGTTAAACGAAGACGCAGATAATTTCACTTTTCTATGAGAAAACCGATCGATACCCTCTTTGATATCATCTAAAATCCTTTCAGGATCTTCATCGTAAGGATCTTCATTAGTAAGAACAATATGATCACAATACATTGCAGCAAGCTCCCCAAACACGGGCCGCTTCCACGTATCTCTCCCGCCACCTGCAGAACCCAGTATACAAATCATGGAGGGTGGATTAAATCCCATTAGAGGTCGCGAGGGCTCGGAGCGCGTCGCCTCTACCTCTAACGGGATAAAAATACGGCGCGCCTCCTTATACACCCACTCGAGTGAGTCTGGAGTATGAGCGTAATCAACAATAACATGAATACCTCTACCGGAAAGTACCTCCATGCGCCCAGGAAGACCAGGAAATGTCTGAAGTGCATTCTGAAGGACTACATCATCAATACCAAAAGCCTTTGCAGTCGCGATAACCGCAAGAACATTATATACATTAAATTCGCCAAGTAATTTCGAAAGGATACGATTACCATTTACATAAAACTGTAATCCATCCACGCTCACTTGCACCCCATCGGCCTTCAAAATTTTCATTCCCTTCTTAAGCCCATTCCCCTTAAAACCAAATCCCCAGTATTCATCTACCTCGTACTTCACAAATTCCTTCGCCTGAACATCATCGGTGTTGATAATAGATATCTTCTTTTCCTTTTCTGAAATTTGTAACGCTCCAAACAAAAGCTCTTTTGCCCTCCTGTACCCTTCAAATCCACCATGTCGCTCAAGATGTTCCTCGTGAATCCCTAAAAATATCGCTGCATCAAAATCAATGTAACCATGACGAGATTGGATAAGACCTTCTGATGTTATTTCAAGAATTGCTATATCACATTTTCCTTTTACCCCGCGCGCCAAAAGGCCCTGAAGAAATCCTCTTCCTGGCATCGTCATTTTAAAATCATTAGGTACTACCTTTTCGCCTATCCGAAACTGTAGTCCTGAAGAAGAAACAACACTATGCCCCGCGGATGCAAAAACATACGCCATCAGTTCAACAGTCGTCGTCTTTCCTTTTGTGCCCGTAACTCCAATCACCTTAAGTTTGCGCGAAGGAAACCTGTACCACAGCGCGGAGAGATAGGCCCAAAGAAGATGATAGTAATGTTTTAACCTGTTTAGCATAAAAGTATCTAGTATTTTGTATCTAGTATTTTGTATCTAGTATTTTGTATGAAACGAACAAATGCAAACGTATACAAGATACCAAATACTCAATACAAGATACTCATTTTTTCCCAAGCACCTTAAGTGCTACCTTCAAACGATCTGAAGAGTTTACCACATCTACCGGAATTTTTTTCAATGCGTGCTGTGCCTCGCTCGTGGAATACCCAAGCGACTTAAGTGCATCGAGGATATCAAGATCAAGCTCTAACTCCTTTGTGCGCTCATTGCTTTTCCCAACCTTATCCTTAAGCTCAACAATAAGTCGCTCACTTGTCTTTCTCCCCACTCCACCTGCACGACTTAATACATCCGCCTTCCCTGATGCAATCGCAGAGCGTAATGTGGCGATATCGGCGACGCCCAATATTGCCATAGCCGCCTTAGGACCCACACCAGAGACCGTATTAAGTAACTCAAAAAACTTGAGATCTTCCTCGGTAGCAAATCCATAAAGATCAAGCGCATCTTCTCGTACTCTGAGCGATGTGTACATGCGTGCCCTTCCTTCAACAACAATTCTTTTTATTGTCTCGGGAGTCGTGTGCACAAGGTATCCAACACCCCCTTCGGTTTCAACCACCACTGCATTCATATGCACCGACTGAATTTTCCCCACAAGTGAATAAATCATAAGATCTCTTATACTTTAAACGGAGTGTGTGGAAATGTAAAACAAATCTAATCTGTGCTATACTAAGGTGTATTATAAACTAAAATGATATTATTTATTATGGTTTTATTTAATGTAGTGCTCGTAGTAGGTATTATTCTTTTTATTGCGCTCATTCGTGGCCTAAGAGTCGTCAAAGAATATGAACGCGGGGTTGTATTAAACTTTGGTAAATATGCAGGAACACGCGAACCAGGACTCACGTGGATCTTTGTCCTTTTTGGTATTCAGGAAATGATTATCGTCGATATACGTATTAACAGTACCGAGATACCTCAACAAGAAGTTATTACAAAAGACAATGTCCCCGTAGGAATTAACGCAGTGGTATACTTCCATGTCTTAACTGCAGATAAAGCAATTCTTAAAATTCGCAACTACAACAGTGCTATTATACAGTACGCACAAGCCTCCCTTAGAGATGTTATCGGCGGCGTCGAACTTGACACCCTTCTTTCAGAACGAGAAAAAATCGCTGAAGAGATGAAAAAAGGCGTAGACACAGTAACAGCTGAATGGGGTATTAATATTACTGATATCAGAATTCAGGATATTGAACTTCCTGCCGACATGAAAAGAGTCATGGCGAAACAGGCAGAATCAGAACGAGAACGACGCGCCATTGTCATCCAATCACAAGGAGAATATGAAGCTGCAGAAAAACTTGCCCAAGCAGCAGGACGATTAAGCGCCACACCAGGAGGACTTGCTCTCCGCACCTTAGAAACTATTGAAAAAATTAATCCCGATCCATCAAAAACAGTTATTTTTGCACTTCCTATTGAGTTCATGCAAGGTATCCAATCCCTCACCGACTATTTCAAAGACAAAAAATAAATTTATTTATAATGAGATCAAAAGCACTATTTGAAATAAAAGATGTTTTTTGCATCGAAGGACGTGGATGCGTGGTGATAGGATTCCTTAAAAGTGGAACAATAATGAAAGGAAGTAAAACAATACTGAATAATAAAGAAGCTACTATACTTTCTATAGAATCCCACCGACAAAATGTAGACACATTTTCCTCAATAGAAGAAAGCGTTGCTCTAACTCTCAGTGATGTAACAAAAGAAGACATCTCAAAAGGAGATATCTTCTTTGAGTAGATGCTATTTGGTTATCTTGAGAAAATCGGTGACAAGTTTGGCAGTGTCTTCTGCGCGGTTAAATACTGATTTCCAAATAACTACAATATCAGCATCATTAAATATCGCCCGCTGTGCCTCACGCACCGTGTCCCCTCCTGCAATCGAGATCATAATATCGAAATTCCCCTTGATACGCCGTATCTCATAAAGCGGAATCTGTTTTTCTTTATTTAAGGACTCTTCATCCACACCACGATGGAGAATCACGACAGGAGGAACCTTCTTAAGCGCACGAAGTACTGAGAGAGGAAATTCTACATTCATCATATCGATCATTGCATCAAGCCCCCTTGCTTCACACGCCTCAACAAAAGAATTAAGGGTTTCGGTGGGGGCATTCCCTAATGCAATTATCGCACTCGCCCCTCCACGTGCCGCAATTTCCACTTCAGTTGCCCCGCGATCCATCGTTTTCATATCAGCAACAATGTAAGGAAACACAGGCACATCTGGAACAGTACCTGCCACCATGTTCATGAATGTATTTCCACCCAATCGTTCTTCATACCAACCACGGATCCTCCTGATCCCCTCCTCTCCATACCGCTTAATAAGAGGCGTCCCTGCCTCAACAATAATTCTATCGCTTATAGGAAGTTGACGAATAATTTCTTGAGCATCCTCGAGAGTACTATTTAATGCAACCTGCAGATAATGCTTTTTTGGATTTAAACGAGAAACCGGACGATGTGACATATAATAAAGTATAACATGCCCCATACTATTAAAAAACAATTCTTTGTGGAGCCTGCCGACCTATTTGACACCACCCACCGTCCATGGTATCTAACCACTAGCACCTCGAGAAAGGAGAAGATGTATGAGTGGCCTCATCATCTCAAAAAAGATGATTGAAGAACGTCGTAAGACTCATGTTCGTTATCTTCTTTCAGAAGATA
>JACRHW010000013.1 GCA_016217555.1 Parcubacteria group bacterium
CCAACTCTGGTCCGGGATGGCGTCGCGCCGGCCTAACTCCTTTCTGATTCCCAGGGCAATTTCCACGTTTGAAACCAGGATTTTGGCCTTTTGGTAATCAGAATAAGATCCTTGTAAGCGGATGTCTTGCCATTAGTCACTCCTTTCTTCAACAACAAAAAACCTTGATTAAGCTAAAAACCCAGATCTACGGTATTAAATTTTCAACGAACTATCATCATATCTTATCTTCTGCCAAACCTTATGTCAATTTAATCAAAACTTTTGTCAACGGGAAGTTAAAATGTCATACTTGGCGGGAAGTTAAAATGTCATACTTTGACGGTTTGTAAGGCTGGTTGTTTAACGGTGGCAGGCAAAACCCAAGGGATTGTTCTTTTCTCAGTCGGCCTTTTAGGAATGGGCTGATAGTTTAAATATTTGCCCCGGAGCTTGATTTGAATTTGGCCAGTTTGGTTTTCTTCAACTATCACTTTATCTTGTTTACAGACGGTAACCGGTTGGCCTTTAATGAGTTGATACCATTGATTTTTGTAGCTGATGGTAAAGTCGTTTTGGATGGTTCTTGGAGTTTGTCTAGCAAAGATATGGCCTAGCTTTTGTTCCTCCTTTTTGGTTAGGGCCTGGTGGAGATTGGCTTTACTTCTGGCTTCTTGGGCGAAACGTTGGTTGTACCAAGGAATGAATTCATTTTGTAAGAAGAGGTTAGCTTCTGTAATCGTAGAAATGTTTTTCAATCTCATTTCTTTGATTAATCTGTCCTGTAAAGTACCAAAGATTCTTTCCACCCGGCCTTTGGCTTGAGGTGAGTAAGCCGTAATCAGTTCAATGCCTAATTCTGTCATCGCTCGTTGAAACTGGGTTTTAGTGTCATGGTTTTCTTGGGCCACCTTTTGGGTCATCTTGTAGGTGGAGAACTGATCTAGGTAGATACTGACGGGTTTGCCATTTTTTAGCAGGTATTCCTGCCAAAAGGCAAAGGTGGGAAAAACGCCTTCGTCTGAATCAAATCGGCCATGAGTGATTTTTCCGGTAGCATCATCTACGGCAAGCTGAAGACAACAATATGGTCCCCGGTCTTCCAACCAGTGTTCGTAGGAACCGTCAAACTGCTCCATTTCGCCAAAGAATGATTTTCTCTGGCGCCACTCCCGATGTTCTGGCTGTTTCTTTTTCTTAGGCTGCCACAATCCTTGAGTGATCATAATCGCCCTGATTGTTTTAGGGTCGTGGTCAATGTCATGGTTTTCTCTTAGCTTCTCGCTGGCTAAAGTCGGCTTGAAATCAGGATACCGGCCATGCAACAGAGAAGTGATTTTAGCTTGTTCCTTTAATGGTATTTGGTTGTGGCTCTTTTGGCCTCGGTTGCCATGGATTAAACCTTGAGGCCCCTGCTTTTTGACCTTAAATTTTAATCTCTTGGTTTGGCGAATCGAAAGCTTTAAAAGATTAGCTGCCTCCGTACCATTGATTTCACGGTTGATTAAACGTTTGATAATGGCATAGCGATTAATTTCTTTTTGGCTCATAGGGGGAAGTAAGATAGTCATGGGGGTAGGATTAGGTTAAAAATTAACCTGTTATTCTACCACAGAGGTATGACATTTTAACTTCCCTGTACTATGACATTATCACTTCCGTTCTACAGGGGAGGTATGATTTTGCCGAATTCAATCCGTATTGCCCCACCCCTTGAGTCTTAGGCGTAGCTTGGCTAAGATAAGCCACTATGCAAAGAATTACTTTTTTTGAAAGGCAGATCATTGAAAGTGGTCTGCGAGTCGGCAAGCCCGTTAGAGCTATTGCCAAATGCCTAAGCCGTGATCATCGGGTTATCCAAAGAGAAGTTAACCGTAACCGGATGTTCATTCGGCCTTACAGCGCAATTTTAGCCCAACGATTAACAGACCAGCGTGAGCAAAAGCGACATCAGCGCAAATTAGAAAAACTGGAGTTTCAACCCTTGCGCCAATATGTCATCAAACAATTAAAAGAGGATTTATCGCCAGAGCAAATTGCCGGGGTCACCACTCAACAACCGCCGCTAGAGCTTAAGGGGCAAAGTATCAGTCATGAAAGTATTTATCAATACGTTTATGAAGGCGGGGGCAGGTTTGAAAACTTGTATTATCATCTAAGACGCAAAAGAAAGAAACGGCAAAAACAACGAGCCCGAAAACCCCAAAAAATCGTTATTCCTGAAAGGATTTCCATTCACCAGCGACCAGCAGAAATCAACGAAAAATTAGCTTTTGGCCACTGGGAATCTGATACGCTAGAGGGCAAACGTTCAATCAAGGAGTATGTTTCAGTTCAGTATGAGCGAAAATCACAACTGGCTCGGCTCCACAAAATTATCGACAAATCAGCGATTGAAACTGAAGAAGTTATTCGCGACAGTATTGGTTCTTTACCTCAATATCTTTGGCAGTCCATCACTTTTGACAACGGTTTAGAAGGAGCCAACCATTATCAATTGAAAAACGATTACCAACTTAAAACTTACTTCTGTGATGCTTATGCGGCTTGGCAGAAAGGCGGGGTAGAAAATCTTAACGGACTGATTCGCCAATACATTCCTAAAGGATCAGACATTTCAAAACTGACAGAAGACCAAATTTATGCTATACAGGAAAAGCTGAACAATCGCCCGAGAAAATCATTAAACTACTTAACCCCTAACCAAGTAATTGCCCAGGAAACAGGTTTGGGTGGGGCATTAGAAACTTGAATTCAAGTTGAGTGGAGGGATAGATTCATCAGTAGTTGCTACATTAGCTGTGGACGCTTTAGGTAAAGAAAATGTTATCGGAA
>JACRHW010000014.1 GCA_016217555.1 Parcubacteria group bacterium
ATAGGCTGCACTCTGGAAGTTTTGTGTTTGACGAACCTTCACGATGAATCCATTGTTTGCGTTGGTTTGAACGGCAAGGTGTTGAGCGGCTACTAAGGCTGTTGATGAGGTGAGGACACCCCAGGGGATAGCGGTACCTGTAGTAACAACATCGGTGGTGATAGAACCATCCAATACAATACCCGAGTTAACTCCACTTATCACCAACTGGAGTGTGGATGAGACGGAGCCAGACATGGTAACACCATTTGTTATGGCGACCATAGTCTCTCCAGAATCATATCCGGAAACAATGTTGATACGATACGATCCTGCACTACTTGGATTTGTAATTTGATACACTCCCGTACCACCCGAACTTGCGTTTGTGCCCAAAAGAATTTGCACAGCAGTACCATTTGAGATAGTTCCTGTTCCGCTTGTGATAGTTATGATACGTGATCCTGTGTTTATTGATACACCCCATGTTGCTCCAGATGCTGATGCACCAAGTGTTACATTACTCCCACCAATCAGAAGATCTACATCTGTATAACTAAAACTACCAGGAATTGAAAAACCACTAGCAAATGTTACGGTAATTGTTTGTGCAGAACTAAATGTGGAGGAGGCGGTAAATTGAATATTATGATCTGCAGATACATTAATGCGAGAATCTGAAATAGTATCAGAGAGGTTCATGATAGCAACGTTACCTGTTGGAATTGATGATACATAAATGTCAAGAGTCGAAGTACCCGTTCCACCAGACTGAGTTCCTATGCCACCATTTACAGTTAAAGTACCTAAAAATGTATTTGTCGTATAATACACAGCAATTCTTCCCCCAGCGCCACCTCCACCTCCACCTCCGGTGTTATTAAGGCTACCCCCATTTGCCGTAAAGGTTCCAGAACCCGTAAGTGTTCCTGTGGTCACATAGATTGATCCTCCTGAACCGGCACCTGCATAGGGATAATCTCCCGCAACGTTGGCTCCATTTGAAGTAACAGTTCCGTTCAATGTCAATGTTCCTGTCACAACAAGACGAATAGCACCACCTCCTGCACTCCCTATACGGCCACAGCAGTCTCCAGCACCTCCCGCAGAACCAAGATCGGTAGGAGCGGTTGCAGAGCCATAGGAAACTCCACCCGTAGCACCGACTCCATTACCTCCTGCAGCTCCATAACCACCGCCACCGCCACCACTTCCAGCACCCCCTCCACCCGGGCCATGGCCAGCTCCTTGTGTAACTGCGGTGTATCCTTGACCGTCTGCGGAGATGGAAGAAGTCGTGTCAATCGAAACATCTCCTGCGTTTACTGTAACACCCACACCTCCTGAGTTTTGAGTGGTATTCGTAGATTGCAGAAGAAGTTTCCCTCCGTTGATAATCGTAAGCGTTCCCTGAACCGTGAGCGTTGAACCTCCTGTGACGGTTACTGTCGTTCCGTTGATAGTAAGATTGTTTACAGTGATAGTTCCTATTGTTGTGGGAGAGGTGTATGTCTTACTTGCGAGTGCATAACCTACTGAGGTGTCACTGAGTGTTGGGGATGTACTCGTATCTGTTGTGGTTAATGTTGCTATATACTGTACCCATGTATCACCATTATGAACGCTGTTAATACTAGTACCTGATGAGGTGTAGAAATCACCTGTTCCTGTGGGACCATACGCGGTGGCACTCGAGAGACCGTTTTCTGTTGACGCAGAACGAAGTTGGAATTTGACGACGGTATTCGTAGGAGTTGTTGCAGTCCAAGTGAGAGTGGAGAAATCTGATAACTGTCCTGTGTTGAACGCTGAAGAGGTGAGGGTGCCACTGGTGGGGTAGACAGTTCTCGAAACAGAGCTTTCGGAACCAACCGTTACTGAAAGACCTGAGTCGGTTGCGGAGGAGACACTTGCATCACTCGTACTACTTGCGTTTGCATCTCCATAGTACATGTAGATTGTTGGAGTTGAACTTACAGAAATGGTAGGAATTTGTACTAATACACTTCCTGTTTGTGCTCCCGCATTCCAACTTGCGAGATAATAACTTAGTGAAGTAGTGTCGTCAGAATTAAAGAAACGGATGTCGCGCCCGTCTGACTGAGCATTCGAGAAATTGAAGTTTGAAGAGGTAAGACTTATAGTAACACGATTGTTGGTATACCCCGTAGCATTTGAATACTTCTGAACCTTGGTAGGATCAGAAACAGAAAACATATCCGTAACGTACACATTCCCTTGATTGTCTACCGCTACACCGGTATCCGCACTATTCCATTGCGTAATAAAACTTCCTGAATTAGTATACTTTGCAACCTTCCACGTACTTAGCATTGCGTATATATTTCCCAATGTATCAATTGCAATTAAGTATGAGGTGGTACCAAGTGCAAATTGAGAAAGATAAGTACCAGAACTGTCGAATTTTTGAATACGTGCATTATCCTGTTCCGAAACAAATACATTCCCAGAAGTATCGACTGCAATACCCATCGGTCTTGCAAACTGACTAGTACTAGAACCATACGATCCCCATTTGGTAACATAGCCACCAGAACTGTTGAATTTTTGGACCCTGTAATTCCAAATATCGGTAACATACACATTCCCAGAAGTATCGACTGCAATACCAGATGGACCATTGAACTGACCATCGCCATTTCCCGTCGATCCCCATGTAAGCAAAAGTGTACCGGAACTACTAAATTTCTTAACAAGATCAGTACCATACTCAGCAACATAGATGTTGTCAGAACTATCTGAAGCAACCCCCAATGGACCTTGTGTTGGCCACTGAGTAAGGTAGTTCCCTGAACTATCGAATTTTTGAATACGATTGTTACCTCCATCGGCAACATATACATTTCCTGAACTATCTGTTGCTATCCCACTTCCCCCATCAAATTGTCCATTACCGGAACCATTGGATCCCCAATATGCAATACGGGTATACGCTGTCGAATTACCATTTGGTCCGTTATCAATCACCACCCCCCTCTTCTTCGTAAAAGTTCCACTATTCAACAACGTAATTCCCGCACCACTTCCTGAACCTGATACTGTGGTACTCGAAAGAGTTCCCGCATTGAAATCAGTATCACTCGTTTGTGTCCACGTACTTGCGTTAACGGCAGGAGTAAGGAGATGAATAACAAGTAACGAAACCAAAACACCCGCAGTTCCTGCGGTAATAAGTTTTTTTCGAGCATTTATTGCAGAGAGAAGATCCTTGAAATGATACTGTCTCGTGTGCCGTTTTTTAACTATCCACATGACTATCGATATATAGCTTTACTTCTTTATTCTACATTAAGAACCTCTGGGGGGGGGGGGATGTGGATAACTTTTTGCAGTTTTGTTGTCAATTATCGATGCGTCTGATATGATTTTGATGTTTTCAGCTACGCCCTCGTAGTGAAATGGATATCACGACTGGCTTCGAACCAGTTAGTGGGGGTTCGAATCCCTCCGAGGGCACCAATACAGGCGCAAAATTTAAGAATTTTTATACCGAAGGATCCTCCTTTGGTATGCCGTGAAGTGCCAAGCTCTGATTTTTATATCGTTTGTCCTCTGTTGCCTCCCTTCCAAGCCATGCGGGCGCAACAAAGGCATCACCTTCCTCCTCGGACTTAAATTCTACCTCAGCTGTTATAAGACCACTAAGGCCTCCTTTGTATATGTCTAGTTCGATTACAACATCACCACAAGGAATCTCATACCGCGTCTTTTCTAACCTTTTACCTGCAGTCGCAGCCCAAAACACATTAAACTGCTCCTCGGTAATTTCTGCCTCCGATTCTGTTCTCACCTTTCCGCTCCCACTTTTGATCGTTTGATAGTACTTGTCTCCTTTTTTACGTAATCGAACCTCTGTCCCATCCTCAGTTATTGCAACATATCCCTGCACCACCTCGGTGTGCGGATGTGTTTCTAAATCTGCTGGCAAAGCATGAACCAAAAACTTCCTCTCTATTTCTTTTGGTTGTTCCCTTTGCACAATTTTGTTTTTATCTTCCACCCCCTTATTCCCCTGAATTGGTAATGAATCTTCCATAATTAATTATTTTTTTAAAGACACAACTACAATTATAGGCTATACTGCAGAAAACGACAAAATGGTATACATTTTGATGTATGTCTCTTGATACGCCACTTTCTGCCCTTTCTCGTGTTGGGCCCAAATTTTCGAAAAAGCTAGAAAAGCTTGGCCTAAAAACCGTGAGTGATCTTTTGTTTTTCTTTCCTACGCGCTATGAAGATCTTTCGCACATCACAAAAATAGATGAAATAACCTCAGGAGCAGATTATGTTATACAGGGCATTATTATCCGATCAAATACCCATCGCTCATTTAAAAAACACATGGCGATCACTGAAATTGTTGTTGAGGATGACTCGGGTGCAATAAAAGCCATCTGGTTTAATCAACCCTATATAGGAAAGGCGCTTGCGGAGGGGGCAATGGTAAATCTTGCAGGGAAAGTAGCCGAAGACCAACATGGAATGTATATCTCCAACCCTCTTTATGAACTTATTGGTGCTCCTATGCGCAACACAACACACACGGGACGTATTATTCCTATCTATCGAGAGACAAAAGGAATTACGTCAAAAGCGATACGCTATTTTTTAAGCTCCATCCTTGAATGGGCAAAAGAGATTCCCGAATATATACCCAAAGAAATCCTCACAAAAAACAACATCCCACCCCTCAACGAAGCGCTTCGTGCGATTCACTACCCAAAGACTCTCGAAGAAGCAACCCATGCAAATCAACGTTTTATCTTCGAACATCTTTTTCTCGTCTCTTTAGCGAGAGAACAAAGAAAAAAAGAAAATTATAATAGTGGGGCTCCTCTTACCATACACCTCGAAGAGATAAAACAATTCATAAGCTCGCTTCCCTTCACCCTCACCGAGGCTCAAAAAAAAGCAGCATGGACGATGCTTAAAAATATGAGCGAGACCACACCCATGCAGAGACTCCTTAACGGTGATGTAGGCTCTGGAAAAACAGTCGTATCTGCCATCCTTGCCCTGAATACCTTTCTCAACAAACGCCAGGTTGTTATTATGGCTCCTACCGAAATTCTTGCTCGTCAACATCTTGATACCTTCATGCGCTTGTTTCAAGCATATCCTGTCGCCATAGGACTGATAGCGGGGAAAAAATATCACTATGCTTTCGAAGGCCTCTCCTCAGAAACAAAAAAACCGATACTTCTCAAAGGCGTGCGATCGGGGAAGGTAAATATCGTCATTGGTACACACGCTCTTCTTGAGAAAGAGGTAGTACTTGCCAATCCGGCACTTGCAGTCATTGATGAACAACACCGTTTTGGTGTAGAACAACGCGCCCTACTCACTGGACACAGACCAACGTTTAGTCCACACGTCCTTAGTATGACCGCAACACCCATCCCCCGCACACTTGCTCTTACTGTTTTTGGAGATATGGATATTTCGATACTTGATGAAATGCCGAAGGGAAGAAAAAAAATAACAACTAAGATTGTATCCCCCGAAAACCGCATGCAAGCCTACGAATTTGTACGCAGCCAGGTTAAAAAAGGATTTCAAGCCTTTGTTATCTGTCCGAGAATAGAGTTGTCGGAATCAAAAAACCCTAACCCCTATACTCTAACCCCTAAAAAACTAACGTGGTGGGAGGTGAAAACAGTAAAAGATGAACATGAAAAACTACAAAACCTCATTTTCCCCGATCTCAAAGTGGGAATGCTCCACGGAAAAATGAAATCAGAAGAAAAGGAAGCTATTATGAAGGCGTTTTCTACAAAAGCGCTAGATATTCTGGTCTCCACTTCTGTCGTCGAAGTAGGCGTTGATATCCCCAACGCTACAGTAATGCTCATTGAAAGTGCGGAACGTTTTGGTCTCGCACAGCTTCATCAGTTTAGAGGACGCATCGGACGAAGTGAACACCAATCCTACTGCCTCCTTTTTACCACCTCGATCGTACACCTCGAAGAACGACGTCTTAAGGCAATGACGACGACCCACAGTGGATTCGAGCTCGCAGAAATGGACCTGAGACTCCGTGGCCCCGGAGAATTCCTCGGCGAAGAGCAAAGTGGCTGGTCAGATATCGTTATGTCTACCCTCAAAAATCCAACACTCCTCAACATCGCCGAAAACGAAGCAAAAAACTTCCTCATCAACCATACCGTGAATGAAATTCCCACGCTTCAAGAGAAGCTCACCACCTTCACCTCAAAACTTCATCTTGCTTAAAAATCCAATGAGGTAATATACGAAACAAATAATTTTACCTTTTTTGTATCTTCGGTATTAATAAGAAACGGTTCAACGTCGTTAGCTAATTGATCAAAATCAAACTCCGAAATCTTGAAAAGCAACGATTCCTTCAATTCCTTACCATTCTTAATACCAAGCTTTTGCTCCAGGTAGGCATAGTTTGGTTTCGTTTGAGGAAGAAGAAAAACAATATCAAAAAAGTCTCTCCCCTTTGCCCGAGATCGATTAAACGCCGCGTATATTTTCTGTGACAAAAGAATATCGAGTGGTGTCGTATAAATTTGAGTAAACACATCAAACTTGTTAATAATTTTTAGCTCCCTTGTATATTCAAAATCATGGGGAGCCGTATCAATCTGAATTAAAATCTTCTCTTCTTGCAGGGGTGATAAGGCATTACCAAATAAGATGCCTGGCATCCTAATATAAGACCGATACGCCCCTTTAAATACGTTTTTTATCTCTATAACATATCCCTGAAGTTCCAAACCCTTCTTAACTTCATCGGCAAGAGAGGAAAACTGCTCTTCAGTAAGCCCAAAATTATCAAAATCGAGATCTTCAGAAAATCGATTATTACCATAAACGATACGAAGGGATGTTCCACCAAGAAATGCCAACTGTTGTCCGATTTTTGAGTTAAAAATAATTTCTAGCATTTTGTACTGCAAGTACTCCCTCAAAATGCTCTTCTTGAAGGGCTGTTCATTGTCCGGATAATACTTTTCGATATTTGAAAGACTAAGCATGGTCAATGTACGTTATAAAAGCATGCGCCCTTTTTGATAACGCCGTACTATGAAAAGCATCGAGATACTTCTTAAATCTATTCAGATCAGCTCTCGCTTTAAATTCAGAGCCATTAAATCGTAATCCTTCAAAATCCTTTTCACCCTTGATATGAGGGTTGAGATACAAATAATCAAGTACCGCCTTCTCTATTTCTGCCACTACATAGTGATGATTATTATAATCTCTAAGCTCATAACCAAACATGAATTCTGGCTTGATATGCTTGTATATGAAATTGCCAATGTTTGTTTTTATACGCTTCGTCTTACGGGAAGTTACAGAGGTAACTCCATAAACACCTTCGGGGATAAGGTTATATAATGAAAAAGCCATTTCCAAAGAGATATAGGAGGGTTGTTCCATGGCATTAGCAATCAAAAACAGCACCTGCTCATTTATCTCTAGATCAGAGAATACATAAAAACCTTGGCGTATCTTTCTAAGATACCCCCTCCTTTGCCATTCACTTAACCTCTGCTTATGAAATGAGGGCTCAACCTTCTCAACATCCTGTATACTAAAGACTAAAAAATCCTTTAGTTCTGCTTTTAGATCAAAAAACTGCATAATATCACGTTTTGTTCCTTTTTATTCCGCTTTTCAGGAACTCTTAGGCTTAAGATAACACATTCACCAATAATTGCAAGCGAATCTTTTCCACACCCAATCACAGTCGTATCAAAATGATACGACTGTTTATATATATTGATACGATCCATAATTAAAATCTTTCACCTCAAAACTTCATTTAACGTAAAAATAAAAACCGGCACATTGGCCGGATCTTAAACAAGAAATCCTTTTTTATATCACCCTAACGCCCATTCACCCTTCTGTATTAGACTTACCCAATGTTCCTCAAGAGATTCCTTATCAAAACAACACTCATCATCGTCAAAATCAATGTTCCAATCAATACGAGGGCTCAAATATAATGCATACAAAATAGCAAGCTCTCCAGACTGTGATAAAAAAATGTGCTGCGATAGAGGTGTGCCAAGAATATCCATAGGCACCCCCCACGGCTCCCAATCAAAGCCCATACCATAATCATAACTATACTCATACCCATTACAATCCGATTTAAAAAGAGCACAAAGCCATTCTTTAAATTGATCGGGGTCAAATTCAAACTTCTTTAAAAAACGTCCGCATTCAGAACAATATTTTCCCGTCTTCGAAGTGGTTAAGCAGAAACAGCTTCGTTGGGCAACACGATGCTTTTGCATATATTTATGATAGAGCTGTTCAGCAAGAGAAAATATAGCTTCCTCTCTAGTATAATTCGAATCCAAACAAGCAAATATCAACCAACCCACCTTGCTCGACTCTACATAACCAGGTTTAAACCATATAAATTTAACCGCAGAACTAACACCTTCTGTTTTCAAAGTACATATTCCTCCTCTACTACATTTCGAGAACTGAAATGAGAGTACCACGAAATAAAAAATATATCCATCTCGTAACAATGAAAAATTACAAAAAACAATATAAAAACCACCATTTCTGGTGGATAATTATTGATTTTGCTCTATTCTTTTTGCGGTTTTAGTTTGCACTCAACGCGCAACAAAGCTACACACATTTTACAACTATCTAAGTGAGACAGCCTTTCAGCATCCAAAACACCACCCTCTTTACATTCCTGTATTTCGTGCGGCATCAAACAGTCTGGATAAGGATATCCTGACTCGCGTAACCATTCTTTTATTTCTTGCCGTCTTTTCTCATAAAACTCTATGATTGTCAGTTCTGTTCCATGCTTTTCATTAAATCTTCTCCTTTCTAATTCATCCTCCCAAATCACGTTCGGAAAATCCAAGCCTTGTGCAACAACTTCTTCAATGGTAATTTGGAACGCTTCCGCAGCCTCTTGAATCTTTTCTTTTCGAAAAACATCAACAAACTGTTCCACGCTCATATTTCTTCTCCGTGCCCCACGTTCCACAAGATCTTTTAATAACGCCTTGCGGTGTTCCTCGGAACCTTTCTCGATACTTACATCCTTTTTTCGATTCACACCAAAAACCTTTTTCAGAAAAACCTTGCAATATTTACAAAAATCCTCTCGTGTCATCTTACCAACCCCTCTCTTTTGCTCTGTTTTCAAATTCCTGCAAGAATTTAGGTTGCAGAAATCAATGATATAATACCACGACTAAAAAAAATTGCAATATCTCATAAAACTAGGCCCCCTCACCCCAAAACTTAAGCTTGGGTAAAAATTAAAACGACGCAACAATGTGCGCCGTCTACAAAAATGGTTTTTTGTAAGTTACCTGGTTCCCTTGGAATTTGGCGAAAGCAACGCTTGTCGTATAAGATCCAAAGTGAGTGTTTTAGGCAATCCAGTAACACTCTCTAGTTCACCATCAATACATTTTACATAAGGTTTCAACAGTGCATGGTTGTGGTCAAACCCGCCCGCCTGCACAAATACGTCTCCTGTCTGAATATATTGATCAATCACCTCATCCGGAATGGGATAAAACCATATTGTCGCGAAATCCGTTCCAAAATACTGGCAACCGTTGAATGTGTTTGTAACCACCACCGATGTTACTGTCCGTGATGGATATACATCATGACTCTTGAGAAACATAACTGCCTCCTCGCAACCTTCTGGCTTTTCACGTATTTTCCCATTACACACAACCACTTGATCAGACGTGATAAGTAAAACTGGCTCAAAAATCTGAGGAATGAGCACATCCGCCTTGGCAAATGCAAGGGCAAGTGTAAGTTCGTGCGGATTGTCAGAACGGATCGCCTTCTCATCGACATCAGGAGACATGACATCAAATATAAATCCCATCTCCCTCAGAACTTCTCTTCTCCCCTTTGATTGAGAGCCTAGAATAATTTTCATACTTATCTCCCTTCAAAGAACTAATAAAAAGGGTACCACGAAATAAAAAATATGTCCATCGTCCCTCTTATTTTTCTAGATTCTAGCTTCCAGATTCTAAATTCTCCGTTTTTGCTCTTGACTTTGGCGTTACCCAAAAACCCATATATTGCCCCAGCATAAGACGCGTTTGTGCCTCAAGAGCAGGGAAACAACCTAAGAAAATCGAGGTAGCGGGGGTCATCCACCACTGAAGAAACATCCATGCATATTTCATCTTTCCATACTGGAGTGGTTTTGGGGGAAGAAGCCAAATACTTAATACTGCTGATGTAATAAGTCCAAACATAGCGATAACCATGATATCGCGGGTGAGATAGGGGAGATTATATGAAAGCAAGGTTACTCTAAAACTCTCCGTTCCCACAAGTACAGGAAGCCAGCCCAAAAGAAACATCATAATACTATTCGTAGACCACGACCAAAATCCATCAACAAGTTGTACTGCGTGAGAAAATTTCTTTTTAAATGCTAACTTCTTGTTTTTAAACGCATTAAACATAAAGTAAGGAAGATTTTCTACTCCATATCCCCATCTTCGTTGCTGTTTATATTGATTTACAAGCGTTCCCAAGAAGGTTGGCGCAACATTTGCATCCATTGTAACGGGATAATAGAGAGGCACCACCTGCCAATCGCCATCGAAGTGAAGATAACATTGGTAAAAAATACGCGAATCCTCTGAAACCATATTCGTCTGCCAAAAATCGATCTCAACGAGGGGCTTGAATGCCATGGAGTGTGATGAAAAAGTAATGAGCCGCTCAGGGCGTGCCTGTTGCATCATCTGCCAAAACGTCGAACCAAAACTCAAAACCCGCGCAAACGCTGGTGCCTCCCAAATGTTGTTAATAAAAAGTGGGATAGGCTGGAAACTCGAACGCAGTGGTTTCTCTGCAGTAAGGTAATGATAGGTGAGACAATGAAAATAATCAGGCATTACCCTTGTGTCGATATCAAAAACGGACACTACGATATGTTCATAGGGAATACCAAGGTGATCAATAACTTGTTTTTTTACCTCACGAGCTGCCCATGTTTGATTTGCCCCCTTCCCCTTAAGCTCTCCCGGAATGTCACCGGGATGAGTAGTGATAAGAAGGTGTGGGAAATGAGATGCATAACGTTCTCGAACGGTATCCCCCATTGCAGAACCGGCCCCCCCAGCACGTCCCTCAAGTGCAAGCACTACAATCATTTTTTCACGTAGATACCCCGTCGCAACGAGAGCATCAAAACTCTCCTTAACTACCTCAAAAGGCTCATTATACATAGGAAGAATAACAAGCTGCCAAATGTCATCCCACCGTTTAATAGGTAACGAGTAATGAGAAACCTCGAGTTTGTTAAGTTTTTCCTTCCAATCTCCCTTCATATTTTCCAACGTCTTTCTGAAACCCATACGTAAATGGAGAGACAGGTAGACCGTCTTTAAAAACCAATAGACATCAAAAAAGATGATAAACACCGCCACAAAGAGCGGATGGGTAAAACTAAGCCCTGTAAGAATAAAAAGCGTCCCCCAACTCAATACTCCAGGAAACATCTCAAGCATTCGATACCACAACCGATCCAATGTCCACGGCTTAAGCTCTGTAGCTCTCCCAATTTTAAGATAATTTGTCATATATAATGTAGGTTTATTCTTAGCATACACGATGTCTCTATATCAAGGGAAGGTAAAAAAATAAAAAACCCGAGCATACGCTCGAGTCTGGTTGTTACACTTGTTTGTCTTCCCCCTCGACGCTCTCCTCACTAACGATATCTTCCTTCTGGACTCCTTCTTCTAGCGATGGCGATAATACGGGGAATATACCCCTCTGTTCATATGCTTTCCTGAGGGCAAACCATGGTACAGAAAAGGGATCAAAAGCCTCTTGATATACACGCCTAAAGTTCTTTTTCCTCGCCTCTGTGCGATCGAGCATTACTCGCTGAATAAAGACAACGTCACCTTCATCGATCGCAAATTTTTTATCACATAATGCACCAAATTGGCACACAATGTGCTCAAAAGAAGTCCCTGGTGGACAATTACTGAGAAATTCTTCAAACTCAGGCAACTCCGCACCAATAACGACATCGACACCCATCCTTGTCTTTCCCTGAGAACCACTCAAAAAATTATTTCTTTGGATACAGGTACCATCATAGTGTACTGCAACAATCTCATCGTATTCGGAACCTCTCCGGCTCAGTTTTACCACCACAAGTGCACCACTTAATTCTACGAATTTTGGGCTTTTTAAATGAAGTGATAACTTCCCACCAATATACCCTGCAATGTCAGCCGCATGCACGTTTCCTGAAGTATACGCCGCTGCTTTTCTCATAGCATGCAAAGAAGCTCTCTCTTGTAATCCACCACCATCAACACCAAACCCAATCGTAGCGATCCTATCCTCACAAGGTTTAATTCTCCGCGCGTCATCATTAAGCTCCGCGCTTAAAATCAAAATAAATGCTTCATTTCGCAATACAACAACAGGCAAACTTTTCCTAATGTCCTCTTCGATCCTTTTTGACTTTTCAGAAAGCTCATTACGTCTTTTCTTCATTAAAAACCACCTCCTCTACTCCCTTTGAGGTAATGAGATGCGCACGCAGTAGCCCGCCTGAAAAATTATCGACTGCAGAGACATGTTTCAGTATGCCACGAACGAGTGCAATAACCTCGTCTTTGGTGTACTCCCCGCCAGCCTTTTCCATAAGAGATACTTCTGCATACGTATACCCACTCCCCACTCCTCCAAACAATTCTGATTTTCTTGGAATAGTAACTCCACCCGCTACCTCAAAAATAGAACACCGAGATTCCTTTGAATCATATCCTGCAACAAGAAATCCAACATGTCGCCTAAAATGAAACTCCTCGAGAAATCGAGCGCGTGTAATGCGTTCCAATATGCGTATCTTTCCCCTCAAATCAAGCTCTTGTGACTTGCGATCAACATTACTATTATAATGCTGAACAACCATTTCAAATCCTCGTATTACCTCACGCGCATCAGGCATACTTCCAGAACCACCAACCACAGTATACTCATCAAGTTCGTAGACCTTTTTTACTGCATCACTCCAAATTTTTCCACCACTCATTCTTCCATCACTCCCCACAATAACGGCGGGCACTTTTCGTTTTCCACGTACAAGAGAGAAACAAAAAGCAAAGATAGTAGTCCCCATGGTTTTGTCGCACTCGCCGTGTTCATGCTCTGCAGAAATAAAAGCCTTTTCTTGGGGTATACAAAATTCACTAGGTAAAAAGATGAGTTTTTTAATCCGCACAATAACCACCTCCACGTTATGATGTTGTAAACGAACTAGCCCCATCGTACCACGGGTTTAGAAATATACAAGAAAAAATATAAGGCCTAGAAACCCAGAAGTACCTGGTCAATACTTAATATCCCCGATCCACGCGTAAAAATCACGAGACATGCAGCGAGGAGAAGAAGATCAAGCTCGTATCCGTTTACCAAACCCATTTTTCTTTTTACGGTAAAAATCACCACGCCCATCTGTATAGCAAAGAAAAATGCAAAGAACTGTGAAAGAAATCCAAAAATAAGGGCAAACCCACCAACAACCTCAAGTAGGGCAATAAAAGTCCCCCAAAGATACCCAGGACGAAACCCCATACTATCAAACATCTTTGCCGTCCCCTTTACATCCTTCATCTTAGGAACCCCGTGCATAAAGAAAATCAATCCAACCACCACCCGAAGCAGTGGACCAGTAAAAAGTGATAAATTAAGGACGGGAATTAAGAGATAATTTTTAAGAAGTGCTATGTATTCCATAGATACATATGATATAAGTTAATAAACGATATCGACGAATATACTCTTTAATTTTAGAAGTCCGACTTCCTTAGTCTACCATGCAAAATAACGAACCTACAATAATCTACGAGGACACCGAAAGACTGATAATCAACAAACCCTTTGGTCTTCTTGTACATCCCACAAAACACGCGGACGAACCAACTCTTGTAGATTGGGTCTTAAAAATACATCCAGAGGTCAAAACCGTAGGAGAAGACACCGCACGCCCTGGCATCGTACACCGTCTCGATAGAGATACGGGCGGGCTTATGGTTATCGCCAAAACACAGCGATCCTTTGAACACCTCAAGAACCTCTTTACTACCCGAGAAATACACAAAAAATACCTTGCCCTGGTCTGGGGCATCATAAAAAATGACACAGGAATCATCAACAAACCTATTGGTATGCTAAGAGGCGCTCCAAAACGCACGACCCACAGTACAGGAAAAACTCGTGAAGCAGTTACTGAATATACAGTACGAACACGCTACCCAGAAGCAAACATGACCCTTGTCGAACTTTCCCCAAAAACAGGAAGAACTCATCAGTTAAGAGTCCACATGGCATCAATTAGTCACAATATTGTAGGAGATAAACTCTATGGCAGGAAAAAAGCAAAACTCCCCTTCGAACTCCATCATCAATTCCTCTTCGCCTATTCTCTCAACATCCCCACCGAACAAGGTCCCCTTCATTTCGAAATAGAATTACCAGATACTCTGCAAAAAATCCTACATGATTTGACTTGAAATCAAAAAATGTGGTAACGTTACTCTGGATCCCAATTCAAAAGAGAAAGGAGGGGCATAGCATGAAACAGCTTTTTTGGATTTTTCTGATTATTGCTGTGATAGGAATTCTCTATTTTTCGGGCATGGGACTTCAGACCAATGCGATAATCATGACGCTTATCCTGCATCCATGGGTTCTCCTTCCCGTTGTTATCCCCGCAGTAATCATTGTACTTCTTTGGAATGCCCTGAAAAACAAAGATCCAGAAGAATAAGAGCCTAAGGCGCCCCACAGTGAGCGCCTTTCAAATACTTGCTAAAATCAAAAAGTTGTTCTACAATCAACAATACTTACTTAAGGGAATAAATTACTACATATGAACAAACTAGACTTATTTATCCAAGCACAGAAAAAAGGTGAACTTCCCGAGCTTAAACCCGGCATGAAGGTAAAAGTTACTGAAAAAATCAAAGATGGGGACAAAGAACGTCTCCAGGCGTTTACCGGCATTATTATCGCTATCAAGCACGGGAAAACTCTTGGTGGAGCTTTTACCGTGCGCGCCATCATGGATGGCATAAGTGTTGAAAAGGTATACCCTTTCAACTGCCCCTCTATTGCAAAAGTTGAAATTATAAGTACATCAGATGTGCGTCGCTCAAAGCTCTACTTCCTCCGCAATCTTTCTAAAAAGAAAAGCCGAGAAAAAATCGGAGCAACTGCATAGCAAGGACCGTCTCGAAAATAGACCCAACTCGGGCCTATTTTTATAATAGGCATTGAAATAACTAAAAAAAGTAATTACAATGGTAAAAGTATGCCCGGGTGTTGTAATTGGTAGCCAAGCATCCTTGAGGTGGATGTGCCCGCAAGGGCGTGGAGGTTCGAGTCCTCTCCCGGGCACTAAAATCAAACTTTTTCAAAATGGAAAAAATTTTTAGCATACAACGTTGGTTATTATTTATCCTGCCTTCTCCTTTTTTGATATATGGTGCTTTCGAGCTGATAAGAATGCGCATGTATGATTCTGATGGGTTTGGTTCTTCAATTGCTCTGGTTTTTTTCCTCATTATTGGGAGACTCGTTATTCTGCCACTTCTTTTGTTTGGAACACTTCAGTTTAAATTGTGGAATCGATATCCAGTCTTAGCATGGAACTTCCATATTAGTGCACTTATTTTTCTTATGGGAGTTCTTTATCTATCCTTCTCTGGTTGGATGCTTATTGCTGAGTTAATCTTACTTCTCGTCGCATGTTTTATTGCTTTGTATATCCGCCCTGGTCTTTCTGGCAGATGGACGAGTTGGATCAGTCTTATTGTTAATCTCCTCATCGTTGTTGGCTTATTATTTGTATACAAGAATATGTGGAATTTGTAGTTACAAAGATGATAAAAAAGCTACCCTAAGACTATGGCTTGACACACTTTTACTCCTTAGCTACCATCAATATATGATCATAAATATCTTATATACTATAGTTGTATCAAAGAAAGCGGAAAAGCGTCTTCGTGAGGAAGGTGGTTTTGCGCTTAGCGATGATCAAATCTGATCTCAAAACACAATCTAAGCAACCCGAACCGTCTTCCCTTATCCAGAGAGGACGGTTTTTGTTTAGTAGTTGATTTTTCTACAAAAAAATTGTGGAGAAACCAGCTCCCAAACAGGGCTGGGTGTACCTTAACAAGAGGAGGCGTATGAAAATGAAAGCTATTTTCAATCCCAAAAAGCAAAGGTTGTGGTGCCATAGTCCAAAACCGGAATATGCGCTCGATACTGATTGGGCAGACCAGTGGTATATTGGAGCACGAACACTCCCGCTCGTCCGCCCTCAAAAAGATATAATCATCCTTCCCGGAGGAAATAACCAAACTCAACAATTCGCTGAGTTTTGTACACGTATTCTTGGCTTAACAGCTAATCAAGTCCTATGGACTACGGGGAAAAACTATTTAATGGACGATGATATCAAGGAAGAACTATTTGATCACATCCAATATGTGATGAATCAAAATGACTGGGAAATAATCCCCTATTCGGTTACAGAACCTTTTCTGAGATGGGCAACTCTGGTCAACACACCAATCTTTGGCGACAACGAACAATGGGTGCGTATTCATAGTAACAAAAGTATTCTCCACCCAAACGCAATAACATCTGCACGCGATCCACTGCTTCCGCTACTTATGGAAAATGTCGACGACATTCGTCTGCCACGAGGATATGCATGTACGACCAACGACGAACTTAATATTGCCTATGACTTATTGCGAGCCAACAACGTCAAAAATCTTATTCTGAAACCTGCTGTTGGTACGACTGGTGAAGGCATCATTCCAATCGACTCTAGGCTACAAATTGTAGAATATTCTTTTCCTATGGGAACCGTTGTGCTCGAAGAACGCTTACAGATAGACACAGATGTTCATGGGAAAAACATATCGCCAAGCATTCAATATGTTGGTAAAAAAATACTTGGAAACGTGACAGACCAAACATTCAAGGGAGTTGCATATGAAGGAAATAGTATGCCCTCCACCACTTCTCCAGAATTTCAAAGGGAACTACTTGGGATGGTGAGAAAGATACTTGCGTGGTTGAAACCATATGGACCAGGGGGATTTGACTTTCTTTCGGTTGATGGAAAACCAGTATTGATAGATCCAAATGTGGGGAGATTCACAGGAGCGCACCCGGCGAAAATATTCCAAGCACTCTATGCACCGAAAATGCTTTTTGCGTGCTGGAAAATCGAACCAATTAAAAATCTCGAGGTGTTCTGGGATGAACTAAACACAAAAAATATCGCCTTTATACCCTCCTCCAATCGCTCAGGAGTCTTTCCACTCTGCTACCTACAGGGAATGTGGGGAATGCTGATAGCTTTCGGCCTGAATCAAAAAGAACTCACGCAACTTCGTACACAGGCAGAAGAATGCCTATAAAAACATCGGGGATACAAGAACCATTGTATCCCCACCTCTTTTTTCTTTTTCACGAATATAAAAATAACTATAATTATGCGCAACCAACTTGTTAAAACATTTTGTACGTTTGTACAAAAAAATAGTCCTACTGGATCAGAGAAGGAATTTTCTAATTACCTCAAAAAATGCATAACTAAATTACATATCCCGGTATCACAAGACAAAAGAGGAAATTTACTCATGTTTTTTGGTGGCCACGGGAAATCACTTCTATTGGTTGCACACCTAGATACAGTGAAACCGGGGTGCGACATTGTACCAATCGTGAAAAATGGAATTATGAGAAGTAAAGGAAAAACAATCCTTGGCGCCGACAACAAAGCGGTAGTTGCCATCCTCTTTGAACTAATGAGGTGGTCACGAACACAAAAAAGCCACCGTGCCTTCGAGATTCTATTAAGTGTAAGTGAAGAAAGCGGAGTATCTGGTATAGACACACTCAATTTAACAAAAATCCACTCAAAAGAAGCCCTCTGTTTTGATATCGCGAAACCTTTTGGCACGATAGTTCTAAGCTCACCATATTATCTACGCCAAGATCTCCAAATTCGTGGAAAAGAGGCAGACGCGTCAACCGTCACACAGGGTCACAGTGTCCTGCCCGCACTCTCTAAATTTTTAAAAGAAGTACCACATGGTGTATTAGGAAACACTTTTTGCAATATTGGCACAGTACATGGCGGTAGTGACACCAATACTCTATTAAGTAATATCCAACTTCAAAGAGAAGTAAGAAGCTTCACACAAAAAAACCTACAAAAACAGGCCTCTTTAATAAAGTGGCTGATCAAAAAAAATGCCGAGGAAAATGGGTGTATAGGTTATTACACGGATCGACTCGAAAATTATGGATACTATTTTAACCAACATAATAAGTTTGTAAAACATATTTCCAAATCGATATACCAAAGCACCCACTGTCGCATTAGGTATTATAAAAAATACTGGGGAGTTTCAGACGCAAACAATCTTAATAAAAGAGGGGTTAAAACCCTCAATCTTGGTTACGGTGCAAAAAATCCACACACCACAAAAGAATCTATTTCCATAAAAGAAATGGAAAAGGTATTCACATTTCTCAAAACAATTATCAATACCACATACATCTAAATAGAATACATCTGTGTCTAATTCATCTCAATAATCACTTCTTCTTTAGGAAATCTAACTTTTGTTAAACTTGCGGGAAAGTCATCGTCACTTCTAAAACCAACTGCTACAATAACTTTTGTCTCGAGCCCCATCTGCTCTAGGCCAAGAATTTCATCAAATTTTTTAGGATCAAAACCCTCCATAGGGCCAACATCAATCCCCTCCACTGCTCCTGCCGTAATGAGAACACCGAGAGCAATATACGCCTGTCGTGCTGCCCACTCCATTTTTGCCTCCTGAGACATTGAAGAAAGAAATTGTTTAATCATATCTCCGTATCCTTTAAGTGTTTCAAAAGCAACACCACGCACCTGTGCTACTGATTGTATATAGGTGTCAACAGTCTTATCATCAAGATTTTTTTTGACAGCAAAAATAATGAGATGTGATGCATCGGTGATCTTCGATTGATCATATCCCGCCCCCCGTAGTTTTACCCGTAACTCCGGATTCCGAACAACAATAAACTTCCACGGCTGTAATCCAAACGATGATGGAGAAAGACGAATTACTTCAAGTAAGGTATTAAGTTGTTCGTCGGATAACTTCTTACTGGTATCAAATTTTTGTGTAGCATATCTCCACGTAAACGCCTCGAGAATGGTTTTTGGATTTGACATAAAAAAATAAATTATTAATTTTGACCCCTTGAGCATAGCATGATAAAAATCTCAACGCATTTTTGACAAAAATGTATAAATATGTTTTAAAGAATCAGTCCCTGGGAAATTTGAAAAGGGAGAACAAGAGGATGGATGAACAATCAAAAATAGAGAAAAAGGCGCCACCTGGAAAATGGAGAGTCATAAAAGTGCAGATAGACACAAAAGAAGAGTGGCTGCTCAAAGATTGCGATACACGACAAGAGGCCTATGGATTATCTCAAGCGATGTCTTATGAAAAAAGAACCCGCATCCATATCTATAATGACCAAGGAGGCAATCCCTACACCATCGGAGAATTTTAAAACATAAACCCACATCGTGTGGGTATTTTATATAAAATGTCATTAAAAACTGACAGTTTCTTTAAAAAATATGCTCCGCTAGCTTTCTATTTTTTATTTTCTCGTCATACTATAGATAGCACATTGTAAATGAATGGTGGTGAATATCGTGATCTCGAGAGATCAGCTTAAACTCCTTTTAGAGACAATGGGGGGAGAAATACCAAAAATTATAATCAACTTCGAAGTGCAAACACGCATCGAACATGATAATTTTTCTACACGTGTCTACCTCTCCTTGCGACGCAAAAAATTTCCCAACAAAGAAATTGCAAAAGTAACTACTGAATTCATCTCGGTTATGGATGCACAAAAAAATACATGTCTTCACTTCAGTTTCCATCACCATTGTTTTGTGGCAAATTTAACAGAGCCAGAATTTATAGATATTTATCATCTCATAGCCCTCTACGGCATGATCCCCTATCAATTTGCCAATGACACAAAAAAATAATCATACCCAAACCCACACATGTGGGTTTTAAAATTCTATACCTTCAATGTGTTCCAAAGTATGCTCCCCTGTCTTGGGGTCAACATTTATGAAAACAGCATCGGCACGTACCTCTTTACCATATAATTTCTTTTCTAAAAGATACCCCTCAATAATACGTTTAAATTTTTTTAACTTATGCGGAGTAATTTGCCACTCTGGCATTACAGCGCTTGCACTCGTTTTTACCTCCACAAAAACAAAGATCCCATTCAGGGTCGTAACAACGTCAATCTCCCCATAACGTCTTTTGAAATTAACCTCAATAATCTTATACCCCTTTCCCCTTAAATAATCACACGCAATCCCCTCCCCAATTTCACCCGTACGCAAATGTGTTTTCATAATATTTAGTGTATTCCACCAAAGACCACACGGTCGTCCTCAAGGGGGAGTCACGTGTTATCGCTATAATAGGGGGGTTGTAACGGTCTCCCCTCTTGGAGACGAGCGTTGGTCTTTGGTGGGATATCTCTATATTAAAAACGACATCTCTGTGCCGTTCTGTTGTTATTACATTTTTAAAAGTATTTCGTCCCATCCGGACACTCGACATGTAAATCCCGAAAGATTATACGACCATCTAAGCACACCATTTACCGTCGGCGAAAACCAAATCAGGTTTGGCACCACAGCAAGAAGATGAAAAAGAACTTCTCCCCTGTCGTCGATATGACCTTCTATTCCTAGCCGACGACACACTGGCGCTTTTTCTTCCCGCTTATCAACAAAATGAATATGGTCCATAGGCATACCCGTAAGCTCCTCAAAATGATATGCAATAAAAAGGCGTCTATTTACAACACGCTCAATCCCCTCCGCACGAGAAACAATCCAAACCCTATCAACGCCCTTACTCTCGATAAGTCTCCTGAGACCCAAAAATGCATTAGGCACAACCGCCGAGTGTTGCAAAAGAAAGGTATCGAATTCCATCGTATCCCCTAACGTATCAATGTTTGGGTATCGCTCAAGCATCTCCTCTATTCCATACCTGAAAAGCCCTCCTACACCGTGCCGCAGTAACAGGCCCAACGCTTCGGGTCGGACCATCAAATTCACCAGCAAGAACATGAATTGCACGCAATTCATGTCACCCCCTTTCAATCTTTCAATTTATACTATCGGAAAAACCATTTCTGATTGCCAATCACAACGTACCTTTCCATTAGACCACAAAACATGAATATATTCGTCTATTTCCACACCCAAAGTGACGCACCCATTCCTCCTCAACATCTCATACAACTCCATGAAAGAAAGACCGCTTGGATTATCTTTAAGAATAGCGACTGCCACATCATCCCAAGTTCCCCTATAGCTTTTTTTGTAAACCCCATTCATTCTGCCAATATTTGTTTTTTCCGCTTGAGGTTGAGGAACAGGATTAACAAGATCTTGGCGTAGCGATGTGCTACCCATTTTTCCTTTATTTCGAGAAGCACACGCTACCAGAGGATCATCCACATAACCAATCATGTCTAAAAAGAACTTGGACACCTTACTCAAAAAGTTTGACATTTCTCTTCTCCCCTTCGTTTTTGACAACATTTCTTTTGTCGATGTGCTAAAAACGATATACCATAATATCTGTACTAAGTCAAACCACCCGTAGGTATCGGCTCACAAGACTGAGTAAGCCAGATTCTGCAATGGGTCGTTGAGAGCACTTTGTCATGGTTTTTCTAGAAAACTATGGATTTTCCTACGTTTTTCACTCAGAGTTCTGAGCTGATACACCCGTAGTATCCCGATAGCTTGTAACCACCCCATCCTCTATAGCATGTTCTTTGCATCCATATAGCAATGTGCTTTGTTTACCTCCAATGTGATTGACATAATAGCCAAAAGAATGTGAAACATTTTGATAAACACTTTTCCGGCAATGCGGAAATTAATAGATTATTCCGGAATAACACACTCCTTTATGGTTACGGCTGTGGATAAAATGTTTCGCGTGAAACATTTTGAGGGGGGTCGGGGAGTGTGAAACACCGAAAATGTTTCGCGTGAAACATTTTGAGGGGGGTCGGGGAGTGTGAAACACCGAAAATGTTTCGCGTGAAACA
>JACRHW010000016.1 GCA_016217555.1 Parcubacteria group bacterium
AGACCTTAAACATAGATTGAGAGGGTTTCCTACCATTACATCATTTAAACAGTGGGTTATGGCACTTCTCAAATTTAAAAAGAAAATTACTTGCAATGGGTTTTACCAACCAAATAACGGGGGGTAACCCGATACATCATAATGGTTAATTCTAATTTGTGCGTTATGACATCACAAAAATGGGAGTACACGGAAAGTTATTATTTCTGTAAAGCTAATTGAATTTGTTTATCTAGAAAATCTTTAAAAGTCATGCCTATTGCTTTTGCTGCTTTGGGGCAGAGACTTGCTTCGGTAAGACCAGGAATAGTGTTGATCTCTAGAAAATAGAGCTTATTGTCTTTTTTTGAAAGAATAAAATCAGAACGGGTGAGGCCATCACATCCAAGGGCGAGATGAATTTTTTTACTTAGACGACAAAGCTCGGAAGAAACTTTTTTATCAATAGGGGCGGGGCAAATTTCTTGGGTTTTCTTTGAGAGATATTTTGCGTTGTAATCAAAAAAGGTTCCTGGAGAGACTATTTCTATGGGAGGGAGGGCAATAAGATTAGCGTCCTCTGCATTTCCCATAACTGCACAAGTGAGTTCTCTCCCTTCTATATATTCCTGTACAAGAACTGTTTGATCCTCGTTAAATGCTTTGCGTAGTGCAGCTGTGAGTTTTATTTTATCTTTCACAATACTTACTCCAACACTCGAACCTGAGGCATTTGGTTTTACAACACATGGAAATTTGAATGCCGATATTACTTTTTCACCTTTTTTCAGGGCAATACATTTTGGCATTGTTATCTTGTGTGAGGTGAGAAGTTCTGCTGTTTTTGCTTTGTCCATACCAAGTGCACTTGCAAGCACTCCTGAGCCAGTGTAGGGGATTTTGAGGGTACCTAAGATCGCTTGTACTTTGCCATCTTCACCAAATGCTCCGTGGAGTGCGATAAAGATAATATCGAAACGATTTCTCAGATCATTGCCAGGAAGAACAGTAAGAGACGTTTTGTTATTAAGAAGCCATTTTCCATCTTTTGTAATCTCTATCTTGGAAATATCATAGAGCTCTCGTGAAAGATTTTTTACCACCTGATTACCCGATAATAACGACACCTCTCGTTCATTAGAAGTGCCACCCATTAATACGCCAACTCGTATTTTTTTCATACCACTATCCTACTATAAGTTTTTGATCTAAACCATGAACAAGCCCTCAAGGGGGAGTCAAGTATTATCGCTATAATAGGGGGATTGTAACGGTCACCCCCTTGTAGGCGAGTGTTGGTTTGGATTAAAAACGTCCCACATTTATGCACAGGTTTGGTGTTTGACTCACATTTTTTCTGATATAATAGACACAAGGCCCCGTTTTTCGGATCAAATAATTTCCTTCGGGACATCTCATATCACGATAGCCCTTGGGCTACTCGTTGCGGATACCCACTTGGCTTTGTGCCGGAAAAACGGGGTTTTAAATTAAAAAACGAGGCAATTCCTCGTTTTTTTACTATGAATTGATAAGAACTTTAAAAAATAGGAGTAACGATATATACCAGCGTATTATTATACACTCCCGCCATTTGCGTTGAAGTAAGCTCCAGCTTAAACACAATGTCTGTAGAATCATTAGCTATGGGAATTGAACTATAAGCTACTTCACGGGCGGTGCCATCAAGTTGCGCATAGGTATCATTATCTGCAAAACGGGTTGCTAGGCTATCACCTAATGTTGCATCGGTCGTATGGTATCCATATGCCCCCGACTGACCAGTGGGAATACTCCACGCGAGAGGAGAAGCATTTGTCCCACTCACCAAAGGAATAGATCGGTTGTTATCTTTCGAGAGTTGTTGTGTTTGATACATGCGAACGATGTATCCCACCACTGCGTTCGTACTTAGCGTTAATCGTTGTGCTGCTTCGAGGGGAGAACTCGTACTAATACTTCCAAAAGGGATCGTTGTGGCAGTTGTGGTAACATCGGTCACAATACCCGCCGTATTCGTACCCGAAGGAAGACCACTGACGGTAAACGTGAGTGTGCCACCCTCCATAACAAGGCTGGGATATGCTACATCTGTATTTGTCGGGGCAGCTATGCCGTCAGTAACATCAAACACGCGGAAAAAATATGTTTTACCCACATACGCTTCGGTATGTTTAATAGTAAATTCAATTTCTACAGATGAACTTGCGGCGGGACTTAGTGTGCTCGATGTACTTGCTATCTCATTGTGTGTGCCATTGCTCGTTGAGTCGGCAAGGAGGCGTGTGGTGATCGTATCATTATCGGTATCGACACCATCTCCATAGCACCATCCAGAGGTTGTGGTACATGATGTGATAGGGGTTAAATCACTTACCCCACGTGAAAAATCAGAATATTGCGATGTCTGAAGCTTGAATTTTATATTACTTCCTGCTACGTTTGCTGTCTCTGCCACAGTAACACGCAATTTAACCGTGCTTGTGGTTCCTACGCTACTTGGTGCAACATTTTCCGCAGCAAGTGCAACAGTGGGTGTTTCGTTGGTTTCGTCATCATACCATCGCCAATTTTGTGTTCTGGGACGATAGTCACTTGTAATAAGTTCGGGATAAAAAAGATAGGAATCAACACTATGTCCTTCTTCGAGTGCGATACGAAAACAATATGCAGTTTTTGGTGCAGCACCATTGTTTTGTATAAACCAATCCATCTCGACGTCTTCACCGATAGCAACACCATAGGGATTCAAAGCGCTTGTACCACCTTCTTCATACGTCCATGCCCGACCGGAAACACTTAATTTTAAATCCCCTGCAGTAGGAGGATCCGTCGAAAGTGCCGTACCATTAATAGGGGTACCATCGCTTCCACGAAACAGAGAAGTACTTGTAGGGCTCCCTACAGTAACCCAACTTGTATCCAAAATGGCAGAACAACTTGCCGCTTTTGGTGCGAATTGCAGTTTCATACCCGTTTCATTTGTAACAAGTTTAATGGTAGTGATGTGCAATGACGTACGCAACCTTAACGTTTCTCCGTTTGCGGGAGGAAGGTCATATTTAGTAATGGCTGCATTTTCTCCTAAATCTGCATTTCCGGCCGGATAAGGATCAGTTACAACTACCTGATTATTGTCTGCATACCAGCGGTAATAATTTTCTACCATACCTGCTGCGGCATCATCCCAAAAAAAATAAAACGGCTCTGTGCTTGCAGAAGATATCCCAGTTACGATATCAGTAAACGTTGTTGACCAGCTTCCGTTACCACCCCAACGGCGCGTATGGAGGTCGCCACCGATATCAAGGACTGTTACCATCATCTCATTTCCTTTACTGTCAGGATGGAGCCTCATCCATCTTATTTTTTGTGATAATTCACTTGATTCTTGTGTGACAACACTAAACCCGCCTGCCGCTGTCCATGTTCTCCATGAAAGCGCTTTCGCATTCGGTGTTTTTTGAGAGAACACAAACATGGCCCTGCCCGTATGTTTTTCCCACGCGGTACTTATATTTCTGCGATCAACGTTATCAGTATCCACTGCGGTAGGACGTGTTAACCAAGAACTCCCATCCCATATCCCCATTTCAATCTTTTGATTCCCCGCCTGGTTCCATATCACCGATATATTATTAGAACCATAGACCCTGTCATTACTCACCGCGAGCCATGTTGCTGTTCCCGAAAGCCTAGAATATGCAGTAACTTCTGATTGCCATGAGGTAGTGAATCGACGATAGGCAATAGTAGAACTGGTCGTTCCCCATACCACGATTGCCTCACCATTTGTTCTTCCATACGCTACATCAGCTACATCGCTTGTCACCGCTGAAGGATTATTGGACATGGTGATCTGATCTCCAAACGCTCCATTGTTCCAACGCATCGCATGAAGTTTTCCATCATTAGTTGTAATGAGTACAGTAATATCATTTTTTCGTGTGTTTACGTAAGGAGGTCGCATTGAGGTTTGTACCATTTGTGGAACTCCTGTAAGTGCCGTACCTGCGTTTAGTTCTCCTGTCCATGAAATTCCGTCCCATTTTCGATATTTTAGTTGCGTGGTGCTATCTCCATATACTACGATCGCATTTGCGGTAAAATTTTCGTAGGCAATTGAGAAGGTGCGATTCGCAACGGTGGTTAGTGTAACATTCCATTCGTTGCTCCATATCGATCCATTCCAGCGTTGTACATAAAATGCATTGCTTCCACCCCCAACCACTCCCATGATCTTTTCATTTCTCAATCGTGGAGCACCCTGCAAAACAAGCCATTTGATTTGGCTTTGTGCCGCATTAGCAGCCGCCTGAGTGCCAAATGAGGTTCCATCCCACAATTTGTATTTTGGGGTTCCATCCCCGGTCATTCCATACGCCACCATGCCTTCAGTTCCTCCAACCCCAGCAGCGTTTGCGTGAGGAGTAGAGAGCGGATTCAATGTGTCTAAAGAGCTGTGGGGGGGGGGATTAGAAGAAAAGAAAATTGAAAGGTAACAAAAGACAAAAACACATACCAAGAAAAAAATTGTTTTCGTATAAGTCTAGACATGAAAAGTGTACCATTATCATAGCACACAACACTATTGTGTGAGAAAAAATTAGTAGAGGTGGGGTTTCTTGAATGGGATGAGGGCACAGATGGTTGCAAGCGTATAAAAATGAGCACGATCGATGAGGTTGTCGGTAAGCATACCAATGGCTCCTTTTTTTGTTTTGAATTAGTCCCACCAAAGACAATATCATCTGCATCACCAAGCTCCTTTCCTTGTCGCACAAGCGAAGCTACAGGAGTTGGCAGGAAGAAGGTTCCTGTTTTTCCCTTGCCCCAGCGTTGTTCTTTGGAATGAACGACAATCCACGCAAATGTCCCAAGGTGCTCATCATGTTCATCTACACCTCCCTCCATGCCAACCCAATAGTCTGCATGTGGTGAATGACTTTTTGCATTATTTACACGATTAACAGCGCCTTGAAACGTCTCTCTGTCACTTCGTGGTTGATCTGCAACATTTGAAGCAACAGAAACTCCCTCAACCTCAAAGTGCTCATTGGGAAACATCTGTTGAAATCCCTCAAGTGTCGCTTTTATTTTTACAGGATTTTTGGAAGCAATAATTATTTTTTTCATATTTTCGTTTCAATTCAATTCTAACACAAGGGTATATAAAATTTGTTCGACTTATATAGATAGACATGATATTATTTTTTCTAGTTCATTATCGTTAAAGGAGGAATTGTAAAATGGGTAACGTAGCTAAAGCTGAAGTTGAATATAAAAAACGTTTAGAACGAGAAAAAGCAAAGGCAAAAGAAAAATATGGTGATGCATGTATTGATCCTCTTGGAAACCTTGAACATGACGCACAAGATTACGCTATTAACGAACTCGTCGGATTAGATAGATATGCAGAGATCGTTATTGCACGAGCAAAACTGTATGGAAGAAAAGAGGGCGTCCTCCTTGGAGAAGATATTCGTGTTTTTGCTCATGAGTACGCAATGAGACTCATTGTGTACAGAGATTGTCTTCGTGTGTGTGGGGTTGAGCTTGGTAAACCCGAAGAAAGAGGATAGATAAAAAAACAAAAACCCGGGGGGAACTCCTCGGGTTTTTTATCTTTTTCCTATCGCGTAATTACTGTTGTCCTGTCGCTACACCATTTCCTAAGACTGATGCGGGTTGTCCTTTCTTTTGTGGTGATCCAAAAACCGAAGGAATACTAATCTCATTAAACTGTTGACCTCCCGATTGCCATGGTCTTGCCATACCACCACCAAGATCCTCTCGCATACTGTCAAATTGTTGCATCAAATCTTGATAATCTTGGATTCCCGCCATAACCGCATCTTCATCAAGGTCTGTAGATTCAACCAATACGGCCACCTCGTCACTTTTAGCTTGTGCTTCATCAAGAAGAGCCTGCAATTCTGTGGTATCAACCTTCTTTCGTTTCAATTGTGCAATAGAGGACTTTGCTGCGTTTAATGATTTTTTAGATTCAGCAACAAAACGAGTCAGATTGCTTAGTGTTTGAATAACCCGTGTTTTTTCTCCCATTTCTCCCATTTGGTCAAAAAAATCAGATTCTAGAGTATCAAAAGCACCTTGAGCATCTCCTGCCGCGACCTTCGTTACTGCAGCATCTCGAGCTGCTTTAAGTTGATCGACCCCTGCCACGAGTTGGTTATATGTGTTAGTGAGGTCAAATCCCTTTTTGGCAAGTTTATCTACAATAGATTTATTTCTTGCAAGTTCTTTTGTAGCTTGATTAAGACCCTGGTTTATTTGTTTCAGTGTTTGTGGCCAACGTGAAAGCATCTCGAGCTGTTGTCTTGCATCGTTGAGAGGTTGCATCATATCAGGAAGGCTTTGCATGACATTTTCAATCTCATCAGCATCCTTGGATGCTTTAACCGTAGTGATAGCCGATTTTACTTTTTGGAGCGCATCCGATGTTTCTTGGGGAATCGCTATGTTTTGTTTTTGAAGCTTAGCAATTTGTTTTTCAAATTGCTTAATTCCTTGTTCCATCCCCTGAACTCCTTGTTGCATATCCTTTATGCGCCGCGCTTGATTTCCAGTAGTTTTTTGTGATTGATCGAGAGAATTCATGTCTTGTTCGAGAGAGTTTACGTCAATTCCCTGAAGATCTTCTGGTTTTTGCGCGTTTTGTAATTTTTGAGTTTGCATACGAACACGTTCTGCCGTATCAAAGACCCCTTGTGGTGGTTTAACCCCATTTTTTTGTACGTCCTCCATGTTGCGTTTAAATTTTCCAAGATCTTGATTCATTTGTCGTGCCCCATCTTTTATGGCTCGAAGGTCTTGGTTTTGAAAATTCTGCTGTCCTTGCACTTGCATTGGTCCACAAGGTTGTTGTTGATCTGATTGAGATGCTTGAATGGGACAGGGTTGTTGCCCCCGTGTTTGGTCTCTCTGCTGCTGATTCATTTGTTGACTTGGTTGGAAAGGATACTGACTAGGTCCTTGTGGTGGGTAAGACTGTGCTGAGAATGGTGGTGGAGTTTGAGATCCAGATGGTTGTGAACCTCCTGGCGGCGGTGTTCCATCAGATGGTGGTGTACTACCAGTAAATTGTGCTAAACCACCTGAAGGATTAACCTGAAGTCTCATAAGTGCTGCCTTAAAAAAAGCGGGAACCTTGAGCGAAAACGCATCTGCGGGTTGCACGAGTCCCATAAGGAGGAACAAAGAAATCGAAGATGATACTAAATACGACACGTATTTTTTCATATATATTGTAAATTGATATTTTTTTAGATTGTAATAAAAAGAAAAACAAAACCTTTTTCGACGCTTAGTACTTATAGTTTAAGTGCCTCAAAAGAAATCCGCAACGTTAAAGCTGTGGATTTCTTGGTGCGCACAATTTAGTCGTGCCGCCCACAAGGTGGACGAGTCTCGACCAGCTTTATTTGTCGGACCAGGCAGAATCGAACTGCCGCCTTACCCACCCCAAGGGCATAGACTACCACTATCCGATGGTCCGAATAAAAAATAAGCTTGTTATTCACAAGCTTATCAAAGAGAACTATCGTCTGCAACCTACCTCTGGGCGTTTAGACCCTTTTTGGCGATAGTCTTAATGCACTTCACACACGATTTTACCCTGCCTGGCCCCATAGGATTTTTAAACCATTGGAGATTGGGCTGTTTCTTAAACATATTGGTTGGGTTATAATTACCTCGGAGGAGGATTCTCATACCCACCTTGGTTCCACTTTTTTCACAGAAAAAACATTGTCTCATATACTTAAAGATACCAATATACGAATTATACTAATGATACAAATAATGCGAATATGACGGTATGGTATTAGTAGCCATTCGTATCATTCGCGCGCATTAGTATATTAGTATCATACTACTATGAATTATTCAATAGCTATCCTACAACTTGTTATTTTTCTCTTTTCCGTGATTATTCATGAGATCTCTCATGGGTATGTTGCTGAGATGTTGGGGGATCCCACCGCACGACGAGAGGGGAGGCTTACTTTAAATCCGATATCTCACATAGACCCTGTGGGATCGATAGTATTGCCTTTGGTTCTCTTCATTTCCGGGCTTCCTATTTTTGGTTGGGCAAAGCCAGTGCCGTACAATCCCTATAACCTGAGAAATCCCAAGGTGGGAGGGGGGCTTATTGGTGCAGCAGGGCCGCTTTCAAACATTCTCTTTGCAGGTCTTTTTACACTTGCACTTCGTGGATTTGATCATTTTTGGGTTTTGAATCCGATAACCACAATGCTTATTAATAACATCATCACTATTAATATAGTACTTGCTGTCTTTAATCTCGTTCCTCTTCCGCCCCTTGATGGATCAAAAGTTCTTTTTGCTCTCCTCCCTCATAAATTTTTTGAAATTCAAATATTTCTTGAAAGATACAGCCTCCCCCTCTTTCTTCTTTTTATCTTCTTTGGTTTTTCTTTTATTCAACCCGTAATTGATGTTTTATTATCTCTATTTTTATTTCACCCATAGAAATGTTGACGTAGAGAATAAATTCTGTTACATTTAAACACTATAAAGAAGCTAGAATCTGGAAGCTAGAATCTTGAAGAAAAAACGAACAAAAATATCTTCTCAGTTCATGCTACTAGATTCTGAATTTTATGCCTACAATTAATCAATTAGTGAAAAAGGGGAGGTTGGTTCCTCCAAAGAAGTCAAAAGCGCCTGCGCTTGATTCGACGTTTAACTCATTAAAAAATAAGCCTATCGCTTCATCATCTCCTTTTAAGCGGGGTGTGTGCATTAAGGTATCTACAACAACCCCGAAGAAACCAAACTCCGCATTGCGTAAAATTGCTCGTGTGCGACTTACCAACGGTATGGAGGTAACAGCATATATCCCTGGAGAGGGGCATAATTTACAGGAACACTCTGTGGTGATGATTCGTGGAGGAAAGGTAAAAGATTTGCCAGGGGTACGTTATCACATCGTGCGTGGAAGACTTGATACATCAGGCGTTCAGAATAGAAAGCAACAGCGCTCTAAATATGGCGCAAAAAGACCTAAGGCAAAATAATCAGCTTTTAGGAATAGACGGTCCTAAATTTCCCTAGGAGCTATAAGCTATAAGCTATAAACTAAACCATGAGAAGAAAAAGAAAATATACACGAGAACTTGAACCAGATGCTGTTTACGAAAGCGTAGAGGTTACGCGCTTTATTAATAAACTCATGTCTGATGGAAAGAAGGCAGCCGCCGAAAAAATTATGTATGGCGCACTTGATATTGTTGCTGAAAAAACAAAACTTAATCCTTCAGAGGTTCTTAAAACAGCAATTGATAATGTGGCACCAACTGTCGAGGTAGCATCACGCAGGGTGGGTGGTGCAAACTATCAGGTTCCACGCGAGGTGCGCCCAACACGAAGATTCGCCCTCGCATTACGTTGGCTTATCGGTGCAGCTCAGGCTAAAAAAACAGGGAAGGGCATGACAGAAAAACTTGCAGAGGAGCTTCTTCTCGCAATACAAAAAGAAGGTGCTGCAATGAAAAAACGCGGTGACATGCACCGCATGGCAGAGGCCAACAAAGCATTCGCGCATTTTAAATGGTAAAAATAAATATACTAATATACGAATCCGTTCAAATGATACGAATGGTTACGAATACGAGTTGAGACTATTCGTATTGATTTGTATCATTAGTATAATTCGTATATTTGTATGTTTACCTTATGAGACAATATCCTATCGAAAAATATCGTAACATTGGCATTATTGCCCACATCGACGCTGGAAAAACAACCGTTTCCGAGCGCATTTTGTTTTATACAGGCATATCCTATAAGATTGGTGAGGTGCATGAAGGGGCCGCAGTTATGGACTGGATGGAACAAGAACAGGAACGTGGTATCACTATTACAGCGGCTGCGACGACTTGTTTTTGGACGCCCACTTATCTCAAGGATGGCGTTGCTGATTTAGAAAAGGTTAAGAAAGAGCACGAACATCGCATCAATATTATCGATACTCCAGGTCATGTGGACTTTACTGTTGAGGTAGAGCGATCACTTCGTGTACTAGATGGAGGCGTTGTTGTTTTTGACGGGGTAGCAGGCGTAGAACCACAGTCAGAAACAGTGTGGAGACAGGCCGATAAATATCATGTGCCTCGTATTTGTTTTATCAATAAACTCGATCGATTGGGTGCAAGCTTTGAACGATCACTTGCCTCTGTTCATGAACGCCTTACTCCCCATGCTGTACCCCTAAGTATTCCTATTGGTTTAGAATCAGATTTCAAGGGCGTCATTGACCTTATCCGTATGAAAGCTGTTTCGTTTGTGGGGGAAAATGGAAATGATATTGTTCTCTCGGATATCCCAGAAGATTTGTCAGCAGAGGCAGAGATGTATCGCCATAATCTTATAGAAAAAATTGTTGAACAGGACGACGAATTGCTTACAAAATATCTTGATGGAAAGGAGATCAGTGAACAAGAACTTCGTCGTGCATTAAGAAAGGCAACGATTGCTGGTGCTATTGTTCCGGTACTTTGTGGATCCGCTTTGAAAAACAAGGGAGTTCAGCTTGTGCTTGATGCGGTAATTGATTATCTTCCAGCACCAACTGATATTCCGGCAATTAAAGGAACAGATCCTGATTCCGGAAACGAACTCGAGCGTCATCCTAATGACGAAGAACCATTTTCTGGGCTTGCTTTTAAAGTTGCTACCGACCCTTTTATTGGAAATCTCACCTATGTGCGTGTCTATTCGGGTGTTTTGAAACGTAGTAGTTATGTTTTAAATTCGGTAAAGGGTGAGCAGGAGCGTATTGGGCGTCTTGTGCGCATGCACGCAAATCATCGTGAGGAAATTGAGGAAATGTACGCAGGAGATCTTGGTGCTGTGGTGGGACTTAAAACCACATTTACCGGAGACACTCTTTGTGATTCTGCTACGCCTATTGTTTTAGAAAAAATTATATTTCCAGAACCTGTTATTTCGGTACGTATCGAACCAAAAACAAAAGCAGACCAAGAAAAGATGGGTATTGCACTACGTAGGTTGGCACAGGAGGATCCAACATTCCGTATTATAAGCGACCAGGAGACAAACGAAACATTAATTTATGGTATGGGAGAACTCCATCTTGAAATTCTCGTTGATCGTATGTTTCGCGAGTTTAAGGTAGAAGCAAATGTAGGAAGACCGCAAGTAGCATACAAGGAAGCCATTAAAGCAAAGGCGGAGGCAGAGGGTAAATATATCCGTCAATCTGGAGGTAAGGGTCAATATGGACATGTGCGCTTGAGAATCGAACCACGAGAACGTGGTGCAGGGTTTGAATTTACTAATGCTATCAAGGGAGGTGCCATTCCGCAGGAGTTTATTCCTGCCGTTGAAAAGGGAGTGAAGGAGGCAACAATGAAAGGGGTTCTCGCTGGATATCCTGTCGTTGATGTTGCGGTAACACTTTATGATGGATCGTATCATGACGTAGACTCTTCCGAATCTGCTTTTAAAATTGCAGGTTCTATGGCGTTTCAAGAAGCGGCAAAGCGTGGAGGTATTTCGATTCTTGAACCTATCATGAAGGTCCAGGTTATTATTCCTATCCAATTCCTAGGCGATGTGTCTGGTGATCTCAATGCCAAGAGAGGAAGAATTGAATCCATTGATGAGCGTCTGAATGTAAAAGTTATCGATGTAAAGGTGCCACTTTCAGAAATGTTTGGATACGCCACAAAAATTCGTTCCATGACGGAGGGGAGAGGAATATTTACCATGGAATTTGATAGCTATCAGGAGATGCCAAAGAATGTGGCAGAACTCATGATGGCAGGCAAGAAGTAAAGGAGTTGGCTTCTGAACGTAGTGAAGAACTGCCAAACCTTTACCCCGCCCTCTAAGCACATCGAGCCTCGTTTTAACCTTGTATCCACATGCATAGAGGGCGGGGTGCTCAATGTTGTAGATAAATTTATCTCGCTCAACATTGGGTCTCGCTCATAAATTTAAACAACATTGGCATGAATACTTTCGAAAAAATAAAAAAAATTCTTGAGTATGGAAGTGGAAAGGCGATTGTGCTTGACCACGAAGCAACCCCAGCATTTATCGTGATGAACTGGAAGGAGTATGAAAAAATACTCCACACCATCGATGTGCTACGTGGATTACAAGAGCAACCAATACATCACGTTCCACGCCCATCACACGACCAACTTACTCTCAACGATCTACCTCTATAGTCACACCTACCCCTCTCCAAAACTCGCCTCCAAGAGGGAGACCGTTACAACCCCCCTATTATAGCGATACAACTTGACTCCCCCTTGAGGGCTCGCTTCGGAGAGGGGTAGGTTCCAAACTAGTATAATATAGAAAACACCCCTGTGGGTGTTTTTGGTTTTGTTATAAATCTGGTTTTAAAATGCTTTCGAGGAGAAGCTGTTTTATCTCGTCGTACGGTGTGCGAGAGAAAAAGGGGATGCCGAGGTTGGGGACATCGCGAAGACACTCATTCCAAAAGACTTCAAAAATCGCCTTGGTCCACTCGTCGGGGCTTATTACTTCGTTTTTCATACCACGCCACTGCTTTACGCGTCCGAGTCTCATTAGATATTGCTCCCACTCGTAGAAACGACGTTTAAGAATTGAGAGATACCAGCTCTTTTGTTCACTATCTTTTGGGGGAAAGGCGACAAGATTAAAGATGATGGTTTCCGCATCATAGTCGATGAAGCTACTCATCGTTGCGCCTACTCAAACGAACCATGCGAAAGATGTCTACATTCGCGATCATTTGGCTTTGAACTAAATACATGGCTTGCGCTTTCAACAAGAGTTTTGTCGTATGCTCCAACAAGATCGTGTACAACAAGGTGTGCGCTTTCTTTAACCTCATCATCTATCTCTTGTTGTAACTCTTCTTTGTAGTGTTTGGGATGTGGATGTCTTTTCAGCCACGTTATCTTCCTATAAAGCTCGTGGTGCCAACACTCACTACTGTTGGGACATATGGTGGCGACACCATATCCAGGATAACCACCCATCGTTACTCGATTGGTTAACCCACCGCACACCCAGCACTTAAATACCTGAAGCGTTCGAAACGTATCATCGCGTTTATTCGGATAATCTTTTTTCCGCATATCATAGAGGACGATGTTTTCACCCATTTTCTGTCACCCCTGTTATAAAAGTACTGTTTCTATATTAAACCCAAAATCAACTTTTTTAAAACCCTTGACAAATCCGCAAAAACTGGTTTACTTAAATCAGCACAAAACACACAAAAAAGGAGAAAAAAATCATGGGTACACCAAGTACGAACATTCTCACCATCGACCGTTCCCAACCCTTTAACTCCGAACCCTTTTTCGACAATTGGTGGAGCTTCTGGAAAGGTCCGATCGACGGCAATGGTCTCGAAGGTGACGAGGAGCAAGATCAACGTTCCCTCACCATCACGGAGTTGGATCTGAACAAGATTCGTCTCGTGACTATGTTTAATGGTAAGACTAGAATGTCGGGCGAGGAGAGTCTGGTGCTTCTCAAGGCGAGTGGTGTCATTCGCCTCGACGCCAAGGTTTTCAAGACGCTCTTAGAGAACCAGTCTCATATCCCTAAAGAGTGGTGGAAGAAGACAAATGGTCTCACAACCAGCATCTTCTTCGATGGCACGGTTTTCCGCGGTTCGCGTGGCACTTGTTGGACGCTCTGTCTCTGCCTCAGCGGTGGCGAGTGTGGCTGGGGCTACGGCGGGATCGGCTATAGTCGGAGCGTCGACGATCTGTCTGCGGTGTATGTAAATTCCTAATCCATACCCCACGCACAAGGATGTGTGGGTTTTAATTTCTGAAAACCTTCGGAGGGAAACCAAAAAACAAACACCTGCCACTATGCCACAGCATAGTAGTAACATATTTTTATAGCGGGTCCTAAAAAATGTTTTTAGTCATACCCAGCATGCCGTGGCATAGCTCCAACTATGGTAGTCGAACTACCATAGTTAGTAAAAGCATCGTTGCCTTTTGAGACCTGTTGATTTAGTCTAATGGTAGTACTTTGAAGATAGGGGTGGGATGGGTAATGGAAAAAGAACCGCTTGTATTTATCATTGTTCCCAAAGGAAACACAAAAGCCAAAGATGCCCTAAAAAAACTAGGAGAGTATGCAACATCTCTTTCTATTTGTTTCACTGATACATATGTGTTTCGTAGAGTGAATATGTTTACGGTAGCCCTCAACAAAAAGGATGCTGAAATATTGTTTCGTGCTAAATTTCAATGGGTTACCTTTACCGTGCCCAATCTCAACACAGGACCCCACGAAAAGAGTGATTGGAAGGTAATTAAACCACCACAAATTCCGCAAGGGCTAGAAGATAGTATCCAATCTATTACCTTAGACCAACAAGTTTTTCTCACCGATTAGTTGTGAACCTCCCCGCCCTTACAGGCGGGGAGGTTCACAGGGGATTGAAATTTCTTTTGTGAGGAATTTTGATTAATTATCATATGCCACCCAAAAACTGGGTGGTTCTCATTTTTACCACCCCAAACGTAACAGGGGTTGACATATGTTTAAAAATCACTAAACTTAATCAGGTAGGTAGATAAACATTTAACTAACATAACAAGAGTAGACAGTGATGCTAAAGCATTACTTTTTATTCGTAGAAACAAAAAAATTAGTATGGCGGAAAAAGCAAAATTCGAAAGGACAAAGCCACACGTAAACGTCGGAACCATTGGTCACGTTGACCACGGGAAGACTACGCTTACTGCGGCCATCACCCACGTGCTCCATCTTAAGGGGTTTGTTGATAAGGAGGAGTCAGTGGATCAAATCGATAACGCACCCGAGGAAAAAGCTCGTGGTATTACTATTGCTCTTCACCACTCTGAATATCAGACAGAAAAACGCCACTATGCTCACATCGATGCTCCAGGTCACGCCGATTACATCAAGAACATGATTACTGGTGCAGCTCAGATGGATGGTGCCATCCTTGTTGTTTCAGCAGTTGATGGTCCTATGCCTCAGACACGTGAACACATTTTGCTTGCACGTCAGGTGGGTGTTCCCGCACTTGTTGTCTTTTTGAACAAAGTAGATATGGTTGATGATCCAGAACTTATTGATCTCGTTGAGGAGGAGGTTCGTGAATTGCTTACAAAACAAGAATTTCATGGAGATAAGGCTCCTGTGATCCGCGGTTCAGCTCTCAAGGCTCTTAATGCAAAATCAGCAGATGATCCAGACGTACAGCCTATTATGGATCTTGTAAATGCACTTGACACCTATATTCCTGATCCTGTACGTGACACGGAAAAACCATTTTTGATGCCTATCGAAGATATCTTTACTATTGAAGGACGCGGAACTGTTGTAACGGGTCGCGCAGAACGTGGTGTGATTAAGACAAACGATGAGGTTGAAATTATTGGTCTCCGCCCAAGCCAGAAAACAGTAATTACCGGTATCGAAATGTTCCAAAAGACACTTGACGAAGGTCGTGCAGGAGATAATGTTGGACTTCTTATTCGCGGTATTAAGAAAGAAGACGTAGAACGTGGTCAGGTTATTGCAAAACCAGGTTCAGTTACCCCCCATACTGATTTTGAAGCAGAAGTATATATTTTGAACAAAGAAGAGGGAGGACGCCATACACCATTCTTTAAGGGTTACAAACCGCAGTTCTATATCAGAACTACTGATGTAACGGGTGAAGTTCTTTTACCAGAAGGCGTTGAGATGGTTATGCCTGGAGATAGCGTGAAATTTGGTGTAAAACTTATCTCTCCTGTTGCTCTTGAAGAAAAACAACGTTTTGCCATTCGAGAAGGTGGTAAGACCGTAGGAGCAGGTGTGGTAACGAAGATTAATAAATAAACTTTTATACTAATAGGTGCGCTGAACTTGCGGTGAGCTCAGCGCGCTCGTTTAGTGTAGAAATGTTCTACACGAATAGACCCCCTACCAACATAGTGCGTAAGGGATTTAATAAAAAAATAATAAAATGCCAAAGGAAAAAGACGAAAAAGTTCAAATAAGGATTCGACTCAAGGCGTATGATTACAAAATCATCGAGAATTCTGCACGCCAAATTGTAGATATTGCAGAACGATATAATGCAAAAGTGAGCGGACCCATTCCACTTCCTACAGAAATCAAGAAATACACCGTTAATCGTTCCACGTTCGTACACAAAGATAGTAGAGAGCAATTTGAGTTACGTATTCACAAACGTCTTGTAGATATTTTAGACCCAAATGAGAAGGTGATAGATGCCTTAATGAACCTAATTATGCCAGCAGGAGTGGACATAGAAATTAAAATGATGTAATTGAAAATTGTGCCTTTGTAGAATCGCTTCGTTTCAGGCTGCGATACTCATTCGTTATATAATATATAACTTATTCCATTTCTCACCCGTGCCTCGCGCTTCCCTCAAATGCACAATTTTTCAAAATAAACATCGCTAATGAAGTTTTTAACAATAGCAGTAACGTAAAAAAGGAAGAATGAACTACGGTTTTTAGATACCGGCTTCATTTCCGGTATTTTTATTCAAATAATATGCCATTTACACTTGGTAAAAAATTAGGGATGTCACAAGTATATGATGGGGACAAAAGAATTTCTGTCACCGTACTTGAGGCTGGCCCTATTACTGTTGCCGCTCTTCGTACCCCAGAGAAAGATGGATATTCCGCGGTGTGTATTGGTTTCGGAACAAAAAAACACAAAACAAAACCGCAGACAGGTGAATATAACAATTTGCCTAATTTTTTATCTCTCAAGGAATTTAGAGTGGCATCCGAAGAACTTACTAATTATACGGTGGGGCAGGTATTGGGCGTTGAGGTTTTTGAAGAGGGCACTAAGGCGCGTATCTCTGGGCTTACAAAAGGAAGGGGATTCCAGGGGGTGGTAAAACGTTATAGTTTTGAAGGCGGACCAAAAACACATGGTCAGAAAAATCGTCATCGTGCTCCAGGATCTATCGGCGCAACCACACCACAACAAGTTATTAAGGGGAGAAGGATGGCGGGAAGAATGGGAGGACAAAGAAAGACTATAAAAAATCTTACTATTATCCGCGTAGATAAGGAAAATCAACTTATTGCTATCAAGGGTAACGTACCTGGAAATAAGGGAAGTCTCATAGAAATAACATCATAGAAAGTATGAAAGCAGATTTGTATAATTCAATGGGGGCGGTAATTGGAACCATCGATGCATCAGATAGGGTTTTTGGCGTAAAGTGGAATGGAGATCTTATGCGTCAGGTACTTAACACCTATGAGGCAAATGAGAGGCGTCCCCTCGCTCACACAAAAGGACGAGGAGAGGTAAGTGGGGGGGGTAAAAAACCCTGGAAGCAAAAGGGTACAGGACGTGCACGCGTAGGTTCAAACCGGTCTCCTATTTGGAGAAAGGGTGGCATCACACATGGCCCAATTAAAGATAAGGATTATCACAAAGCGCTTCCTAAAAAAATGGCACGAAAGGCCACTGTTATGGCGTTATCCCAAAAACTACGAGACAATGAACTCAAGTTTATAAGTGGTATGGATTATGTTGAAGCAAAAACAAAAGTAACCGCAACACTTTTGAAACCTTTTGCGGATTTGAAAAAGAAGAATCAACTTTTGGTTGTTGTCCACGAGAAAAAAGAAGCACTCAATCGTTCTTTGAACAATATCAAAGCCGCCGATTGGGTTCTTGCGAGCGATTTAAATGCAAAAAAACTTATCGGGCATAGAAACATCATTGTTCTTCAAGACGCACTTGCTCTCATGGAGAAAAATTATAATACCCTATAAAAAAGTATGGCATTCCCACTATTTAAAAAAACTGACGTAAAGAAAACCAGCCCAAAGAAAAAAGAGGCGCAGGTTTTTGTTGGTCCACAAAGTAATGAGAAAATCGGTGCCGCTGTTCACACGAAGGTAGGGTTACGATGGGATCTCGTAAAACACCCGTGGTTTACAGAGAAGGCGTTAAATGGGACCGCACAAAATAAATATGTTTTTAAGGTTGCTCAAGGTGCAAACAAACCGGAAATCAAGAAACTTATTGAACGTGGTTATAACGTAAAAGTTTCCTCGGTGCATATGGTAAACATTCCTGGGAAACCTCGAAGGCGTGGTGCACATAAAGGAGAAAAACCAGGCTACAAAAAAGCGATTGTTACCTTAAGGAAGGGAAGTACATTAGAAGTTGCTACTCAATAATATGAAAAAGTACGCTCCAAAAACACCATCATTGCGTCACACAACAGTAACTGACTACTCGGGGTTGAGTAGTGTTGCTCCATTTCCTGGACTTATTGGAAAAGTAACCAAAAAAGGAGGAAGAAATCACCACGGGAGAATTACGGTACGCCATCAGGGGGGAGAAAATAAGAAACGTTATCGAATGGTAGATTTCCGACAGAACAAAGTAAACATTCCAGCGATTGTAAAAACGTTAGAGTACGATCCCTATCGTACCGCGTTTATTGCGCTTGTGTGCTATAAAGACGGAGAATATCGTTATCTTCTTGCTCCTCATGGATTAAAGATTGGTGATGAAATTATTACATCTGAATCAGCACCTTTTAAGCCAGGGAACAGAGTTCCTTTGGGTATAATTCCCCCTGGTCAGCAGGTACACAACATTGAGTTGGAACCAGGCAGGGGTGGTGCATTGATACGATCCGCTGGTTCCTATGCAGAGGTGTTAGGTCACGACGGGAAACATACCCATCTTAAGATGCCATCCAGCGAAATTCGTATGGTGCTTTCCCTTTCTTATGCGAGCATTGGCCAGCTTTCAAATCCTGAACACAACCTTACCAATACAGGGAAAGCGGGAAAGTCTCGTCACAAAGGGATACGCCCAACAGTACGGGGATCGGTTATGAATCCAAGAGATCATCCTTATGGCGGTGGTGAAGGTAAACAATCTCGTGGTACACGAAGAAGTAAGGATAAATGGGGTAACATCACAGGAGGGAGAAAAACGCGAAGAAAGAAAAAGTGGAGTGGAAAGTTAATACTTCAGAGAAGGAAGAAGAAAAAATAGAAAGAACGTACGCATTCGAGTGCAGTACGTTCTCCAGGCTAGTTGAAAAATTTTAAGTAATAGAGTATAATCACAAGCGAGCAAAAATGAGAATTTACTTTCATTTTCTGCGAGCGCAGTGATTATATATCCATCAGGATATATAATCTTTTATTCCTAATAAACTAACACCTAAAAAGCTAATAGCTATTCTATGAGTAGATCAATTAAAAAAGGTCCCTATGTTGACGAGAAGCTTTCCGCAAGAGTAGCTACATTAAAATCGGGTGCAAAAATTGTTATCAATACATGGTCAAGAGCTTCTTCTATTACTCCAGAAATGGTAGGTGCAACAGTAAACGTCCATAATGGTAAAGTATTTGTCCCCGTGTTTATTATGGAAGAAATGGTAGGACACAAATTGGGAGAATTTTCCCCTACAAAGAAGTTTGTACGCCATGGTGGAAAAATGCAGAAGGAACTTGAACAAAAAGCAAAAACAGACTAATAGTTATGTCACAAACAACCTCAAAAGCAACATTACGATATCTTCACATCGCGCCAAGAAAGACGAGGTTGGTTGCTAGTCTTTTGAAAGGAAAATCGGTGGGGGCAGCAGAGGCTGAATTGAGATACAGCACCAAAAGGGCAGCAAAGCCAATTTTGAAACTTTTGCAATCCGTTGTTGCAAATGCAAAAGCAGCCTCCCTTGAACCAGAAAAGCTTTATATTGTTGATTTAAGAGTTGATCAAGGTCCCATGTCTAAACGTTTTATGCCTCGTGCAAGCGGAAGGGCAACGACCATCCAAAAAAAGACCTCCCACATCTATATTACCGTTGCAGAAAGAAAAACAGGCACTCAAAAATTCAGAGAGTTCTATAAGCCACAAAGCAAGAAGGAGGCGAAGCAGCTCGTGAAAGATTTTGAAAAGGAAAAAAGTAAGAAGGCAAGCGATGCAAAAAAAGAGGGTGGTTCGACACATTCCACTACAGGCGGAGCAGAAACCCAGGGGGTTATTAAAAAAATGTTTAGAAGAAAATCAGTTTAAGTTTTATGGGACACAAAATTCACCCAAAATCATTTCGTCTTGGTGTGCAGAGTACATGGACAAGCAAATGGCTTACACCCAAGAAAAAATTTCCTTATCTTCTAGAGGAGGATTGGAATATTCGCGAGTATTTAACAACACGGCTCAAACATACCGAAGTTGATTCTATTTCTATTGAACGTTCTGGAAGTAATCTTAAAATAACCATTCGTGTCTCGAAACCAGGCCTTGTGATTGGTAAAGGGGGGAAAGACATCGAACTTTTGAAAAAAGGTATTGAGAAAATTTTAGTTGCCATCTCAAAAAAATATCCCAAACTCGCTCCGACAAAACGCACCCTTTCTCTAAATGTTGAGGAGGTTCCAAAACAGGACACAAGCGCAACGGTAATGGCCCAAGAGCTTGCAGGACAGATTGAACGACGAAATCCTTTTCGAAGAACAATGAAAAGATATTTGGATCTTATTTTACAAAATCCAAAAATTTCTGGTGCAAAAATACGCATGTCTGGCAGGTTGGATGGAAATGAAATTTCGCGTGCCGAATGGCTTGCAAAAGGAAAAATTCCTCTTCAGACGCTTCGTGCACTTATTGATTACGGGGAGGCAACAGCGCATTGCACATATGGTGCGGTCGGAATCAAGGTCTGGATTTATAAAGGAGAATTTTCTACAGAATAACCAGTATGATGATTCCCAAAAAGGTAAAACATAGAAAGTGGCAAAAGGGACGAAACAAAGGACGTCTTACTGAAACACGTGGAACCAAGCTTACCTATGGGATGCTTGGACTTCAAGCATCTGAAGCGGCGTGGATAAATTCACGACAAATAGAAGCAGCGAGAAAATCTATTGTTTTTTTCTTAAAAAAGGGTGGAAAACTTTGGATTCGCATTTTTCCGGATAAACCAGTCACAAAACGTCCTCCTGAAGTAACCATGGGTGGAGGTAAGGGGGCAGTAGACCATTACGTGTTTCCTGTACGCCCTGGAAGAATGTTGTTCGAAATAGACGGTCTTTTAGAGGCTAATGCGCGTGAGGCTCTTCGAAGAGCGGCACACAAGCTTCCTATTAAAACAAGAGTTATTACTAGAATATGAAAATAAGCGAATTACGTGAACTAAATAAGGATGAGCTTGCAAAAGCACTTCATGAAAAACGCCAGACCTTAAAAGACCTGCGGTTTGAAATTGCTCAAGGCAAGGTTAAAAATGCTCATGTAATTCGATCGACAAAGAAAGACGTAGCGCAAATATTAACGGTTTTTAATAGTATACCTACGGGTATATAACCACTGCGCTCGCATAATACGAAAATAAATTTTCGTTTACTGCTCGCTTGTGGTTATAAATAACATATGGCACATCGAACTTTTGAGGGTGTTGTGGTGAGTGATGCGATGCAAAAAACACGTGTGGTTGAGATTACTCGATTCAAAAAACACCCACGATATCATAAGCTATTGAAGGTTTCAGAAAGACTAAAGGCTCATGATGAAAAAAATGAGTTTAGGAGTGGAGATAAGGTTATTATCGAAGAAACAAGACCTCTCTCTAGACAAAAGCGCTGGAATATCGTTAAATTAGTAGCCCGTAAAATTGAGGAGGTGGCTGATAGCATATCTCTTGCTGAGCAAGCGCCTAAAAGCTAACTATGATTCAAGACAAGACAATTTTACAAGTTGCAGATAATTCTGGCGCAAAAACCATACGTTGTTTTAAAGTACTTGGTGGATCAAAACGTCGTTATGCAAGCATAGGAGATATTATCGTTGCTTCTGTGCAGGGGGCTGAACCAAGAAAAGCAGTCAAAAAGAAAGACATTGTAAAAGCACTTGTAGTACGAACAAGGGATGTATTGAGAAGAAATAATGGCACCAGTGTTCGTTTCGGTGAAAATGCGGTGGTGATTCTCGATACAAATTTGACAGATCCAAAGGCAAGTCGTATTTTTGGTCCCATTCCAAGAGAGCTTAAGGAGAAGGGATATACCAAAATTATATCAATGGCAGAAAATATCGTTTAGTTCCACAAAACCATGATAAAGAAAGGAGATAATGTATACGTAGTAACAGGGAAAGAGCGCGGAAAAACCGGACGCGTATTAAAGGTGATACGAGAAATAGGGAGAGTGGTAGTTGAAGGAGTTAACGTCCACAAGAAACATATGCGTCCAAAGAAACAAGGACAGAAGGGCGAAATTGTCTCTGTTTCAAGGAGCATGAATGTTTCAAATGTAATGATTGTCTGTTCAAAGTGTGGTCAGAGGACGAGGATGGGCCACACAATGACAGGAGATACAAAAACAAGAACATGCAAAAAATGTAAGGGAGAAGTATAATACACCACACCAGTATGCCTAAAAAGACAGCTACAAAAGAAAATAGTATGGCGACACCTCGAATCACGAAGGTGGTGCTTAATACAGGTATCGGAAGGATAATGAACCAGACCAAAAATCAAAAAGAAGTACTTCAGGATGTTACTCGTCTTTTTCAATCTCTGGGGGGGCAAAAACCACAAGTTATCACCAGCAACAAGTCAATTGCTACGTTTAAATTGAGAAAAGGCATGCCTATTGGTTTGAGAATTACTCTCCGGGGAAAACGAGCCCATGATTTTATTAAAAGACTTGTGAGCCTCGTTTTACCTCGCGTACGTGATTTTAGAGGTATTGCTCACTCTTCTCTTTCAACAAATAGTTTATCGTTAGGTTTCAGAGAACATATTGTGTTTCCTGAGGTAATGAATGAGAATGCTAAAGTACCGTTTTCCCTACAAGCAACAATTGTCACTACCTCAAAGACACAAGATGAGGCGAAAACCCTTTTTGAATCAATAGGAATAAGATTTTCCGCTCTAGAAAGTGGAAAGAAAAAATAAGAACAGAAACATATGGCAAAAGCTTCAGTAATTGCACGCGCATTAAAACCTCCAAAATTCAGTACTCGAATAGTACGTCGATGTTTTAAGTGTGGAAGAAAGAGGGGATATATACGAGATTTTAATCTTTGCAGAATTTGTTTTCGCGAGCTTGGGTCTCGAGGTCAAATCCCAGGAGTAAGAAAATCATCATGGTAACAAAATTATGAATCCTTTTTTGGAAATGATAATAAAAATTAAGAATGCATATCTTGCTAAGAAAGATATGGTTAAAGTTACTTCCTCTCGATTTAATGTAAAGATTGCCGATGTTCTCGTGCGAGAAGGTTATCTTGAAAGCGTGATTAAAAAGGGAAGAGGTATTAAAAAGTATCTTGAGATAAAACTCGCATACAAGGAGGGTGTGCCCAATATTACCAAGCTTGGATTAGTAAGTAAGCCTGGACGCCGTGTTTATAAAGGAGCGGCGGAGATAAGGAGGGTGAGAAACGGATATGGAATGAGTCTTATTTCCACTTCTCATGGTCTATTAACCGATAAAGAAGCACGTGCGAAAAAATTGGGGGGAGAGGTGCTTCTCGAAGTATACTAACATGTCAAAGATAGGAAAAAAAGAAATTATTGTTCCTAAGGACGTAACTGTTACCATAGATACGGGGGCTATTACTGTTTCTGGAAAAAAAGGAAAGGTATCTGTCCACCGACTTAATGGAATTCTGGTTTCAAATAATAATGGGGTGATACTCGTCGAAAGACCAGAACATTCTCACAATAAAAAAATTAATGCTTTCTGGGGGACACAACAGTCAATCCTTGCGGGTGCGGTAAAAGGGGTTCAGGTTGGATATGAAAAGAAATTAGAGCTCGAAGGAGTAGGATATAAAGCAATAATGGAGGGAAGAACACTTGTCCTCAGCCTTGGCCTTAGCCATACCATTCGCGTTGAATCTCCCGATGGAATAGATATTGTAGTGGTAAAAAATAGTATGACTATTTCTGGTGCTGACAAAGCTCTTGTGGGGCAAGTTGCTGCAAATATCCGTGCATTTAAGAAACCGGAGCCGTATAAGGGAAAGGGTATCAGATACGCAGGTGAAATTATTCGTCGTAAATCTGGTAAGAAGATGGCAGGTTCTGCATAAATTTTTAAGAGAACTACGTTATGAAAAGAAAAACAAATAAAAAATCATTGCGCGAGGCACGTCATAGAAAAATCCGCAAAACAGTAGCAGGCACTTTGGAGCGCCCAAGACTCGCTGTCTTTAAATCAAGCCAGCATATCTATGCACGGGTTATTGACGATGAACGAGGGACTACTCTCCTTGCTGTTTCTGACAAAGAAGTTTCTGGTGGTAAGAAGACTAAAAAGGAAAAAGCGGTTGAGGTGGGAGAACTTGTCGCCTTGCGTGCAGAAAAAGCGAAGATCATAAAGGTGGTTTTTGATAGAGGTGGGTTTCCCTATGCAGGACGTATCAAGGCTCTTGGAGATTCCGCAAGAAATAAAGGGCTTCAATTTTAATTATTAGACATTATGGATTACAGAAATAAACAAGTTAAGGACGGCTATGATGCTATTACGGTTGACCTTTCGCGCGTAACTCGTGTCGTTGCAGGTGGAAAACGTATGAGTTTTCGAGCAACCGTGGCGGTTGGAAATAAGCTGGGAGAGGTTGGTCTTGGAGTAGGAAAGGGGCTTGATGTCGCGCAATCACTTGATAAGGCAAAGGCAAATGCGAAAAAACAACTTATGCGAGTTTCTATTAAAAATGGAACCATTCCTCACGAAGTCCAGGGAAAATTTGGTGCAGCATATGTTATTATCAAACCAGCAGCAAAGGGAAGGGGAGTTATTGCGGGAAGTTCAGTACGCAGTATTTTAACTCTTGCAGGATATTCCGATATTTCTGCAAAAATTTTATCAACTACAAAGAACAAACTCAATAATGCTCGCGCTGCACTTGTCGCTCTACAATCAATAGCAGGACACTCTAAAAAATAATTATGCAATTACATGAAGTAAAATCAGAGCACCCAGGAAGGAAATCAAAGAGAGTGGGGCGTGGTGGAAAAAGAGGTACCACGTCAGGTCATGGGCAAAAGGGACAAAAGTCCCGTGCGGGAAAAAGCATCAAACCTAATGTTAGGGAGATGTTATTACGTTTTCCTAAATTGCGTGGAATAAATTTCAAATCTACAAAGGCAAAAGTATATCCTATCTCACTTGATATGCTAGGAAAGGTAGTAGAGAATAAAGAAGTAGTTACCCTGCAGTGGCTTCTCAAAAAACGCCTTGCAAAGAAATCGGGTGGAAAAAGTCCTTCTGTTAAAATTCTTGATGGGAAAGTTGAATTTACAAAGGTAATTACAGTTAAGGGAGTTTCTGTCTCGGAATCTGCAAAAAAACGTATCTTAGACCAAGGAGGAACTATTGAATAAATATTTTTATGTGAGAACCTGTGTAGTTGAATGAAATGCGAGGCATAGGCGAGAAACGGACTGAGCTGTATTACGGATGATACAGCGAAGGAGTATCGGAACCTATAACGAAGCAGTTCGTCAGATACATAAGTTCTCATACTACGCAATGGATAAAGAAACATTATTTCAGGTATTTACCTCGAAGGAGCTACGAAGAAAAATATTCACAGTTCTTGGCATGCTTATTGTAGTGCGTCTTCTCGCAAGCATTCCTGTTCCCGGAGTAGATGTATTACGTCTCAAAAGTTTTTTGGCATCAAATCAACTTTTTGGGCTTTTTAATTTATTCTCCGGTGGATCATTTTCAAATTTTTCAGTAGCAATGCTTGGTGTGGGACCTTATATTACCGCGACGATTATTATGCAACTTCTCACTATGATATTTCCTGTGTTTAAGGAAATGTATCATGAAGAAGGCGAAGCGGGGAGACAAAAGTTTAACCAATATTCTCGCATGCTTACCGTGCCTCTTGCGATGCTTCAGGGGTTTGGTTTTTTACGACTTCTTCAATCACAAAGAATTATCGATATCCTTTCGCCTTTTGACATGATATGGAATATGGTGCTTATTATCGCAGGAAGTATGATTCTTATGTGGCTTGGTGAACTTATTACTGAACAAAAAATAGGCAATGGCGTCTCCCTTATTATTTTCGGAGGTATTGTTTCGGGTGCTCCACAAAAAGTATGGCAACTTCTTCAAACATACGACTCAAGACTTCTCCCCACCTACCTCGGATTCCTTATTATGGGGCTTCTTGTTGTTATAGGGGTTATTTTCATCAATGAAGGAGAGCGTAAAATTCCTATCTCCTATGCAAAACAAGTAAGGGGTTCAAAAATGTATGGTGGAGGTTCTACGTATTTACCACTTCGCCTCATCCAGGCAGGTGTTATTCCTATCATTTTCGCAATATCAGTTCTTCTTTTTCCACAATTCTTAGCGCAAATACTTACTGTGTTCCATATCGAGTGGGCAAGTGGATTACAAGACTTGGTTTCACGATTCTATGCAAGCAAGTTGATTTATAACATTGCCTACTTTATGCTCGTGGTACTTTTTACCTACTTCTATACTGCGATTACCTTCGATCCAAGCGAGATTGCTAAAAATCTCCAACGTTTTGGTGGTTTCATCCCAGGAATTCGACCTGGTGTTTCCACCGCCGAATTCATTAGTAAGGTGGTAAATCGTATTACCCTTTTTGGTGCCTTTGGTTTAGGGCTTATCGCAATCCTTCCTAACATGGTTCAAGCAGCAAGCGGAATCAGTGCCTTTAGTCTTGGTGGTACGGCTCTCCTCATCGTGGTTTCGGTTGCAATTGAGACGATGAAGCAGATACAATCTCAAGTAGTGATGCGCGAGTATGAGGTGTAAAAAAAGTTTGGTATACTAGAATTATATGAACCCCGTTAGAAATTGCAACATTTACAAAATATATTCATTGCTATGTTTTATAAAAAGTCGTTTGTCATTAATACTACAGGAAACTCCAATTTCTAACGGGGTTTACCTCTAACGGGATGAAATTTAAAAACGTTGTATTTTTGGGAAGGAGTGGCGCGGGTAAGGGAACTCAGTTAAAACTTCTCGAGACGTATCTCAACACACAAGGAAAGAAAACCATCTATGTTTCTATTGGTGAGCTTTTGCGTGCACTTGCAAAACAAGACACTTTTGCAGGAAGAAAAGTAAAAAGCATTATTACCGAAGGAAAGCTTATCGACGAATGGGTTGCGGCTTATTTGTGGCAAAATGATATTATGACACGTCTTTTGGAAAATGATGCATTTTTATTTTTTGATGGTTCACCAAGGAAACTCCATGAGGCAGAGGCGCTTGATATGACCCTTGAATGGTTTGAACGCGAAAAAGAGATGGTAGCAATATTACTTGATGTGGGACACGAAGAGGTTTTTGGACGCCTCAAGGCGCGTGGAAGGGATGACGACACCGATCATGGCATTAAGAGTCGTCTCGATTGGTTTGAGACAGAGGTAATGCCTGTAGTGCGTTACTACGAATCATCTGAGCGGCTTCTCACCGTAAGTGGGGAGGGCACCATAGAAGAGGTGCAGGCAAGGATCAGAACGGCGCTAGGAGTAGAATAAAGCCTGTGTAAACTCACAGGCTTTATTAATAACAATTATGACGGTTAGACTTAAAACAAAACAACAAATTAAAGATTTACGAGAAGGCGGAAAAAGACTTGCCTCTATTCTCAATACTCTCACAAAAGAAACCCATGAAGGTGTTTCTCTTTTGCATTTAGACCAGCTTGCTGAAAAACTTATTAAAAAAGTAGAGGGGAAACCAGCCTTTAAAGGCTATACTCCGAGTGCTGCCACAGAACCTTATCCAAATACACTCTGCACCTCTTTAAATAGTGTGGCGGTACATGAACGCCCAACCTCTTACCGCCTCAAGGGGGGTGATGTACTAAGTATTGATATCGGAATGATCTATAAAAATCTTATTACCGACATGGCAGTAACTCTTGCCATCGGCAACATACCCAAACACGCGCAAAAACTTATTACCACAGCGCAAGAGGCACTTGATGAAGCCATTCGCATTTCAATACCAAACAATACTATCGGAGACATAGGAAATACTGTTCAAACACACGTACACAAAGCGGGTTTTAAAGTACTTAGGGAACTTACGGGACACGGAGTAGGTTTTGCACTTCACGAGGACCCTTATGTTTATAATTTTGGAAAACCGCATGCGGGACTTGTGTTAGAACCAGGGCTAGTAATTGCCATCGAACCTATTATTTCAGAAAGTACTGAATATATCATTCAACGCCACGATGAGAGTTTCGCCACCGCAGACAATAGCCTTGCGGCACACTTCGAGCACTCAATAGCAATAACAGAAAATGGTCCCCTTGTTCTCACTGTACTATGATTTTAGGCATTGATTATGGAACAAAAAAAATTGGCTTAGCTTTAGGAGACGAGGAGACAAACATCGCTATGCCTTGGCGTATAGTAGAAAATAAGTCACGGGTGCAGATATTAGAAGAACTAAAAAAAGTAATTTTAGATTATAACATCACGTGCATTGTGGTGGGAGAACCACTCTCCTCCACATCCGAACGAACTCCTCAGACAGAGATTACAGCAAAATTCATTGCATTTCTAGAAAAAAATATCTCCCTTCCCATCAAAGTCCAGAATGAATTTTTTACCACAAAAGAAGCACGTATAATCATGCATGAAACAGGACAAAAAAAACACACCATCGATGCCCATGCCGCAACCATCATCCTTCAATCCTATTTAGATAAGTAGTATAATACTAATGATGAATCCCGTTAGAAGTCGCGATCGCTTATGCCTACCGGGATTAAAGTAAACGAGTATTAATTATATAATAAGTAGTTTGTGATTCTCGGATCGCGATCTACCCCGTTAGAAATTGCAACATTTACAAAATATATTCATTGCTATGTTTTATAAAAAGTTGTTTGTCATTAATACTACAGGAAACTCCAATTTCTAACGGGGTCTACTTCTAAACGGGATGAAATTCTTACGAGAATATACAAGAAAAGAACTTGATGGGAAACAGGTGCTGTTGCGTGTGGATTATAATGTGGCATTTGTTGAGCGAAACGGGAAAAAGGTTATCTCTGATGATTATCGTATTACATCGAGCTTTGCATCTATCGACTATCTTTTGGCAAACAATGCGAAGATCATTGTTCTTGCGCACTTTGGAGACCCAAAAGGCGTTGACCCCATTCTTACACTTCAACCCATCTCTGAACGTCTTAAAGATAGGTATGCTGATCTTGAATTTGCAAAGACATTTGAAGAAGTTTCCCAAAAAAGCAAAGAAAATAAACATCTTATTCTTCTTGAAAATATACGCTTTTTTGAAGGAGAAAAGGAGAATAGTAATGAATTTGCAACAAAGCTGGCATCTCTTGGATCACTCTATATAAACGATGCCTTTGCAGTAAGCCATCGCCCGAACGCTTCAGTAGTAGCAATTACAAAGCATCTTCCTAGTATTGTGGGTATGCAAATGGAAAAGGAACTTACAAACCTTGATAAGATCCTTACTAATGTTACGCATCCCTTTGTTTGTATCGTGGGTGGTGCAAAAATAGGCACGAAAGTACCCCTTATAAATAATCTTCTTTCTCGTGCGGATACTGTTCTTGTAGGAAGCGGTATCGCTTGTCCACTGCTTCGTGCTCAAGGCTACGCAACAGGAAAGACAATTTATGAGGCGGTAGAAAAAAAAGAACTTACCATGTTGTTTGAATCACATAAAATTCTCCTTCCCCAAGATGTGGTACTTGAAACAGACAAGGGACCCACTCCAATAAAAATATCGGATCTCAATACTATTTCTAACCAAGAGTATGTTATTCTTGATGTGGGAGAGGAAACAATAAAAGAATATACAAAGTATATAGCAGGGGCGGGGATAATTGTTTGGAATGGACCTCTAGGCCTCTTCGAAAACCCAGATTTTAAAAAAGGCTCTGAAGCAATAGCACACGCAATTGCAAACTCAAGTGCCTTCAAAGTAGTTGGAGGAGGGGAAACAGTATCACTTGTCCATGGCCTTGGTCTTGCAGATAAATTTGATTTTGTTTCAACAGGTGGTGGCGCCATGATTTCCTACCTAAGCGGCGAGAAGCTCCCTGGAATCGAAGCGCTAAAATAAAAACAACTTTTAAATTACAAAACATCTCTTCCTCACACGTGAAAATACCCAGCGGTATTTTCACTCTCTCCACAAGCGCTTCGTTGTCAATTCAATTCATTATCATTCAGAATTGACAACACCCTGCTTCGCGTCTGCGGAATGGTTCGGAAGGAATATTTTGTGATTTAAATTATATAAATAAAAAAGTCACACTTCGTGCGACCAATAAAAATCATATATTATTCAATTGTCATTTTGGAACTTATTACTAAGAAGAAACCATGAAAGTAAGATTTGTATAAGCATACCACATACGAGAAACACATTAATTGTTTCCATTTGGTAGATACCAAATATTATAAGACAAGAACCCAAAAAATAGACTAACCACAAACGAATTATTGACACCATCACACACCTCCTTTCTCAACCGAGATTTCAATTTAATAATAGCGTAAACAAAAATTTTAGTCAAGTATACGTTCAAAAAACATTATAATAAAATTTTTTTGTCATCCTGAGCGCAGCGAAGGATCTCTCGCCATTAGCTAATTCTTGAGATTCTTCTCCCTCGATCCGCCAGCCGGCGGACACTCGGGATCAGAATGACGGAAGATCAAAATACTCTATGAATATAGTTATACATACAGATGGAGGTTCGCGAGGAAATCCAGGACCATCGGCCTTGGGGGCGGTTATTGATATTGATGGAAAAAGGCATGAGTATGGTGAGTTTTTGGGGGTGGGAACAAACAATGAGGCAGAATATGCTGCGGTTGTTTTTGCACTAGGGAAAGCAAAACAACTTGTAGGGAAAGAGAAGGCCAAGCACGAAGAAGTGCAAGTCAATATGGATTCAGAGCTCATATGTCGTCAGATGAATCACGAATACAAAATCTCGATAGATCGCATGAAGATGCTCTTTATAGACGTCTGGAACCTCACGCTCGATTTTAAAAAAGTAACCTTTCATCACATTCCAAGGGAACAAAACAAAGCAGCAGACGCAATGGTCAACGAAGCTCTTGATAAACAACGAAACACCCTTTTCTAAAACTAAATTTTTATCAAAAATCTGACGATCGTCAGGTGTTTGATAACTTGACAAACATTACAAAAAGAGTATAGTGCGGATATCTTTATGTGGGCAATTGCGATTCAATACAATGTTGAGTCGAGGAAAGTCCGGACTCTCATTTTCGATATTTTGTCGAAATAACAGTAGTGGGTAATACCCACCAATCTAACATCACGTTGGATCAGAGGTGCGAACAGAGACGTCGCAATCGAAAGAAAGCGACATCCTTTAGTGGGATGAGCCTGTGTGGTAACACATAGGGTGCAACGGCTAAATCCTTACTGAGTGCAAGGTCGTGCCCCGCCCCCTAAGCGCATTGTTATCTATGTAAATCATATTCCTATTTTAAAATATTTTTTACGATATAATTAAAACAATATGCATAGGGGGCGGGGAGTGCCGCTTATGATCCTACGAGTAATCGTAGGGCTAGATAAATAATTGTCACCACATTGGTACAAAATCCGGCTTATAGCATAAAGAACAAAAACACTGTCATCACTGACGGTGTTTTTGTTCGTACGTCAATTGTTTTGTGGTGATAAACACACTAAAATGGAAGAATGTATCCTCGACTTCTCAAACGTTCACTCGATATTATCGGAGCATGTATCGGCCTTACCTGTATTGCGCCTCTTTGGCCGTGTATTGCAGCCATTATTCAATTGGAAAGCAAGGGGCCTTCTCTTGTGAAAATAAAAAGAATAAGCGGAGGAAAACCATTTCTTATCTATAAGTTTAGGACAATGGTTCACAATGCGCATGAAATGAGAAAGGATTTGCTTCATCTCAATGAACGAAGTGATGGACCCTTTTTTAAAATGGCAAACGATCCACGGCTTACGAAGACAGGAAAGATATTAAGAAAGTTTCGTATTGATGAATTTCCACAACTTATCAATGTGCTTCGTGGCGAACTTACCCTTGTTGGTCCAAGAGCCCATGAACCAGAGGAGATTGAACACTATCCAGAAGAATTTAAACATATTGTCCTCGCAAAAGCAGGGGTTACTGGCCTTTCTCAAGTTAATGGTGCCTCGGGGCTTCCTTTCCTCGAGGAACTAAAACTCGACAGCCAATATCTCACTCACCAATCATTTACTACTGATCTTAAAATTATAGGGAAGACCGTAAAAATAATATTTACAGATCCAAACGCCGTATAATGACTATATGAAAATCGCCATTCTTCATGACTATCTGAACCAACTTGGGGGAGGCGAACGTGTGCTTGAAGAACTTATTACCTTATTTCCAAATGCACCTGTGTATACACTTTTCTATGATGAAGCTTTGACACAAAAACGATTTAGTGAGACGACTGTTCATACCTCCTTTCTTCAACATGTTCCTGGTGTAGCTCGCCACCATCATGTGGCTATCCCCCTCATGCCCCTTGCGGCACAAAGCATCCACATACGTAACGTAGATGTTGTTTTTTCAGATTCGAGTGGATATGCAAAGGGGATTACTGTTGATCCTAGTGTTCTTCATATTAATTATTGCTATACCCCCCTTCGCTATGCATGGGAGGAGAAATATCTTACCACCCACGCAATTTTTAAACACTTGCGTCATGGAATTAAACCAATTCTTTCCCACCTGCGCACGTGGGATCACTATACGGCAACCTTACCTCACGAGATGTATGCCGTCTCGAAACACATCGCTAAAAAGATAAAACTTCATTATGATAGGAAAGTAGAGGTGCTCTATCCTCCTGCACGTACTGATTTTTTTTATCCTACACAAAAAAAGGAAAATTTTTATCTTGCTGTTGGCAGAATGCTTCATTACAAACGTTTTGATCTCATTATTTCGGCATTTAACACCCTGGGACTTCCCTTAAAAATAATCGGCTCTGGACCCGAACATAAACGTCTTAAGGCCATGGCACATACCAATATAGAATTTCTTGATAGGGTATCAGACGAGGTGCTTCGCGATTATTACTCTGCTGCTCGTGCCCTTATATTTCCCCAACAAGAAGATTTTGGACTTGTCGCCGTCGAGGCTTTAAGCTGTGATACCCCTGTTATTGCATTTAAACACGGGGGTGGACCAGAAGAGATCATTGAAGAGGGTAAAAATGGCCTTTTCTTCGAAGAACAAACAAAAGAATCCCTCATCACAACAATTCGTAAATTTGAAAATAGTCATTTTGGAAAAGAAGCCTGCCGTACTTCAGCACTTCGATTTTCCCCAGAAAAATTCAGAGAAAAAGTACAACGCATCATACGAGAAGCAACAAAACGGTTTTATAACAATATATAATTTTTCATTTTGAGATTTACATTTTAAATTTATTATCATGTGCATAGGTTTTGATATACGAGTACTCTCAACGGGTAGGATTACTGGGGTAGAGGAGTATACCCTAGAACTTGCAAAACATCTTTTGGCGGTTGATACAAAGAATGTATATTCTTTTTATTACAATGGATTATCGCCTCTCTTAAATCCTTATTTTAAAGACAAAAACGTAATATACGGAAAAACACCAAATAAACTCCTCGACCTTTCTTTCAAATTTCTCTCTCGCCCCTACATTGACGAACGCATACAATGTAAGCTTTTTTTTAGTCCGCATTTCCTTCTCACCCCTCTCAAATCAGCACAAAGAATTCTCACCGTACACGATCTTTCATTCATACGATTTCCCGAGTTTTTTTCTCTCAAACATCGTTTTTGGTTGAACGTTATGGAGATCAAAAAACAAATCAAAAAAGCAGAGCGCATCGTTGTCCCCTCCGATTGCACAAAAAATGATCTTATTACCCTTCTCGATGTTCCCGAAAAAAAGATAGAACGGATTTACCATGGTATCAATCCTATTTTTGGACAACGTTATTCTGAAGAAGAATTGTCAGAATTTAAAATTACCCACGGACTTCCAAAGCAGTATGTTCTTTACCTTGGAACGATTGAACCAAGAAAAAATATTACAACCCTCATTAAAGCCTTCGAATTGTTATGTGATGACTTGCCCAACGTCTCACTTGTGCTTGCGGGGAATTTGGGATGGCTGTTTGAACAATGTCTCCACACCATTGATACGTCAAAATACAAAAACAGGATTATCCTCACTCGCGTATCCTCAGAAGATCGCCCAAAACTATATCAGGCGGCAGAGGTGTTTGTATATCCAAGTTTTTTTGAAGGATTTGGATTTCAACCCCTTGAAGCGCAGTATTCTCATATACCCGTTATTGCATCAAATCGCTCCTCGCTTCCAGAAACGCTAGGAGACTCGGCACTTCTCGTTGATCCCTACAATAGACTCGATCTTGCAGAGGCGATACGGACTGTTCTTACAGAAGAGAAGGTGAGGACTAATTTGATTAGAAAGGGAAGAGAAAATGCGGTACAATTCAATTGGGGTAGTGCGGCGAGACACTACGCGAAGCTCTTTAATTCGCTTTAGGTATCCTACTCTTTTCGTGTCTAAAAAAAGTTTTATTCTAAAACTACTTTTTGATGTGAGACCCATGAAAAATGGGTTTTTAGATTCTGTATGGATGAATACACTGACCTCTACCGTGAATCTCGCCCCACCAAAAACGAAAGGATTTGAAATTGATTATGTTGTAAATCCTACTCAGGATGTTTTTCGAAAATATGTGGGGCCACGTACTCTTTTCAAAACAAAGGATCACTCGAAAAGAATTTATATCAATCGTCCGCCTTTTCTTTTTAAAAATATCTTGCGGAAAAGCGCGATTGGACTTGCTTGTGTAATAATTTTTTGTGCCATCCTTTTTAAGGTATTTATTTTTGATAACTACAGCCACCTACAATCTTTAGGTAAGGAGGTGTACCACAACATAGGGGAGGGAATTGCTAGTTTCAAAAATCTTAATTTTTCAGAGGGAAAAGAACGACTTAAAAATGCCCAATCATCCCTTTCGATGCTTGAGACAACAATAGATAAGGCATCGCTCTTTAAAATAATGTATGCGCCACCTTTTACACTTACAAAAAACCTTGATATATTATTGTCCTCCTCGCTCGATGTAGCAAACGATGTAGAAAAGATGACTAATCAGGGCCTCTCTGATGTATTTGGACGCGGGATAGACCTTGCTAAGGTAAAAACTATTGATAAAAAAATAGAAATAATATCTCGCACAACTCCAAAAGTTATAGGAAGTCTAGCTGACCTATCTTTATTACCAGGTATGGGGCAGTGGTCTTCTGCGCTAAAAAATCAATATTTTTCAATACAAAATGAACTCAACGATAGCCGAAACTACTTGGCAGATCTTACAAATGCTCTTGGAGGAGACGGTATCCCAAAACACTATTTAATTATCTTCCAAAACCCCTCTGAGATACGCGCAACGGGTGGCTTCTGGGGAAGCTACATGCTTCTTGAGGTGACCAGGGGAAAGATCGCTTCGATGGATATTAGGAATATCTATGATCTTGATGGACAACTCCCAAAAGTTATTAGCCCTCCGAAACAGCTTCTCCGTATCACTCCACGCTGGGGAACACGAGATGCAAATTGGTTTTTTGATTTTATGACCTCGGCAACGAAGGGAAAAGAGTTTTTTGAGCAATCACGTCTTATTTCTGAAAAAAATATTAAAGTAGATGTAATCCTAGGAGTAAATACGACATTTGTTGAAGAACTTTTAAAACTTACGGGGCCTATTCCTATGCCAGAATATGGTATCGACATTACCAATGAAAATTTTGTAGAAAAGGTACAATACGCAATCGAATATGGATCGGACAGATCACATTTTGGAGATCCAAAAAGGATCCTCAAGATATTTATTCCACGATTTTTAGATACAATAAGCGCCACAGAGGATAAGAAAGCTATTGTTACCATCATAAAATCCATGTTCAATAATAAGGATATGCAAGTTGCCATTTTTAATCCTGCTCTTTCTCACATCGCTGAGATAGTACACTCTCTCGGATATGATGGGCACGTCATCGAAACAAGCGCCCTGGAAGATTATCTCGCTTTTGTGAATTCTAATGTTGCGGGGGGAAAAAGCGATTACGTTATGACACAAAAAATTAACGCTCGACTTGTCATTAAAGATGATGGAATCGTTGAACACAATCTTACGGTCACCAGAGAACACACGGGGGAAAAAGCATCATTTGCTCTGTGGCGAAGCACCAATAAGGATTATATAAGAACATATGTCCCATTGGGTGCAGAGCTTATCCATACAAAGGGTACTACGTGGGCAAATTATCCTAATAAAAATAAAAAGGCAACGGATGATCCGCTTCTCGCCTCAATCGAAACACAATCAAAAATTGCTGATGGCGTTTCTGGTATCGAAGAATATCCCGCAGAAGGAAAAAAGGTTTTTGGGGGTTGGTTTAACACCCCTCTAGGGCAACAGCACCAATTTTCCCTTCAATATAAAACAAAATTCCTTGCCTCCTATGAATATCCGGCAGAGGGGGCAGTATATCGATTTATCTTTCAAAAACAGTCGGGGATTATTAGTGACGTAGAAATTGCCATTCAGGCACCAGAAGGGTATATGTTCAAAGAAACTGCAGGAGAAAAATTTAATGTTCATTTTACCTCCGATCCAAAATCATACGAAATAAAACTAACCATTATTCCTAAGACAGAATAACAACATGATCTCGGCCATCAAAAAAATAGTACATCTGGAATCGGGACGTATCAGCACTTCAGCTTTTATTGTGGGAATGGGGGTTCTCATCAATGGCATTCTCTCTGTCCTCAGAAACTCCCTTCTTGCTTCATTTTTTGGGGCCTCCACAAATCTTGATGCTTATTTTGCAGCCTTCCGCATTCCTGATCTTATCTTTGTGCTCATTATTACAGGGGCACTTTCTTCGATATTCATCCCACATTTTTCAAAATATCGGGCTGAATCACAGGAAAAAGCATGGGATTTTACTACAAAAATTATTAACGGTTATCTTCTTTTTAGTGCACTCCTCGCCGGTATCCTTTTTTGGCAAATGCCACTTCTTATGCACTGGCTTGTGCCCGGATTTGAAGCAGGAAAAATAGCTCTTGCAATCTATCTTGCTCGATTACTTCTTTTGCAGCCCATCCTTCTTGGTGTTTCTGCTATCATTGCGGGAGCACTCCAGTCTCTTGGTAAATTCTTCATCACAAGCTGTGCCCCTATTATTTATAACCTCAGTATTATCTTTGGTATCGTCGTCCTCTCTCCGCGGTGGGGCATCCATGGTGTAGTGATGGGAGTTCTTATAGGAGCATGTCTTCACGTAATTCTTCAAACACTAGTACTTGTCGAATCAGGATTTCATCACAAACTACGCATTCTTTCATATAAAGAGACTGCAGATATTTCACGATTAGTACTTCCTCGATTTATCAATATCCTCCTTATCCAAACCAACTTAGTCCTCACCTTACGTTTTGTGTCCCACCTCGAGACAGGTTCCATAGCACTCTTTAATTTTGCATTTGATATCTATAGTTATCCGATAAATCTCGTGATAACCTCCCTTATTACCGCAAGTTATCCCTTACTTGCAAAACGCTTTCACACATCACCGAAAGAGTTCAAATACCTTTTCTTACAAATCTTTGGTGCTATTATATTTTTTGCATCTGCCTTTTTCTTGCTATTTGCCTTTCTGGGCACTCCCATTGTAAAATACATTCTGCAACACGGAGCATTACATCAACAATCAGCACAAGTAATAGGTCAAATACTTTTCTCGTTAAGCGTGGGTATCGTCGCAGGAGCTCTCCTTCCCTATTTAGTACGAATATGTTTTATCCTCGAGGACACAACACTGCCACTACTCACAAGTCTCTTGAATACCGTACTCTATTTCTTTTTAGGCCCCTTATTTTTGACCCGCTATGGGGTAGGTGGAATTGCTCTAGCGCTTTCGCTATCCCTCTGGTGCGATGTTCTACTTCTCACAATACTCATTTTTATAAAAATATTTTTACCCCCAAAAACCAAGAACTAACCCTTTGTTTATATGACTTCACGTGAAATTAGAGAAAAGTTTATTAGCTTTTTTAAGGAAAGGGGGCATATCCAAATCCCTTCTTCTTCGCTTATTCCTATGGGGGATGTAACTACGCTTTTTACGGGTTCGGGAATGCAGCCCCTTATTAAATATCTCTTAGGGGATCCGCACCCAGAGGGAAAACGTCTTACCAATTCACAGAAGAGTTTTCGAGCAGAAGATATTGATGAGGTTGGTGACAATCGCCACACCACCTTTTTTGAAATGCTCGGAAATTGGTCGTTGGGTGATTACTTTAAAAAAGAGCAGCTACGTTGGTTTTTTGAATTTTTAACCAATGAGGTAACACTTGATCCCGACAAACTTTATGTAACTGTTTTTTACGGAGATAAAGAAAACAACATTCCCCGCGACACTGGCTCAATCGACATCTGGCAAGAACTTTTTAAAGAACAGGGGATTGAAGCAAAAGCTATCGAACTTATTACAGAAGAGCATGGTGGAGAAGTTGGTATGCAGGGTGGACGTATTTTTTACTATGATGCCAAAAAGAATTGGTGGAGCAGGGCAGGGATACCCGCCAAAATGCCCGCACACGAGCCGGGAGGGCCTGATTCTGAGGTATTCTATGAATTCACATCAATAGAGCATAATCCCTCGTTTGGAGTGTATTGTCACCCTAACTGTGACTGCGGACGCTTTATGGAGATTGGGAATTCTGTCTTCATGGAGTACATCAAGAACGAAGATGGTACCTTTTCAAAACTCGTTCAACAAAATGTAGATTTTGGAGGAGGACTTGAAAGGATAACTGCCGCGTCACAAAACGATCCCGATATTTTTAACATCGATATTTTAAAACCACTTATTGAAGCCATACGTGCTCATGCAAAAAATTCCAACATCCACTCCGAGCGTATTGTAGCCGATCATGTACGCGCAAGTATCTTCTTGATTAGCGATGGCGTAACACCTTCAAATAAAGAACGGGGATATCTCCTGCGTCGACTTATTCGTCGCGCCGTAACCCATGGACAATATCTTATTGGTCTACCCAATGGTTTCCTTAGTACCACCATCGATACGCTTATTGCCGCGTATGCTGATGTATACCCAGAACTCGTTACTAATAAAAGCGTGATCAAGCAGGTATTCACAAAGGAACAATCCGCCTTCGAAAAGACCTATCACAATGGCATAAAAACATTTGAAACTATTGCGCGAGAACAAAACACTATTTCTGGAGCGGATGCCTTCGCTCTTCTTGCAACTCACGGATTTCCTATAGAACTTACAGAGGAGCTTGCCAAACATGCAGGGAAAACGGTTGATCGTATCAGGTTTCAAGAAGAGATAGAACGCCACAAAGAGATTTCAAAAGCAGGACAAGAAAAGAAGTTTGGAGGACACGGTCTTATCCTTGATACCGGAGAACTTAAGGCAAGTACCCCCGAAGAGGTTCAGAAGGTTACTCGGCTTCATACGGCAACTCATCTCATGCAACAAGCCCTCCGAGACGTACTAGGAAACTCGGTACATCAAATGGGGTCAGACATAACACCAGAGCGAACACGTTTTGATTTTTCTTTTGAGAGAAAACTCACCCCAGAAGAAATAAAAAAAGTGGAAGAAAAAGTTAATGAAATAGTGGCAAAAGATCTTCCTATACAATACAAGGAGATGAAAAAAGAAGATGCTGAAAAAACAGGAGCACTCTTCTTTTTTGGAGAAAAATATCCAAAAACCGTGAAAGTGTACTTTGCAGGAAACACCCTCGAAGATGCCTATAGCAAAGAGTTTTGTGGGGGACCACATGTAACCCATACAGGGGAGGTAGGCACATTCAAAATCCTCAAAGAAGAAGCCTCCAGCGCCGGCGTCCGTCGCCTCCGCGCTATAGTATTTGACATATTATAAATTTAATGCTATAATCACAGCAGAAAACTGGAGGAGGTTACTTATGGAAAATTATCGTGATGAACGGGTTCTGTATCAGGCAATTCACGACGAAGGAAAAATAAATCCTAATCTGGTATGCGCTTCTTCGTTTTCACAAGCGATACAGATAAGTCCGGATAGGGTATTTTTCAAAATGCAGTTTTATGGACAAATGGGGATGGGTCTTTCAGAAAAAGAGCTCCTTACCATTCCGCAGGCGCGAAGCAGGGTGTTGTCAACCTCGAGTGCATACGAGTTGGGTTGACAACGGAGTGCCTGCGGATGAGTTCGGATACCGCTGGGTATCCGAACGTGTGAGGAATATATGTGTTGTGATTCAAAACTACTACAAGCCCTCCAGTGTATAAACTTGTAGCGGCTCTTTGCGACCCTTTACGGATACCGCGCCCATTGGTTTGAAGGCGTATTTGCCTTTGATTTTATTTTTTGCGCTTTCTCCTATAAGAAGTGTGGTGTGAAGTTCCTTGTTTACCCCCTCGAGGCGAGAGGCGACGTTTACGGTATCCCCAATAACGGTATATTCCATTCTGATCTCCGATCCCACATTCCCAATAATGACAGGTCCCGTATAAATTCCAATACCAAACCTAATTTCTTTTATACCTTCGGCTCTGAGCTCTTCATTGAATTTTTTTAATCGCTCGATCATGCCAAGTGCTGCCTCTATGGCGTGATCTGCATTATCAGGGTCATCCATAGGAGCACCCCAATACGCCATCACCGCATCTCCAATATATTTATCGAGAACACCCTTGTGTTTTAAAATTTCATCGGTCATTGCGGTGAGGTATCTATTTAACACACGAATAAGTTCTTTTGGTGTTACCGTCTCAGAAAATGTAGTGTAGCCTCTAATGTCGGAAAACAATATGGTAACCTCTTTCTCCTCGCCCCCCAAAGAAACCTTGTCAGGATTTTTGATAATATATTCGAGTACGTCCGTGGCAACATATTTTGAAAACATTTTTCGCATTTCACGTCGTTCTCGTTCGGTCGTAAAATAGGTGTATCCAAAAAGCGAAAGTGTGGAAAAAATCCAGCCAAGATTGAGGTGAATAATATTTGCCACCAAGCCATTTTCAAAAAGAAGTATGGCAATAGTGGTATGTATTCCACCCAATACTACGTTCACAAGAAGAGGACGTGAGACGCCCTTAAAACGTCGGAACACCAAAACAGGGAGAAGGATGGTAATAATAATCCAGATTTGCATCGCTTTCGTAGCTATGGGCACAAGGCTGTACCCACGAGAGAGCATATTAATAATATTTGCCTGTATCTCAACCCCTGGCATCTCGATACCTCGTGATAGGGGAGTAAGCTTTGTATCGTGTAGATCGGGAGCGGTGGCACCGATAAGGATAATTTTATTTTGAAGTGCAGAAATAATAGTGCCATCCTCCAGCACATCAGAAATATGCCTTCTTACAATCGTACCGGGTGCTCTTGAATAAACGATACGCGATGTTGCCCCAAACACTCTTTCGCTAGGAAGAGTCTTTTGAATTCTTGAAAGCACCTCATAACCAAAGGCACGTACTTTATCCCCCTCGTGCAAAAGAATGTTGATAGGGATCCTACGTACAATACCATCGGGATCTAAAATAAGATTAGTGTGTCCGATTGTTACGTTTGGAGATGCAAGAAAAGAGGGAAGAGGGGGGCGTAATATCCCCGCACGAGGCAACATTCCACTATCTAACAAAAGCGGGTCCGCCTCCGCCGACAATATAACTGGATATGATGTGGAAGCAAGTGCTGTCGCTAATACCGCATCATCAAATTCACCAAGACGAGACCTTTCCAAAAATGCGACATCTACTCCCACCGCCTTCGGATGAGCACTCTCCAAAATTTTTAATATGTGCGCATAAATCTCTCTCGGCCATGGCCACTGGCCTATACGACCAATCGAATCGCTATCGATGGCAAGAATAACGATATCATTATTGAATGGTTTTGTTGTAACAAGAATGTCTTCGAGGGAGTTTTCGAATTTCGTAAATAAACCATAAGAAAAAGAACCCTCTACAATGAGAATAACGCATGCCACGATTCCAAACAAAAGAAGACTCTTCTTCATTTTTAAGTATGCTAATCTATTGCTCCTGGTGGGATGGGTGTCTCAGGAATAAAAACTTTTAAGATTTGAGTTTGTGCCCTAAAGATACTTCCTGTTACTTGATCTTTCCATGAAGCGGTGATAAATCCCTCCCCGGAACCCGTTTGTTCCGAAGAATTTTCATCGAGTTGAGCAGTAAACACGCCCTGCTTTGTTATAGTACCGATGGAAACGTTTGACGAGGTTCGCACTCTCCATTCTACCTCCCCCGTTACATCACGATCCTGTCCACTCGAATCAGTTCTGACGAGAAAGGCCTTGAAGGAGACAGAAGAATCAACAGGTATCTCTTTATTAGGATCGTTGTGTTCATATGAAATACGAAGTGCTTTAAATTCAGGGACAATTTCAGAAGACGAGGTTGTTGCTGTATTATTTTCTTGTTTTATTACTGGCTGATTAGCCTGGTTATTAATAATATTCTGTCTAAAGTCATTGGAACTTGGAGATAGACCTTCTTGCTCGATTTTTGTCTTTATATCCTTCTGTGAAGATTCTTCAACCCACACCCCAACATCCTTCGGTGCGTCTTTAATATCCTGAACAACTACAAGTTGTCCTACGGGTTCATTGTTTTCCACTACTCGCTGGACAATTTCATCTGTAAGTACTGTTGTTTTATGTTCTTCAATAACCGCAACATCCTTTCTTACAACAACCCCTTTATTCACCATACCCACACTCACCTTATGTTCTCCTCCCACAACGCGTGATTGTTTGGTTTTTGGATCATACGCCATACCAAAAGCAGTACCACGCACCGTAGCAACAGCATTAGATGTCTTCACCTCCCATGTGGATTCTGGGGTAGCAAGAGAGAAAATTTTAGACCACACTCTTCCTATTAAAAGCTGAACCTTAACCACAAGAGCCTTGGACTTAGGGTCATACGAAGCTGCATCTATTGTAATCTTTGTTCCCGTGTCCAGCCTGGCAACTGAACCATCGGGAAAATAAATATTAGCTTCACCACCCTTCTTGACTTCGACAAGTGCACCCGCGTCGACTTCATCTCCTGTTTTGAGTTCTCTCTTCACGCTTCCATCTGCACTTGAGACAAAAACAGAAGGAGCAACTACCTCTACCCATGGCTTGAGAAGAGGTTGTTCGATGGCTTGTTGCCCCTTGTGTAATGACGTATATCCCATCCACCCAAGCCCAAACACTATTGCGAGGATACCTATTCCAATACCTATTTTTTTAAATGACATGGTTATGATGAGTTACTTAATTCCCAAAAGTTCTACCTCAAACGTAAGTGTTGCCTTGGGTGGAATTGCTCCAGGAGCTCCACGATCCCCATAAGCGAGAGAAGGGGGAATTACTAATTTTCTTTTTCCACCAATCTTCATTCCAAGAACACCCTCATCCCACCCCTTGATAACCTGCCCAGCACCCAAAACAAAAGAAAAAGGTTGACCTCTCTCATATGAACTATCGAATTGCACCCCATCAGCAAGAACTCCTCGATAATTAACAACTGCAGTATTCCAAAGAGAAATTTCCTTTCCCGTTCCTACAACAAGATCTTCTTTAACAAGTTTAGGCTCCTCAACCTTCTTTACCTCCTTAGGTTCTGTAGAGCTCACCGTAGAGGTTGCGGTACTTCCTAAATCTTTTTTTTGCACCACTTGTGGTGAGCGAAGTCGAACCACAAAGATAAGAGCGAGAATAAGAGCAATAAAAAGAATAAGATATGTTTTATTCATAAATAGATAATTTTTTATTAGTTGCTTTATTATACTATAAAGAATATTTTGTTTCCACGCAATAAAAAACCGGCAATTGCCGCCGGGATACTATGTTACATTATTGATTATTGACTGAAATTCAGTTCGTCTGGTCTTCGATTATGTCCATAATTTACAAGACCACCATTTTCCTTCTTCTCAACAAGAAGACCCCCTGCTCGCAACCTATTACAAATAATCTTTTCAAGACTTACTCCACATAGTCCGGAATCGATTTGCGCTTGATGCTCTTTCAGGGCTTCACAAACGATTTTTTCAGCTTCACCACATGTTTCTTGGTTTTTCATCATATCACCTCCTTTCGTTCTAGGTTACCAAAGGGCATAGGGGGTATTAGACCTTCCCCGTACCACCTTATATTCAAAATCTGTCCTTCCAAGAACGTACTCTATCAACTCACGAGCGTGTTGACCCTCGAGAGCAAGACGGCAAGAGGAGGGGTCGTCGCTATTACAGCAACTAGAGTAATATACATTGACTCCTCCAATAATTCTTGCCAGCAACTTAATGCAAGAATAGGCGATTCCCCCAAACGGTTGAAAACGAATCAACGTATATGTTTTTTCCTCAATGTCTAGCTGCTCTTGCCTAACCATCTTGTTACCTCCCTTTGTGCTGTTGTGAGAATAGCACAATAGCCATATTATGTCAAAAAAAACTGTGGATTGTACTACACAACAGTTATCTGATAAAATAAAGGCATGCTAGACAACGATAAAGAACATCTCATCTTCGACATAAAACCAAAACATATGGGGGAAAGGGCAGAAACCCCCATTGAGGAGCTTTATAAAGAAGAGGAGCAGGAAGAGACACATAAAAAATTGGGTTTTTTAAGTCGGCTTCGTAAAAAAGAAAAACCAACAACAAAAGAAAAGAAATCGAAAACGAAACCTGAACCTGAACCAGAACTCGAGGAAGAAGAACAGGAAGAAACCATCCCAGAAAAAAAATCCTATAAAAAAATCCTTATCATCACTTCGATCTTCATCGTAGGTTTTGTCATCCTTTACATAGGAACGGCGGTACTTCCAAAGGCAATGCTCACCATTCACGCAAAGCGAGTAGAAAAATCGATAAAAGCCGCAGCCACAGCTTCGACAGAAATAACTTCGGTAGATATTGAAAATCAAAAAATTCCGGCACGTGTCTTCGTCTTCAAACGCACTCTCACAAAGGAGTACCCAACAAGTAAACAAACGGTAACCCAAAAAGCAACAGGGGTTATTACCATCTATAATGCGTATTCGGGCGCCTCCCAAAGACTGGTTGCAACAACCCGTTTCCGTTCTCCTAATGGGAAAATTTTTAGAATAAATACAAGCGTGACAATACCGGGGGCAAAGATAGGTGGTGGAAGTATAACCCCCTCCTCAATTGACGTTCCCGTTACTGCCGACAAACCTGGTGCTGAATACAATATGGAACCCACGACGTTTACCATTCCTGGATTTGAAGGATCGCCAAAATATAAAGGATTTTATGGGAAATCCGCTAGGGCAATGGCGGGAGGATCGCAGGGTAATGCACAAGGAGTAAATGATTTGGATATCCAAAAAGGAAAGGCGGATCTTGTGCAAGGCGCAAAAGAACTTCTGATGACCGAACTTACAGAAAAATCAAAAGGATATATTTTTATGGATGGGGCCACCGTCTATAAAGTCGCGGGCGCATCTACAAATCATAAATTAGGAGAATTGGCGCCCACGTTTCAACTTACAGGAACCGTGGAATTACGTGCTATAGGTTTTAAAGAAGATGATGTAAAAATACTTGCAAAAAAATTACTCGAAGCACAACCGGACGCAAAAGAATTTATCGATCTGTCCATTACCTATGGCACCTTGCGCGTAAATGACAATATTACCCTTGCAGCCTTTTCTTACGATGCAACATCCGCTATGCGAGAAAAGATAGATACCGAAGAATTAAAAACGCGTATTAGAGGAAAGGGAATGAGTGAGATGAAAAGCATCCTGGCAAAATACGACTCCATAGCAAACGCAAAGGTGTCCCTCTGGCCCTTCTGGGTAACAAGCGTGCCCACTAATAAGGACAAAATAGGAGTAACTATTGATTAGGACCCACGCATTCGGCGCATTACTTCGTCAAACGCTGTGGTACTCAACGCAGTACTTCTTATGTACAGCTTATTCCGTTTCTCGCGTTTTCCTCATACTGCATCCGAATGCGTGGGTCCTATTGACTAATTACCGGTATTTGATTACCATATCTAAGTGGTATTGAGAAGCTTGGCTAAGGCTTTTTCTTTTTACAAAGCCAGTGCCTCGTTTTTTCCTCCATTTCTATGCAAAAAAAAACAGTTGAAGGTGTCGTAGAAGAGGCCCTGCCCGCAGGCACATTTCGTGTCCGTTTAGGTGCCGATTCAACTATCTTGGCCCACCTCTCAGGTAAAATGAGAATTTACTATATTAAAGTAATTCCTGGCGACTACGTAACGGTAGAGTTAAGCCCCTACGACGAAACAAAAGGAAGAATCATAAAACGCAGATAAGAGATAACTTACAGATTTTAGCTACTAGCTTCTAGGAAACATAATCTAGCTAATCCCTAATTTCCTAAAAGCTAACAGCTAAAAGCTAACTTTATGCATGTACGCGCATCAGTAAAAAAGGTTTGTCAGAAATGTAAACTTGTGCGAAGAAAGGGTCGTCTTCGTGTTACATGCGCTATTCCAAAACATAAACAACGACAAGGCTAACTTATATGGCACGTATTAGTGGAGTTAATCTCCCGGAACTAAAAAATATAGAAATTGCACTTACCTATGTATATGGTATTGGATCCCATCTTTCCAAAAAGATACTTTTAAAGGCGGGTGTTGAACCAAGAAAAAAAGTGAAAGACCTTGATGCTAGAGAAGTAAAAGCTCTTCAAGATGCCATAGAAAGTAAATATAAGACCGAGAATGATTTAAGGAGGGAGGTAAAAACAAATATTAAGCGTCTTAAGGATATCGGATCCTACCGAGGCGTGCGCCATTCGAAACATCTTCCTACCCGAGGACAAAGAACAAAAACAAACTCAAGAACAGTACGAGGAAACGTACGTAAGACAGTCGGAAGTGGTCGCAGAAAAGTTGATCTCAAATAAACTATGGGTAAAAAACGAGTCATAGAAGAAACAGGAGACCAAGCACTCAAAGCGAGTAGTGCTCTTCACGATAAAATTAAAGACAGTGCAGGAAAAAGCTCGAGTAAATTACTTGAACGTGGAAAGGCATATATTAATGCTACCTATAACAATACTGTTATCGCCATCACCGATATGCAAGGAAATGTGATTGCGTGGAACTCTGCAGGAGCACTTGGCTTCAAGGGTCCCAAAAAGGCCACACCTTTTGCAGCCGCAAAGGTAGTTGAATCAGTAAGTGAGAAAATTGCAAAAACTGGCCCTACAAAAATAGATGTTATTGTAAAAGGAGTGGGTGGTGGACGAGATTCAGCAATTCGTGCCTTTGCAGGAAGAGGATTTGAGATAGATTCCATTGTTGATATGACTCCTATTCCTCACAACGGTCCACGTCCTCCAAAAGTAAGAAGAGTATAAAGGATTTGGCTTCCGAACACAGTGAGGAATTGCCAAACCTTTACCCCGCCTTCTAGGCACAATAACATAAGGTAAATTAAAGAAATATGATACTACAAGAATATATGTTACAACAGTATGCAATGTGCTTAGAAGGCGGGGTGCTCAGTTTTATTAACTCACTTCGTTTCGTATAAAATTGGCATGATTGGTCCTAAATGTAAAAAATGTAGAGCGGCGGGTGAGAAACTCTTTATGAAAGGGGAGCGTTGTCTTTCTCCAAAATGTGGAGCCGTACGACGTCCTTATCGACCCGGTGTACATGGGCCAAGCAAGAAGCGAAGAAATGTAACCGAATTCGGCAAACAACTTCTCGAAAAACAAAAATTAAAATGGACGTACGGATTGCGCGAACAGCAATTTAAAAAATATTTCAAAGAAGCTCTCGCAGCTAAAGGCGTTACTATCAATCGCCTCGTGCAAACACTCGAGAGAAGACTTGACAACGTAGTTTTTAGACTTGGTTTCGTCCCTTCACGAGGTATGGGACGTGCGCTTGTACGTCATGGTCATTTCCTTGTTAATGGAAGAAAGGTTACCATTCCTTCACTTGCAGTGAAACCCGGAGATATTATCTCTATCCGAGAAGGTTCAAAAGATCGGGGAGATCTCAAAGATGCGTCTATGAAAATTGCACACTACGAGTCACCTGCATGGCTTTCTATGAACAAAGAAACCCTTGAAGCAAAAATAACAGCGCTTCCAGAATTACAAGACGTAACTATTCCTTTTAATATCAATCTAATAGTCGAATTTTATTCTCGTTAAATAAGATTAGCTCATAGCTGTTGGCTTACAGGGAGATGCAAACCATTGATTCCTAAAAGCTAAAAGCTAAAAGCTAAAAGCTAAAAGCTAAACTATGAACATTCCTCTTCCTCAAGAACCATTATTTGAAGACAAAAAAAATAACATCGGCGTTTTTAAAATAGAAGGCCTTCACTCTGGCTATGGTATTACCCTTGGAAATGCCTTGCGACGAGTTCTCCTCTCTTCTTTGGAAGGTGCAGCGGTAATATCCTTCAAAATAGAAGGAGTAGACCATGAATTTACAACCATTCCAGGTGTTCTCGAAGATGTTATCCAGATCGTACTTAATCTTAAGAAACTGCGAATTAAACTCCTTAGCGATGGTCCAGAAACCATCCACATACGTGTAAAGGGAGAGAAGGAGGTAACAGGACGTGATATAGAGAAAAATGCAAACGTGGAGATAATCAACAAAGACCTTGTGCTCATGACCGTTACCGACAAGAAAACTTCTCTTACCATGGAAATCACGGTAGCGCATGGGCTTGGATATCAAACCTCGGACAAGGTACAGACAGAAAAACTTTCTATTGGTACTATCGCCGTTGATGCCATCTTCACACCAGTCCGAAGTGTCCAAGACTCGGTTGAAAAAATGCGTGTTGGAGAACGCACCGATTATGATCGTCTTGTTCTTAAGGTTGAAACAGATGGCAGTATTTCCCCCGAGGAAGCATTTACTGAAGCAGTAGCAATTCTTATTGATCAATTCAAAGCTCTCACCATAGGAACAAAGACAGAAGAAAACCAAACAGAAGCGGAAGACGTAATAGAAGAGGGTGAAGAAAAAACTAAAAAAACAAAAAAGGCAAAAAAGTAAAGGATTTGGCTTCCGAACACAGTGAGGAATTGCCAAACCTTTACCCCGCCCTCTAGGCATATGGATACAAGATTAAAACAAGGCTCGATGTGCGTAGAGGGCGGGGTGCTCAATGTTGTAGATACATTTATCTCACTCAACATTGGGTTTCGTTCATAAATGTAAACAACATTGGCATGAAACACGTCAACAAGGTACGAAAATTTAGCAGAAAAACATCAGAACGCAGGGCGTTTATTAAGGGCTTGAACCACAACCTTGTAATGCACGGAAAAATGGAGACAACTCTTACGCGCGCTAAGGCACTCAAAAGTACAGTGGAAAAACTTATCACTGTTGCAAAAAAACAAAATGTTGCCTCATTACGTCTCCTCATGCGTCGCCTCCCAAAGATTTCTTCCAAAAAACTTTTCCATGAAATTGCTCCAAAATATAAAGAACGTAATGGGGGATATACTCGCGTAATAAGAGGAAAAAGTCGCACAGCAGATGGTACCACCATGGCTATTATTGAATTCGTCTAAACATATGACTACTGCCACAAAATCACATATTATTGAGATGGATGTACAAGAAAAAATGCTTGGCCGCGTTGCCTCAGAAATTGCATCCCTCCTGCAGGACAAAAATAGTCCCTTCTTCGAACCACGCTTGGCAGGAAAGAATATTGTGAAAGTCTCAAATGCCGAAAAGATTAAATTGAGTGGAAAAAAGATGGAGCAAAAAATATATTATAAACACACGGGCTATTTAGGCCATCTTAAACAACTCAGCGCCGAGAAAGTGTTTGAAAAAGATCCTACACGCCTTTTAAGAACGGCGGTGTATAGAATGCTTCCTAAAAACAAACTGCGCGCGAAAAGAATTAAACGACTTATTTTCATATAAGCTTATAGCTGTTAGCTACTAGCTTATAGGAGACAAGGGGTACTAATCCCGAATATCCTAAAAGCTAAAAGCTAAAAGCTAAAAGCTAACGTATATGCCTACCACTGCTACTAAAATCAAAAAAACGGTGACCAAAAAAGTATCATCAACAAAAACAGAGGATACTGAAAAATACTTCTACGGTCTTGGACGAAGAAAGACAGCTATTGCTCAAGTACGCCTTTATCCCAAAAGAAAGGACATCATTATCAATGGCAAAGAATTTCATGCTTATTTCCCAACAAAGCGTACCCAGCTTACTGTTGAAGCTCCTTTCAAAAAAATGAAAATTGCCGAATATTTCGGAGGCGATGTAAGGGTACTTGGCGGAGGAGTAAGTGCACAAGCAGAAGCCATACGCCTTGGTATTAGCAAAGCACTTCTCGCCTTCAATGGGGAGTTCAAGCGAAGACTTAAGCGTGCAGGGTATCTTACACGAGATCCTCGCATGGTAGAACGCAAAAAATACGGCCTCAAAAAAGCACGTCGTGCACCCCAGTGGGGAAAGCGTTAAACTAGCTTTTAGCTGTTAGGTTTTAGGAAAAAGACGCCTTTGATGGGCGTCTTTTTGTGTTATTATCATAGTATGAAATTCATTGTACGGGGAGGTAAAAAACTTGAGGGGGAAATTGTGCTTGGTGGAGCCAAAAACGCTGCCACAAAAATGCTTGTCGCCTCCCTTCTTACAAGCGAACCAATGGTACTTCATAATACCCCCAACATAGGGGATGTTGCGATCACCCAAGAGCTCTGTGAGCTCGTAGGAAGCTCTATAACAAGAGATAATAACACCGTTACTGTTCACACCCCAGAAATCAAAAACACCCGCGTACTCTCTTTGAGTCGCAAAAATAGAATCCCTGTTCTGGCCCTCGGACCCCTCCTCGCAAGAACAGGAGAGGCCGAGATACCACTTCTTGGGGGAGACAAAATTGGCCCAAGACCAATCGATATGCATCTTACTGCCCTCGAAGAAATGGGTGCCATTATAGAAAAAAGAGACTCCTCGTACTATGCACATGCTCCCCATGGTCTAAAAGGCGTAAAAATACAATTACGTTATCCAAGCGTAGGCGCAACAGAAAACATAATCCTCGCTGCAACTTTAGCAAAAGGGAGAACGGTCATCGAAAACGCCGCGACTGAACCAGAAATCATTGATCTCGTGAAAATGTTGCAAAACATGGGGGCAATCATCGAGTTGGGTGCTAACAGAACTATTTATATCGACGGAGTAAGATCCCTCCGTGGAGGGGAGCATACTATTTTACCTGATCGTAACGAAGCGGCCTCTTTTGCGTCTCTTGCTGTTGCGACACGTGGTGATGTTTTTGTACGCAATGCTAAACAAGACCACCTCATTACGTTTTTAAATGCCCTCCGAAAGGTGGGGGGAGAATATAAGGTAGAAAATACAGGAATCCGTTTTTGGAGGGGAAAAAATTTAACGAGCATCGAACTTGAAACAGACACCCACCCCGGCTTCATGACCGATTGGCAACAACCCTTTACCCTCCTCCTCACGCAAGCAAAAGGAAGCTCTATTCTCCATGAAACAGTATATGAAGACAGGTTTGGACATGTAGGAGAATTAAATATCATGGGAGCTGATATACACGTATTCTCAAAATGCCTCGGAGAGATCGCTTGTCGATTTAATGGCAAAAATCATCAGCACAGCATTCTTGTAAATGGCCCCACCCCCCTCAAGGGAATATCGCTCACTATAAAAGACCTACGCGCAGGGATGGCACACCTCATCGCTACCCTCATCGCAGAAGGAGAATCAACCGTCGACAATATCGAGGAGCTCGACCGAGGCTACGAAAACATTGACACTCGCCTCCAAAACCTAGGAGCAGACATCATCCGAGCGTGAATTTCTAATATCTAATTCCTAATTTCCAATAAAAATTTCTTGTCATTCCCGCGCAGGTGGGAATCCAGACCCCACTTATTCCTTTTGCATCTTGTATTTTTTACCGTTCATACTAGATACCAGGTACTAAATACAAAATACTCGTTCCTTGTGTATTCCTTCCAAACACTAATTCCTGTATACTATTAGATATGGAATCTTTTTTTGTCCTTCTCGATGATATTGTTGTGAGAATCACCGTTATTCTTATTGTGTTTTTTATATTGAAATCCTTAGTGCGTCCCGTTGCGCGCCAACTTATTCATATCAGTAAATCCAAGCCAAAACTCATTCAGGAAAAAAGGGTCAAGACAGCAGTCAGCTTCATCAATAGTATTGCAACAATTATATTATGGGTTCTCACACTCTTCACTATCATTGCGCAATTTCATATTGATATAAAAACCCTTCTCGCTGGAGCTGGTATTTTTGGTGTTGCTTTCGGACTAGGTTTCCAATCAGTTATCAAAAATTTCTTAACAAGTTTCGGTCTTTTCTTCGGTGGCTACTATGAAATAGGGGATATGGTAACTATCGCGGGGGTAAAAGGAACAGTCCAAGAAATAAATCTCAAAAATACGATCCTTGAAGACGAAGGAGGCATCATCCACTTCGTCCCCAACAGCGAAATAAAAGTCATCACCAACCTTTCAAAAAAATAAATCCTATAATCAATGTAGTTCCTGAGCTTGTCGAAGGACTACCTTACACCCATGATTCCCCAACAAAAAAAAGCCATCCTCTATCTCGGAATAATTTTTGTAATTATGGTTTTGTGGCATCCTGTCACACACGCACAAGGTGGAAGTATTTTTGACGCAGTAGATCCACTAAAAGATCAGGGCATAGAAAGCGTTGTAAACAATATTCTCAAATTCATGCGAGACATTGGCATTGCCCTCGTCACCATTTTTATCATCTATGGCGGTATCACATGGATGACCTCAGCGGGTGATCCGGGTAAAATCAAGGCAGGACGAGAAACTCTCCAATGGAGTCTCATTGGACTCGCCGTAATTCTTATGGCATCAGGCATCACCTCAGCAGTACTCGAAGCACTCAAGGTGAAAAACAACCCAGTGGATCAACCATTACCACAACAACAAAATCAAAACGATAACACAAAAGGAAATTTTGATAATACAGATACCAAACAAGTAGTGGCAGATAACACGGATGATGGTAATGATAAACCACCTTGTGATTTAAATCAAAAACAAAAACAAACCGCATTCTTATTATACGCCGCTGATTCCAATAAAAAAGGATTTCCATGTCTTCTTTCAACATATCGAGCTTATATGGCCAAGGCATGTGTCGAAGAACAATATGCGAAATATGGCGAAGGAAAAACAAATGCCACAACTCTTTCCAAAAAATATGGTAACCCGGATGGTGGCGCTTGGTGTGCTGCTTTCGTTTCATACTGTTATGGAAAAGCGGGTATTCCCTGGCCAGTTAATACTACATATGGCAAAATTTATGTCCCTGATGTATGGAATAACTGGGGGGGAACAAAATTTACTCCAGAGGACATTGCGACAGGAAAAACGAAACCGCAAACTGGAGATTTAGTAATATATAAAGATAATGGATCCCCACCATATGCACACATAGGTATGATCACAGATTATAATTCAAAAACGGGGGTATTTTATACGCTTGAAGGAAATGCTAGTAGTAATGACTCTAATGCTCCAGGGGCAGTCATAACCAGGCGATCTTTCCGCTATGATCAAGTCCACACGGGAACTGGCTCCGGAGATAGGCATAATCTTTTTCTAAGACCATAAAAAAAATTAAATATGTCTAAAAAACTTTTGATAATTCCCTTTCTTATTCTCATGGCAATTTTGGGGGCAGAAATGTATTATTATATAAATCAAACAAGATCAAAAACCGAAATCATACTACCAGCTACACAACAACTTATAAAAAAACAAACGGGAGCAAGAAAATTTCCCATAATACATAGTCAACGATGGAATAATCTTCGGGAAGATGAATTAAGGGCGGAACCAGAAACGATGAGAAGATCTTATTTGCTTTCTACTTAAATTTTTACACACCTTATGTCCACCAAGAAAATAGTAGTCATCGTATCTCTCATAAGTACCATTGCATTAGCGGGGTGGTATTTAGTACCCAAAAAACAAATTCCTACCGATGCACAACCAATAAAAACCACTGCAACATTTCGACAAGATCTCCCTACCCCAACCATCGAAAGTACACAAGATCATACAATAGCCTTTCCAGTATTGTCGCAAGACGACCAATCGATACGCTATTTGAAAATAACAGGAAACACAATAGAAGATAATACTTTTTGGGAGTTGAAAACTGACGGAACTAAACGTCAACTCACTTTTGATCATATTGATGAAATACAAAATATTATATGGTCTCCTAATCGAGAAAAAGCTCTTATTCTTGTTAAAAATAATCCGGAAATAGCTAATAATGAACCGGCGTTCCATACCATAAAATTTCCGGAACTTGCCTATGTAATGTATCTTTATGATCTAAAAACAAACGTCTCAAAAGTTCTTTCGGATAAAATTAAATTCGCCACATGGTCTCCTGATGGATCAAAAATAGCCTATGCTTATGACGATCGAGTTTTGACGATAGCAAACCCAGATGGGTCTGATTATAAATCGCTGTGGGATATTACAAAAGACCCTACTCTTTCTAAAACAAAGAATTTCTTTTTTGCATTATCGTGGCCTCAACCAGATACCATTGTTCTTGACTTAGCGAACCTTGATATATCGGGAACAATTTATCACATCAACCCTCTCACTGGTGTTAAGAAAAAACTACTTTCTTCTGCAGATGTACCGATACCTTCCCCAGATGGAAAACGGGGGATAGCCTATGGATCTAATAAAGAAACACGAACCCTAGCGCTTTGGGGAGAACATCTAATTGGAAAAAACATTAGCCCAATCTCAACCCGTACCAGATTCCCAGACCTAACAGCTTGGAATCCTGATAATCAACATGTCTACGTTGTAGAAAACGAACTATATACAACAACACCAAGGGTACTTGATATTAATAGCGACAATGGCGCTTACACTACATTAACATGGCCTGGACAACCTTTTGGAGTAAGTGATGTTTTGATAACAAAAACAGGGGACAAACTCTATCTTGTGGGTTACAATCAAATTCGGATTTTAAATCTTTAAAACAATGACACAAAATGATTAACAAAAACTTTGTTATCTCTTTTTTTCTGAGTGGAGTTTTGTTTTTCTTAATTTCTCCAATAATCACAAAAGCCTCTCAAGAAAAAATAATTATATATTCTGCAACATGGTGTGGTGCGTGCAATACATCAAAGGATTATTTAAAAACAAATGGCCTTGTGTATGAAGTAGTCGATATTACGAATTGGACTGATGAAAAACTAAAAAAAGAAGGGATAGGAGGAGTACCGGTGATTCAAGTGGGAAATACCAAATTCCTTGGCTTAGATGATGCGAGAACAAGTTTGGAACAACTCAAAAATAATCTTATGGCGGATAAAGAAAAAACTGATGCCCCAACCTCCCAGAACAAAACAAAAACAGGAGGCTTCCAACTCGTTCCTTGTAACGGAGTCGATTGCTCGCTGTGTGATGTGTTTGTCATGGTAAACAACATCTATCAACTCCTTGTTTGGATTGCCGCTTCGTTTGCTATAGGGCTTATCACCTATGCGGGGATTACCATGATTGTAAATAGTGCGAATCCAGAAAAAGCAAAGAAGGGAAGAGAACTGATTATTCAAACCCTGATTGCCCTTGCTATCGTATTTGGTTCTAGCTTGATTGTAAATGAAGTACTACATGCACTTGCAGGGAGTAGTGCAACCTCGGATAATGTATTTCATAAATTTACTTGTGAATCGAAGTCACCAACCCTTGGGGGGGTAGGACTTTCAAAGGTGGGGGGAGGAAAGATAACCCTAAATGGAGCGACGCAAAATGGTGGTGGGCAAGGCGGAGGAGGTGGAACAAGCGCAGAAGGCCAAGCATTAGCAGATAAAGCAAGAACACTCGAGGGGCATAAAAGTACAGAATTTTGTAGTTTTGATCCACGCAATGCGTGTGCCTCAGTCGTAAGCGACGCATTAGGACTATCTCAAGCAGATATGCTTAAATATGGGACAAGAAGTGTTGACGGTGTTGCAAATTTTGTAAAAACCCAAAGAGGTTACAATAGAAAGGTTACTGATCCTTCGCAACTAAAACCAGGAGACATTGTCTTACTTAATGTCGGAAGTCGTTATAGTAATGACGCTGGTGGTGTTTTTTCAAATGATCCAGTATGGTCCCAACAAGCAAACAAAGTTGGGGGTTATCCTCAGCATGTTGGTATTTATGTTGGTAACGGGATGATAATTGATAATTCATCAGAACCAAAAGGTTCTCAAGGCAATGGAGTTAAATACCGCCCACTAACAACCCATACCTTTTTTGGTGGACTGGGAAAATAATAAAAAACAACAACGCAGGAAATGGTATCGAGTACCCTTTTGTCTTTTTGTAAAGTACGAAATATTAAAATTGATTATACGTGACATCAAGATTTCTAAAAAAAGGGAGGATAATAAATGTATCTATATTATTAGTAGTTATTCCTATCTTCGCTTTCGCACAAAGTATCGTTCCTTGTAGCGGACCGGACTGTTCGATTTGTGATCTAGTGGTACTTGTAAACAATCTTTATCTTTTTATTATTGGGTGGAGTCCCGTGGTTGCTGCGCTTCTTATTGGTTGGGCGGGGATTCAGATGATTATCTATGGCTCAAACTCAAGCAAGATTGGTGAAGCGCGTAATTCCATACAAAAAACACTACTGTGGCTCGCCATTATTTACTGCTCATTCCTCATCGTAAATCTCGTCATCCACCTCCTCCCTGTCTCAAGCAAACTTCAAGGCAGTTGGTATAAATTCACGTGCACATCACATTCGCCAGGTCTGGGCGGGCAAGGCCTTACAAAAGTAACAGGGAGTAGGGTGACACTCAGCAGAGTAGAACAGACATCAAGAGGAGGTGAAACACCACCACCGGGAGGAGGAAACGGAATAAGCCACCAGGGAGAATATGCAGGAACCTTAAGTTATCCAAAGAATGTGGATCCAAAAAGTTTGAATGATTGTTTAGATAAAGCAATCAGAAGTATGAATTCAAATTCACCATTACGAGGCGAGTGGTTTGCACAAGAAGGGGCAAAACACAACATTAATCCTGCATTTCTCATCGCAATCGCAAAACAAGAGTCACAACTTGGTACTTCCTATGATTATACAAAAGCAGATCCCAAAAACGGTGGGCGTTATAATATTGGCAATATCCGTCCTGTTGGTGGCACTGGATTTGCCAATTATAATTCTTTTCAAGAGGGCATAGACGCAAAGGCAACCCTTTTGGCAGATTGGTATATATATCCAAATGGAAAAAAGGGGTACAGCAACCTAACAACTGTTAGGGCCGTAGGATATGTATATTGTCCACCAGCTGATTGCGGACCAAGTCATACCTCCAAAGAAACCGAAGAATGGATAGCAGGTGTTTCTAATTATATGTCAAAGATAAATTCAGATTGTGGAGGACGATTACAAACCAAGTAAACTTCCCGACATTGGTTTTTTACCTTCAATTTGGATAGTGTCCAGGATTAAAACATTATTTTCTACGTGTGCTTTGAGTACTTTAATACGCTTACCATCTTTCATAAAATAAGTTCCTGGTTCTTGATTTAGGGCGCGCACCTTGCAGTCGAGTTCCTCAGCTGGTTTATTAAAATCCAATAATCCATCTTCGCCTTTGTATATCTTAGTGTATATCGCCAGCGCATCATCTTGCGGCACTGGTTTAATTTTTCCTTCTAGCCAGTCCGGAATAACATCTATGAGTGTTTTTGCTCCTAATTCAGCAAGTTCTTTGCTAAGGGTGGGGTAGTCATAATTGGAAATTGCCGCCTCTGGCGAGCCTCGCTCTTGGCGGGGAAATTCATACTTGGAAATTTTTAGTATTTGTCCATGATCCATCTTCTCATCCAAAAGCATTATGGTTACGCCAGTTTCTTTGTCACCATTTAAGATCGCTGTCTGGATAGGGGTGGGTCCACGGTATTTGGGAAGTAATGAAGGGTGTACGTTGAGGCTTCCGTGCTTTGGAATATCAAGTACTGATTTTGGAATAAGTTTTCCATAGGCAGCAACAATAAAAATATCAGGCTCTAGTGCCGCAAGATCATCTTTTATTTCACTCAATTTTTCAGGTTGAAAAACAGGAATGTCTTTTAATCCCTCCTGTTCAAGAATCCATTTTTTGACGAGTGGGGGAGTTATGGTATGTTTTCTTCCTACTGGTCTATCCGGATTTGTCACAATAGCGCTCGGAACATAACCAGCCTCAATAAGATGTTCGAGAATAGTGACAGCAAAATCAGGGGTTCCAAAAAAAACGTATTTCATAGGAGTGTATTTTGTATCTAGTAGTTAGTATCTTGTATATGTCCACCATAGGCGGACTGCGTGCCAGATACAACGTTTAACATAAAATTTAAGCTTTTACTTCTCCGTCAACGCGATATAAAGAGGTCGCTTTATCAATAAACAATTTACCGTTAAGGTGATCCATTTCGTGTTGGAAGATGCGCGCGAGAAGACCCACTGCTTTAATTTTTACAAATTTTCCACGCATATCTGTTCCCTGAATGGTTATTTTTGTAGCGCGCTTTACAGGACCATACACCATCGGTACGCTCAAACACCCCTCCTCACCCTCCTCCTCCTCAGATGAACTTTTTATAATTTCTGGATTAATAAGCGTATAAAATTTACCAGCATGGGTCGCAACAAATACCTTACACTCTTCACCAATTTGATTTGCAGCGAGACCGATACCATTTGTGGCAATCATTGTTTTTTTCATCTCACCAACAAAACCACGCGTAATAGAGTGTGGGTCAGAAACCTCCTTTGTTTTCTTTCTCAAGAAAGCCTCAGATTCTTTGGTTGCAATAGTTACGATGGTGAACATGACGATTAGCTTATTAGGTCTACGGATTAACTTATATCACAAAAACTCATTAAGTACTAGAGTATAGAGGTGGCGCCAATATCAATGGTAAATCCGCGAGGTACTAATGCCAAGAAACGATTTCGTGCACGCAAATCATCATCGGTAATCTCTGGGGGACTCTTTTTGAGATGCATAAAAATATGGTAATAATATTGACGATTTATTTTGCTTATAAAGGCGGGGGATGGATCGGAAATCTCAAATGATGCCTCGAGATGGTTACTTATAACAAATTCGCGCATACGTGCCACAAGAGTAGCCATAGTACTTTTGATACTTTCCTCGCTACTGTGTGTATAGGTAATTTTAGTAAGTTCCGCGAATGGGGGATACCCATAGCGCTCTCTCGCCCTGCGCTCTCTCTCAAAAAATTTCTCTGGCGTGTTGATGTATCCAAAAATAGGACGCGTACTATCTCGAGTACAAATATAAATATGTTTTGATGAAAAACCTAGTTTTCGTACCATACGAAAGACACGTTCCTCGCTTCCAAAATCAGGAATGTTAAGCATGCGATCCGTGTCGATAATAAGTGATGCATCGACTAAGGGTAGTGAGTGTTTAAAGATAAGCTCTGTAGCCACAAGGACACCTTGGTGGGACTCATTAAATTGATTAAGTATCTCTTCTTCTCTTTTTGAAGTTTTAGCATTATCAGAATCGAAGGGAAAAAACGTATGCAGAGGAAATACTTTCTTAAACCTCTCAACTACCTTTTCCGATCCCACCCCAGAGAATCCCGTCAAAAAACCATGACACTCAGGACAAATATCTTGAGGATTTTTCTCTACGTACTTACAGTGATGACAGGTGAGACGTTTTGTTTGATTCGTGTCATCTACATGCGAAACAAATCCCGCGGAACACCTTGGACAACGATACATATAGCCACACGAGGCACAAAGAACAAAAGGAACATATCCACGTCGATTTACGAGAATAATAATTTTATTACATTGTTGTAATTCTGATAGCGGAAGATTCTTTATTAATCGTGAAAATACATCAAGTTGCATTTTTCTCGCTGGGTCTTTTTTGCCCCCAAGAAGGGTATATGCAATATCTTGGGCATTATGACGTGTCATAATGCCTTGCTGAACTTCTGAACCATGAACACGAGCGAGCTCCTCTGCAAGAACGTGTGTATCGAAAAAAGGAAAAGACAGGTTCTTGTATAAACTATGATCTGCTTCAGCTATTTTGATAGAGGCAAGATTGTGCCACGGCAAAAAGAGTGCTGAAGATAATCCAACCACTGTTATAGGATCCCCCCTTAATATTTTTGTCCAAAGCGCTCTCTGTACTTTTACCGGCAAAGATTTCTTATAAACAACAAACCCTTGATCACTAAGCTCTGTAGCAATATGATTGAGAAACGCCTCTGTGGGGACAAGAATAAGGCGCTGAGATGCAACACTATCGAAACGTTTCGGAATAGAAAGTTCTGGAAAATGAAGAAATGTTTTTGCGGGGGAGGGGAGAGCGTATTTAAGTACGGAGGGCAAAGCCATATTATAACGCAATGCAACACGTTCAAAAAAAAGCTTCTGGCGAGGACTAATAATAGGTGCATCACTTATTACACCCCTGATAGATTGTGGCACATATCCAGCATTCTTTACCGAAAGCTTTATCTCCTTAATATGAGTTGAAGAGACAACAAAAGCGACACAATCCCTACCACGAAGGGGGACGGTAATCAAATTACCACGCATGAGCGGTTGCTTGGCGTAGTAGGTAAGCACAGGATTGGGGATGGACTCTAAGACAAGGGCTTTAATGATATACATACTGCCGTCATTCCCGACTTGATCGGGAATCCAGAGCCCTAAGGTATCCTTAAGAATCCTAGATTCCCGCTTACGCCAGGAATGACAAATTAATAGTCCACAAATTGACAGAGAAGACGAAAAACTCGATACTAATACTTATAAGATACCATGAAAAAAATATCTAAACTTCTCCTTTCTTTAAAGGAAATTGGACCGCTAGCAAAAATTCCTCTTCTTATCATTTCACTTTTCCTTGTAGGAGTCGGCAGTTTCTATATAGGGAGAATTTCTGTGGCACTCGTACCACCACAAATTGTAATTCCTGCGCACGTCACCTCACCCACCAAACCTAATCTTGATTTTGGTATTTTTTGGGAAGCCTGGAATACTGCCCAAGACCTCTACTTATTTAAATCAAAGATAAACGAAAAAGAAATGGTCTATGGCGCCACAAGGGGGATGATCAAGTCGCTTAACGATCCCTACACAGAGTTTTTTACCCCGGAAGAAAATAAAACCTTTGCACAAGAGGTGGGAGGAGCTTTTGGCGGTATCGGTGCAGAAATTGGCTTCAAAAACGAAGATCTCACCATTATTGCCCCCCTCAAGGGAAACCAAGCGGAGGCGGTAGGACTTCAGGCGGGCGATAGAATTCTCAAAATTGATGCAAAAATAGTTACAAAGGATATGTCTCTTGATGAAGCAATACGTCTTATTCGTGGCCCCATAGATACTAAAGTAAAACTTCTTATACTAAGAAAAGATGCACAAACCCCAAAGGAATTTGAAATAACAAGAAAAGAGGTGGTAATTCCTACTGCTGAGCTTGATATGCTCGAAGGAGGTATTGCCCACATAAAACTTTACAATTTTAATGCCCGTGCAGCGTCAAAATTTTATAGTCTTATATACGAATCTCTTCTCAAGGGAACAAAAGGATATATCGTCGATGTACGTAATAATCCAGGAGGCTTTCTAGAGGTCGGCATCGACATCGCAAGTCATTTTATCGAACCGGGACAGATCGTAGTAAAAGAAGAAAATTATAAAGGACAGGTAGAGCTCCATCGTTCCTCGATTGATGGAAGTGCAGTATTGCGACAATTTCCTGTAGTTCTTCTTGCTAACGAAGGTTCTGCATCCGCCTCTGAAATTCTTATTGGTGCATTACGAGATAATCGAGGAACAAAATTGATAGGAAAGAAAACGTTCGGAAAAGGAGTAGTCCAAGAACTAAGAACACTAAGTGATGGATCCTCTCTCAAAGTAACTATTGCACGTTGGCTCACTCCAAAAGGAACTTCTCTTGCAAATGGAGGCCTTGTTCCCGACTATGAGATAAACTTCACCGAAGAAGATGCAAAAAATAAACGCGATCCACAACTGAGTAAAGCCATTGAAGTTCTTAAAGAACAAATAAAATAATATGGATATCTCGACTTTAAAATCTCTTACTAGTCTCGTGTTTATTCTTTCAATTTTTTTCGTATTGATCATGAGCGTTATTCTTAATTACCATTGGTCAAACTACGGTGTTAACACATTATCATTAAGAAAAATACAGCTCGTACACATACTTGTCATGGGAATCTTGTTTTTCCTCACCATTATCTTATTTTTTAATACCCTCGCATCATGATTCAACTCTACGAAGGCGAAACAATTACAAAAACAATCAGGCGCCATTGGTTTATCGTTGCCACTGATATTGTTATGTTTCTTTTTTTTGCATTGGTGCCCCTTTTTGGGATTACAATGTTTTTAAATGCGGTAACAAAAGGAGGGGGTGCAACAGACTATGGAGCTTTCATTGCTTTTTTTTATCTCGTGTGGCTTGAGTTCTCATGGATTATGTTTGCAGTAACATGGACGACAAACTACTACCTCGATGTTGTTCTCATTACCAATCGCCGCCTTTTAAAAGTAGAACAAAAAGGATTGTTCGCACGAGACATTGCAGAGATGAGACTCGAAAGAATCCAAGATATCTCAGTGGATATTATGGGCCTCATCCCCTCATTACTCAATTTTGGAGACCTCAAGGTACAAACTGCGGGAGAAGAAGAGGCATTTGTCATATCAGATATACCTGACCCAAACGGAATAAAAAATACCATATTTGAACATCACGACGATCCACAGGGACCCGTCACAAAACAAGGATTATGAAACTTATTTTTCTCAAAGATATACCAGGCGTAGGGAAAAAAGGAGAGGTGAAAGAATGTAAAGAGGGCTATGCTAAAAATTTTCTTCTCCCAAAAAGACTCGCAAAGCTAGCTACTGATGGAGCGCTCTCTTTGGTAGCACAACAACACAAAGCACTTGAAACACGTAAGGAGAAAGAACATGCCTCGCAAGTAGCTCTGGCACACACTCTAAAAAACATAGAACTTATATTCACCCTCAAGACATCAAAGGAAAATGCATTCGGATCCATTACAAAAAATGATATTCTTCTGAAACTTAGGGAAGAGGGGATTGAACTCACCAAAGAAATGCTTGAGCTTGATCGTCCTATAAAAAAAACAGGGATAGTTGAAATCCCTGTTTCTCTAAAAGATAAAATAAGTTCGACACTAACGATACATATTCAAGGTTCCTCTTAAACCACATTTATCACGGTGATTTTTTTGCGAGATCCATCGAATGAGATTTTTTGACGTGAAGAGAATTTGACGCTTCCTGTAGTAATGGCGTAAAGTGTATCATCACCTCCACGTCGAACATTCTTACCGGGATGCCATTTTGTTCCCCGCTGACGTATCAAAATAGTTCCTGCTTTTACAGGTTGTCCATCAAACTTTTTAACTCCTAGACGTTTTGAGCGTGAATCTCTGCCCAACTTGGTAGAGCCGCCCGCTTTGGTATGTGCCATAGTATAAGTACGTTAGCTAATTAGTATTTAGCTTTTTAGGAAAACGAGTCGATGCTAGCCTAAGAAGCTAACATCTAACTCTCTAGAAAGCTAATCAATTATGACAAATTTCATCAAAAAAGTCAAAATTTTCTATGAGGAGCACAGAATGCTCGTTATTTTTGGATTTCTCATCTTTCTTAGCACCACCATCGCTTTCGCTCTTGGCCTCATAGTAGGGGAGGAGCTCGTCGCAAAAACACCCTTTATTTATTCAACAGGGGACAGAAAATAAAAAAGGCCGAGAATGCCTCGGCCAATGCAATAAAAGCCTACTAGTTTTTGTTCTCCTTGGCTACAAAATCATTCTCAACTCCGGTGAAAATCTTATCAGAAATCTTTTGAAATTGCGCGGAGATGGTGTGATAGATTCTGCGAAAAAGTTTCTTAATAGGATCATTGATGATTGTCCAAATGAGACTCCATGGCCAATAGGTCATCCACATGAGAATCTTCTTCTTGTAGTTGTAAGCAAGGGGAGTTACAACAAATCTTTCATCCCGATGATATGTATGTGATCTAAATCACAATCAAGTTCATTAATGAAATCGTGTATATGGTCTGGATCAGGAAGCATGAGAAAATATCCTCCAATATAATAATGTACTGAATAGTATATACCATGTATTATTTGTCCTTTCCAGCTTTTATAAACTAGATAGGGGAGCGACTATACCATGGAAAGTTTTCCCCAGAATATACGTCGCACAATATATGTTTTCGGACGTATCAGGGACTTGTGGTGAGCATAGCCGAACCAATTTAAAAAGCCCCGTATTGGGGCTGCTCAACTAATCACTCTTGCCTTGATCACAGTCACATCTCCCGCAAGTTTCGCGCGCTCGGTCTTGTTCTTTTATTGCACGATCTAGATTAGGATATGAATACGCGAAGACTTCATCGAAAAAGAGCGCGTTTACTACCCAAAGTAAAACTATAATAACCAGAGTAACCGGAACCATGACCCAATAGAATAGTTCGTGCCAAAAAACATAAGGAATCGCAGGAATGGTATAGATAAGGCAAAGATCAACACAAAAAACACCAACACATAAGAATCCAAGTTGAACAATATGCTTAAGGCCACTACTCAACCTTGCCACATCCTTTCTGGTTGCCAATGAACCAAAGTAATAATAGCACATGTAGTATGTGCCGTCAAATTTTGGATTCCCCTGCCTACCGGTAGGCAGGCGCCTTCCCTCCCCCGCCAAGGCTACGGAAGGGCACAGCGCGGGAAGATAGTTAAACTAGATTTTTTAGGTATTCAAGAAAACCAATAATGAGTTTGAAAAGAGAAATTGATATTTGAATAACGACTTTGGCGATGGGTTTTACAAGCGTATCAATTATCTTCTTACCTACATCCCCTAGTGATTTTGTAATTTCAGAGGAAGATTTACTAAGCTCTCCTCTATCTACCTGACGCACATTGTCTTTTATTTCTTGTACGGCACCCGTAACCTCCTTTGGAACAGAAGAATTTGTGGTCGCAAAAGAAACAAAAGAAAACTGGAAAACAAGCAAGCAAAGAATACTTGAAATAAGATACACCCTAAAAGAAACTTTTCTCATATTCTTATTATACCACAAATCAAACCCATTAGGCGCTGATACTAAATAGAGAGATCCTTCGTCTGACGTCTCAGGATGACAGACTGGTGCTGGATTCCCGCCTTGGTTCGACTAGGCTCACCATAAATCGCGGGAATAACAGTGAGAAGAATGGACACCATCCAAATCAAAAACGAATCCTCAAGGGGGAGTCAGGTGTTATCGCTACGATAGGGGGAATATAACGGTCACCCCCTTGGAGATGAGTGTTTGGTTTGGGTGGGGGGCAATTACATATAATCGCGTGGGTTGACGGTTACCCCTATAGGAACCAGCCCCGCTGCTGGCGGAATGGATCGAAATTTAATACTGGGTGCCCAATACACCCCAAAATGAAGGTGTGGGCCTGTAGCATATCCCGTATTACCGGAATAGCCGATAAGATCACCACGCTTTACAGTTTGACCTATCGAGACAACATTGTTCTGTGATAAATGAGCATAAAGTGTCGCAAGATTATTATCATGCACCAACACTACATGTTTCCCATACTGAAAACGGTCGAAACGAGAAGTTCCTCTGTCATTGTTACTAATCGCAAACACCTTGCCATCGGCGGCAGCATAGACGGGTGTCCCAATACTTACTCCATAGTCGATACCATTGTGAAATTGTGTACGATAGGCACGCCTTGCAAAATCAGTCTCTCCATACCTTTGCGTAATGGGTGCTCCCGGTATTGGATTTGCAAAAACACCATGTCTTGGAGAAAGCAGTGAATTATCGAACGAGGCACGCAGCTGACGCTCTAAATCGTCTATCTCTTTCCCAATCTTTTCTTGTTTCCGTTCAAGCTCTTTAAGTTGTTTTTGATAAATGGATTCCTTGCTTTTTGTTTGTTGTAAAAGACTATCTTTCACCTGTTTCTCCTCCGCCACAATATTTTTTTTTGATTGTAATCGTCCCTGCTCTGTCGTTTTTTCTTCCTTTTTTGTATGTGTCTCATCAAGGGAACCATTAAGCTGATCTTGTAACCGTTTCAAATCGTCTACTGCAACATAGAGCGAAGTATTAATACTTGAGAGACTTTCCATGTCCGCGAGGCTTTCTGAAAGACTTTTGGTACGTAAAAGCACAAAAAGAGGCGGCTCCCTATCACCTCCATGCACGTCTCTTAATATTGCTCCAAGGGCATCTTCCTTTTGAGCTATCTTATCCTTGAGATCACTAATTTCGTACTGCAGTGCGTTTGCCTCTACGCTTAATTTCTGTATCTGAATTTGACTTTCCTTTATACCAAGATTGAGTTTTTGAATTGAAGAAGTAATACTTCCCAATTCAGACTGAAGGGTTTTTTTTTCAGACTGCACCCCAGAAAGATTTTCGTGCACCTCTTTAATTTGCTGATGTACTACCTCTAATTCTTTTGATTTTTGTTGAATAACATCTTTAAGTTCCGAAGGCACGGCAGCGTTGGTCTCAAAATTACGAAACAGAAACACCACACAAAAAACAATAAACATTACGCACCATCTAAAACTGTCGCTACGCATAGATTATGTGGTTTGAATTACATGAGAAGTGCTGCCAGCTTCTGAAGCGCAAGCTCTATGCGCCTTATGGAATCCTCCTTCCCCAAAATTCCTGCTATTTCAAAAGGACCAGGAGAATGCGACTGTCCAGAAAGCGCAACGCGCAATGGCCACAGCATCTCCCCCCTTCCCCTTGATTCGGTAAGAGGCATTATAAGAGTCTCTACTGCGGAAGTATTCCAGATTTCATTGTACGCTCCTAGAACCCCTAAAACGATTTTGAGATTATCCTCAGCCATTTCTAAAGACATCGTTTTCCAAACAAGAAGTTGTGCCTCGTATTCGGGAAGATCAAAAAAGAAACGAGCAAGATCAGAAAATTCACTAAACCGTTTCATCCGTTCTTGTTCGAGGGAAATAATTGCAACAAGCTTTTCCTTATCACGTACCCACTCTTCTGGAAGAAACGGAGTTAGAAGAACAACAAGTTCTTCTGGTGTTTTTTCTTTGACATAGTGGGCATTCATCCAATTGAGTTTTTCGATGTCAAAAATGGCGCCAGCTTTTTGAACACGCGAGATATCAAATTGCTCTATCAACTCTTCTTGTGTTAAAAGTTCTGCGTCAGATATACTGGGGTGCCAACCTAATAATGCAATAAAATTAAACAACGCCTCCGGTAAATAACCAGAATTTTTGTATTCGAGAATAGAAACCGCATTAAAACGCTTCGAGAGTTTTGCCCTATTTTTATCAAGAATAAGGGGGAGGTGGGCGTATTCTGGCGTGGTAAATCCAAGTGCTCTTTGTAATGCTATTTGTTTTGGGGTATTTGAAATATGATCTTCCCCACGAATAACATGGCTAATTTTCATTTCAAAATCATCCACTACTACTGCAAAATTATAGAGGGGGGTACGCACATTTTTAGCTATTACCACATCACCAAAAAGACTCGTATCAAACTCAACTTTCCCACGAATCATATCCTCAAACGCTATGCGCGTTTCTGGCATCCTAAACCTGATAACCGAAGATTCCCCCTGGACCGCCCTCTGTTCTGCCTGCTCTCGAGAAAGATGGGAACACCTCCCGGAATACTTGGGAGCAACTCCACGCGTCATCATCTCTTGTCGCTCTATTTCAAGCTCCTCCTCCCGACAGAAACAATAATAAACATCTCCCTTCTCAAAAAGCTGAATAAGATATTTTTCATAGATATCTAACCGTTCTGACTGACGATAAGGCCCCTCATCCCATGATAGACCAAGCCATGTAAGATGTTCCAAAATATCTTTTTCGAAAGCGGGTTCTGACCGCTCGAGATCAGTATCCTCAATACGTAACACAAACGTACCACCAAGTTTTTTAGCAAAAAGATAGTTAAAAAGGCCTGTTCGCGCAGTACCTATATGAAGTGATCCTGTAGGAGATGGTGCCAAACGAACACGTATAGGATTCATAAACAAAAATTAAACGAGATAATCTTAAATACCTTTACCATCAATGGGCCGTACCGGTTAGTAGTATTTCACGTGCAATCTGCTCTGCCGCCTGTGGTGCCGCAAATTTTTTTGCACCTTCGATCATTTTCGTGCACACCTCCTCAGTATCAAGTATACGAAACAGTCTTTCGAGAAATAGATGTGGCAACAAATTCGCCTGTTCAAAAAGTTCTGCACCTCCATATTCTGCATATTCTTGAGCATTAAAAAGCTGATGATCATTTGCAAGCCCTGCAAGAGGAATAAGGATGGCGGGTTTATTGAGTGCGGCAAGTTCAAAAACAACACCCGCCCCCGCCCTTGAAATTACAAGATCTGCGGCATAGAGGGCGTTGTGATACTCTTCTCCTTCGAGAAATCCAACTATTTTATAATCATTTTTATTTTGTACTCTCCCAAGATCTTCCATTGCCGCCACCTCCCCACGCATCGCTTCATAATTTGTACTTCCCACCTGATGTAGCACCTGAACTTTTTGGAGGAGCTGCGGAAGAAGATTTACAATAAAATCATTAATCGCAATGGCACCCTGAGAACCTCCCAAAACGAGAATAAGTGGTTTTGTGGAATCAAATCCAAAATGTTTTTTCGCCTCCTCCTGTGCAATAGAGACATATAACCCTAAACGCAAGGGATTACCAGCCATAATAGGTGCCTTTGTTTTAAAGTATTGCTTTGCATGTTCAAAAGAAATCATCACTTTTTTTGCAAACCAAGCTCCTGTAAGATTAGCCTTTCCTGGAATACTATCCGATTCATGTACTACTACAGGAATACGATAAAGCCACGCAACAATGACAATAGGCAACGACCCATAAGAACCTTTGGAAAACACCACGTCAGGCATATAGGAGAGAAGAAGCCAGAGTGATTGCACAATACCTACAAGCGTTTTTCCTATACCCAAAATGCCACCATTTCCTGCAATGATTTTATAAATAGGTAATCCACTCTTGTCTAAAAACCGCAAGGAGTTATCGTTGGGGCCAAAATAACGTATTTCTACATCAACATGTTCCTCGCCGGATACCTTTTGAATACCTTCAAAAACCGCAAGAAGAGGAAACACATGTCCTCCACTCCCTCCCGCAGTAAATGCCACGCGAATGATAGGATTTGCCATAAGATAAGTTATTTCTTGTACTTACTATATCGCAAAAAAACCAACAAATCAAAGAAAAAGTATCTGGTATCTTGTAGCTAGTATTTTGTATACCCAATAACGCAATGTTCGCTGTAAGCGAACATATACTAGATACACGATACTAAATACAACATACTATTTTACCGTACTGTGTACCTTGATACATTAGCCACAAATCCTGTACACGCCAATACTACAATAAGCGAAGTTCCCCCATAACTAATAAATGGCAAAGGAAGCCCCGTAAGAGGAAGCAAGCCACTTATCGCCCCAATGTTAATAAAACCTTGTAATACGATCGTTGAAATCATCCCCGTAGTGGCAAGTGCAGAAAATGAATCGGGTGCATCCCGTGCAATTTTGAATCCGCGCACCAAAAGTAAAAGGAAAAGCCCAATAAGAAGGGCGGCACCCACAAATCCAAGCTCTTCGGCAACAAGAGCAAAAATAGAATCCCCTATTGGCTCTGGGAGATAAGATGTTTTTGCTCTACTATTTCCGAACCCTATTCCAAACATCCCACCAGAACCAAGTGCAATGAGAGCCTGGTTGATATGGTATCCCTTTCCTTGAGGATCAGAATCGGGATTAAAATACGTAAGAAGTCTGTCTTTACGGTAGGGGGTAACCATAACAACAAGAGCAAGAATTAAACCAATAAGAAGCGCGGTAAAAAGAAGATGGTGCAAACGGGCACCGCCAACGAAATACATAAAAAGAGTTGCTATAACTATAAGCGCAAAAATTGCTGTAGCGGGTTGTTTGAGGAGGAGACCAGCAATGAGACCCATAACAATGAGGAAGGGAAGAAGCCCCTCCTTGATGCTTTGCGACTTCTTAGCTCGAGCTCCAAAAAATGCTGCAATGTAAATGATAAACGTAAATTTGAGAAGTTCCGCGGGTTGGAACATTAAAGGACCTAGTCGTAACCATCGTGTTGCCCCCCCTGCAGTAACCCCAAATGGCGTAAAAACAAGAATAAGCAAAATAATATTTGCAATCAAAAGGACAAGAGACATTTTTTGGAAAAAACGATAGTAACAATAATAAGCAACGAGGAAAAAGAATCCACCAAAGCCAAGCGAAACAAGCTGGTGCTTGAAATAATAATATATGTCATCAAATTTTTGTTTTCCAAGAACCGAAGAGGCACTAAGAAGCATAGCAAGCCCAAATACAAGAAGCGTGCCCACAATCACTAAGAAAACATAATCGGGTTGATGGCGTCGCATTTATTTAATGTAACGAGGATTTGATAATTTGACCTGATGTGGAATTGAGGAAATTTCCACGCTCATAGGACAATACTCCATTTACAAAAACCATAACGATACCTTCTGGGTAGAGCCCGGGATTTTCGAAGGTACCTTTTTCACCCACCTGTGATGGATCGAGGATAACGATATCGGCATTATTACCCACCTTAACAACACCACGCTTTGTAAAACCATATTTTAGAGCTACAGTACCTGTAATCTTTTGAATTGCCTCTTCAAAAGATATTTTCCTTTTTTCTCGCACCATACGGAGAAAACGCGGAAATGCTCCGAAAGAACGAGGATGAATTTTAGGACGATTCAGGACACCTATTTTGTCATACCCCACCCCATGAGAACTGATACACGAAAGGGGGTGAAACAAAAGCTCCTCACGAAGAGTCTCGTCACTATCTACTATAAACCCGCCAACTTGATTTTCAGAAATTTGAAGTATCTTTAACAGCGCCTCCCCAATACTTATATTTTGATTTAAGGCGACCTCCTTGATACTTTTTCCGTGAATAATCCACTGATTTTTTGCATAAGAAATGATAATGTCGCCAATTTCTTTCTGTCGTGCATCGATATCATTTAAAATACGAGCTCGTGTATCACTTGTGGTAAGGTAGCGCGAAAGTTGGTCAAAACCCCGCTGAGTTGCCCATGTTGGCAATAAGGTAAACATGGGTCTCACACTTATATGGTAAGGAGAAATATCGAAGTGAACAGAAATATTGTGAGACGCCTCTTCAATAGACTCCAAACCCCTTCTAAAATCATCGGATCGCGGGGTGGCAAGATGAGTAATTTCTGTAATAAGATCATTTTCCTTCGCAAGAGAAAGTACCTCCCCCACCCCCCGTTCTATTCCCGACTCTTCCTTTGGATAACAACCGTACACCCCTTTTCTATGGGCGATACTTTTTGTGAGTTCAAAAAGTTCTTCGGTACTTACATGAGATGCTCGACTATAAGCCAATCCAGTAGAAAATCCGAGCGCCCCCTCCTTAAGACCCTGCTCAATAAGATAAACAAATTTTTTATACTCATTCTTACCAAGTGGAATAAGTGAGTCCCCCATAAGCCCCCTGCGAATCGTTGAATGACCAACAAGGCTTCCAAAATTTACTCCAAATTTACGCGTATGGAGCCACGTCATAAATTCGCCGAAAGAACCCCAATTGATATTTATTTGGTTCGGATCTGCCCACTTTCGAAGAGAAAGAATGCCATCTCCAAACAATGGTGCAAGAGAAGTTCCTGAATTTCCACCAACAATCGATGTTACTCCCTGCGCCAAGAGACTCCTTTGCCCCGGATCACTAAACAACGTAAAATAATGATCCGAGTCAACGTTTACATCAATAAAACCAGGGGTCACGGTAAGACCAGCAAGGTCAATCACACGATCCGCCCTAACATTAGGGAACGAGCCAATATCCGAAACAACATTATCCTTAATTAAAATATCAGACTGCACCCCAGGCGTACCCGTACCATCAACGAGAAAACAATTTCTAAGTAATATAAGCATAATTAGTACTTTTATTATAACCCAATAACAGTCAAACCGTATCCACAGGGCATGCATCCAATTGCCATACTCCCATACGATGCTGGCACTGTTTTGAAACACAATATTCCCTGAGCGAAGTCGAAGGGTTTCCTTAGAGAAAGGTAGGCCTTCGACAAGCTCAGGCACTAGTAATCATGAGGTTATCGAACGGCGCCTACGATTCTTGACACTCAATAGTAAAAGTGTTATATTATCAGAAGCACATCGAAAGGAGAAATGTCTAAATGGAAACGTTGGTACTCGTAGGAAAGGTTGTTTTCTGCTTTATTTTGGTTGTCGGAGTTCACGAAGTGGGACACGCCATTGTGGCGATCCTTTGTGGTATCAAGGTTGAGGAGATCAGTATTGGGATTGGTCCTGGCATCAGAATCAAGAGCAAAACAAATTCATTCCCCACGCTTATTCTGAGCCCTATTGCCATTGGTGGGTACACGAAAATGGAAGAGGCTTGGGGAGAGACACAACCGTTTTGGAAGAAATTGATGGTAAACCTTGGTGGCATGGTTGCCAATGTGTTGTGTGCCATTATCTTGCTTATTGGGGGAGGGTTTCCCATTCTCAAGGCGATTTTGCTCTCATTCAAAATATGGCTTGTTGGGGTGCCCTACCTATTTTGGATGATCTTCGCAGGACAAATCCATCTCCACGACCTATCGGGTCCTATAGGAATAGGGCAGATGGTGGCAGGAAACACCATACCCTACTGGAAGATGTTGGTAATGGTAAATTTCTCTCTTGCGATATTCAATTTTATTCCGCTCCCACCCCTTGATGGCGGACATATCATGACCGATATTCTTGAATGGCTTTTTGGAAAAACAAAGACAGAGAAATTCAATAACATTCTCCAAGCCATAGGAAATTTTTGTCTTCTGTTCCTTCTTATTTTTGTAATAATTCAAGATATCAGCTCTCTCTTCCATCATTAGCAAAGACGAATAAGCCTTCGACAACACTCGAAGGTTTTTGTTTTATAAAAAATAGCTATTTGTATTTATCGAGAAAGAAGATGATTAGCCCAAGACTTGTCGTAATCCCTGAAACAATCCAAAACTTCATGGTTACATTTGTCTCTGGTAACCCTAGTGCTTCAAAATGATGGTGGATGGGGGTGGAGAGAAAAATCTTCTTTCCTCGTATTTTTTTACTCGACATCTGCACAATAACAGAAAGAGATTCGAGCATAAGAATGGAGGCAAAGAACGGTAACAGTAATGCTGTATTGGTAAGCATGGCTATCACCCCAAGCACAATACCCAACGACATTGCCCCCGTGTCCCCCATAAAAAACTTGGCGGGATAGACGTTGTTCCATAAAAAAGCGACTAGTGCACCAAGGAGTGTTGCAATAAACATAGCCAAATCATATTTGTGATTTAAAAATGCTACAACCCCTAACGCAACAAAAGGAAACACGAGGACCCCTGCGGCGAGACCATCTAATCCATCGGTTTCATTCGTCGAAAAAGCAGTCGCAGTAAGTATAAAAATAAAAAGAGGAATATACCAAATTCCAATAGAGATATCTTTCCACAATGGAACATGAATGACATTCCAATCAAGACGAAAATAAAACCAAAGAGCACCAATGGTTGCAACAAGTATATAAAGCAACAACTTTCCCTTCATGCTTAATCCACCCCCTTTGGGTCCAAAGCGCAGAACCCCCATGACATCGTCCACCAAACCAATGAGTGCTGCGATACACAATGCAGCAAGGGGAAGATAGGTCTCGGCACGATTAATAAAGTTAAGCCGAGCAAATACGCCTCCAAACAGTACATCCCCAAGATAGATAACTCCTGCAATGCTTACTATCGTAAACCAAATAATAATTCCTCCCATCGTTGGAGTCCCCTCTTTTTTTTTGTGGAGTCCTGCAAATACAGGAGTATCCTTTTCCGAACGTATTTGTTTACCAAGCTGATATTTCTTAAGAAGATAGAGCAAGGGCGCCGAAAGAAGCATTGCGATAAGAAAAGATAACGTCCCAAGAGAAAGAAAACGAATAGCTTGTGTAACAATCATAAAAAAATTAAAAATTCTGGATATACTGATGCATAAGCTTCCTACCTTGTCCGAACGATATAGCCAAGCGTCTAGTGAGGATAAGGTAGGAAGCTTATGACAACCATATCACTTAAATACGTAAGCGCGCTTAGTCCACTGCAACAAGGCCTCTGCATCCTTAAATCGATCAGTAGACCCTAATAAAATAATACTAATAGTATGATTATTATATTCGAAAAGTGCAACAATGTTTTGTCCAGACTCATCAATCGTCCCCGTCTTACCCCCCAAAAAACCAAGGTCGGGATGTAAGGAAAGGTAGTCAATATTAACGAGGTGATGTTTTTTAGAAAGAGAGGAGACCGTTACCTCGTTTGTTTTTGTCATACGAAACAGGTCAGGATGTACACGGTATATATATTGTATGATACTTTTTAGTTCGCGGGGAGAGGATACATTTTGAGGAGAAAGACCAGTCACCTCCTCAACGTGCGAGTGGTTAAGACCAAGCCCAGTAATAATGCTCCGCATGCGCACAAGCAATTCAGGACCAAAATTCTCTTCGATAGCCTTCGCTGCACGATTCGATGAGACAAAGAGCATAAGCTGAATCAGATCCTCGAGATAAAACTTTTCTCCCACAACGAGATTACCCGCACCCCCTTCTGTGGTAAGAGCATCCCTGGTAATTATGATAGGTTGTTTGGGTGTTCCTATCTCTTCAGCAGCAGCCGCAGTAAGGAGCTTGGTGATTGAAGCAATGGGCCATACAAGATCCTGATCTTTTGCAAACAAATCGACTTGCGTTGTGAGATCGGTAACAAGCACCGCATGGGCGCTTACCTCAATGTCGGGAACATCAAAATTACTAATAAGTGCGGTGAGGGGTTGGTGGAGAGCGCTAAGCTGTGGTTGTTCCAAGTTTCTTACCGTGGGATATCTACGAGATGAAGCATTTTTTGAATCAATAGGTATAACGCTCTTTTGCTCCACTATCTTTATTTGAGCAGGAAATATCGTACCATACAAAAACCACCCCACCCCAAGGGCTCCCAAGGCAAGGACAAATAATCCCCACGAAGAAAAATAAGAAGAGTGGCTACTCTCTAATTGTTCCTCGATCTGTGTATCATGAACTAACTCTTCTGCCTCCATATTGTGTGTTACGAATATGCGCTAATCGCTCTTTAAAATTACTGAAATCGGGAAGATGTTCTCTATCAACAACCCCCAAATATCTCAACGCATCAAAAGTAATATCATAAAGCACGCTCTTTCCCTCATACTCCTTTTTTTCAACAAGTCCGCGGATAGAAAGACTCTTGAGAGTGAAATACGAATTTACTCCTCTCATCTCATCAATATCGATTTTCGCAATTGGTCCCAAATACGCGATAATCGAAAGTGTTTCAAGGCTTGATGAAGTAAGCGGCTCCTCAAGGTTTTTCGCTATAATATCTTTCAAAACTTCGGCGACATCAGGATGTGTGGAAAAAACGAAACTTCCCCCGTGCCCCACAAGTACAATCCCCTTTTCTTCGTACTCTTTCTGAAGTTCACCAAGAATAACACGCACATCGTCCTCCTTCACTTTTACCATCTTTGCAATTTCGTGCGGAGAAAGAGGTTCCCCGTGCACAAAAAGAAGTGCCTCAATACTTTTTTTAAACTGTGCATTTGCCATAGAGTTTTAAAAAATTATACGTCATTTATACTACATTGTCACATGCACGTTATAACATGGTCTTACTTTCTAGAAACCGTAATGTCCTCGAAATGTCCTTCTTGTGTTGGCACCACAACCCCCGTCTTCACAAGTTCAAGGAGGGCAAGGAAAAGCACTATTACTTCTATTCTTTCTTTTTCTCCAAAAAGTTCATTAAGTCTAAAATGCGATCCTGATTCTAATCGTTTCAAAATAGCCGCCACCCTTTCTTCAATACGCACAATTCTTCTCTCAACCTTCTCCGATTGGTGAGAAGTGTTAAGAGTAAAAAAATGTAAAAGACTTTTCTGAAGAATGGGTAGTGTAAGATTGGGTCCCGGAAGAAATTCTGGAGCACATCCTTCAAAATATCCTCTTCCAAACATCGGGCGCTTCAAATATATTTCGGCAAGAAGTTTGCTAACTCGCTTAATCTCCCTGTAAAGCTGTAATTGTAATTCTAGATTTCCCTCATCATCCTCCTCTATGGGAATAAGTTTGGGGAGAATTTCCCTCGACTTAATAAAAATAAGCCGAGCAGCTACCACCAAAAAATCCCCTATTTCAGTATAATTTTTTTCTTGTAATTCGTGTACATGTGCCAAAAATTCTGAAGTGATTTGAGAAATACTGACCTCTGTAATCTCGAGCTTTTTCCCCTCGATCATTCCAAGAAGCACTTCAAATGGCCCACTAAATTTTTCCTGTGTTACCTGAAACATACTACTACAAGAATATCACGAAGTATTCGTAATGCATAAAATACCAGTGCATGCACACACAAGACCTTTGTTTATTCACATTGCACTCAGCAAACCCCCATGTTATTCTCACACATATCTTACCTCCTTTTACTCACGATCGTGAGTAAAAGGAGTATTATAATACTAAACCAATCACACAACCATGCGCGGTGAAATCACAAAACAAATTTTAGAATTCATCGCCGAAGGGGTAGTTGGTTCAATAGATTTATTAGAACTATTTATTACCTCTGGACGCAACTCATCCTCTCGCAGGTTCAATAAGGCTCTTTACACAAAAAGTGTAATACGAAATCAAAAAGAAATAGAAGCCCGTATACGTCAAAACTTTTACAATCGTATGCACGCACTTAAAAAAGATGGACTTATTGAAAAAAATGAGAGCCATGAAACATGGCAGATGACGACAAAAGGAAAGAAACGACTACATTTATTCAAAAAGGAGATGGCAAAAACACCTCCCAATACACAATATCCATCACTTCCTTCAGACGAATTTAAAATTATCGTCTTCGATATTCCAGAAAAAGAACGAGGAAAAAGAGATTGGTTACGGGCACGACTTGTTCAACTTGGATTTACCCTTCTTCAAAAAAGTGTATGGATAGGCAAAAAACAAATACCAGAACAATTCATCAATGACCTTGGTGCCTATGATATATTTAACTATGTAGAAATACTTGCGATCACCAAGCAAGGAACTATTAAAAAAATACAATAGAAAAACAAAAATACCCTTATCTCCTTTTACTCACGATCGTGAGTAAAAGGAGATGCACAAGAAGAAATGGGAAGTCCAGACAGAAATCGCATCTTTATGACATAT
>JACRHW010000015.1 GCA_016217555.1 Parcubacteria group bacterium
TATCTTCTGAAAGAAGATAACGAACATGAGTCTTACGACGTTCTTCAATCATCTTTTTTGAGATGATGAGGCCACTCATACATCTTCTCCTTTCTCGAGGTGCTAGTGGTTAGATACCATGGACGGTGGGTGGTGTCAAATTGCTAAATTTGTAAAGTTGTTTTACAATGATATACGTTCTAAATAATAATAAACATGCCAAACACAACATCCGCACAAAAAGCACTCCGCCAAAGTCTTACAAGGCGAGCAAAAAACATTACAAAAAAAATCGCCATGAAAACGGCGATCAAAAAGTTAGTGCAAACCAAGGACAAGACTGAAAAAGTTGGATCACTCTCACTTACCTACAAGTCCATCGACAAAGCAGCAAAAAGCGGAGTCATCCATAAAAATAAGGCGGCTCGTATAAAATCCCGCCTCGCAAAAAAGTCTAATACCTAAACAAACAACAAGGGCGTATAAAGGAGTTCTTCAATTGCCTCACCTTCTGTAACTTCACTTCTTTTTAGTCTCGCGTCCAGCGAGGCTATTTTTTTGTACCACATCACAAGCTCCTCTTGTGAAAATGTCCGTGCAATATCTTCAAGTTTCCTCCTCACCCAAAAAGCAAGTGTCTGTATTTTTTGCTTATCCCCACTCAATATAATAACAAGCTGTTTTAATTCATAATCCAATATACGTAATAACTCCCCTGCGTGTTGTTTCGTATACGCCGTAGTGCCCATGATTCTATGAAACTCTGTAATATCTTTTCTTAAGAATGCCTCCGCACAGGCAAAAATACTCTCTTCGGTTTCAGGAATAAAATAAACAAGATCATCTTCGGTTACGCGTGTCTCGTTGTTAGCTTGCTTCCACAAAACAAGGCGTTCCACAGCCTTCTCGAACTTGGATGGATCGTTTCCGTAATAACCAACAAAAAGATCGAACAACTTAAGCTCTACAGTAATACCCGCCCTACCAAGTTGCTCCTGCAAAAGCGCGGATGCTTGGGCCTTTGTACCTAGCTGGAAACGCTGTACCCTAGCGTGACCTATCTCTTGAAGATATTCAGCAAGCGCACTTTTTGGGAGTTCGCTGTAGTGCGAGAGAAGAAGAGTGCGCGTAACATCAGTCGGAAGAGACATGAGTTGAATCAAATCAAGAAGCTCTTTTTCACGTGCAAAACAATAATCCACCTGAGCAAGCTTCTTACTCGTAAACATCGACTGCGTTTTTATAAAATCTTCAAGTAACACAAAATCCTCCTTTCGCGAAAGATCAAACTTCTTAAAATCAAGTGCCTGTGCATTGCGTGTTACATACACCTCGTAAATCTCTTTTTTCTTCTGCATCAATCGCTGCCGATCAGCACCATAAAGTAAAATAATCATAATCGTTTCATGTCGCCCCAGTTTTTTCCTATCTTTACGTCGACGATTACGGGCACAGAAAGCTGGAATGCATTTTCCATAATACGTTTAATCTCCGGCACAACCTCTTCGACCATATCGTCTTTCACCTCAAACACCATTTCATCGTGAATACTAAGAAGCAGTTTCGCTGAATCCTTATATTTGTTTTCTTTAATCCATCTCGCCACCTTAATCATGGCGAGTTTCATAATGTCAGCCGCTAACCCTTGTGTAGGCATATTAATCGCAGCACGCTCGGCCTGCGACTGAAACTTTGGATTTCCTGAAACAATATCAGGAAGATAACGCCTTCGTCCCGTTTCTGTCTTTACATACCCATACGTCTTTGCAAATGCAATAATAGAATCCTGGTACGTCTTAATCCCCTCAAAATTCTCAAAATATTCCTTAATAAAACGCTTTGCCTCAGTGGGTGTAAGGCCAGAACTTTCTGCAAAAGCGCGCGCACCCATACCATAGACCATACCAAAATTTAACGTCTTCGCATGTCGCCGTAGTTCTGGGGTAACCTCCTCGAGTGTAATATGATTCACCTCAGCGGCAGTCGTGGCATGAATATCTCTACCACTCAAAAACGCCTCTACCATTTTTTTATCTTGTGACAATGCCGCAACAATACGAAGCTCAAGCTGAGAATAATCGCAGGCAAGAAATGTATATCCCGACAAAGGAATAAAAGCGCTCCGCAATAAATGCGCCTCCTCTCCCTGGGCTGGAATATTCTGTAGGTTTGGCTCAGAAGAAGAAAGTCTCCCCGTTCCTGTCCCTGTTTGATTAAAGGTTGTGTGTAGTCTTCCGCTCGCTTCATCAACAAGTTTTGGGAGAGCATCGATATAGGTAGTTTTTAATTTTGTAAGTTCCCGATAACGCAAGACAAAATCAATAATCGGATGCGTATCCTTAAGTTTTGTAAGTTCAGAAGCGTCTGTGGAGAGTGCACCCCCAGGAGTTTTACGTATTCCTTTAGTAGGTAACTTGAGAAGCGTAAACAATACCTCGCTCAACTGCTTCGGAGAACTTACATTAAAAGAAGACTCACTTACTTTAAAAATATTTTCTTCGAGATCCTTAATCTCCTGATCTACCCTTTCTCTTAACTCCACAAGTCGATCTCTATCTAATCGAATCCCACGAACCTCCATCTCCGCAAGAATAGGAATAAGAGGCATCTCGATATCATAGAACACCTTTTCAAGCTCGTAGAGTTTTAATTTCTGGCGCTGCCACTCATAAAGTGGGATGAGAAGTTTTGGATCAAAATCTTTTTTAAGGGCTCGCTCCATAATCCCTTCGAGACTATAATCTCTCCTCTCAGGATCAAGAAGCCATGCTGCGATCATCGTATCGAAATTAATATGTGGTGATAAACTACCGTGTCTTGTATACCATTTAATAATCTCCTTACTGTTATGCCCTACCACCTCCTCACTTTTTGTACATACCTCTCCGACTAGACCAAGTTGTGATTCCTCGGGAACACAGTACTCCTCTCTCCCTGTAATACGTAACGCATCATCCTTTAAAAATAAAAATATCTCTTTTGATGGTGTCGCAGAAAATGCTTCACAACTTATTCCTGTCTCAATCCGACTTACCATAGGTAGCTCTTCCTGCTTGCCCTGTGGAACTTCCTCCTTATTCATAAGCCGAACAATGAGACTTCTAAAATTATATCCTTCAAAGAAACTTCGAACACTCCCTTCATTAAATGAAAAAGAAAGATCGGGCAACGTAACGCCGAGCACGAGATCTTTCCGCGTCACAGCAAGATATTTACTAAAAAAAGCCTGATCTTTGTTTTCAATAAGCTTCGTATATGTTTTTAATTCGATAGCAGATTTATCTTTTTCTATCGCTTCATAAAGATTCTCCAAATCATGAAACTCCTGGAGCAATTTAATTGCCGTCTTTTCTCCAATGCCCGGAACTCCAGGAATGTTATCAGAAGGATCTCCCTTGAGCCCCTTAAAATCTGGCATCTGATCAGGTGCAAGACCAAAACGTGCCCGCACCTCATTCTCGTCATAAATAACCGTCTCGCCGATTCCTTTTTTCATGGTAGAGACAACCACCTTCTCCCCCTTCACGAGTTGTAAGGTATCAAGATCGCCAGTAATGATTATCACCTTAAGTCCTGCCTCGCCACCAAATTGTTCCACAAGAGATGCGAGCACATCGTCTGCTTCATACCCCTCCTGGCTTAATGTCTTAATCCCAAACGCCTCAAACACTTTTGGCGCGGTTTTAAGTTGAGCAATAAGTTCCGGAGATGCCTTCTTGCGCTGTGCCTTATATGCCTCAAATTCTTTATGCCTAAATGTAGGTGTTGGCAGATCAAATGCCGCTACGATATAATCCGGCTTCATCTCACGCGTAATCTTGAGGAGGATACTCGAAAGCCCATAAAGCGCATTAGTAGGAGTTCCATCCCTCGCCACCATTGGCGGTAATGCATAAAACGCTCGGTGGATGAGTGCATTGGCATCAATAAGAATTAAGGTCTTCATAAATATAAATTCAAACTCAAAAGGCAAAATTCAAAACTACAAATCAAAAATTAAAAACTTATGTTGTTATTATTTTTCAGTTTTGCGTTGTAGTTTTGAATTTTGATTTTTAAATTTTGGGTTATACATTATTGTTATCTCCCTTACGTTCTTTAATAAACCCTCCAATTTTATTTGGATATAATTTTTAGGTAAATGCTCCCGTATCATATCTCCCCACTCAATAATCACAAGATTTTTTGGATCAGCAATAATATCTTCAAACTCCAATGTCTTTAAATCCTCATACGATTTCAAACGATAGAGGTCAAAATGGTAGAGACGTTTATAGACACACTTCGTGAGGTCAAAGACACGAAAAATAATAAACGTTGGGCTCGTCATCTGTTGCCTAATCCCCAACCCTTTTCCTACCCCCTGCATAAATGTCGTCTTCCCTGCGCCAAGCTCACCCTCTAAACTTACCACACGACAAGCATTTGTTTCGCCACAAAGCTCTCGCGCGAATTCTTCGGCGATAGATCTCGTCTCCATATCACTTTGTGTAATAATAGTACTTTTCTTCATACCATGGGGCACTACGCATTCGGCGCATTTCTTCGCTAGAAACTGTGGTACAGAACGCAGTACTTCTTCTGTACAGCTTATTCCGTTCCTCGTTTCTTCCTCAAACTGCATCCGAATGCGTAGGTCAAGAACCTATCTCGTAACTCTCCCTTCTTGTTTATTTTGTCATTCCCGCGAAGGCGGGAATCCAGTTACAGAATACCAGAAAAAAACCAGTGAGCGATAATTGACATACTATTGATTTTATGATTACATAAATTCAGTCCATCGAAAACAAAAAGGAGACAACACTATGCAAGCCTACTGTGGCCAATGTCAAAAATTTAATGTTATCGTCAAGGATTCGAAGTTTTGTCTATACTGTGGAAGAACATACAAAGAAACGGGTGGAACAGACATACGCCTACTCGCCCTCTCTCAAAAAAAAGCAATACAACTCAAGGTGACAATGGGTAATCAATGGATGTTCTGTGAAGGAGCTGTCATGATCTTTTTACTTCTTGCTGGGATTGTTATGGGAATGAATTTTTTTTATATAGGAGTGGTGCTTTTTTTATTTCTAATCATACTGGTCGTTGTACCCATCTATTTCATCGACCCCCTCATCGAAAAACAATTCCCAGACATTTACGACAATCCCAACTGGAAACCCTAGAAAAACTCAAAAAAACCTAAACAAAATTTTTCCATTATGACACGTCCAGTTACCCAGCGAAATTTGGTTGGTAGACATCTCCGTTTGAATAGGTAAACACTGTCAAAGTCTCTGTTTTGTAGCAGAATTCTTGTGTATGAACAAAAAACACGAGAAATCCACCTGTTGTAAA
>JACRHW010000017.1 GCA_016217555.1 Parcubacteria group bacterium
CTTTTTCTCATGCCTCAGGTCAGGCGAACGTAGTCTACAAGATTCAAACCACCCCTCTTCAGGAGGCTGCAAATGATTATTCGACGACGTTTATCTATACCGTGGTGGCGGTGTATTAGAGATTTTTGTGATGTCACTTAAGATGCTTTGCAAGTATGTTTTTAATAAAAACAGAGCCTTAGGGGGCTCTTTTTGATTGGTGAAGAATAATTGATGGATCTTTGAGGTTGTTGGGATGCCAATCCTCGGTAATGCTTATCGTCCAACCGTCTTCGTACATGCGCAGGAATATGTGTTCTATCTCTTCTTTTTCTTTCTTTGTTTTTCTTCCTAGTCTACCATTCGCATTGATTAGTCCGACGCTGTATGCAAATTTTTTTATACCAGAGAAATATGATACGAGACCAAGCTCATCCCTTCGGTGGTCGTTAAGAGAAATATAATTTTCATTATTTTCAACATTCTTTTCCTTTCGTACATATCTATGCATATGTCTCCAGAATGTACGAAACGCATCATAGAATGTAGTATAGGTTCCCCTATGTTTTGAAAATACAAAGACAGAAAAGGTATGTTCGTCCATTTTCTCGACTCCTTTTTTAATGAACCTTCTTCACCTTACAGGAGAAATGAAAAATTATAAAGCTTGTCTTTCCATTCTTTTGCATAGTCCACGCCAATCCTTTTTTTCCTGATGATATCTTTAGGATGGATTATCATTCCGCGATCTTCAATCCAGAGACCTAATTTTTTTGTTGCGGGAAGAGTATTGTGGGGGCAATTAAGATCAAGATATTTTGTAAGTTTTCCCGGCCCAACTATCAATGTACCTTCTGGGGTATACCCTCCACGAATGAGTATCGCGGCAGGATATCCTTTGGGACCTGTCGTGATATTAAGCATCCAGTGCATGCCGTAGACGAGATAGAGATACCAATGACCTGCCTCATCGAACATCACTGCATTGCGTGGAGTGGTCCCACGGTGCGCGTGTGATGCTTTATCATGTGGTCCATCGTATGCTTCTACTTCTTGTATGATGAGATATAGCTTTTTTTGTTTCGTTTCGTGTACCAGCGCTTTTCCAAGTAGTTCTTGTGCAACTACGAGTGTGGGACGATCAAAAAACGAGAGGGGGAGTATGTTTTCTTGGTTGTGGATAGATGATCGTGATTTCATATTTCTTTTGTGGTAGTATACGAGAAGTGCTAGATCTTTTAAAGGTCGTCATTTTTAAAAGTTATTTTATTATGAAATCAGTACACATGCTTACATTTCTTCTCCTCATCATTGGTGGCCTCAACTGGCTTGCGGTGGGTGTATGGGGGTGGAGTATAAGCTCACTTTTGGGAGGAGATAGCTCAATGCTTACACGAGTTGTCTACATACTTGTAGGACTTTCTGCGGTTGTTGAGATAATCTCACATAAGGGGAAGTGCAAAGAGTGCGTTATGTAGTTCAAAACCTTCCTGCATGGCGAACTGCTTCGTTACACATTGCGATACTCCTTCGCTGTATCGTGAAATACAGCTCAGTCCGTTTCTCGTGTGTGCCTCGCATTTCATTCATGCATAAAGGTTTTTAATATTTTTGTATTATAAAGACTCGTCGTGTTGGCGGGTTTTTTATTTGCTTTATTTTGTGTTTTGTGGTTTAGTGTTGTTAGTAACTTGAAAGGGGAAAGGTGAAAACAAATGGGGAGATATTGCGAATTTTGTAAGCAGTCTTATGAAGAAGGATTCTTCTGGAAGCATATCGAGAATCAACACCCAATATCGTGTAGTAATGTGCAAAATAGTTATGCACAATTCAAACTTGATACACTAAACGACGATGAAATGTATACGAGGATTGCTTGTCATCTTTTTCACTGTGGATCGTGTTGTGCTTTAAAAATCAATAACCATAACGAATCCATAACCGAGGCTGTAGCGGAAGCCGCTGATTATTATTTTGCTATTAGCACAGGAAAGACGCTTGCGGAATGGCATAGTATTTGGAATGCCCCACTTGCGGAATGGCAATGGGGTAATAATTGGAATGCCCCATACGGCGATGTAATGGAAGACTTGAGTGTACACCCCCAGGAAGAAATTGGGCAAGAGGTGTACGATGGGTTGAAGAAGTTTTTGGGGCAATTAAACCTTTTGATTCAAGACGCATCAGGATTTAAGGACGCTATTCGCGTGGAGGATGTATCTGTAGATTCAGATGAGTATGGGCTTGGGGCACGGTTGAAAATGGAGATCGTTTGCCCACTCAAGGAACGCTTTTTGATTGTAAATGTTTTTGCTACCACGATGGCACTCTGGTCTCTTAGGGGTTTTTCCCCTGACTGTTGTTCTTTTTGCGCACAGGAGGATGAAGAAAGAACCATTGGTTACATTAAGGTTATCAAAGAGTAATTTTGATTGAAATAAATAAAAAATTTGAAGTCCGCATAATCGCGAATTTTTTATTTATACTTTATGTTATACCATTTTCCCTCTGTCATTCCCGCGAAGGCGGGAATCCAGAAAACATCAATACTCACTGGATTCCCGCCTGCGCGGGAACGACAAAAATGTAAAGTTCCAAACACCTGTTTTATTGGATCAGAATAAGGTTGTGTTTGTAGGATGACATGTGACACCACCCCGTCCCATACATGAACGCCATAGTGGAGTTTTAGGTACAAATAAGAGGGATTTTGCAGCAAAACTATCTTGTTTGAGTGAAACGAGTTGATAGTTTTGCGTAAAACAAAATCGCCTTATTTGTCTAAAACGCAACGTTTAGTGAATGTATGGGACGGGGTGGTGTATAATTAATTTCGCAGAGAAAAAATAGTTATGTATAATAAGGTTATATGAATCCCGTTAGAGATAATCAACTATGTTTTATACGTATGTACTACAGAACAAAAATAAAATGTTATATACTGGTTCTACCAATGATTTATGGAAACGCTTTAACGAACATAATTCTGGGAAATCAGAATATACAAAGCATAGAGGGCCTTATCAATTAATTTATTACGAAGCTTGTTTATCTGAAGAAGATGCAAGATCGAGAGAAAAATATTTAAAATCAGGGATGGGTAAGCGTTATCTGAAAAACAGGTTAAAGCGTTCCCTATCTCTAACGGGATGAAAATTACATTTTTTGGGGGGGCACAGTGTGTGACGGGGTCGAAGCACCTTGTCGAAGTGGGGGATTATAAATTACTTCTTGATTGTGGGATGCATCAGGGGAAGAGGAGTTTGGTTGATGGGTGGAATAGGAATTTGCCTTTCAAGGCCGAGGAGATTGATGCAGTAATTCTTTCGCATGGTCATCTTGATCATTGTGGAACGCTTCCTATTTTAGTGCGAGATGGGTTTAAGGGGAGTATTCATTGTAGTGATGCTACGGCCGACATTGTGCGATGTATGCTTGAAGATTCCGGTATGCTACAGGAGCAGATTGCGAATGATCTTAATGAAAAGAATACACAAGGAGGTTTTATCACACCACTCTATACACAAGAGGATGCAAAACAGGTTTTTCCACATCTTGTGCCGCATCCTTATTTTCGTTCGGGGCATCAATGGGTAACAGTGAATGAGAATATTCGTTTTAAATTGTATGATGCAGGGCATATTTTGGGATCGTCGGTAATCTTACTTGAAATACAAGATGAGGGTACCAAAAAGACGTTGGCATTTACGGGTGATTTGGGTCGCGAAGATGTGCCAGTGATTCATGCGCGTGAATATATCGAGGAGGAGGTTGATGCACTTATTATGGAGTGTACTTATGGAAACAAAAACCATAGAGCTATTTCTCATGTAGCAGGTGATCTTAAGGAGATCGTGAGCACCAGTATTCGTACCAAGGGAAAGATCATTGTTCCTGCTTTTTCTTTGGGGAGAACTCAGGAACTTATCTATACATTACACAAACTTGTTGATGCACACGAGATGCCACTGCTTCCTATTTATATTGATAGCCCTCTCGCACAGAGTTTTACAGAGATTTTTGCGCGTCACCAGGAGGACTTTAGTGATCAGGTAATGCGTGAATTTAAAATGAAGGGGGAGTCTCCGTTTGCGTTCAAAAATCTTATCTATACCCACACCGTTGAAGAATCAAAAATACTTAATATGAAGGAGGGTCCTCTTATGGTGATTTCGGCATCGGGTATGTCTGAGGGGGGGCGCGTGCTTCATCATCTTAAGCATGGCATAAGTAACCCCAACAACATCGTTTTAATTACAGGGTATCAGGCGGAGGATACGTTGGGGAGAAAAATTAAGGATGGAATAAGCCCTGTTATGATTCTTGGTGAGTCCCATGAGGTACGAGCACAGATTAAGGTGCTTGATGAGTTGAGTGCTCATGCCGATCAGTCTGGTCTTCTTTCCTATCTTGCGCACACAAAGGGAGTTAGACATCTCTTCTTGGTGCATACCGAAATGCCACAGGCGACTACGTTTAAGCAGGTGGTAGATGGTTTGTATCCCGCTTTGTCTACCACCATACCGGCATCTGGGCAGATGTTTGAATTATAATTTTATTTCATGCCAATTTTTCGTTCTTCCCTGCGAGATTATTGTATCGTAGCTGCTGTTGGCATTGCTTTTCTTGTTGAGTTTTTTGGCTATGATGGGAAGGGCTTGTTTTTTGTTGCAACAATAGGGGCACTACCAACGTGTATCGATGCACTTGTTTCGTTGTATCGTAGAAAAATTACGATCGATACGTTTAACGTGTTTGCGCTTGGTGTTTCGTTTGCTACACAAGAGTTTCGATCTGCTGCGTTTATTGTGCTTATGCTTGCCTTTGCGCGTATTCTTGACTGGCACGTGCTTTCTCGTTCGCGTAATGCGGTCGAGGAACTCCTAAGACTTAAACCATTAAACGCGCTCCTCGAAGAAGATGGTTCTCTGCGAGAGGTACAGATTGACGCCGTTTGCGAGGGGAACATTGTGGTTATAAAGGAGGGGGCGCGTATTCCTGTTGATGGAGTGATTGTGTATGGGAGCGCAAGCATTAATGAATCTTCGGTAACAGGGGAATCTACCCCTGTCCAAAAAATAGTGGGGGATGTGGTGGTTAGTTCGACGCTCAACGAGTCGGGATTGTTAAAAATAAAAGCGACACGGGTGGGAAGAGACTCTACACTCGAACGAATGGCAGAGCTTTTACGGCAGGCATCGATGCATAAGTCTCATAGCGAAAAGCTTGCCGATCGGTTTGCGGGAATTTTTCTTCCTTTTGTTATCGTATTGGGAATTGTTACCTATTGGATAACGCACAATGTTTTTATGGTTGCCTCATTGTTTCTTGTAGCATGCGCGGATGATATGGCAGTTGCTATTCCGCTTGCGATGACGGCCTCACTTGGATATGCAGCAAAACGTGGGGTCATTATAAAAGGCGGAGAGTGGCTTGGTGTACTTGGAAAGATAAAGACACTTGTGCTCGATAAAACAGGGACGCTTACGTATGGAGTGTTCGCAATTCAAGCGGTGGATATTGAAAAGCATATTTCTGAGGAGCGATTTTTGCGTTTGGTGGGTAGGGCCGAAAAGTTTTCTGATCATCCTGTTGGCAAGACTATTTTTCGGTCTGCTCTTCAAAAAATAGGTTCTCTTCCTGATCCAGAAGAAGTTAAAGCATACAAGGGGGGTGGAGTTTGGGCGCGTGTTGATGGTGTTGAAGTGGTGATAGGAAATGAGGCGATTCTTGAAGAACGAGGCATTGTTCTTCCCCACGGCGTCAAAACAAAACTGGAGGTGAGTCGTGAACGTTTCGGAGATACGGTGGTTCTTATTTTCTTTGATGGCGAGTTTGCTGGTATGATCGCTGTTGCAGATGAACCTCGCGATGAAGCAAAAAGAAGTCTCTTGGCACTTAGGGAGATGGGAATTAGGAGCATCATGTTTACAGGAGACAATGAGCATGTAGCTTCACGAATTACAAACGCGCTTGGTGTGGATTCTTTTAAAGCATCTCTTTTTCCAGAAGATAAGGTGAGGGAGGTAGAATCTCTTGCAAAACAGGGGGTTGTCGCGATGGTAGGAGATGGAATAAATGATGCCCCATCGCTTGCCAGGGCAGATGTGGGTATTGCGATGGGGAGCATAGGTACCGCTATTACTGTTGAAGCGGCAGATGTTGTTCTTCTCTCAGACAATCTTTCTCATATTCCCGAGTTAGTTCGGTTGGGGAAGAGAACTTCATCGGTCATTAAAGGAGATATGATCATTTGGCTTGTAACAAACTGTTTTGGTTTTATTATGGTGTTTACTGGCATTTTTGGTCCTACTTTTGCGGCGCTCTATAATTTTCTTACTGATTTTCTTCCTCTCATAAATTCTGCACGACTGTTTCGTGACAAAGTATGATATACTATAGATATGATAGATATGAGTAATAATAAAAAATAATTATGTCATTTTTTCAAAAATTATTTTTGTTTTCAACCCGTGTAATAATGGGGTGGATGTTTTTTTATGCGGGATATACAAAACTTGTTGATCCAAAATGGTCGGCTGAGGGGTATATCAAGGGGGCAAAGACATTTCATGGGTTTTATCAGATGCTTTTGTCTCCATCCCTACTCCCTGCTATCAATTTTATGAACGAATGGGGGCTTACCCTTCTCGGTGTTTCTCTTGTGTTGGGTGTCGGAGTCCGACTTAGTTCTTATTGCGGGGTATTACTATTGGCACTTTATTATCTGGCGATTCTTCAGTTCCCATATCCAAATCCCCACGCCTATATTGTAGATGAGCACATCATTTATATAAGCGCTCTTTTGTTGCTTGCAAGTATGAAGGCGGGAAGGGTGTGGGGGCTTGAGACGTGGTGTTCAAAACTTCCCATTTGTAGGCGGTTTCCTCGTTTACGCGAATGGCTTGGATAGGGGATATGTAGCAGGGAGTAATTTAAAAACCACGCGTTGCGTGGTTTTTGTGTTTTATGATTTTTTAGGTGTTATACCATCCCTAACTAACCGGTTCCCTTTCCATGTCATTCTCACTTACGTCAGGAATGACAGAGAGACAAATGGAAAGAGAATGGGTTAATTGGAAATGGTATTAGTGATGGGGGAGTTTTGGAACGAGTATATACATGAAATAGATAAGCCCTCCTGTGAGGCTGAAATAGTAGACGAGCCATTTTATTCTTGTGCTTCCGGAAATGATGTGGATTGGTTTTTCTTCTTTTTTGGGTAGTGTTTCGTGTCGGGTGTACTTAAATATCATGTAAAACAGGAAGTTAAGTAAGGTGACAAGTCCAATATCAAAGTTGTTTAGCCATGTGGGTTGGTTTCCGAAGCCCATAGACATGAGAACAATCATAATACATTCGCATACTATCCCAAGGATGAGCTTTGTGCGCGGGTGTATGTTAAAATCCGATAATACAAGGACCCAGATGAGGAGCATCGATGGTTGCTTAAGAAGAACGGTAATACCAAGAAGTGTGAGCACGCCGATCCATTTAAACCATAGACCAATAACCTTAGTAATTCTTCCGCCGTCGAGTGGGCTGAGTGGAATAAGGTTAAAGAGGTTAAGAAAGGCGGCAACATAGCTTAGGGCGAGGAAAAAGAGGTTTGTTGTCGGATTAAGGAGATATATTCCGTATGCCCCAAGAGCGGCGAGTGACCCCAAAAGTGGGCCACCATAGCCTACGAATGCTTCATCTTCTGGATGTTCGAAGGGTGGGGTGAAGATTGCTGCACCAAGAAAGGGGATAAAAATAGGTGCCGAGGTAGGAAGTCCTTTGATTTTGAGAGCAATAACATGCCCCATTTCGTGGATAAAAAGCATAACGACGAATCCAAGCGCAAACCACCATCCCCAGATAAAAGAATAGGAAAATACTGATACTATCATCGAAAGAATAAGCCAGAGAACCTTCGTGAACTTAAGGAATTTCAACGCCTGAAGCGCCTTGAGGAGTTTTCCACCCTTGAAGACGATTGCAATAAAGGATCCAATAGGGGATCGTTTTTCTTGCATCATTTTGCCTCCATTTTTGTTTTCAAGAATCTAAGATAGGTGTACATGAAATCCTATGTGTTGTCAAAAACAGGAAGTGTGTAGATTTTTCCTTGTTTCGTGTGTTTCCTTTTGGTAAGATGAAGATATTATTAACAATAAGTATAATAGTATATGGAACAAAATATTAAAAATTATTTAGGTGTTGCAGGAATCATTGCCATTCTTGCTGTGGCATATTCTAGTTATTCATATGTTGGGTCGTATGCGAGGTCAACAGATGTGAGGAGTTTTACGGTTTCAGCTGAAGGAAAAGCGATTGTATTGCCTGACGTAGCAAAATTTTCATTTAGTGTTATTACCGAAGGCGATAAGAACGTTGCTGACCTTCAGGGAGAAAATACAAAAAAAGTGAACGACGCAATCAATTTTGTAATAGCGAAACACGTTGATAAAAAGGATATCAAAACCACAAATTATAATGTAACTCCTCGTTATCAGTATTCAAACTGTCCGCTTATGCAAAGCTCAAAACCATGTCCACCCCCATCAATCGCTGGATATACTATTTCCCAAGACGTTGAAGTTAGGGTTCGTGATTTCAGTGCAGTAGGGGATATTCTTTCTGGTGTCGTGAGCAAGGGGGCTAATTCCGCTTCTGGGCTCTCTTTTACCGTAGATGATCAGACAAAGTATACGAATGAAGCACGTGCCGAGGCAATCCAAAAAGCGAAAGATCAGGCGAAGAGTATTGCACAGGCGGGTGGATTTCGATTGGGTCGTTTGGTATCGATACAAGAGGCGGGAGGGCAACAACCATATGCGTATGATTCCTATGCTCCTAGTGGAATGATGAAGAGTTTTGCGGAGGTTGCGCCATCTCCTCGTATCGAGGCTGGTTCTAATGAAATAAAAACATCCGTAACTCTTACCTACGAGATCGAGTAACATCTATCTATTTTACGCATAGCTTTGTCAGAAACTACGTTTTTTATTCGCTGTACTGTCTTGTACAGCTCACAAAAAGCCTCGTTTCTTTCGCGCTCTGCATCAAAATATATAGATGTTATAGTATTTCCTGAGCTCGCCTGTGGTGAGTTTATCGAATCCATCGAGGACCCACTACTATTGTCCTATAAGCTATCAGCTAACACCTAAAAGCTAAACTATGTTGAAACGACTTGCATTTGGGGCCACTCAATGGGTAGGCACCCCGCTTTCCATTCTTATACACACGCTGTTTTTTGTGGGTATTTTTGGTTTACGTTTTATTGGGATTGGTATTGATAGTATTCTCCTTATTCTCACGACGCTCGTCTCTCTTGAGGCTATCTATCTCGCTATTTTTATTCAGATGACGGTTAATCGGAGCATGGAGAGTCTGGCGGAGGTAGAGGACGATATCGAGAGTATCGAGGAGGAGGTGAAAGAGCTTGGTGATGACGTCGAGGATATTTCGGAGGATGTAAAGGGGCTTGAAAAGGATATGGATAAAATCCAGGAAGATGACGATGATGATGAGAGTGCAACAAAAATGACACTCGAAAAGATTGAGGCAGGTCTCCAAAAGCTTCTCGCCGATATTGAACATCTCAAGAGTAAGCAATAAGGATATGGACATTACGCATTTCCTTCAGACGTTTGGATATATAGGTGTCACCAGTCTCCTTATTACAGAGACTGGTTTGCTTGTTGGGTTCTTTTTGCCAGGAGACACCTTGTTGTTTGCGATGGGGATTCTTATTTCACAACATATTTTTAATTTTCCTACTGCATTTCTCTCGATTATTGCTGGGGCACTTATTGGAGATACACTGGGATATATTATTGGTCGCGTGGCGGGGCCAATGGTATTCGCTCGCAAGGATTCTTTGTTTTTTGATCGTACGCACATTGAGGCGACACGTGAGTTTTATAAAAAGCATGGATCACTCGCTGCGCTTATTGGCCATTTTTTTCCTATCGTACGTACTGCAGTGCCTACTTTTGCAGGGATAGGGCGTATGCATTTCCCCCGTTTCTTTCTCTGTGATTGTGTAGGAATAATAGTATGGGCATTTTCTTTTGTCTCACTTGGCTATTATTTTGGTGCAGCCATTCCTCATCTTGATAAATATCTCGAAAAGGTGCTTCTTGGTATCTTTTTCATCTCCCTTTTGCCGGGTATTGTGCATTTTGTAATCCACAAATCAAAACTGAAGAAGACGCAACTTTGACACAGCGTATTCAACTAGTTTAAAATAAGGACAATATCAATTTTTACATAATTTAGAAATAAATTAATTTTTAAAATTTATAGCAGAAGCATCAAAGGGCATAGAAAAACCAAAAGAATCTCTCGTAGAAAAGGGCTTTAGTTGGCTTCTTAAGAAATTAAAATTATTGTCTGAGAGTGATCTGAAATCAGAAGAGCGTGATAATGAAGTACGAAAAGAAGGAGTTGTTTTTCAAGAAAAATTACGCGAACGAAATGAGTATGATGAAAAGCCTGATAGGGTTTTTGTTGTTTCTCGTGGCACGTTTGGGGAGTTTGAGGGGGCTATTACCAATCCAGAAGTATCATTGAAGGTTGGCGATCCAATCTTGTTAAAGAATCAAGAGGGAACAACGGTTGATAGGCTAGTGACAGCGGAAGATGTTGAAAAACAACGCCTGATTAATAGCAATCGAGATTATCTTGGGGCTAAGGGTGGAGATCCTTTGCTTTGGGGCAGTGTTCAGGCTGAAGCCTGTAGTAAAAGAGCAGATGACATAAGCTCTAAATTATTAGAACTCCCTTCTTACAAAGGGGCTAATGCCAAGGAGCAAGTTGAATTAAGACAGATTTTTGGAGAGACTTCATCGCATATAGATAAGATGAAAGAGGACATGAAAGCTGAAAATGTTGAGAAGATGATTTCCGAGAAAATATTTTTTGGAAATGGGTCCGAAGAGGACGTTAAGAAATATAATTCTCTTCCGGAGGATCAAAAGAAGGCATTTAGAGAAGACAAGGTTAAGGATGTATTTTCTGGAATAGCTGCGAAAGAAGTTGGAAAAATGAAACTTTCTGAAGAAGAGGCAATCCAAAAAATGGTAATAGAAGATATGGCAAAGCAGGGGAAGAATCCTACCAAAGAGGAGGTGTTGGATATTTTGAATGCTGGTGGTGGGGCTGGGAGGGTAGAGGCATTCGCTGAATTTAAGAGGAGGCAGCTGGAAGCAACAGAAAAAGAAAATATGTTTTGTGCGAATCAAGGAGATATTAAGGCGCTTGATCAGGCCCTCAAGGATTTAAATAATCCCGAGCTCAGTAAGGATAAAATTAAAGATGTTTTGCGCAAAATTAGTGGAAATTCTTTAAATGCTGCTGTTGATATTTCTTTCGCAAGGCAGGCAAAAAGAGATGGTTTTGATCGTGTATCAACTAAAGCTGCTGACCCGGAAATAATAGTACCACCAGTTGGTACGGATGGTACTTCTTCGTCGTGGATGCCGGGTGGGTATCCTGGAGAAAGGCATACTGTATCACCACTACCACCCGAAGGGACACCGCCTCCATCATGGACTCCTGGTGGATATCCAGGAACTCGATATGATGTAAAGCCATTACCACCAGGAGGCCCAGGCCCTGGTCCGGATGGTCCTATTGGCCCAACGGGACCCGAAACCCCCCCCATTGGACCTCGTGGGCCAGAGAGAGTGGTATTTGTGCAGGATCTAAAAAATGAATACGACCGATTGCGCGATGTATATATTATGGATCGTCGCGCAACGCGTGGAGCTGGTTTGGAGCGTGGAATTCTTGAGAGGGATAGAGCTGATATGGAACGCGCCAAGGAGGCGTATCTTGGTGCGCAGATGAGAGCTGCCATGGAGTCGGTGAGAAGCGCTACGGCAGGGATGGAGGGTGAGGAGGCCGCAAGGGCACAGACTGAGGCGCTTACAGCAATTGGACTTGATTTGAATACGCGACTTGATGCGCAATTCCTTCAAAGTGAACGCGAGCGTGAACCAAACGGATGGTATGCAAAATTTAATCGTTTTTGGATGAGTAAGGCGGGGAGTGCCGTGAAGGTGGTTGGTGGTGTTGGTTTAACCACAATCGGAGGATTCACGGGGTTGTTGCCGCTTGTTGGTCTTGGGACCACCATGGCTGCCTCTGGAATTGGGTGGGAGGCTGGTAAGGTTTGGAGCTTGGGAAGAAAAAACTGGGGAATGAATAAAATTAGGACGCCAGAAGAAATTGAACGCATGGCGCCAGAACAGGTAGATGTGGTGCTCAATTCTCAACGTGAACTTATGCGTAGGCAGGGTCGTGTGGATCCTGAACGCGTTGCTACGATACAAGCACTTGAGGCGCGACGTGATCAAATTCTACAAGAACGCATGAGGGAGCGTGTGCAACGCATGATTCTCGAGGAGGGCGGATTGTCGTCAGAGAATATCACACGAGCAACGACAGACGCGTTAAATCTTGAAAATGGTTCATTTCTAAGAACTGGTGAGGCGACAGATGAACGTGCTAGAGCTTGGGAGATACGAAGAAGGAAGATCGCTGGTATCGCGGGTGGTATAGGTGTCGGGCTTGCAAATTTGGCGGCTCAATGGGGTGCAGCCAGCGTCAATTTTGTAAACGATGCGGCGACGCGTACTGCGATGAGAGCCGATTATAACAAGGATGGTGTTTGGAATTGGGTGAGAAATAATGGAAAAGAATATTGGGATACTGCGAGACAAACATGGCATTCCACTGGTGGGACTGGTGGATTCTCTGGCGCAAAAGAAGTCATTCTCAATGTTCCAAATGAGGGCTTTGCATCATACTCATACCCTAGTCATCAATACCCGGCAGGATTCACCGAGGGTGTAACATTCTAAGATAAAAATAGTCGAATATTATTATAATTTAATTTAAACTTTTAAATATGGCACAACTAGTATTAAAAGAACTTATTGCGCGTTATCCGGAATTAAACCAAGATTTTTTCAAGGAGCTTGAGCTTGAAAATGTTCCTGAGGAGCAGAAAACTACACTCATGGAGGCGTATTACGAAAATGTCGGAAGTCGTTTTATGGACACGGTTCTCACAGCACACTTAACTGATGAGCAAAAGAGTACATTGAGTGAAATTTTAGATCAGGAAAATGTAGACCAGGCTCCTGTCATTGATTTCTTGAATGAAAATGTTCCTGATTGGACAGAAATTCTGCAGGTACAAATGGCGCAGGCGAAGCTTGATTTGATGAATACCACAAAGCGTATTCAGGAGATGGCAAAACAGATTGTTGAGCAGCAGGCTCCAGCACAGCCCGCAGAGGCACCAATGCCAGTAGAGCCACAGCCTGTTGCTGTAGCGCCAGAGGAACCAAAACCAGCGGCCCCAGAACAGTCAGCACAGGAGCCAACACCGCTGCAGTAACATTATTTGATTTGAATAGACAACAAAGCCCTTTTTCTAGGGTTTTGTGTTTTTGAGCTTAAACTATGGGAGTTGAATTTCCATAGTTTTTGAATTTTGGTAATAGTTGTGATAGCATATAACAATATGACGGTAGAAGATGTACAAAAAAAATAGTGCCTATTCTTGAGGAACATCGTGTAACTTACGCGGCTGTTTTTGGTAGTGTTGCACGTAATGAAGATACTCCCGAGAGCGATGTTGATTTGCTTGTTTGTTTACCTAGTCTAATGGGCATGTTTTCTTATATGCGTCTTATTCATGATCTTGAAACTTGTCTTAATAGAAAGGTAGATGTGGTAACGGAACAAAGTCTTAATAAATTTGTGAAGCCATACATAAAAGCCGATCTCAAAGTAATTTATGAAGGATGATAGGGTATATATTGAACAGATATTAGAGGCAGTTGGTAAGATAAGGCAGTTTACCGAAGGAATAAACATGGAAGGATATTGCTGGTTTTCGTGATCGAGCAATCCATGATTATTATCAAATCTTCCCGTCCTCGCAGATCATTTGAGTAGGCAATATTATTTTTAGTACAGGGTGTTTGGGTCAACCTATTTTATATTTTTTGCGATTTCTACATCTCTTATTTTGTACATTCTTTTCATTGCAATCGATTTCATTGCGCGATTTGTGGTGTAGCCTATGATGGCGAGTGCGAGGAAATACATCATTCCAAATAGAGTAAATGTAGGGGGTTTTTGCGCAAATAGGCTGAGAATGCTTGCCCCTACCCCCATAGAGGTTACTACGGTGAGGCTTTGTATGGAGTTGTTCGTGCTCTGTGCTTGGAGGGTTTCAAAGAGTTTTATGGCCGAGGCAACATAATTTTTAGTCATTGTCCACAAATCCTTAATATATTCTAATGTGTCGCTCAATGCCTCATAGCGGAATTGTAAGACGTTGGCAAAATGACGAAGTGATTCTTTGTTTTTAAAGATTGTTTCGCGTGTATGAATGTAGGTACCCATTTGGTTAATGCGCGCTTCGATAAAATTGATTGTCTTATTGTAACTCTCTATTTCATTTTTGAAGGTGCCTATATCTTTTCCGCGTATTTCACCGCGTTCTTTGACCTCTGCAATTTTTTCCCAGATAAGACGATGAAGATTTAAATAACGATGTACTTGTCCTTTGAATTCGCGTATAAATATCTGCTCATTAATAAATTGTCCTATATTTGAAAATGGTTCTGAGAGGCTGTTAATAATATAAAGAATATCTCCTCTATAGATTTCAAACGAATCTGCTTTGATTTCAAAATACTTTTTCTGATGAAAATCCTTAAGAAGTTGTTCTATATCTTCTTTTGTCGCATTGTCGAGTACCACAAAATAAGGATAAATCGTTTTTATGTTCGCCAACTCTTTTGGTACAGGTGCTCCAAGGCTAAAAATGTAGCTTAACGCGGGGGAGAGCTTTTCTTCGTAGTAGGAGGTAAGTGCCTTAATATCTTTCTCAAGTTTTGATTCGGGGTTCTTGTTAAGGACAATCAGGCCATCTTCATAAATAGTGATTTCAATCCCTTGTTTTTCGATGAGTTTTACATATTCAAAATCTTCTATGTTCATCTCAAGAGAGTGGATTCCGAGCGCTTTTTGAAGGGTTTTTAGTTTTTCTTTGTCCAAATCCAAAGGCGATTCCGCATCGCGAAGAAAATCATATATTTCCGAGAGGTGTAGGGTCGTTCTCTGAAACCAACCCCTAATATATATTTTTTGTATAGTCACACGTGTAGAGCTTTTATTATATTTACATTATACCATACTGAAAGAATGTTAATTCACAACAAATCAAAAATCTGACGATCGTCATGAATTTGATTACATAAAGATAACCAAACATGAGTGGTATGATGTATCATACCACTCATGTTTGGAGACAGGTAGGTTTTTAAAAATTTGACATCATTGTTGGGGGGGGGTATTATAAGAAAAAAGATTTAATATTTTATGAAAGAAACACCTTCTCAAGAGAAACCAATAAATGTTGTTATAGATAAAAATGGTAATGCTGTTGGTACGACCGAAGATCTAAAGAGATATACAGAGCAACGAAGAAGGGAACAAGAGGCTTCAGGATTTGCGGCGCCAGAGAACAGTAGAGAAGATAGATTGAAGGAAAAAGAAATTGCGTTCGGGGCTGGGGCAGAAAAATTTAAACAATCTGCGAGTGCGCTTTGGCGTCGCTTAAAAGGTGGTGTAAAAAGCACGTTTGATATGATTAAAAAAGTTCCTGGCAAAATATATGCACACGTAGCAGTGGGGGCAGAAGATATTGGCACGCGATGGAAAGAAGAGATGAAAACAACGCAAGATGCATGGAAACAGGATAAGGAAAATCTTGGAAAGGGGCGGAGACAAATTGGGTCATTTATAAAAAAAGATTGGGAACATACAAAGGGTGATTGGGAAAACGTGAAAACGGGTGTTGTTGAGCGAGCTAACGATGCAGGTAGATTTATGGTTGAGATAAAAGATGGTTTTGTTGATGGATATAAAAACGTGCGAGACGGTGCAATAAAAGGATGTGGACGGATTTTGGAGGGTATCCGCTCTATGGTCAGCTCAAAAGCGCTCGAAGGATTAAGCGCAACCATCGATTTTTTAAACACCAAAAGGCAGGCAATAGAAAACGCACAGGGCATATTAAAAACACAAGCTGAGAAGCAGGATTTGCCAGGTAATTTTGAGAAAATTGTGGCAATGCAGACCGTGGGGGCAGTATATGACCCAAAACAAGAGGCGTTTTTGGAAGCACTTGCAGGAGGTGATAAAAAAACGTGGGAAGATTTTCGTAATAATAAAGCCTCTCAGAGCGCCAAAGATCGTGGCGATGATAATGATGGTTTGTTTTTGGGATGGGAACAAAAAGATTTTCAGGAACTTCTTAGAAGAAAAATGCGACATATAATAGATAGTCAACGTAAGTAGATTTTAATTTATGATTTCAAAAGAAGAATTAGTACAACTCGTTATTGAATTAAAAGCAAAGAGGGTTCTTAATGAAGAAGAGGCTGATCAATACCTTGTTTTGGCACAAGGGGACGATATTATTGGAGTGGCGATGAATCTCTCTTTATTGCTCGATGAAAAATCAGTACAGGTAGATACGGAAATTCTTGATGTTACCTCAGAATTAGTAGACACTGCGAAAAAGATTGCAGAAGAATCAAAAGACGATGCAGTGATTAGTGAAGTCAATCGCCTTGAGGATGAATTTTCCGGTGTTTTAGAACAGCTTCAAAAAGATACAAAAGAGATGAGGGATGATTATGCAAGTCTTGCTCCTGTTTTTGCAGAGGCTGAGGAGATAATAAGGGAGGGTGCTATCGAGGAGCAACGACAGAAAATTCAAGGTTCCGGTGCATAATAACTATATTGTCGTAACTATTCTGTTGCAAACCTCAACAATGAGGTTTGTTTTTTGATTTCCGAATTATGGGAATTCAACTTCCATAGTTTTTGAGTTTTTGGAGGAGTGTGGTAGATTTAAAAAATAAAATATGCGAGATACACAAATAGAGAATCTAATTAAAAAGGAGACACAGCGACAAAACGAAACGTTGGATTTAATTCCCTCTGAGAATTTTGTTTCATCAGAGGTGCTTAAGGCGCTTGGCTCAGTACTTACTAATAAATATGCTGAAGGGTATTCTGGGAAGCGGTACTATGGTGGAAATGAGTATGTCGATCAGATAGAAACATTATGTATTGATCGCGCACTCAAGGTGTTCAAGCTCTCACCTAAAAAATGGCATGTGAACGTGCAACCCTACTCTGGTTCTCCTGCAAACTTGGCAGTGTATGCTGGTCTTGTTCCACTTGGAGAAAAGATAATGGGGATGCAACTTGATATGGGAGGGCATCTTACCCATGGGCATAAGGTAAGTTTTACGGGGAGTGCGTGGAAACAGATTCCTTATGGCGTAGATCAGAAGACTGAGGTGTTGGATTATCATGCGCTCATGGTGCTTGCCGAAGCGGAGAAGCCAAAGCTTATTGTTGTTGGATATACGGCGTATCCCCGAAAAATAGATTTTGCAAAATTTAGAGCGATTGCAGATAAAATTGGTGCTTATCTCATGGTGGATATGTCGCACTTCTCAGGGCTTGTTGCTGGTGGCGCACTACCGAGTCCATTTAAGTATGCAGATGTAGTAACCACTACAACACACAAGACATTGCGTGGGCCACGAGGGGCGATGATTTTTTGTAAAGCTGATCTTGCGAGGTCTATTGATCGTGCAGTGTTCCCTGGCCTTCAGGGGGGGCCTCATGTAAATCAGATTGCGGCTACTGCAGTTGCATTACTCGAAGCTGGTCAGCCAACTTTTAAATCTTATGCAAAGCAGGTGATTCTTAACGCGAAGGCACTTTCAAATGAGCTAAAGAAAATGGGTTGGAGAATTGTTTCGGGGGGGACGGATACGCATTTATTATTAGTAGATACTTTTGCACGAGGGATCCCTGGCAAGGAGGCGAGCGACTTACTACAAGAAAATGGTATAATAGTAAATAAGAACACCATTCCCTTTGATGCACGTTCTCCTATGGATCCTTCGGGGATTCGCTTGGGAACTCCAGCGCTTACGACGCGAGGTATGAAGGAAAAAGAGATGGTGCTTATTGCACAGATGATTCACGAGGTGCTTTTAGAGAAAAAGAACGTGTTGGCTCAAATCAAAATTCTCTGCAGAAGATTTCCAATAAAATAATAGCTTAAGAAATCAAAACGCAAAACGCAAAATTACAGCTCAAAACTAAAAACTATCTTACTATTTTTTAAGTTTTAATTTTTTTGGTTGTAGTTTTGCCTTTTGACTTTTAAGTTTTGAATTTCTACTGTGCTTAACTACAACTTTAATTCACGGTTTCGTTTTGTGAAAGCGTCTACGATTATGGATTTTAAAACCCAGCTTAGTTATGTCGTGCAAGGCGAAGTTGATGATACACAAGAAACGTGTGAGAAGTATAGTCACGACGCAAGCATATTCGAGGTAGTACCCCATACAATAGTATATCCAAAAGACAGTGTTGATATCACGCGTCTTGTTGCTTTTGTGAACCAATCTTCTCACGAGGCGCTTTCTTTGACTCCGCGTTCGGGGGGGACTGATATGGGGGGCGGGTCAATTAATGAGTCTATTATTATTGATATGACACGCCATATCAATCGTTTAAAGCGAATAGAGAAAGGCATTGATGAAGGAAATGCGATTGTTGAGCCAGGAATGTTTTATCGTGATTTTGATAAGGAGACGCAGAAACAGGATCTTTTTATGCCCTCATATCCTGCATCGCGTGAGATTTGCACGGTGGGGGGTATGGTGGCAAATAATTCAGGAGGCGAAAAGACGCTTGTGTATGGGCAGACAATTCGTTATGTGAATTCCTTGAAGGTAGTACTTCAGGATGGAAATGAATATGCCTTTCGTGCTGTAAATAAAGACGAGCTTGAGGGAAAGATGCAGCTGCATACATTTGAGGGTAAGATCTATCGAGATGTATACGAACTTCTTAAAAAGAACGACGACATGATCAAGGCGGCTCGTCCGGCGGTTACTAAAAATTCTGCGGGGTATCAGATATGGGATGTATGGGATAAGGAGAAGGGCGTGTTTGATCTTACAAAACTTTTTGTAGGGTCTCAGGGGACGCTTGGTATTATTACCGAGATTGGGTTTCGATTGGTGGCACCAAAGAAGCACTCGACGCTTCTTGTTATATTTTTGAAGAATCTCAACGAACTTCCAGAAATTATTAAGCGAGTGCTCGAGCATCATCCTGAAAGTTTTGAATCGTATGACGATCATACCCTTGGGCTTGCGATTAAGTTTTTTCCCGATGTGATGAAATTTTTTAAGGCAGGTATTTTTAGGATTGCGTTTCAGTTTCTCCCCGAAGCGTGGATGTTTTTGACAGGGGGCATGCCAAAGCTTGTGTTGATGGCAGAGTTTACGGGAGAAACTTCGGAAGAGGTTCAAAGGAAAGCGGCCGAAGCGATAAAGAGTCTCAAGGGACTACATCTTAAGGCGCGTGTTACAAAATCGGAGGAGGAGGCGCAAAAATATTGGGTAATTCGAAGAGAGAGCTTTAGTCTTTTGCGTAAACATATTCAAGGTAAGCACACTGCACCTTTTATTGATGACATGGTGGTGCATCCGAAGGATCTTCCCGAGTTTCTTCCTAAGCTTGAGGCGATTTTAAAACCTTACAACCTTACGTATACCATTGCGGGCCACGCAGGCGACGCAAATTTTCATATTATCCCTCTCATGGATTTTTGTGATCCTCATATGCGTGAAATTGTGACCGAACTTTCAAAAAAGGTGTATGATCTTGTCTTTGCATTTAAGGGTTCTATGACGGGGGAGCATAATGACGGCATGGTGCGTGGACCATTTTTACGCGATATGTATGGAGATCGAATTTATGCGATTTTCCAAGAAATCAAAACCATTTTTGACCCTAAGAATATTTTTAATCCCCATAAAAAAACAGACGCCACCCTTGAATACTCGATGCAACATTTGAGGAAAGATTAACCTCGGTAAAATAAAAACTCAAAACGCAAAAGTCAAAACTACAACTAAAAACGTAAAACTTTTGATTTTTGAGTTGAAGTTTTGTGTTTTGACCTTTACGTTTTGAATTTATACTATGTATCGTTCCTTTAAGGACATTGCTTTAAAAAAATATGGGCGTATTCTCTCGAGAAACGTAGTAACAAAGATGTGTAATCAGCTTATTTTTGATATTGTGGGGGATGATGCGCGTATTGAACGTCATTTTGGAAATACGGTCGTAGTAAAATGCAACAATGCTTCAGCCGCCGCGTTTTTGAGGGCACGAGAGCAGGGGATATTAGGCGCAGTAAAGAAGTTGGGAATCACAACAATACATTACAGGACGTAACATCTTATAGTATTATTCCTCACGTCCTTCTGTGCAACTCCCACCTTCGTTATGTCGTTTATATGTATTGAGATTCTATTTGTTCACAGTGTAAAAATAAAACTCTCTGGGCGTTGCTAGAGAGTTGTTGACTTTTCTATTCGTTGAATGCGGCCATCATTGCGGCAGCTCCAGGGATGATGAGAACCGTCGCGGAGATAAAACCGGCAATACTTGCGCCAAAGATTTTCGCAAGTCCGATTGCAACACTCAGTGCTTCGACACCACCAGGTGCCTTGACTGCTTCGATGAGCTGTACGATTCCACCAATGAAACAAAGCCATACTCCTACATAGAGACCAAGAGCGATACCGCCCAAAAGCATAAGAAGTCCAAGCACTAGTTTCATAACTGCACCCTCCTGTTTGTTTTTTGTCGCTGATAGGATTACTCCTACCTAAGGGTAATTTAGAACATTATTATTATTATGTCAATAGTTCCTATTTGGTTGGTTTGGGTTATCATGTTTGAGTATTGAGTATGAAAAATGCGTATCAGAACAATAAAATAGAGGGCAAAGGAATCGCGCGGGAGATTATTGAGGAGCTAAAGAAGCGTGAGGCGCCAGAGAAGTTTTTGGCTGCGTTTTTGGTGGGCGAGGATCCTGCTTCATTGAGTTTTTTGAAGAAAAAGGAGGAGGTGGCCGATGAGCTTGGGATAGAGTTTCGTTTGTATCAATTGGTTCCTTCTGCGGGGGTGGTTCAGGTACGCGAAGAAATTATGCGCGTGCAGGAAGAGGAGGATTGTGGTGGGGTTTTGGTACAGCTTCCTCTTGCAACGCATTTAGGCGCTCATGACATTTTAAATGCAATTGATGTTACAAAAGATGTCGATGTTTTGGGGGAGTCGGCGCGTGGGCTATTTTATAACGGTGATAGTTTAATTCTCCCTCCAGCCGTGTCTGTTGTAGAAGGAATTTGCATGCGTCAAAATAGAGAACTTGCAAAAGCTCGCGTGGTGGTCTTGGGGGTTGGGTTTTTGATTGGAAAACCGATTGCAACTTGGCTTATGGGGAGGGTAAAGGAGCTTACTGTGCTTACTCGCAAAAGTGATTTGCTTGATCCTGCGTGTGGACTTCACTCAGCTGATCTGGTAATTACTGGCACAGGAAGTTCTGGTGTTATTCAACCAAGCATGCTTAAAGAAGGTGCGGGCGTCATAGATTTTGGAACAAGTTTTGTGGAGAAAAAACTTAAAGGAGATTTAGATACTTCCTATAATGAGGTTTCAAAATTATCATTTTATACTCCCACACCAGGAGGGACGGGGCCAATATTAGTCGCGAAACTTTTCGAAAACTTTTATAAGTTAAATGAAAAATACTAATATACGAATCCATACAAATGATACGAATGGTTACGAATACGTACGATATTCGTATTGATTTGTAGTATTAGTATCATTCGTATATTGGTATGGTTAATTATGTTGTTTGATTCTCATACTCATCTACAATTTGCGGGATATGATGAAGACCGCGATGCGGTGATTGCTCGTGCAAAAGCAGTGGGTGTTTCTATGGTTAATGTGGGGACTGATGTACAGAGCTCTCTTTTTGCTCTTGAGCTGGCGAAACAGTATAAGTTTGATGGCATGTATGCAACGCTTGGCTTTCATCCCACCAACATAGAGAGACGTCACGATATTCAGGAGAAGAAGGAGGCGTATTATGAGGAGTTTGATAAAAAGCGATTTTTTGAGCTCGCAAAAGATGACGGATTTTCCATGATTGGGGAGTGTGGACTAGATTATTTTCACATAGAAGACGAAGCGCTACGAAACAGGGAGAAGGAGATATTTTTAGATCAATTTGAGGTTGCTGTTACCTACAAAAAACCTCTTATGATTCACTGTAGGCCTAGAGTTGGCAATGATGCTTATGATGATCTTTACAAGCTTTTAAAATTAGAGGTTGGTGGATTGCCCGCGAATCCTGGAATTCTTCATTTTTTCGTGGGGGATAATGAGATAGCTAAAAAGTTTCTTGATCTTGGATTTTATCTTAGTTTTGGTGGTGCAATTACGTTTAAGAATGCAGAAGTTAATAGGGAGCGTGTGCGGTATGTGCCCCTTGATCGTATTGTGCTTGAGACGGATGCGCCCTATGTGACTCCAGAGCCTTACCGGGGAAAGCGAAACGAGCCCTTGTATGTAAAATATGTGGCAGAGATATTAGCCGGGATTAAGGGTCTCCCGCTTTCTAAGATTGAGACGCAGACGTTTCAGAATACTAAGACTGTTTTGGGGATTTAAGAAAACATTGCATATTTTTTATAGTTGTGGCATAGGATAGTTAGTATATCTTGAAAATGGGGTGTTTCTAGTGAAGAAGATTTCTAGGGGCGTTAGGGATGCTGTGTTTTATGGTGCGTGGATTCTTTTTATGTTTTTATTGCTTGGAAACTGGAATCTTTTTTATGGTGTGAGTAGGGCCTCATTTTTTCTCTTGAGTTATGTACGTACTGTGCATGTGGCTCGAGTGTCGTGTGGTGAACTCACCGTTGATATCTATCGCGAGAAGGATATTGGACTTCGGCACGAAGACGCGTTGCAAACCACGGTTGTGGATGCATATAATGAACTACCTCGGTATCTCAAAATCTACTATTCATATTTTTCAGATTCGGAAGAACCAATGTTTAAACGAGTACCGAGTCGGGTTAAGATCGTTATCTTGAGTGAGGCTACGTATGCTCTTTATGATCAGACGCTTGCGATAGATGGAAAAGCACACAATGAGAAGAAGAAACACCAAAAACAAACCATTAATACAGATATAATAACTCTGGGAATGCATTCTGGACCCCTGAAGACTATTTACGTAAGGGGTAGTGGTAATGAATTTGATGCTATCGAAATGGAAAACGAACGAACGGTGCGCCACGAACTCTTTCATCATTTTTATTATGCCTATGATCTTGGTGCGGTGATCAATGAGTGGGACGCCTATGAATTTGGTGATGAGGCGCGGGTTGAGAGGCGTTAGCTATAAAGCGGATGCTCTACACAGGTAGAGCTTTTTTATTTCTTTTTTTATGGTAGGACTAAAGAAGGAGCTTGAAAAGTGAAGAGGTGAACCGACGTGGAGGATTGGGAAATGTTATTGGTGGAATGGTTTGGGATACTTTTTGCAATTGTGTGGATTGCGTGGGTGGTACGTGAGTATCTCTATGTATATAAACTTGCTTTGGTTTTTTGGGTGCAGTATTATGCGGTTACTACGTTTGCAAGAAAACGATGTGTATATGACGAGTCTGTATTAGGAGCACGTGTTTTGATATATGTAGAGGATGGTGTCGTGCTTCGCGACCTTGAATTGTTGCCACAGTGCATTGAGGAGATATATGAAGATTTTAATTTATTTGTCGTTTTCTTTAAACTTGAGGAGTTCCTCTCTGATAAAGACCCACACGACGTAACCGCTGTTTTTTATAAAGAAAACACGTATAATATCCTTGATCGATTGTGTCATATGAATACACGTGGATTTTATCTGCCAGCTTTAAGAAAAATGTCGCTCAGGACAAATGCAATACTTTGTGATCTTGACGGTATGCTTGGAAAAACGGTGCGCCACGAGTTTTTTCACTACTTGGTACATGCATTTTTTGTGAAGGGTGCACTTACGTATGAACAAGAGGAGGGGTGTGCGCGTGTGTTTGAGGAGTGGCGGTCGATGGCAAAATAATTTTCATTATAATGACCCCATGTAGATGGGGCTTTGTTTTTTCTTTGGTTTTATGACATAGTTACAATAATATCTTGAATTAAGAAGTGTGTATTTCGAACCATTCCGCAGACGCGAAGCTGGGTGTTGTCAACCCCGAGTGGAAACGAGTTGGGTTGACAACGGAGCGTCTGCGGGTGGAGTGAGTCGCCGCGGGAGTGACGAACGCGTGAGAAACACACATTTCGTAATTCAAGGAATAATATGTCTTCGAGTATTTTTTTATTTATCGTATTCATCTCCCTATTTTATATAGGTGTTCTTTCAATTTTTATCTAAGATATGCAGAAATATAACCATGAAAAAATAGAGAAGAAGTGGCAGAAGGAGTGGGCGAATGATAATTTTGCTGCCTGGCGTGTAGAGGAGGGGGGTAAGAAAAAAAAGAAGTATGTTCTTGATATGTTTCCGTATCCTTCGGGGGATGGGTTGCATGTAGGACATATTGAGGGATATACCGCTTCCGACATTGTGAGTCGTTTTTCTCGGATGAGAGGATACAATGTACTTCACCCTATGGGATGGGATGCTTTTGGGTTGCCTACTGAAAATTATGCTATCAAACACAAGGTGCACCCTGCGAAGGTAACTGAAAAAAATGTTAATAATTTTCGCGCTCAGTTACAGCGTATGGGGTTTAGCTATGATTGGTCGCGTGAGGTAAATACTACAGACCCCGAATATTATAAATGGACACAATGGATTTTTTTAGAACTTTTTAAACGCGGGCTTGCTTATGAGGCGGAGGTACCAGTCAACTGGTGTCCCAGCTGCAAAACAGTGCTTGCAAATGAGGAGGTGATTGATGGAACGTGTGATAGGTGCCACTCCGAAGTTATTCATAAAAATTTAAAACAATGGATTCTTAAAATTACTGCTTATGCAGATAGGCTTCTTTCTGACCTTGATGATCTCGATTGGCCAGAACGTATTAAGGAGATGCAGAGGAATTGGATTGGAAAATCTTATGGGGCGCTTATAAAATTTCCTCTAGCGAATTTCAAATTTCCGCTTTCAGTTTTTACGACCAGACCCGATACGTTATTTGGTGTAACCTATGTGGTTCTTGCTCCAGAACACATACTCATACAAGAGTTAAAAGATTATATTACGAATTGGGATGAGATCGTGGAATACGTAGGTGTAGCACGAAATAGGAGCGAACGTGAGCGGCAAGAGAAGAAGGAAAAAACAGGAATTGAACTTAGGGGTATAAGTGTTATCAATCCTGCAAATCAAAAAGAAGTTCCCGTGTGGATTGCTGACTATGTACTTATGGGGTATGGCACAGGGGCGGTAATGGCAGTACCCGCGCACGATGAGCGTGATTTTGCTTTTGCTAAGAAATATAGACTTCCTATAACAACGGTTATCCAGCCACTTTCTTATGAATGGGATGTTACGGTAGCGGCATACACCGACGAGGGGAGAATGGTTAATTCGGGAGAGTTTGACGGATTAGGTTCGGAAGAGGCGAAAAGGGCAATTGTTGTAAAACTTCGGGAGCAAGGTTTCGCAGAAAATACGGTAAAATATAAACTTCGTGATTGGGTGTTCTCGAGACAAAGATATTGGGGAGAACCCATTCCGCTTGTATTTTGTGAGGCGTGTGCGGAAAGAGTGAGAAAACAGAAAACAGAAAACAGAAAACAGAATGTGAACTTGGGAGAGATATTAAACCCCGGATGGATGGCGGTGTCGGAGGGAGATTTGCCGGTTACCTTACCAAACGTAAAAAATTATGAGCCGACGGGAAACGCGGAGTCACCACTTGCTGGGATAACAACATGGGTGAAAACGACATGTCCAAGGTGTGGAGGGGTTGCGCGACGGGAGACAAACACAATGCCACAGTGGGCGGGATCAAGCTGGTACTACCTCGCTTACGTTATGCGAGGGAATTCAAAATTCAAAATTCAAAATTCAAAATTGTTTCAGTACTGGTTGCCTGTCGATATGTATATCGGGGGAGCAGAACATGCGGTGTTGCACCTTCTCTATGCGCGTTTTTGGCACAAGGTGTTGTATGATGCAAAAATCGTTTCTACCAAGGAGCCTTTTTATGCATTACGAAATCAGGGTCTTATTCTTGGTCCCGATGGGGTAAAAATGTCTAAATCACGTGGAAATGTGATTAACCCCGATGCGGTGGTAAGGGAGTATGGTGCTGATACTCTTCGTATGTTCGAGATGTTCATGGGCCCACTTGAGGATTCAAAACCATGGGATATACGTAGTATTGTTGGCGTGCGAAGATTCTTAGAGAGGGTTTGGGGGTTACAAATAAAAATTAAAGATCAAAAATTAAAGATCAAAAATGACGGTGAAGACATAAGGAGACTTATGCATCGGACAATAAAGAAGGTGACGAAAGATATCGAGGAGATGCGTTTTAATACTGCAATTTCTGCGCTTATGGTATATGTAAACGCGCTTGGAGGACAGGAGGATATTTCAAGGGAATCTTACACAACACTTCTTGTTTTGCTTGCGCCATTTGCCCCACATATCACTGAAGAATTGTGGCAATTGATGGAAAACAAAAATTCAATTCACTTTGAAAAATGGCCTATCTATGATCCGAAACGTATCATAGAGGAGTATGGTATTCTTGTGGTACAGGTAAATGGGAAAACAAGAGATTCCATTGAGGTGGCAAAAGGTGTTTCTGAGGAAAATGCTTTGGAAATTGCCACCAAAAGGGATCGTATTGCTTTTTGCCTTAAGGGGAAAGAAATTATACGTGTGGTGTATGTGCAGAACAAACTTATCAATATTGTAGTAAAATAATCGTAGTATGTCTTTTGATGCTCGGGTTGTTGTGATGTTAAACAAGATGATTGTTTATTCACCGTGGTTTAGTTTTCTGTGGGTGTTTATAACCAGTTATTTTGGATATCTCCTCATCGTAGGTACGGTGGTATATTGGATTCTGCAGAAAAAGAGTGATCAGGAAGCCTATCGAAATCTTCTTTTTATTTTTTGTGTTATGGTACTTTCAACTCTTGTGTTTACTGAAGGGATTCGCTATTTTTGGTATCGTCCGAGACCCTTCCTTGCATTATCTGGTATCCATGTTCCCTATGTTCAGGCGGGATCATCATCCTTTCCCTCGGGACACACCGCGACATATTTTGCTCTCGCTTTCGCAATGTACTACTTCAACAAAAAGATAGGGGTTTGGTATCTTGTTGGTGCGGGACTCATTGCGCTTTCGCGTATCATTCTCGGTGTTCATTATCCGAGCGATATTGTTGGGGGAATCGCTATTGCTTGGGTTTCACTGGTGATTATTAAGCATTTATTTACATATCGTTTTGAATAGATAAAACAAAGTCTTTGTATCTAGTATCTTGTATCTGGTATGTGTTCATAGGGGCAGATAAATACTAAATACAAGATACTATATACTAACTACTAAGTAATTATGATTACTTTTCATATTATTACTATCTTTCCTGAAGCACTTGAGGGATATTGTAATGCATCTATATTGAAGCGTGCGCAGGTGAAAAAGCGTATCAAAATCATTCTTCATAACCTTCGTGATTTTTCGAAGGACAATCACAAATCTGTTGATGATCGTCCCTTCGGTGGAGGGCCCGGTATGGTACTCATGGTAGATCTTCTCGTGGGGGCGCTGAAGCATATCCTCAAAAAAGATTTCAAGTTAGATGCAGGAGGAAAACTTGTGGTGGATTCAACAAAATATCGTATTGTACTTTTCGACACCCGCGGAGAACCATTTACCCAAGAAATTGCCCGTTCATTTTTGCCCAACCCTATAAGCCATAAGCTAAAAGCTAAAAGCTCTCACATTATTCTTATCTGCGGTCATTACGAAGGGGTCGATGAACGTATCAAGGAATTTTGTACAACGGATGTTATTTCTATTGGTAATTATGTTCTTTCGGGAGGAGAGGTGCCTGCCATGGTGGTAGTAGATGCTGTTACACGCCTTATCCCTGGTGTTTTAGGAAATGAAGAATCTATTGAAGAGACAAGGGTAGTTAAGGGATATGCAGTATACACCCGCCCGCGCGACTATTCTCCCAAAAGGAACATTGTATGGAAGGTACCAGACCCTCTTTTTTCGGGAGACCCTAAAAAGATAGATGAGTGGAGAAGAGAGCATTGATTTTGACTTATTTCCTGTTTTGGGATACGCTAGTAGTACTTAGTTCTTTGGAATTAGGGTAAAGGTCATAACTAGTTCCCAATGTAAAAAAAGAGAACCGTAGTTTCGTTTCGTTTTTTGAATATTGTGAGAACACAATAATGTACTCCGATAATAATGGTGGTGGTCAATTCGGTGGTCCACGTCAGATGTATGACATCAAGTGCGCGGATTGCGGAAAGGACGCTCAAGTTCCTTTCGAGCCACGAGGAGATCGACCTGTGTACTGCAGAGATTGCTTTTCAAAGCATGCTCCTGCACGTCCTCCACGTCGTGATTTCCGAAGATAATATAAAATCCCCCGAAAGGGGGATTTTATATTGTAAACCATAGTATGCCCTCCAAGTGATATAGCGCTGTTCGGTAACCTCATACGTATTAGTGCCTGAGCTTGTCGAAGGCCCACCTTTCTCTAAGGAAACCCTTCGACTTCCTTCGACAAGCTCAAGACAAGTCGCTCGGGGAATACCATGTTTCCGAACAGCGTCGCTAGATGTTATTGACAGATTTATTGTGCGTGGTATATAAAAATACAAGTTCGTTGTATACAGAGTTTCTGCTTTGGTGCGGCGGATAGAGGTAAGAAAGAGAAGGAGAGTAAAGAACATGGGAGTTCTTTTTGATTCGTTGGAGAAGAGTGCTGTAGAAACAGTGAGAGATCGAACGATTGCTTTTGGAGAGTCCTTTGAAAATCAGAGAAGAAATTTTGGAAAGGGCTATCAGGCCCAGAATGATCTTATTTTGACATCAAAGGTTGGAGTAGGGGCGTTGAAGTCGGGAGATGCTGTTGAAGTTGAAAGATGTAAGCAAAGGATGTTTCGACTCTGGGACGATATTGATAATATCATTGTTCCTCTTGATACGTGGTGGCAGTTCTCAGGAAATGCTGGACAGGAGTTTGTTGAATTTCTTGGTGTTGCAGCCCTTTGGCCTTATGTGAGCGGAGTAGCACAAGAGGTAGATCTGATTCCTTCAGTCGATGAATTGCACATGTGTCCTCAGACGTGGCTTCGTGGTCTTGGTGATGTGCCTGGAGAGCTTGGAAAAATGGTGTTGGATAGGCTTCTTGAGATGGATTTTTCAAAAATAGAATGGGGAGGGGGTGGGGTGTGAGGAGGAGATTGTGCATCATATTCGGGATTCTTGGCATTATTTGTTTCCTAGTCAGTGTGGTTTTTGAATACCTGGGGGTTACCAACCATCATATGGTTTCTGTTCTTGCTGTTTTTTTTCTGGCTTCAGCCATGGGTATGATGGAGTAGTGTGTAAAACGCACATTTTTAACTCGCCTCTAAAATATTTGTCGCATGGTATCTCTGTGCGACTTTTTATTTTTTCGGGATTGTAATTTTTTGAAATATTGCATAAAATTGGTAAATACGACAAAATGCGCCCATAGCTCAGCTGGTAGAGCAGCTCCCTTTTAAGGAGATGGTCGTAGGTTCGAATCCTACTGGGCGCACTATGAACAAAAAAAATATTTCTTTATTTATTGTTATTTTATCAATTGCTGCACTTGCGGCATTTTATGATTATCCTATGGGGTGGGATAGGGGGGCGGATTATCTTACGGGTAAAATTCACCAAGCTCCTTTTGCGTGGGCGCAGAAGGTTGCTATTCCACATTTTTTGAACAAGCCCTATGTGTTGGGGTTGGATGTCGCAGGGGGTGCACACCTTGTGTATAAGGCGGATGTGTCGAAAGTTCCTTCTGGAGACCAGGCGTCTACTATGAGTGGGCTTCAAAACGTAATTGAGCGGAGGGTAAACATCTTTGGAGTAAGCGAGCCACGGGTGGAGACGCAAAAGGTGGGGGATTCGTGGCGTCTTGTGGTGGAGCTTGCGGGGGTTAAAGACGTGGGTGCTGCAATTGCGGCAATCGGAAGTACCCCCTATCTTGAGTTTCGCGAGGAGGGGGTGGAGCCGAGCACGGTGAGTGCCTCTGGCACTGTTGAAATAAATGGTACACAGGGTTTTAAGGCAACCAATCTTACGGGTAAATACCTTTCACGTGCATCACTTGATTTTGATAAGACGACGTTTCAGCCAACAGTGCAGTTGCAGTTTAATAATGAGGGTGCAAAACTTTTCGAGGATATTACCGCACGCAATGTAAAGAAGCGGGTTGCAATAGCTATTGATGGGGTTATTATTTCAGCTCCTGTGGTGAATGAGAAGATTGTGGGTGGGCAGGCGGTGATTTCAGGAAATTTTAGCCTTGATGAGGCAAAAAAGCTTGTTGCTAATCTGAACGCTGGTGCACTGCCTGTTCCCATCGATCTCATTTCCCAGCAGACTGTTGGTGCAAGTTTGGGGGAGAGTGCCCTACGGCATAGTGTGAAGGCGGGGTTTATTGGGCTCATTGTAGTCTTTCTTTTTATGGTTTTGTATTATCGTTCGCTTGGGTTTTTTGCTTCGCTTGCGTTACTTATCTATACCGCGCTTGTTCTTGCAATATTTAAGACAATTCCTGTTACCATTACTCTTGCGGGTGTCGCTGGTTTTGTACTCTCTATCGGTATGGCGGTTGATGCGAACATTCTTATTTTTGAACGTGTTAAGGAGGAGAGAAAAAGAGGGAAGGGTGGCAAACAGGCTATTGAGGAGGGGTTCTTGCGAGCGTGGACATCTATTCGCGACTCGAATGTTTCAACTATTATTACGAGTCTTGTGTTATATACGTTTACCACGTCCATTGTGCAGGGATTTGCCCTCACCCTTCTCATCGGGGTACTTATAAGTATGTTTACAGCAATTACCGTAACAAGGACGATGTTGCGAATATTTTTAAAAGCATAATACTTCTATGAACATTATTGGACACAGAAAATTATATTATAGTATCTCAGGCACTGTTATTATTATCTCCCTCGTTGCGCTTGCGTTGTGGGGGTTTAGGTCGGGGATAGATTTTACAGGAGGGTCTTCGTGGCAGGTTCGTGCAAGTGGTATCGATGTTGTTGCGGTGACAAAACTTTTTAGCGAAAATGGAATAGAGCATGTGTTTATTGAGCAGGGGGCTGGAGGTGAACGAACGCTTCGTTTCGAGGAGGTATCTGAGGGCAAGCACCAACAGCTTTCATCTCAACTCAAAAAAGTATATCCCGATCTTGTCGAAGAACAGTTTTCGGTAATTGGACCTACGATCTCCGGCGAGCTTCGTCAAAAGGCAATGTTTGCTATTGTCTTTGTTTTGTTTGGTATCTCTCTTTATATAGCACTTGTTTTTCGTCAGGTTTCACGCCCACTTTCTTCTTGGGTGTATGGGATAGTAACCCTATTTACATTATTTCATGACGTAGTTGTGCCTGCGGGTGTTTTTGCCATCCTCGGGCATTTTTGGGGGGTGGAGATTGATTCAAATTTTGTAGTAGCTATGCTTGTAGTAATGGGGTTTTCTGTTCACGACACTATCGTTGTGTTTGATCGCGTACGCGAAAATTTGAAGCGTATTACAAGCAAGGTGTCGTTTGAAGAACTAGTAAATAAAAGTATGCTTGAGACGTTTGCGCGATCGGTGAACACGTCTCTTACGGTGGTACTTGTTCTTCTTGCTTTGCTTTTCTTCGGTGAACCTAACCTTAGATATTTCATTACGACCCTTCTTATTGGTATTCTTACGGGAACATATTCTTCCATATTTATTGCGAGTCCTATTCTCGTTGATATTGCGCTTTTGAAGGCAAAGAGAAAATAGACTGGCGCTGTTTTGAAACACAATATTCCCTGAGCGAAGTCGAAGGGTTTCCTTAGAGAAAGGCAGGCCTTCGACAAGCTCAGGCACTAGTAATTATGAGGTTACCGAACAGTGCCAAATAGACTTGACCCCGTTAGAAGTAGACAAAATGTGTTAAAATCTTTAGGCTAAAAATGTGGTATCTAGATGTATTGAATCTTAAAAACGTTTTCGCTACTTCTAACGGGGTTGACTTAAAACAAAGAATATACCATAAAGAGGTAGAAACATTTTTATGGTATGCGAGGTAGTATACAAAGGGTTTGACTTCAAAATCACTCTGTGTTATATTATCAGCATATAACCACTCTATGCAAAATAAAACTCTTATACAATTAATTCATGATGCGTTGGGGATTTTAAACAAGAGGTCGAGGATTATCATCGAAAAAAGATACGGTTTGAAAACCGGTAATTTTGTAACTCTTGAGGCGATCGGGCAGGAGTATGGCATTACACGAGAGCGCGTGCGTCAAATCGAGGCGGCGGCCCTTACCAATCTTAAGAAGCATCGCATGCTTGATGGTCTAGAAGAGCCCATCCAAAAAACCAAAAACCATCTTGCACAATTGGGGGGTGTCTCTAGAGAGGATGTCCTTCTCGCTGCCGCAGCTCCTTATTTTGGTGTCGAGGATTCTAAAAAATTAAAAGCTTTTTATCCTTACTTCTATTTTGTTATGGAGCAGTCAGGATTGAAGCACTTGCCAGAAAGTGAGGAGTTTCACTCCGCATGGTATTTAGATACTGCATCGTTTCATCGCGCCAAGGATACTATCCAGAAGTTCGAAGCATATCTTGAGGAGGTGGAGCGTCCTTTGGCTGCACATCTCGTTTCAGAACATATCAATCTGTTTTCAAAAAGTGGTACGGCAGTGAGTGATGAGTATTTGCAGAATCTTATTTCACTTTCAAAATTGTTTGGAAACAATGTCTTTGGGGAATTTGGGCTTGTCTCATGGAAGGAGATTGCGCCACGTGGTGCAAGAGACAAGGCATTTCTCGTTCTCAAAAAGCATACAAAGCCACTTCATTTTCGACTTATCACACAACACATTAATGAGGCCAAATTTGCTCCCAAAAAGAGCCATCCGCTTACCGTCCACAATGAGCTTATTAAGGATAACCGATTCGTGCTCGTGGGGCGTGGGGTATATGCCTTGAAGGAGCGGGGGTATGAGGCGGGAACAGTGCGCGATGTACTCAAAAGCCTTCTTCGTAAGAATGGTCCTCTTCCTCTCGCTTCACTTACACAATTGGTAAGCGATCAGCGCTTAGTTAAAGAAAACACGATCTTACTTAATCTTCAAAATCGTCAACACTTTTTAAAAAGTTCTGATGGGGTGTATACTGTGAAGGGCGATAGTTCAAACAAAACAAAATAGGATTTACGCGTTTGGCGCATTTTTTCGTCAGAAACTCCGGTACAGAACGCAGTATATTTTTAATATTGCTTATTCTGATGAATGAAACGAATAGTTTCGTTCATCGTTTTCTCCTCGAACTGCATCCAAACGCGTAAATCCTACAAAGATTAATGCTTGAGGGAATTTGGTATAGCATACTTATTGTATGGGGATATGTATGGTGGCTGGCAACGCCACTCATACTTTTTTATGTTTTTTCTGATTTGTGGATGATGTATGTGGGGTTGGAGTATTTTAAGAGTATCGAATGGGTTACTCTTGAGGTACGTATTCCTCGTGAAATTTTAAAGACTCCAAAGTCAATGGAGCAGATTTTTAGTGGAATGCATGCCATTCAGGCTTATATTTCAAACCTAGATAAGATTTTGAAGGGTAAGTTTCAGGAGTGGGTAAGTTTTGAGATAGCAGGGACGGGGGGAGGGGTAAATTTTTATATGCACACTCCTGTTCAGTTTAGGAATCTTATTGAATCACAAATTTATGCTCAGTATCCTGATGCCGAAGTGATGCCAGTTGATGATTATACACATCTCATTTCCCACAGTATTCCAAACGAAGAGTACGATATGTGGGGGGTTGATTATGTATTTACAAAACCTAGCCCTTATCCTATCAAAACATATCCACTTTTTGAGGATATAAAAGATGAGCGTCGTGTCGACCCTCTTTCAAGCGTGATTGAAACAATGAGCCAACTCAAAAGCAATGAGATGATGTGGATTCAGTTGCTTATTAAACCCGCCCCAAAGGAGTTTAAAGAGGAATCAGATGCAATTATTGATAAGCTTGTGGGTAAGGTGCCAAAGCCCAAGAAGGGTTCCTTTACGGCGTTCGTAGATGGGCTTCTCGAGTTTACATGGAATCTTGCAAAAGGGCTTGTTGAGTATCCAGAGTGGAAATCTCAGGCTGAGGCGCCAAAAGATGCTGATGCCGCAAAACTTACTCCGGGTAAAAAAGAAGTACTCGAGGCAGTAGAACACAAGGCATCTCACTTGGCATTTCAGACGGGGCTTCGATTGATCTATATCGATAAGAGGGATAGTTTTACGCGTGTGAATGTTGCGGCTTTGAGTGGAGGGTTTAAGATTTTTAATACTTCAAATATGAATTCCTTTATGCCAGATTTAATCACTATGCCAAATTCTCGAGGATGGTTTTGGTTGTTCAAGAAGCAGAAAGAATATATGATGAAGAGGAGTATTGTCGAAGCGTATCGATTGCGCTTGTTTCCCAAGGGAAGCATGGTAATGTCGAGTGAAGAGCTTGCAACGATATATCATTATCCTAACTTAAACGTGGCCGCTCCATTTTTACGACGGCTTGAAACAAAGAAGGGGCAACCGCCACCTAATTTACCCATCTAACGAGGGGTTAGGTTTTAGTGTGTTAGGTTCCAAGGGCTAGAAATATCATGATCGTGCCTCGTTTCCTAATAAATCCCGTTAAAGGTAGAAAAAATAGTTAGTATATATTATTATTCATGTGTTAAAAACTATGCAACTATCTAAAACAGTCGTTTGTACCTACCCCTAACGGGATAAACTAATTCCTAAAAGCTAGAAGCTAATACAATGTCTGACGCACAATTTGATCTCGCTATTGGGGAGACGAACTTTCGCAACCAACGCGTGAGATTTGGTATTCGCCAAGACGATCGTAGGCGTCATACATATGTAATAGGTAAAAGCGGTATGGGAAAGAGCGTACTCCTTGAAAATATGGCCATCCAGGATATGGAGGCGGGGCGTGGTCTCGCATTTATTGATCCTCATGGAGATACCGCTGAGAAGCTTTTGGATTTTGTCCCAAAGTCTCGTATTAACGACGTTATTTACTTTGATCCTTCGGTGCTTGATCATGCAATCGCCCTTAACCCCATGGAAAATGTATCTATTGATCGGCGTCATCTTGTGGCATCGGGGCTTATGAGCGTGTTTAAGAAAATATGGCCTGATGTGTGGTCTGCGAGAATGGAATATATTTTGAATAATTGCCTCATGGCGCTTCTTGAGATTCCCGATGCAACACTTCTTGGTGTCATGCGTCTTCTAAACGACAAGGATTATAGAAAATATGTTATCGATCAGCTTACTGATCCTCTCGTGCGAGATTTTTGGACGAAGGAGTTTGCGCGTTATAAAGACCAGTTTCAGACGGAGGCAATTGCGCCTATTCAAAATAAGATTGGTCAGCTTACCATGAATCCTCTTATCCGTAATATTATTGGACAACCCAAATCGACCATTGATATTCGAAAAATAATGGATGAAGGAAAGATTTTTTTGGTAAATCTCTCTCGTGGGAGAATTGGAGAGGATAATAGCAGCATCCTTGGTTCTTTGCTCGCCACAAAACTTCAGCTCGCAGCTATGAGTAGGATTGATATTCCACGCGAGGAGGACAGAAGAGATTTTTATTTGTATATTGATGAGTTTCAACATTTTGCGACGCCGTCATTTGCTGCCATTCTTGCCGAGGCGCGCAAGTTTCATCTCAATCTCATCGTAGCTAATCAATACATGACTCAGATGGATGAGACGGTGCGAGACGCCATAGTAGGAAACGTAGGGACTATGATGGTGTTTCGCATTGGTGCAGACGACGCCGAGTTTTTTGAAAAGGAGATGTTCCCTGTATTTCTTATGACTGATTTGGTAAATCTTCCTCGTGCCCAAGTTATTATGAAGCTTATGATTGACGGGGCAACTTCTCCGCCTTTTTCCGCAGTGACACTTCCTCCGGCATCAAAACCAGAGGTCAGTTTTCGTGATGAGATTTTGAAGGTTACCTACTCCACTTATTCTATTGCTCGTGAACGCGTAGATGAGATTATAAATGAATGGTTGAGTACTAATTTTGTTTCTGACAAAGATGGTGGTGTCGATGGCGTCATTCCAGGAGGTGTAGCTCCCCGCGAAGGTGTTGGGGCAAGTCAAGACGTGGGTGTACAACCTCAGCGTGAGATGTTTAACGCGGTGTGTTGGAATTGTACCGCAGAGACGCAGATTCCTTTTCAGCCCGATCCAAAGTGTGCAGTATATTGCAAAAACTGTCTTAAACTTATTCAAGCCGGGAAGATTCTTCCACCGACGCGTCCAAGAGGTGGAGCACCTCTTCCGTCACAAGTACAACAGCAAAGCGCACCTCCTATGCCGCCGTCACCACTACAAGCACAACAACCCGTCGTGAAACGGCAAGATGTTTCGTCTGTTCGCCAAGAAACTCCAATAGTAAAGGAATCACAGCAAGCACCTCGCCCACAATATGTTTCCGGGCAACATATGTCTTCCCAACCTCAAGCGCCGCAGTCTTCTGGGTCATCAGAGCAACCACCTATGCAACAATCGCAACAAAACATTTCTTCGAGGTCACAACCTCTACAGGTACAACATTCATCTGCGACATCGTATCTCGACACTATGCTTAAGCAAGCTCCACCTCGCGAGGCGCGCAAGTTTGCTCCCCCAAAAAAGGAGGTAAATCTCGACGAGCTCAAAAAAGCGATTGAGGAATCTTTGAAGTCTGTGAAGTGACCTTGTATTTAGTATATCGTATCTTGTATAGTGTATGAATCCGCCGCAGGCGGATTATATCAGATACTATATGTTAACTATCAACGATCTTGAACCAAAATTAGTTGTGTCAATCGAGGGTGATCCCTATCAAATTCTCGAGGTGTCTCATCAGCACATTGGTCGCGGAGGATCAAACGTGCAGACGCGCATTAAAAACTTGAGAACAGGTGCTGTTTTGAGTAGAAATTTTAAACCTGCCGATAAATTCGAAGAGGTAGAAGTAGAGAAAAAACCAGTGAAGTTTTTGTATATGAATAAGGGGGAGTACTGGTTTTGTGAGGAGGATAAGCCTGCCAACCGATTTACCTTAGCGTCGGAGGCGTTGGGGGAGAGTGCTATTTTTTTAAAACCGAATACTCCAGTCGAGGCCATTATGGCGGACGAGAAGCTTCTTAACATTGAACTTCCTGTCAAGATGGATCTTAAGGTTGTTGAAGCTCCACCAAGTATCCGTGGCAATACTGCTCAGGGGGGGACAAAAATCGTAAAACTCGAAACAGGGGCCGAGGTAGCCGTACCTCTTTTTATCAACGAGGGAGACACTGTGCGTGTAAATACGCAAACGAAACTCTACGTAGAAAGAGTCGAGAAATTCTAATATTCCTTGAGCGAGGTCGAAGGGCTATTATACTTGTTTGTCATTCCCGCGCAGGCGGGAATCCAGTGTAAATAAATCGCATCCTATATATTTCTCACCCATTCGCCACTCCAGCGTGCGGCTCACTCATCCACAGACGCTTCGTTGTCAACCCAACTCATTCTGATTCGGAGTTGACAACACCCTGCTCCGCGTCTGCGGAATGGTTCGAAATACATGTGTTGTGATTCAGAAAATTTTATACGTATCAGCTCACAAGACTGAGTGGAAAAATAAGATAGTGCCTGAGCTTGTCGAAGGCCTACCATAAGGAAACCCTTCGACTTCGCTCAGGGACTATAGATAAAGACTAACTTACTCAGAGTTGTGAGCTGATACTTTTACACCTATTGACTAAACTACACCGTTTGTGGTATTTTTGTTTTAGCACATAGAAAAAGGAGGTAGTGAGATGAAAACACGGCAGCGTGTATTTTGTGGGGAGATGCGCAGTAAAGCGCGGTTGGAGCATGGTCTTATTGAGATTCTTGAAAGTTATCAGGGAGAATTAGGGCACGTATCTGTCTTTTGTGTTCCGGTGAGGGTTAATCGAAGAGGCGTTGACATTGCCACGTGTATTTCAGGTCAAAGGGGGATAACCCCAAAGGATCTTGAGATATGTCTTGTTTCCGAAGAGGAAGATGATTTTATCGTTAATGGACAAAAAATTACGAAACCGGAAGGCTGGGGGCTTGTGGGTGGTGGTGTGGACATTGTCGATATTTTGAATGATGGTGGTGAAAAGGAACGCCCGCTTCCAAAAGAAAAGAAAAATGCCATTGTTCGTGAACTACTGAACAAAGCTACCACCGACGAACTTCTTGTGATTATTGAAAGTGCACTCTATCGAGAAGTTCGTGAAGAGGCTGGTCTCACTGTTGATCCTTTCTGGGGATTGTTCAAGATTGATCCGAAGGAAAATGATGATGGAACGGTGAATATTGTTGTTACTGTGCTTTGCGAAGTACTTAGTATGTCTGACGAGAGGGATGAGGAGGAGATTCGGGAAAAGCGTTTTTTCCTCACGGAACATATTGTTGAGGCAATCAAGACCGCACCGATTGTTCCAGGAAAACCGCGCTGGATGTATACTTCGCATGCAAGACGGCTTAGAAAGATTTTAACTTTTTTCGGAAGGGATTTTGAGGGTGTAATAACCGCCCTTCAACACATGTTTGGTAAATATTAACATAAAAAATACCCCCACCGATTGGGGGATTTTATTTAAGTGGGGATTTATAAGATTGAATGTATTGTACAATTTATGGACAAAGAGAACTCCGTGTGCTATTTTTACTTCAGCTCATTTTCGGAACACAAACGTACTCAACTTCCCGAAGAGGTGAATACCTTTTTCCGGTGAGGGAAGATCTCTCCAATTATTGCCTTGTTTTTGAAAGAGGAAAATGCTCGTGAGTGTTTCGACGCAAATGATCTTAAGCCTTGTGACGCGCGCTGGAAATTGCAGACACAGGAAGTCTTAGAAACAATTGGTTCCGATCACTCGGTCTTCATTCCTGCCAAGCCCCCCTTCGCAATTTCATTTTAATATAATTTGTCGCCAAACCAATGGCGGCTTTTTCTTACTCCACGGACTCCTGCCCGCAGTTTTCGAGGGGTAATAAAAAACCGCCCTATGGCGATTTTCTGTGTTAACTCCCAAGTTTCACAAAAACAAATGGTTTTCGAACCCCAGTAGAAAACCTTTGTGCGGCCTCAAGTGCAATGTGTACCCTCCTTTTTAAATTTCTATCTTTCTGGGATGTATACAAAGAACCTTTGGCCGCGTCGGATCCGCAACCCACTGCACCGAATGGATCCATTGGTTCCTCGACCTGATAATCATTATAAATAACAAAAATCCTTCCAAGAAGTCCTATAATAAATGTACCTCCGCTTTCCCGTCCTTTTTCTCGTTCAGCCCAACCACCTTTTTTAAAACATTTTCTTAAACTAAAAATAAACTTCTTAACCATGAATCCGTAAAGATCTTTTCTCGCCCTTGCATCAACCTTTGGAAGCGTTAGTTCATACTGAATTAATTCACCCATTCTAAAACTTGTCGTAAAGCCAAAGACCCATTTTGTTTTATCCAAACCAGTTCTCTGAAAAACTTTTCTATCTTTTCGAATTGTTAAATCGGAACCTCCGACACCTGCAGAATCTCCCCCCATCACAATATTTTCTCCGTCTGTCGCTATCGCAATGCATGTCATTTGTCCGAACCTCCTAATGGATTTTAAACGAACTATACATAAATTAACATGGATAGTTTGTATTGTCTACAAAACTCGGTTCGAACCATTCAAATCGCTAGTGTATTCAAGACAAAAGAGGCATTTCTGCCTCTTGAGTCTGCCAGAGTGGACCGGAGCGGACTCGAACCGCTTACCTCGTCATTGCAAATGACGCGTTCTACCAGGTGAACTACCGGCCCGATTGTCTCTTATTAGATTATAGTATATCCGACATTTTTGAAATACGCTAGAGTGTGCGGAGTGTGAGGACAAGATAGACGTAATTCGATCAATCTGTTTAACTGAGGATAGGATATTGATAATGTAATAAAGGAGGTGATCGTGTGGTATTTTTAAAACGACTTGGCTATATCTTTTTTCTTGGAATTGCAACGTTTGTGCTTATTGGCGCATCGGTTGGGTTTATGACGTTTGCTTTGCGAACACCACTCATGCTTCTTGAGCTTGTAAGTCCCATCAAAAATGGTATGTTTCTTGTGTTTCTGGCTCTTGTCGTTCTTTTTTTGGCAGGCATGGGGATGGACTTAGCATTTCGGCACGGGTTTTCGTTTGGAAACAAGAGCATGCTTAACCAAACTCCTGCTTTGACTTCAGATGGAAGTGTCGTATTTGTGATGGGCGAGGAGGTTGCTTCGGATGGTCGGGTGTATGTAAAGGTACTGATGCCCATTGCGCACCCTATTCCGGGATTTCTCAAGATCATCCCAAGAGAGAAGATTATGTTACTTAATAATCCACCCACAGAAATGATTAAGGTAATTATGTCGAATGGTGTTATTCAACTTGGTGGGCTTGAGATCAAGGAAGTTGAAAAAAAAGAAGAATAGTGTAACAAAAACAGCTTATCATAGCTGTTTTTTATATTGTGGAAGGGACGTTTTTTTTATATACTCAAGACATAATGTAAACATATGGTTAAAAAATCAATTTTGTTTTTATTAGGTTTTATTATCATATTTTTAGTAGTGTTTGGTGTCGTAAAGAAATATCATATTTTTTCACGGTTTGTATCTCTACGTGGTTCGTCGTTGTCTGAACTGTCTTTTGAGGATGCATTAAAACAGGGTTTTCAGAAGAAAATTCAGAGAGAGGTCCTCCTTGCCACAACATCAGACAAAATAACACTAGAAAGGAAGGAGGAATATGTTGCCGTAGTAGACTACGAACAGAGAGTAATTCGTGCCATAGAGAAGTCGTCGCCTGCGGTAGTGAGTGTGATTATCTCTAAAGATGTGCCAGTACTCGAGCAGTATTACGCAACCCCTCTTAATAACGATCCACTTTTCCAAGATTTTTTTGGGGGACAAGTACAGATTCCTCAGGTGCGTCAAGGGGGGGTAGAGCGTAAGGAGGTGGGAGGGGGCTCGGGGTTTATTATTTCTTCCGATGGTCTTATCGTGACTAATAAACACGTTGTTTCTGATCCGAATGCTTCGTATATTATATTGCTTAATGATGGGAAGAGATTTCCTGCAAAGGTGCTTGCGAAAGATGCACAGCAGGATATGGCAGTTCTTAAAATAGAGGCAAGTGGGCTTCCTACTCTTTCGTTGGGAGATTCTGATACGGTGAGAATCGGGCAAACGGCAATTGCAATCGGAAATTCATTGGGTGAATTCCGGAATACTGCTTCTACCGGAATAATTTCCGGATTGGCGCGTACTATTACCGCAGGAGGGGGTGGTATCGTGGAGACACTTCAGGGAGTTATTCAGACTGATGCGGCAATCAATCAGGGGAATTCGGGTGGGCCACTTCTTAATCTTCGTGGTGAGGTAATTGGTGTTAATGCGGCAATAGCTCAGGGTGCTCAGAGTGTTGGATTTGCCATTCCTATCAACAAAGTAAAACGTGCTATTGAGGATGTGAAAGCTACCGGAAAGATCTCCGCTCCCTACCTTGGAATACGGTATGTTATTCTTGATGAGATAGTACAAAAAAAAGAGGGGCTAGGTGTTTCTTATGGTGCTTTCGTCCGTAGTGGTGAGAAGGGTGGCGTAGCCATTGTTCCCAATTCTCCTGCAAAGAAGGCGGGTATTAAAGAAAGGGATATTATACTCGAGGTTAATGGCAAGAAAGTGACCAAGGACGTTCCCTTGACCGATATAGTAAGCCAGTATAAGGTAGGGGATACGTTGACGCTTAAGGTCTTGCGTGGGAGCGAGACGATTGAAGTTAAAATAACCCTAGAACAAAGACCAACAAATCTTTAACTCAAAAATCAAAATGCAAAACTACAACTAAAAACTGAACGAACCAGCAAAAAAGTTTTATGGTTTTTAGTTGAAGTTTTGACTTTTGATTTTTAATTTTTTACACCATGTTTGCCCCATTTAATCGTTTTACATTGAAGGCTCAGGAGGCGATTCAGGCGGCGCAGGATCTTGCTCTTGAGCGGAATAATGCTGAGCTTAAATCACTCCATCTTTTGGTTGCCCTCCTTGATCAGGAGGAGTCTTTGGTATTTGTTGGGCTTGCAAAGTTGGGGGTAAATTTGAATTCATTGCGTGCCGCAGTTGAAGTCGAACTCAATCGCCTTCCTCGCGTCGCAGGAGGTGCGCAAAAGGCCCAGCTTTATATTTCACAGGAGATGATGCAGATCCTCGAGATTGCGTCTCGAGAGGCGGCTAAAATGAAAGATGAGTTTATCTCGTGTGAACATCTCTTTCTTGGTGTGCTTGAGGTCGCATCAAGGAGTCGTGAGGTGTTGAAGAATTTTGGAATAAATTATGCAGAGTTTGTAAAAACCCTCCTTGATGTAAGGGGGGGTATGCAGGTGAACGACGAAACACCAGAGACGAAGTTTAAGACACTTGAAAAATACGCAATCAATCTTACTCAGCTTGCGCGTGAGGGGAAACTTGATCCCACTATTGGGAGGGACAATGAGCTGAGGCGATTAATACAAATTCTTTCGCGCAGGACAAAGAACAATCCTATTTTAATTGGTGAGCCAGGGGTGGGAAAGACGGCGATTGTTGAGGGGTTAGCGCAGCGCATTATATCGCAGGATGTACCTGATTTGCTTCAGGGAAAGGAGGTGATTTCACTTGATCTGGGGGCGCTTATTGCTGGTACTAAGTTTAGAGGTGAGTTTGAGGACCGTCTGAAGGCGTTTATCAAAGAACTTCAAAAGCAGCAGGGGAGGTACATTCTTTTTATCGATGAAATTCATATGATTGTAGGGGCTGGTGCTGCAGAGGGGGCGGTTGATGCAGCAAATCTATTAAAATCTCCCCTTGCACGAGGAGAGCTACGTGCCATTGGAGCGACAACGCTCAAGGAGTATCAGCGACATATCGAGAAAGATGCGGCGCTCGAGCGTAGATTTCAACCTATTCTTGTGGAGGAGCCAAGTATCGAGGATAGTATCGCTATCCTCCGCGGTCTTAAAATTAAATATGAAATGCATCATGGTGTCAAAATTTCTGATGGTGCTATTGTCGCGGCGGTAAATTTAGGAAGTCGTTATATTTCTAATCGCTTTTTGCCCGACAAGGCGGTTGATCTTATAGACGAAGCTTCATCAAGTGTAAAGATTGAGATGGGGTCTATGCCAGTAGAACTTGAGAAGGGTTCTCGCCTTATTACTCGGCTCGAGATAGAAAAAGAATCGCTTAAGAAAGAGTTGTCGATGGTAAGTAAGAAGCGTCTTCACGAGATAGAGATCGAGCTTACAAAACTCCATGGAGAAAAGGATGGCTTGATGGGGCAATGGAAAAGCGAAAAAGATGCAATAGAAAAGGTGAACGTATTGCACCGCTCTATTGACGAATTTAAGCAAGATGCCGAGCGCTACGAACGGGAGGGTGATCTTGAAAAGGTTGCCGAGCTTGTGTATGGAAAAATTCCGCATGCAGAGAAAACACTGACGAATCTCGAAAGAAAAACAGCAAAAGCACAGCAAAGTTTCCAATTTGTAAAGGAAAAAGTTACCGAGGAGGAGATCGCAAAGGTGGTTTCGCGATGGACGGGCATCCCTGTTCACAAAATGCTTGAGGGCGAATCTGAAAAACTAAGAACGATGGAGGAGGTGCTGCATAGGCGGGTGGTGGGGCAGGAGGAGGCGGTTACCGCCGTTTCCCGGGCTATTAAGAGAAGTCGTCTTGGACTTTCTGACGAAAATAAACCGATCGGCTCCTTCTTGTTTTTGGGGCCTACAGGAGTGGGAAAGACAGAGCTTGCAAAAACGCTTGCTGATTTTATGTTTAATGATGAAAATGCAATTATTCGTCTTGATATGTCTGAGTATATGGAACAGCATTCTATTGCGAAGCTTATCGGTTCTCCTCCGGGATATGTCGGATATGATGAGGCGGGGCAACTTACTGAAATCGTAAAACACAGGCCATACTCTCTTATTCTTTTTGATGAAATCGAAAAGGCACATCCCGAGGTCTTTCATATTCTTCTTCAGGTTCTCGATAATGGGCGCCTTACCGATTCGAAAGGGAGAATGGTGAATTTCAAGAATACGATTATTATTATGACCTCAAATATTGGAGGGGAGTTTATCCAGGAGGGAAATCTTGGATTTGCAATGGGAGATAGGTCGGTGGGAGAGGTAAATACCAAAATTAGAATTCAAGATGCGCTTAAGGGCTATTTCCGCCCCGAATTTCTTAATAGAATCGACGAAATTGTGATTTTTAATGCTTTGCGTGAAGAGGATTTGGAAAAAATTATTGATCTACAATTAACACAAGTGAGAGAGCGTCTTGCTAAAAAGAATATCGTTTTAAAGATAGACGAAAAAGCACGGAAATATCTTGTCGAGCATGGCTATGATCGCGATTTTGGAGCGCGCCCCCTGAAGCGTCTTATACAAAAGCTTGTCGTAGATGCTGTTGCTCAAAAGCTTATTTCCGGAGAACTTAAGGAGGGCAGGGTGAATGTATCGATGAGGGGACAGGAACTTGTCTTTAGCCGGTAACATTCATCATCGCCTTGTCATTCTGAAGCGTCATCCGTCAACTGGTGGAGAAGAATCTCCCGATATCTTACCCCACCCGAGACCAAAGCTCATCTCCAAAGGGGAGACCGTTACAACCCCCCTATTATAGCGATAACACCTGACTCCCCCTTGAGGATGATCATTTGGTCTCGGGTGGGGTACTTGAATGAGGCTTTATGAATTATTTATATGAAATTTCTTAGACGATATTACAATGAGCTTTTTTCTTTGTGCGTTTTTTCCCCCCTGGTGATACTTGGGATGCGGTCTGGTGTGGTTGGGGGGATAGGTATTGCGGGTTTTCTTACGTTTTTTGCGGCAATAATATTCCGGAATAACTATATTACCGCTTTTTCCGTGTTGTTGCTCATACCCTTTTTGGTATTTGGAGATGTGAGTTCTTTTTTTGGAATCGGACCGACAGCCTTCGGCTCCCTTATTTCTTTAGTATTTTACCTCTTTTGTTCCTCTTTTTTACACAAAAAAAATTGGATATGGATGTGGTATATTCCGGTATGGCTTTTTGGTTTTGAGCTCTTAGGTAGTATTTCGTTTGATATATTGAAAGATAGTACTATTTTTGTTGCATTTTTCAGTCTCACACACCTTTTTCTTGCTTTATCTGTTCCGCGAATCCGTCAGCCGGCGGAGGGAATCCAGAAAACATCGATGTTACCACTGGATCCCCACCTTCGTGGGGATGACACCATTACTGTGGATAAGCCCGTCCTACTTCGTTTTTTTGCTTTTCTTTTTTCCACACTTTTGTTTGAGCTTTTTTGGGTCATACGGGTACTTCCTTTAGGAGTTTTTTTGGGTTCTCTGTTTATTGTGGTTTTCTTTTATTTCATTACCCACCTCTATCGTGGTTATATTTTAGAAAAGCCCATTCAGTATTATATTCGTCCTAGCGCGTTTACTTTTCTTTTATTGCTTGCTATCCTGATAACTGCAATTAAAACTCCTTTTTAATAGTATGCGTACACTTGTAAAAATCTTTCTTTTTCTTTCTATTTTTTCTTTAATAATTTTTTCTACCGATTTATTTTTTCCCTATATTACGGGTAAGATTTTTGCATTTCGTTTTTTCATTGAATTTGCTTTTATCGCATGGATTCTTGATCTTTTTTTGCGAAAAACGTTACGGTTCCGTTTTTCCGAGCCAATAGTGAAGGCTCTTCTCATTTTTTCCGGCTCCCTAATTGTTTCTGCCTTTTTTGGAGTAAATCCTTCGTTTAGTTTTTGGTCTGATTTTGAACGTAGCGAGGGACTATTCTCCTTTTTTCATTATCTCGCGTTCTTTATTATGCTTCTTGATGTGTTTGTCATGGATGATTACTATCGTTTAATTAAAGCATTTCTTATTATTTCTCCTTTTATTGCCTATTATCAGTTTTCTAATTATGTAAATATTGAAAAACATGCTTTTGGAAGAATTAATGGACTTCTTGGAAATCCTTCCTATGTGGCAACATTTCTTCTTTTTGTTTTTGGTCTTGGTTTTTATCTTGTTCTTAAAAATAGAGAACTGTTTCGCTCAACAAAAGACGTCTTTGTGTTGTTTGAGAACTGGCTTTGGTGTTTAATTTTATTGATTGACATTCCTGCCTTTTTCTTTACACAAACACGTGGAGCATATGTGGGCGTTTTTGTGGCATTGGTTGTTTATCTTATTATGCTTGGGCGATATGGGGTGGCAAAGGAAAAAAAGATGGCCCGGTACAGTCTTCTTTTTCTGAGCATTTTTATCGTTTTGGGCAGTGTGCTTATCTTAAAAACAAATGTACTCCCATCGAATTTAAAAGATCCGGGAAGTTTGGTTTCTCGTTTTTCTACATGGAAGGCCGCTTTGCGTGGATTTCTTGATCGTCCTTTGCTCGGATATGGTCCCGAAAATTTTAACATTGCTTTTGATAGACACTATGACCCAGTCCATTCGGGACTAGAGACGTGGTTTGATCATGCACACAATCTTCCCGTTGAGCTTCTTGCGGTGACAGGCGTTGTCGGTTTTCTTGCGTATTTATATATTTTTTATATTTTTTTTCGCTATTACTTCTCGATTATCCTTAAAAAACGTCCTATCTATGAAGCGGCTCTTTTCCTTGCAATCCCTGTAGCATATTTCATTCAAAATCTTGCCCTATTTGATTCTCTTACCTCTTATGTTTTATTTTTTACATTTCTCGCCTTGGCACGCACCATCGTACTAAGGGAAACCAATACATATAGTACCAATATAGTGTATTTTGGACGACCATTATTTATTGGGTTGTGTTGCATCATTCTTTTTTTTGCCCCCCTTTTTGGGATATATTCAAACATATTTGCACTACAAAAAAACATGCGCCTTCTCGCCACATTTTTACCACCACAACAATCGTTTTCTCCGAGCGCAAAAGTAAATGTATATAAGCAACTGTTTGATTTGCCGGGTTTTGTGGGGAGACGTGAGATTTCTACCGCTCTTGCAAAAGATATATTCGATTGGTCTTCTTCTCGTAATCTTAGTAAGTTTTCCAGAGAAGATTTTGATGCTTTGAATGAAGGAATAAATATGAGTGAAGAATATCTAACACATGACCCTTCTCATATTCGCAATTATTATTTGTTGGGATATGCTTATTCATCAATTGGGGGTTATTTTAAAGACAGAAAGGCTCTGATTCGCGGAGAGGATATCCTCAAAAGAGCAGATAAGTTGAGTCCTGGTAGAATAGAATTTCTTGAAGTTCTGATTAAAAATCTTGGCGCGCAGAAGAAATATGACGAAGCTCTTAAGTATTCTTTAGAAATTATACGATTGCGCCCCGATATGGAGGCGGGTCACCGATTCGCCGGAGTCTTTTATCAAAAGATAGGAGAGACAAAGAAGGGGAAAGAAGAGCTTGGCAAAGCATTATTGATTAATCCATCTTCAACCGCATCCATATTTTTAGAAGAGAACAAGTAGCGTGTTCAGGAGGCCAATAATTACAATCAAAACTTTTTTTAAAATTCCATGCGTGTTCTTGTAAAAATCTTTCTTTTTCTTTCTATTTTTTCTTTAACGTTTTTTTTAGCTGACTATTATTTCCCCTATATTGTCAGCAAGGTATTTCCTTTTCGATTGTTTATCGAGCTTGCGACAATCTCGTGGCTCATCAATCTCTATTGGTTTCGTATAATACGTTTTAAGTTTTCTGAACCTATTGTAAAGGCTGTTCTTGTTTTTTCTGGGGCACTTCTTGCCTCCACTCTTTTTGGGGTGAACCCACTCTTTAGTTTTTGGTCTAATTTTGAACGGAGCGAGGGGCTTTTTTCTTTCTTGCATTATTTAGCATTTTTCATCCTCCTCATTGATGTATTTTCTGAAGATGACTACTATCGTCTTATTAAGTTTCTTCTTCTCCTCTCCCCGCTTATTTCTTATTATGGGTTTTCGAGTTTTCGGGATGCTAATACTTATCAGTATGGAAGAGTGTTTGGGGTTTTTGGAAATCCCTCATACCTTGCGGCATTTCTTATTTTTGTGTTTGGGTTTGGTGTGTTGTTGATTTTGAGAAATATAGAATTTGCTAAAGTTTTGAAGGATCCCTTGTTGATTGTCGAAAATATACTTTGGATAGTTCTTTTGTTGGGAGATGTTCCAGCATTCATTCTTACACAGACAAGAGGTGCTTACATTGGACTTTTGGTTGGCGTGCTTGTTTTTCTTATCTTTCTTTTGCGGCAGGGAAAGGGGGTTCAGAAAAAATATGCTGTCGGAGGTCTCATTGTACTTCTTTCTCTTGTTGCGCTTGCGGGGTTTGTCATTTTAAAAACCAAAATAGCTCCGGCGAATCTTAAGGATCCATCCACACTTGTCTTTCGTTTTGCTACGTGGGGTTCAGCATGGAAATCATTTCTCGACCATCCTCTTTTCGGGTATGGTATGGAAAATTTTTCAGTTGGATTTGATAAGCACTATAACCCAATCCATTCGGGTGTTGAAGTCTGGTTTGATCACGCCCACAGTGTGATATTTGATGCACTTGCAAGCACGGGTCTCTTGGGACTTATTTCCTATATTGCTATTTTTGTAGTACTATTTCGTTTCTATCTTCCCGTGATCACAAAACGACGCCCGGTGTTGGAGGCTGGTGTATTCTTTGCCCTTCCTATTGCATATTTTGTCCAAAACCTTGTTTTGTTTGATACCCTTTCTTCCTATATCCTTTTCTTTCTCTTTCTTGGTGTGGTGCGTTCAGTGTTTTTGAAGGAGACAAGCAAGAATAAAGAGAAAACTTTTTTTGCGGCACACCCCATACTACTAAGTTTTGTAGTGGTGATGCTTGTTATTGCTGTAGTTTTTGGTATTTATGCGAACTTTGTTGCTTATCAAAAAAATAGGGAGTTAAGGACCGCCTACACTCTTTCTCGCCAATCCCAACTTCCTCGTGGAGTGGAGGAGTATCGAGGATTACTTGATATGCCAGGATATTTAGGAAGAAGGGAGGTGATTAAGGATTTTGCCGCTTATTTGTATGAGTGGTCCGCAAAATCTGATTTGCGGTCTCTTTCCAAAGAGGATGGTGGTGCCCTGGGTGGGGGCTTGAGGACAGTAAACGATTTTCTTGACAAGGAAGATCCTCAATACCTTAATGGATATTATCTTTTTGCGAATACCTATAACGTGATTGCATTTAAATTGGGTGATGCTACCGTGTTTCAAAAGACGGAATCTACCCTAAAAGAAATGAATACAAAGAGCCCAAATCGCATAGAAATAATCAATTTGCTTGCAGATAATCTTATTGCACAGAGAAAGTATGACGAGGCGCTTAGTTATGCGCTTCAAATTACAACACTGCGTCCTGACATGGAGGTGGGGCATAGGCTTGTTGGGTTTGTATACAATAAGATAGGGAGGCGTGACGAAGCTAAAAAAAAGGGGGAGGAGGCTTTACGTATCAATCCAAGCTCTACCGCCGCAGAATATCTTAAAAAAATACGTTAATTATAGTATTGCCTGAGCTTGTCGAAGGCTTACCATTTATGGAAGATTTTTCTCAGATATTTCAGACTATCGTTCGTGCGCTTTACATGGTTGCAGGGGGTATTTCTGATGTTTCTTATAAGGAACATTTTAAGTCTGAAATTTTTCTTTTTGTAGAGGCATATTTTAGACGCGATGTGGAATTGTTTAAAGAACGTGGTTTTATTCTCGATTTCTTTTTGAAGACGGCTATGGATTTGCAGTTTACGGCAGAAGAAAATTATATTGTTTTGCACAGGGAAATAAAATCCTTTACAGACAAGTTTGTGGCACATGCAAACGACAAACTTCTTGTTTCCGGTATTCTCGATTTCCGGAAACTGTTTCCGGAAAAACCAATGCCTGAAGGAGGAGAGGCGGAAGGGGTGGGAAGCCGTTTTGGGATCAATCTCCCTATCCGTGCACCAAAGATGCGATCGTTTTCTGGTAACAGGATTGTCGGGCTTACGGAACGTCAGCAGTCTATTCTGGAACTTCTCTGTGAAAAAGAAAGTATTCCGCTTATGGATGTCCTTGCTCGTTTTCCGGAAATGAATGAGAAGACTATTCGGAATGATCTTCGACTATTGTGTGAGAAGGGGTATGTAAACCATATAGGAAGTGGCGGGCGGGGAAGTAGATACCAGTTTGTACGTGAAGTATCTAGTATTTAGTATCGTGTATCTGGTATGACCAACCAATAAGAAAGAATTAATAGTAAGGAAAATCAAAGAATGTGCTTGTGGGGTATACTAACTACAAGATACTGGATACAAAATACACATTCTGTAACGTAATTTCTTATCGATTCGTTATAATTAACAAGGAACACAGTGTTTTTTATTAGTTTTCCACAGTGAGATCTATTGCAAGGGGGTTGCTTTTTTTGCTAAAATAGAGTATACTAAGCAGGACTCAAGGAATGTAGGAAAACACTAGGTTTTTTCGCCAAACGGGCGGGCTTTTAGGGAGCGTTTTTCTTTTCACACCTGTTTTATCGCAATGTTGTGATACAATAGGTGTGAAAAGAAAAGGGACGTAACGATTGCAGTAGATAGACAGGAGGTGATGGACTGTTATTTGAAAACTGAATAAGGGCTAGATAAAAAATGGTAGCGCCTGAGCTTGTCGAAGGCTTACCAAATTAATTCTTTTTTTCTCGATGTAATGAGTCGTAATCAAGGTCGGTGATTCGTTTAACACGAATCATGCTCTCGGCTCTTCTAGAAATGTGTATGTAAACAAATAATTAAGCGATTTGTTTTGTGGCGTCGAACCACAAAGGAATCGCGTAACAAAAATTAAATACAAAAAATTATGGGTAATTCCAAATTTAAAAAAGTTGCGACGAAAGTTGTTGCAGTAAGCCTTTCGCTTACTACCGCAATTTGGCTTTCTGGCGCGGCTATGGCGCTTCCTTTGGCAGCGAAAGCGGCCACTGTTGATGAGCTCATGGCACAAATCACTGCACTTCAAGCGCAGGTTGCTAGTATGCAGGCTCCAGTAGCTTCAAGTGCGTATTCTTACACACGCAATCTTACGGTGGGATCGCGTGGAGCTGACGTAACAGCTCTTCAGGATACATTAATCTCTGGTGGATATCTCAAAGTATCTGCAACAGGATACTTTGGTGCTTTGACTAAGGTAGCTGTAAAGGCGTGGCAGGCAGCAGCCGGACTTCCTTCAACAGGATATTTCGGTCCTATGTCTCGCGCAAAGGTAGCAACCGTTGGTGGAACACCTACCTCAGGTACAACACCAACACCAGGCATAACACCTACCCCAGGTACAACACCAGTTCCAACTGGCACTGGCTTGGCCGTAGCAGTTGACGCATCAAATCCGGCAGCGGGTAGTTTTCCAGCTGGTGGAAGTCAGATTCCATTCTTGAAATTGAAGTTCACAGCAGGTTCAGCGGATACAACCGTAACTGCAATGAATGTATATCGTGGAGGACTCTCTAGCGATAACGATATCTCGAATGTTTATTTGATGGATGGTTCATCGGTTTTGGCAACCAATCTTGGTTTGTCGAGCGGAAAAGCTTATTTCTCTCTCGCAACTGGATTATTTACAGTTAAGGCGGGAACAAGCAGGGTTGTTACTGTTGCTGCAGATATTTCTGCAACAAACACAGCATCTCATGCTTATACATTTGGTGTAAATTCAGCAGCTGATATTACTCCATCTGCGGGTGTTACAGGTACATTCCCAATGACGGGTAATACCATGACAGCCGTTTCAGTAACAAATCCGGGACTTGCAACACTTACAGTTGCCAGCGTTTCAACAGGTGGTTCTGTAAACGCAGGAACAACTGGTTTCTTAGCTGGCCAATTCTCTCTACAGTCCGCAAATAGTGCAGTAAGTGTAAAATCTGTTAAGTTGACAGATGTAGGAACCAATACTCATTCATCAGATATCTCAAACATCAAATTGATGAACGGAGGAACACAGGTGGGTGCAACCATTGTGAATGCAAATTCAGATGGTACGGTTGTGTTTAATCTTTCAAGCAATCCTCTACGGGTTGCATCAGGTCAGACAATTAACCTTTCTGTATATGCTGATGTTGTAGGAGGTGTTAATCGAACACTTCGCTTCACAGTTCAGCACTCTTATGATGTTACCGCTACCGACATGACATATAATGTTGGTGCTGGTCTTCTTGGAACATATCCAGTACAGGCTTCTTCTGTAAGTATCAGCTCTGGCTCTTTGGTGGTTAGCAAGAACGCAGCTTCTCCAACAAACTATATTGCTCGTGGTGCAACCAATGCAACATTGGCAAAGTTTGACTTTAATGCTTCTGGTGAAGCAGTGAGGATTACTGCTATTACCTATCAGGTTGGTACTTATAGTGCTAATCAAGAAAATGCAGTATGGAATAACTTGAAGCTCGTTGATGATCAGGGTGTTCAAATTGGAACAACCGCTACAGCCGTTTCTTCTGATAGCGTTTCCACAACACAACACTCAACGGCCCTTACTGGCTTGAACTACATTATTCCTGCAAATACAACTCGTTCGCTTTCTATTGTTCTTGATACTGTATCAACATACGCAGGAAGCATGACAGGAAGTATTACTTCAATAACAGCTCAGGGTTACACCTCGCTTACAGCTATTCCAAATCCTGGTCCAGATACTTCAACACACGCAGGGAATGCTCTTAGCGCATCTTCAAATCCATTCGTTGCTTCACTTAACAATGGTGTAGGTGCAATTAGTAGTGTTTCTGGTGCACAAGGTATCAAAATAGGATCTTTTGCCTTGGCAGCAGGTGCAGCAGAAGGAGTAAATGTTACAAGTCTTACCGTGAAAACCGGTTCGGCCGTTTCATCTCAATATCGTAACTTGAAAGTTATGGTGGGCAGTACTCAGCTAGGTAATACGAACTCAACGCTTACTGATAGTACTGAGTATTCAGTTTCAGCTTCTAATATCATGATCCCAGTAGGTGGACAGATTGTTGTAGATGTCTATGCTGACACCGTTTCTGGTGCAACATCGTCAGCTGCAGCCGTTCTTCTTTCTGGTGGTTCAGCAAATGGTGCTTCAACCAACACAACGAGGACTCTTACTAATTCTAGCGGCACAAAGCTTACGAGCTCTGTTACTGTAACTGGTCAGGTTGATACTATAACAGCATCAGGGAATCTTACAGACGCGTTAGCTCCCTCACCTGTAGTGTCCCAACAAGTTGCTATGGGTGTAACAGGCGTGGTTCTTGGAACGTTCAAACTTTCTGAGACAACCAATAGCGAGTCAATTGATGTTACGAGCATTGTTGTAAATTCAACTTCAACATCTGCCAACGACATCAAGAACCTTAGGCTTATGAATGGAACAACTCCAGTTGGTTCATCTGTGGCAGGTCTTCCTGGTTCAGGTGCACAAGCAACTACCTTTACGATACCTATCGATCCTGTCACTGGTCACTCTGTCTTTATTGTTCCTCAGAATAACTATGTAACTTTGAGTGTTGTTGCTGATACTAATGATGCAACAGGTGGTGCCGCTTCTAATGACACCATAACAGTTGGTCTTGGTGCAGTTACTGGTCAAGGACATTCCTCGGCAGCACCTGCAAATGCAACACCTACAAGCGTAGACAGTTCCGCAACCTTTACTCTTCATCGCGCAACAATGAGTGTTGCCGTTGCTTCCGGAAGTTATGTGGATAACAGCATTACGGACAACAAGATCGTGGCAAAGTTTAGCTTTACTAATTCAGGGAATTATGATGCTACTATCGCTACATCTTCTATCCAACAGGTTGGTGCAGCGGTAACATCGACTGGTGTTACCTTCACCTTCTTTGATGGAGACACGAATGCTTCAATCGCAACAACTGGTGCAGTTACAGCAAGCACTTCTGCTGCTGTAGTAACATTTAGTACTGCGGTAACGGTTGCGAAGAATACAACGAAGACTATTATAGTGAAAGCGAATCTTTCTACTGCAAGTTATACCTATAGCAATCCAGCTAAGTCATATGCAGTCAATCTTACGGGTTTTGCCTGGGGAGATGGCTCAGTGACAGGTATTTCTCCTGACACAAGCAAGATTACTTTCCCAATTTCTGGTCCTTCAATGTCCCTGTAATCAGTTTCTCGATAGCACACAATCGTTTAAAAACCCCTCTTTTTGAGGGGTTTTTAATTTTGTCTTCTTCCGTGTCATAAAAAAGTTGCGTAGGAAAATGTTTTATGTTAGTATCTCTACTATATGAAAAAGACTATTCACCCAGAGTATTTTGAGGCACATGTCTCTTGTGCGTGTGGAAACACATTTACGGTAGGTTCTACGCAGAAGGAGATACGTACCGAAATTTGTGATAAATGCCATCCTTTTTATATTGGAAAGGAGCGCTTGCTTGATGTCGCAGGACAGGTTGAGAAATTTAAATCAAGGGCGGGGAAGGCGGTAACGAGAAAAAAGAAAACAGTAAGTAGAAAATAGAACATGAACAACACAAATACAACAATACCAACACCATCTGTTCCCGTTTCTGGGGAGGGGGTTTTAGATGTCCATACACGAGAGATGATGAAGGCGGGGGTGCATTATGGACATCGTACTTCACGAACACATCCCAAAATGAAGCCTTTTGTCGCTGGCGTCAAAAACAACATTGAGATTATTGATCTCGAGGCGACGCGTGATCAGCTAGAGAAGGCAATGACCTTTTTAAAAAGTTTGCCTAAGGATGCGCTTATTCTTTTTGTAGGGACCCTTCCTCCCTCTCAATCAATTGTACGTGAAATTGCTACGGAGCTTGGATGTCTTTCGGTGACAGAGCGTTGGCTGGGCGGGCTTCTTACCAATTTCAAAATGGTATCAGGAAGAATCAAGAATATGATCGATCTCAAAAAGAAAAGATTGGCAGGAGAGTTTGAAAAATATACTAAAAAGGAACAACAGGGTATCAATCATGAAATTCAACGCGCAGAACGAGTTTTTAGTGGACATGACGCACTTATTCGTATTCCTGATGCATTAATCGTGGTAGGTGTAACCCCCCACATGACAGCTATTAACGAAGCGCGTATTAAAAATGTTCCTATTATTGCTCTTGTTGACACCGATGCAAGTCCTGTTCTTATCGATTATCCTATCGCAGCAAACGACAATGCTCGTTCAAGTATTGCATACATCTTATCTCGACTTGCTACTGCTATCAAGGAAACACGTGGTACTACTACGCAGGAAGTATCTTCATAATCTGGTATAATCAGACTATAAAATTTAATTCATGGAAAACTACGATCTTATTAAAAAACTTCGTGAGGCAACAGGCGTCTCTCTTATGGAGTGCAAAAATGCACTTGAGGAAATGGGGGGTGATTTTGATAAAGCATTCGAGTTGATGAGAAAGAAGGGGATTGCCAAAGCAGAGAAGAAGGCAGAGCGAGCCACAGGGGTAGGAAGAATAGAGGCGTATGTTCACGCAGGTAATCGTGTGGGAGTGCTTCTTGATATTCGTTGTGAGACAGATTTTGTCGCTCGAAATGAAGTATTTATAGAGTTGGCGCACGAGGTTGCCATGCAGATAGCAGCACTTTCTCCAAGGTACGTGAATAGTGATGAGGTTCCTGCGGAGGTTATTGCAAGTGAGCGCGCTATATTTGAGGCAAGTATGGCAGACCAAAAGAAACCAAAAGAAATGCTCGATAAAATTATCGATGGTAAACTTGCAAAACGTTTTGAGGAGATGTGTCTTTTAGATCAGCCTTTTATTAAGGATCAGACGATGAAGGTGCGCGATATTATTAAAAATTATATTTCAAAGTTGGGTGAAAATATCGTGGTGGCACGCTTCACCCGTTTTGAGGCATAATCTTCATGTACGCGTTTTTCCCTTATTTCGGTATTTTCCTTGGGTTGGGTTTGGTGCTTTACGTAGTGATTAAAAATATCCCTGCAACAGGAGACGAAGAGCTGATGCTTCTTTATGAGCGGTTTTCTATTCGGCGCTATGTTTCACATGCTACTATAGAGAAAATAGATGGATATGCTGCAGTGTATTCAGAGAAGGTGTTAAGAAAGACGAGGGTATTTCTTCTTAAGGCAGAACGTTCTGTTTCAGGCGCTCTTCACCACATGAAAGAAATTGCCCACAGAACTTCTCATGCAAAGAAGAATAGTATCGTAAGTTCGGTTGCAGAAGAGAAGAAAGAAGACGAGAAGTCTGCCAAGTAGTGCCACCTTAGCTCAGCTGGCAGAGCAACACTTTTGCTCCGATATTGTATAAAATCATAAATTTTGTACAATATCGAGAGTCCTCGATTTTATAAAAAAAATTTGCCAGAGTAGCTCAGCTGGCAGAGCAACACTTTTGTAAAGTGAAGGTCGCGAGTTCGAATCTCGCCTCTGGCTCACGCAAATTTTTATAAAATCGGGATAAAGTGAACCCCGTTAGAAGTAGGTAAAAACATTTGTTGTTCGTCTCGTGTATATCATAGATGGTACAATAATGTAGAAAAATTGTTTTTGTATACTTCTAACGGGGTGAAGGTCCTCGGTTCGAATCCGAGAGGTGGCTCAGGTATTGGGTGCGTCGCATAGCGGCAATTGCATGTGGCTGTAAACCACACGTCCTCGTGACTACGGGGGTTCGAGTCCCTCCGCACCCACTTAATGGTGTATAAGAAAAGCGCCATTGTGTGGGCGCTTTTTGTTTTTAGATTTGTTGGAGGGCTTGAATGGTGAGTTTGTATCCTTGATCGATAGAGTCTGAAATCTCTCCTTTTGAGAAATTGACGACGGTAAGATTCTGATACGTCTTGATCGGCTTAATGATGAGGATTTTCTTTCTGCCCACGATCATTTCAAGCATGCGTAAACTTTTCTTTAGATTGTCAAAATAGATATAGTTGGATCCCCCCAGAGACTTCCAGCTTCCGGCAGGCATAAGGATGGGCCTTAATGCAGGCGTAAAGGGGTCTATTTGATGTTCTGGGTCAATTACAATGATGAGGTCAAGCATCTTTTTTATATCTTCTAGGGCTTCGGGGATCCATACAAAACCATCACAATAATCCATACCATTTATATGAACAGGAGGCATAATACCCGGAATACTTGCAGAAGCAAGAATTAATTTAATCAGGTACTTTTCGTTATTACCTTGTGTCTTTAAACTTTTTGAAGAGAATAATTCTGCTTCATTGGTATTAAGATTTCGGGCTATTATGTCTAGGCGGGCATGAGAGGCAATGATTTTTCCTGCATCTATTTTTTTGATCAGTTCTTCAACGCGTTTATTGGGTTTATTTCTTCCTGCCTGGTTTAAGATAATGGTAAGTAAATCAAATAACTGACCAACCCCCATCCGTTCTACATCTTGCCAAACACGTATTAGGGGATCGGCTGTAAAGTCATCTGAAATAAATTTTGCACCGTTGAATGTTCCTCCTGATACGACTTGTAGGTAGGGGATATTTTCCTTTGGAATGTATTCTGTGATTGCTTTAAGGGCACCCGCCTGGAAGGCACATTTACAACCTCCGCTGGGCAGTATAATTCCGACTTTTTGATGTTTCATAGTTTTTCCTCCTTATTGTGTCAAAGTGCACACCTTACTACTATCTAGCGCGAATGAGCCTTTCTGTAAACCCATACACTCTACTCTTCTCTTTTTTCTAAAACTTTGATAAAGTAAGTCTTAGTGTATAGATATCGCCGGACTAGCTCATTGGTAGAGCGCATCCCTGAAGAGGATGGCGTACCCAGTTCGATTCTGGGGTCCGGCACAATAGAGCTCTATCTTCTAAAGAATAAGCTTTGCTACGGGCTTATTTTTTGTTATCATGAAAATATGATTAATAAAGAAAAGCTTTTTGAATTATATACGCATGAAGGTAAATCAATGCAAGAAATTGCAATACTTTTGGGTTGCTCTGTTCACACTGTGGTTTATTGGATGCAAAAGTATGATATTAAAAGGCGTTCTATAAGTGAGGCGGTATATAGAAAATGTAATCCAGGCGGAGATCCTTTTGAATTTGTTTTTCCAACCAATCAAGAAGAAGCACAATTATTTGGTTTAGGGATTGGTCTTTATTGGGGAGAGGGAACAAAAGCAAACGAGAGTTCTGTCCGTTTAGCCAATACCAATCCCGAGCTAATTAAGAAATTTATAGAGTTTCTTATTACATTTTTTAATATTAAAAAAGGTGATCTTAGGTTTGGCTTACAGATTTTTACAGATATTGATCCTAAAAAAGCTATGGACTTTTGGATAAAAAAGCTTACAATAAACAGGGATCAATTTTATAAGACGATTATTACGAAATCTGGTTCACTGGGTACTTATAGAAAGAAAAGTGAATACGGAGTGATTAGTGTTATGTATCACAATACTAAGATGAGAAATGTGTTAGTTGGTCTTTTGCCAATGTAGCTCAGCTGGTAGAGCAACTCCATGGTAAGGAGTAGGTCCGCGGTCCGAATCCGCGCATTGGCTCTGGTCTGGTTTTCTTGAAAAGCTTGTTACTTTTTTGGAAGTGTGATATATATGTTTATTACCTTATAATTATGGCAACATCAAAATTTACTGCGAATTTGTTACGTCTTAAATGTACCGGCTGTGCCCGGATGAATTATTATACCCGCAAGAACAAAAAGACTGTTGAGCGCAAGCTTGATCTCAAAAAATATTGCAAGTGGTGTAAGATGAGGAAGTCTCACAAAGAAGTAAAGAAGTAATAGGATAGTTTTTCTTGAATTTCGGATACAATAAGTTACAATTGAAACACATCCCAAGAGATGTGTTTCTTTTAATAATGGGGCTATAGTTCAATGGTAGAATGTTGGTCTCCAAAACCAATGATCAAGGTTCGAATCCTTGTGGCCCCGCAGTGAACGAAGTGAGCAAGGGGCCAAGCACGCCAACTGCTTGGCGTGCGTCAAGGATTCGAAAGCCGGAGCATGTCCCGAGTTTGTTGAGGGACGCGAGGCGGGGTCGACGGGCTTCCGAAGGAAGAACCGGTGACCGCATCTTTGTGGCGACTGAGTATATAAAAAATATTATGGATGAAATACAGCAGAGAAATATAATCCTCTACGGAGTTCCCGGTTCTGGTAAAACATCTCTTGGGCAGGCGCTAAGTGAAGAGCTAAAACTTTTTTATATAGAGGCGGATGAAATAAGAAAAATTGGTAAACAAAATCGGTCTTTAGAAACCGATCCGTTTTTCTTTTTGCCTACCACAGAAGCGTATCAGGCTATTGGAGAATGTACTGGTGAAAATATAATAAAAGGGTTGTTTGGTGTGCGCGGTGCTTATAGGGATTTGGTTCATCGAGAGGTTATTTCGCATGAAGAACCATGTATTATTGAGGCTGCTTTCCTTGATCCCATCTTCTTAAAAAACGAGGGGTTAGAAATATTGGTTGTTGTATCTTCGGAGGAAAAACATCGACAGCAGTTTTTTACACATCGCACAGAAGATGCTCTCACCGAGAGGCAGTTTAAGAACGCAAGAATTATTCAAGATTTTTTAATCAGGGAAGCAGGGCAAGTAGATACCACTATTCTCGAAAATGACGGTGATATAAAATCCTTGGTTGAAAAATTAAAAAAGTTGTGACCGCATTTGGGTGGACTTGGAAAAGTTTAAATATTTTAGTTTATGATAACGGCAATTATTTTTGATTTTTGGGAAACCCTTGGCACCAAGAATGTCGGTATTTCAAAGTCGCTACAGCAGCAATTTGATATTCCTAAGGGTGACGATTTTTCTGAAAAATATGAAAAGGCGGTGCAGTTGCACCCATGGGAAAATGAGGAACAAATGGCGAGGAATTTTCTTCTTGAATTTGGTGTAGACCAGATTGGAGAAAATATACAATTTGTAACTGAACTTTTCAAAAAAGGGGTGGATAATGCAAGTCTATTTGATGGCATTAAGGACCTTCTCGTTTCTTTGAAGGAAAAAGGTTTTAGATTAGGACTTCTTTCCAATACCACTATTTTTGAATCCACAGTTCTTAAAAACCTACAGATTGCTGATTTATTTGATGCAGTTGTATTTTCTTGGCATAAAGGAAACCTGAAGCCGTCATTGGAATCTTTTGAGCATATTCTTTCTGAACTCAAGCTGTCAAAAGACCAGGTGATTTTTATTGATGATACCAAAAAGAATATCTCTGCTGCTGAACAGTATGGAATACGGTCCATTAGGTTCGAATCGGTTTTACAGCTTTTGGAAGAGTTGAAAAAAATAGGGATTTTATAATATCTAAACAAAGGAATTATTAATAAAACCCCTGTGTGGGGTTTTTGGTTTAATTATCGGCATCCTTGGTGGTTTTCGCCATGTTCTTTGAGAAAGTCTTGGCGGAACTGTTCTATTACGCCGGGGCGTAGCTTTTTTGTTACTATATAAAGGTCTTCTAGTGTTTTCCAATCATCTTGACCTGAAGGAACAAGTTCTCCTTTTTCATCGATTGTGTCGGTTGTGTATTTCTTAAGGGCTTCGAGCACTTCTTCATCGGGAATAGTTTCATTTTCAATGAGCTTTTTGATATCTTGAACTTTCATTTTTTATCCCCCTATTAGTAGACAGTGTATTTATACAGTATCCATGAAGTTGATATTTGTCAAAGAAGGAAGCTTGAGAGTTCTTTGTTTTTTTGAATCTGTTACTATATAGCTATAAATATATGAACAGAGAAGGATTACAAAAAATAAATAATAAAGTTGTTTCTTCTGGTGATGTTGTGCCCGACAACGATGGGAGGGATTTTTTGTGGAATAATGTAGATTCTACTTTCAGCGAAAGAATTCGAGAGGTAAGAACATTTGATGAACTTATTGCTGCAATAGTAGAATCTCGCTTCTCGGTTAAAAATGAACACAAGGGAAATGATCACCCAGAGCATTTGATAAAACGTATTGAAATGGCGCGATTGTTTCATTATGTAGAGATTATCCCTCCTGGCCTTGAATTACGAAAAAAAGTTGCAACGTGGATGAAGCAGGATGGTATTGTACTCGAGGATCATGTTTCGCTCGACGCATATAAAAATTATCTCGCGCATAAACTATCTATTCTCACCACTGCCCTAAGTGATGAGGAGCTTGGAACTATTGCACAAAAAATTTCACCTGATATTTTTGCAACAATTGATACGCCCCTTGAGCGCACCATGCTTCTTTTGAATGCTCTTGCTGGGGTACAGACAAGATTTTCTTGTGCGGGACACGTTAGGGATTTGAAGAGTGACCTCGGTCTTTACTCTGGTTATATTTCGATTAATGGAATGCCCGATGAATTAGTGAAGCAAATTAAAGCCATTTTTTCTGATAAGAATTTTTTTGTTGAATGGGAGTCTGGTAATGTTTTGCGTTTTTATCAAATTCCTAATGAAACATATTGTAAAGAAAAGGGCTACCCATCTACAGAGGAAGTTTTACTTTTGGGAAAACACAAGATTGAGGCATTATTTGGTGGGGAAGTATTTTCATGGTGGCCTCTAAATGCTCAAGAACTCTTTTCATCTCATTATAGCTTTCGTGTTGAGCTACAAAAGATGTTACAACATTTTATGGAGACGAAAAAAATTGCTCAGAGTGAATACAAGGCTCTTTTTGATGTCACTGATGATTTGGAGCCAGGAAAGTTAATAAGAGGGGTTTATGGGGATTATTTTCATAGTCATGAAGCAGAAGCGGCAAGGGACAGATATATTAAAAAGCTTGAGGAGGTGCTTATACGTTATCGTGAAAGTCTTACAAATGCTTTATAGCATTATCCCCAGTATTTACTCGCAATATTGTATTATTGGGTTGGGGGAGGTATCGTAGGAAATACAGTACCTTGAAAAGGAGGGGATAAGAATGCCGACGGGAGAGTTTCTGTTTTCTGACTTTTTGAAACACTTTTTGGAATATGCAGGAGATGAGAATGGGGTAATAAGTTTTTCGCCTCCCAACGCACGTCCTTGGCATCTATTTTTGTGGCATACGCGTTCTCTTTTTCTTGATGCGCATCTTCCTTATGGTTATTTCGGTGGTTTTTCTTTTGATAAGGGTACTCCTGAATCGATGGATGTTATGAGGGCAATGGAGGCGTTACGGTGGGTATTCCATGTGCGTCATCCCGATTGGCGAATTGTTCTTTATCCAAAGATGTACCGAGAACCTATCTCATCTCATTTTCCTAAGGACCCTACGCTTACTCGTTCTCTCGAGATTGCTTATGCGGTCGCAATAAGAACAGATGGATTTCTTGAGCTTTAGAAATATAATAATCAACGACTCACACGAGTCGTTTGCTTTTATTCTTACTATGTGATATAATGTACAGTGATCGGAATAGATCATTGAAAATAGAGAAAGAGGTGATAATGAGTGCATAGGATCAAGTGTGTTTTATTTGATTGGGACGGGACACTACAGCGTGGTTCTCTCGTAAAGTATTACGGATATTTAGTGCTTGGTGTTTTTTTGAGCAGGAGGATGAAGCAATTTGTTTTCGAATGTATCGAGCTTGTCGATTCTTTTTTTGCGCGACCACATCTTGTTCTGTCTGAATTTGAGTTGTGGAAGTTAAAGAAGAAGTATCACATTGGTATTGTGACCAATAGAAGCAAGATGTTTATGGAGACGATGCTGAAACGAGCTGAAATTAAAGAAGGTTTTTTTGAGGTGATTGGTGCAACGCGTGGGCTTTGGAACACGTGGGATAATGCTTCTCGAGGGTGGATTTTAATCGATCCAAAGCCTTCATTGTTTTTGTCTCAATTTCCTTTTCTCGCTTTTTTGAAGAAGCATAAGATAGATTTGTCAGAAATTCTTTTTGTGGGGGATGATGTGAGTGACTATCTGTCTGTGAAGGGAACGCAGGTTTATTTCGCAGGGATCGCCTGTACCGAGGCACAAAAGAAAAGTTTTCTTAATGCAGGACTTTCTCAGGAATACATTTTCGAAAATCTTAAGGACGCACTTTCCTATTTTGGTATTTGTTAGGTAACAATAAAAACCGCTTGCATGGGCGGTCTTTTTTTTATCATGTCCTTATGCTAAGAAGAATCTTTTTAGAAAGGATACCTTTGGTGCAAAGATAAGCCATGCGATGACAAAGCTTCCAAGGGCAGCGATGAGCACGATGCCTGCCATGAGGTCTTTGATGGCACCTACTTTATCATTATCTTCGGGGTAGAGGAGGTCAAGGAGGCGTTCTACAATACTATTAATAAGTTCAAGGACAAGTACGGAGAAAATCATGACCCATACCACCGCGCGTTCCGTACGAGAAAGGGGAAAGAAGGACATCGCAATGACACTTAAGACTGCAGCAAAGCCAATGATGCGAAATGAAATCTCTTCCCGGAGAGCGATACCCAGGCCTTTAATAGATGCCTTAAGATTTTTTTGTATACTTCTTTTGTGGTTTGCGTGCATATATAAAGAAGGTTAGAATATCTGTGGTTATTATACTTCAATTATTTTGATTATGAAAGATCCTCTTATTGCATTAAGCTACGACGATGTGCTTCTTGTGCCTCGTTTTTCGCGTATTCGTTCGAGAAGAGAGCCGGTACTTAAAACACGATTTACAAAAAACATTGCACTTAATATCCCTATTGTGAGCGCTAATATGGATACCGTGACAGAGTCAAAGATGGCGATTGCGCTGGCGAGGTTTGGAGGCATTGGCGTAATACATCGTTTTCTCTCCATTGAGCGTGAAGTAGAAGAGGTTTCAAGAGTAAAGCGTGCAGAGGCATATGTGATCGATGACCCCTATACTGTTTCTTCTGAGATACTTCTCAAGGATGCAAAGCAGAGGATGTATACATTAGGAGCTGCGTTGTTGGTAATTGATGAGCATAGAAAACTTATTGGTATTCTTACTCACAGAGACGTAGAGTTTGTTGATAGTACTACCTTGCGTGTATCTGATGTAATGACGAAGGAGTTAATTACTGCATCACCTAAGATTTCTTTGGATGGGGCTAAAGAAGTATTTATGAAACAAAAAATAGAAAAACTCCCTCTTGTTGATGCGAAGGGAATTTTGAAAGGGCTTATTACCAAAAAGGACATTCTTGCACGTATTCGGTATCCAGAAGCTGCAAAGGATAAGAAGGGAAGATTGCTTGTGGGTGCTGCTGTGGGGGTTGTGGGGGATTATAAAGAACGTACCAAGGCGCTCATCGAGGCTGGTGTAGACGTAATTGTAATCGATATCGCACATGGGCATTCGATCATGATGAAGGAAGCGATGGCGAGCATTAAAAAAATAACAGGAGAACACGTTGATATTATTGCGGGAAATGTTGCGACGAGAGATGGGATGCGCGACTTGGTGAGGTGGGGCGCTGATGCGGTAAAGGTGGGGATTGGCCCTGGGGCGGCATGTACTACACGTATTATGACGGGTGTTGGAGTACCTCAGTTTTCTGCGGTATATGAGTGTGCAGGAGAAGCTAAGAAACTTCGTGTCCCTGTAATTGCAGATGGGGGGGTTAAAAATTCTGGTGATGTGACGAAAGCGCTTGCCGCAGGTGCCGAGACGGTGATGATAGGAAGTATGTTTGCCGGTACGGATGAAAGTCCGGGGCAGGAGATCGTAAAAAACGGGGCGCGGTATAAACTCTATCGTGGCATGGCATCGATTGGTGCAAACGTCGCCAAAACAAATATCTCCGGATTACAAAAAGGTGTTAACTATGAACGTATTACACCAGAGGGGGTGGAGGCAGTAGTGCCCTATAAGGGTAAGATTGACGCGACCATTTCGTTGCTTCTTGGGGGGCTTCGGTCGGGGATGAGTTACTTGGGTGCAAAGACTATTCCCGAGATGTCAAAGAATGCTGAATTTATACAAATTACACAGGCGGGACTTAGAGAGAGTAATAGCCATGATATTGATGTGAAATAATTATTTTTGTAAATTATGATTTACGAAACCTCTCTTCCTCACACGTTCGGATACCTAGCGGTATCCTCACTCATCCGCAAGCGCTTCGTTGTCAACCCAACTCTCCGCCATCCGCCAACTGGCTGAGGCGGATCGGGGTTGACAACACCCTGCTTCTCACTTGCGGAATGGTTTGGAAGAGATGTTTCGTAAGTCATCACTATAAAAGTACAATATACTTTTTAAGTCAAGTTCACTAATTATATAAAAGAGGTACACTGGGGCTAGTTACTTTGAAAAAAGAAAAAGGGAGTGTGACTGTCATGGAAAAGAAGAGGAAGGTTATTCCGAAGAAAGTTCCATTGAAGAAAAAGGTACAAGAAATCGAGAGTGATGTGCAGGTGAAACACGTTGATACTACCTATGAGTGGAGATTTGCTGCTATTTCTCAGCTCAATTTTCCCGAACTGAGTCGTGACTATTTGCCAGCCTTGCTTAAGGAAGTCGTTGTTGAGAGAAAGGTACAAACAGTGATTCTTGCGGGTGGTGTTCTTTCGGGGAGATTTTTGGAGAATCTTTTGAAGAGTGAGATTGCAGAAAATGGAATTAAGGGAAGCGAAGAGAAGGCAGAATATCGTGCAGAGTTTGCTGATTATTGGGCGAGACAGTTGAGCGCCTTTTTGCCTGTACTTGGCGATGGTATTAACTACCATGTTATTACTTCTCCAACGATTGCTTATGATACAACGAATGAGAAAGGTATTGGAAGGCAAATCCTTTCGCGTTTGTATGAAATTAGAGATGAAAAAGAAAAAGACATTCGGTTGTATCTTGATGACGCGGAACCGCGTGTGCCCGTTCAGTGGCCAAAGCCTACGGAGATTCGTGTTCTTGTTCCCCAGCATAAGCCTTGGTATTCGAAACTTGTGTCCAACCTCCTTCAGCGTCTCGTAAATCCATTTGTGGCACGAACATTTTCTGATCGACCCGCATTGATTCTTGCTGGATGCACAGGGTCGGGTGTTAACATTCCTGCCTACAAGGGTATTCCTGCTATTTCAGTTCCTGCGTTTTATAAGATTAACAAGGTACGTTCGACGGAGAGTATGGTGGGATGTATTGTTGTTACAATGCGTCAAAAGAAGGGGCGCACTACGTATAATGTAGACACGTTTGATTTTCGTCCCTTTGTGGGTGCTGAGCGTCAGTCACTTATTCCCGAGGATATGCCTCCGGAAAAAAAGCGTGTGTTGTGGCATTTGAGCCAAAACAGCCAGGGGTTCGATACTCTTCATAGTCGTTTGTATGGGTTTCGTGCTGATACAAAGACGCCAGAGAAGATTGCTGAGGAGAAGGCTCAACTGCAAAAACACCTTGATGCACTTATTGCCAGAAATTATGTAGTGTTCAAGCCGGAGATTAATCGCTATGAGCTCTCCAAGAATCTCAAATATGATGTGAAGGGTAGCCTCGCAACTTCATTGGAACGAGCCAAGCGTATTCGTGTGGTAGCATATGCCTGTCTCCATGTGGGGGCACTTAAGACCTTGTATGCGACGTTTGAGCATGATATTCCCACCGTTGCTGAAGATGCAGATGCACTTGTTGATTGTGGTGACACTATTCAGGGGCTTGCTCACAACTTTGAATATAATGGTGAATTGGTTCCCACGCTTAATACGTATGATAAGCAGAGTTTGAAGGCGGCACAAATCCATGCAAATGTTCTCCTTCAAATTTTTGACAGAAGGTTTGCAAAATATGCATCCGAGAAAAAAAATCTTGAAGAATACGTTGAGAAATGCTTGATCAAATTCATTTATTGTCTTGGTAATCACGATACGTGGTTGCATTACAGTAAGTTGGGGTTGCCACTGTGGGATTTTCATCGAGAGATAGCATCGCTTCTTATTGCTGGTGTTATGCAACGTGTTCCTGAAATGCCCTACGAGGTATTGAGCCGTCTCGTTAATGAGAAGATTGTGCGTGTTGGTGAGAAGGAGCTTGTTGAAATTAATGGCGTTGGTATTGGTGTTACTCATCCTCACAAGGGCGGAGCAGAGACAAAAAGTGCACGTATTCAGCAGGTCATTGAGAGTCACGTTGCGAAGAAACATCCTCTTGAGGTTGTGCTTGAGCTTGTAGGAAATTTCCATACTGCCGCAGCAATCCACTGTACGTTGTTCAATAAAACATACGTTGGTGTTATGCTCGGTGCCATGCTTTCTGATACTCAATTTGAACACAAGATCAACAAGGTTGTTGACCATGGCCCTGTTGTAGTAACAGTATGGGTTGATCCACGAACGGGTCACCTGTTGCGCGATGAAATAGAGTTCTTTGACGATATGGTTCATCCCATTGACCGGCGCGTTGTTGAGGCCGATAAGCTTACTGAATCAACTGTTGTGGATATCGCAAAGCGTCTTACTCGCTATGGTGTCATTCCCTTGAGATAAAATAGTATAGTTGCCCGCCCTCGTGCGGGTTTTTCTTTTCTCGACTTTGTATGTGTTTTCTGTTATTTTTAACACAGTTCATTGTTAATATGAGGGGGAGAATGGTATGCGACTAGATAGTTTTGAGAGTAAGTTAAAGAGTTTGGGAGAAAATCCTGAAAAAAGTTTGTTGATGGAGATCGCTTCTGATATTGGAGATGAATTACCTCGAAATAGGTGGGAAGTAGTACGAGAGGCGAGGTCTTTAATGGCGGCGTGTAGGGAGCATCTTGGTGATAGTGAGGAGGCATGGCTTGCTAGGGGATATTTGATGGCGTTGTGTAATGTATGTGCTTCTTTTGAGGCTTATGAAAGAGATCAAAAAGTGATTAAGACATACAAGCCGATTCTCTTCGTCGATTTTGACGGCACCTTGTGCCACGACAGATTTTGGAGGAGCATGCCTCCAAACGAGCAGAATGCAATTCAGAAATGGCTATTTCAGGAAAACAAAGATTTGGTTCGCATGTGGATGGTTGGTGGTTGTACAAGCGAAGAGATAAATCATTGTATTGCTGATCAGCTCAACATTCCTTTTGAGAGACTTTGGGAGGTGTTTGTGCGAGATTGTAAAAGTATGGTTGTCTCTTCTTCTGTTCTCGAAAATCTTGTACTACTGAGGTCACGATTTGAGCTCGTACTCCTTACTGATAATATGGATTGTTTTACCCGGTTTGCAGTACCAGCCCTTAATTTGTGGAAGTATTTTGATAGGATTATAAATTCGTATAACGAAAGGATGTCAAAACGAGAACTACTTCTTTGTCTTATTCCCGAGTCTTTAAGAAAATTAAGTATCATCATCGATGATTCCCACGGTATATGTGAGTTATTTGAACAATTGGGTGGCGTATCTTGTTTGGTTACAGCTGGACAAGACATCGATTATCATATCGACATATTATTGCGTAGGGATAGGTAAAAATACAGAAGGGAGCTTAGCGGCTCTCTTTTTTTGCATTGCATCTAGCGCTGTTCGATAACCTCGCATTTGTCATTCCCGCGTAGGCGAGAATCCAGGTTTTTTCATACTCTGGATCCCCGGGTCAAGCCCGAGGATGACAGAATTGTGGAGTTATCAAACAGCGCCCGCCCTTAAGTATTGACAAATCCACAAAAACTGGTATTCTCAACCCAGTACACGATGCTAGTTTCTATTAATGAAAAAGCATCAAAAAACAAGAAAAAGGAGAACCAACAATGAGTAACGAACGGTTGATGCTCGATGTTGGACAAGCCAATGAGTTGAAACTCGCCTTTCGGCGAGGCAACTGGACAAACAAGGAGATCAAGGTTCTTTTGGAAGGCGATATGCTTACTCGAGTGCGAGAGGTAATACTTGGTCGTTCAGAAATCAAGCCGATCGAACACTTCGTCGATTTCAATGCTGACCCCATGATCCCCGACGGCTGGAGCGTGGTGGAGCACAAGAGGGGTGGACTCATGAAGTGGGATCCATCGAAGGTAAAACTTCATCTTTCGGAGAATCAGCAGGGTAGTGGGCACATTGAAGGGAACGAGCTTCGTAAGGAGCTTGAGAGCCAATCCATCTATAATGCCAATCTACTTGATTTTTACCTTGCTCATCCTGAGCTTATCCCCGAAGAGTGGAAGGGCAAGGTGGTTTGCTTCTGGGGAACCATCTACCGCAACTCCGGTGGTCGTTCCTGCGTGCGATTTCTGAGCTCTGATGGTGGTCAGTGGCACTGGAGCTACGGCTGGCTAGGCAACGACTAGCGCAGTAACGATCCTGCAGCGGTTTCCGCAAGTTCCTAGCCATTAAGGCAGATAAAAATAAAAAAGAAGTCAAAAATAAAAAACTCGAACCTCGCACTGCGAGGTTTTTCTTACCCCCTAAAAACTACAGGTGGGAATCCGTAGATGGATGGGCGCCATTATGCCATGTCATAATGGCCAAGCGTAAGCTTGCTACGTTATGATGCCATGGGCGGAAACTTGTGGATATTCATTTTCGTCTCATCATTTTTCACACTAGTATGCCGCGGCATACCACATGTTATTTTTTTTGATTGTTCACCAAGCGTACCCACCTAGTGGCGAATAGCTTGGGGTGTACTCTGGGGTGGTATGATACGTCGGATTACCCCCCGTTATTTGGTTGGTAAAACCCATTGCAAGTAATTTTCTTTTTAAATTTGAGAAGTGCCATAACCCACTGTTTAAATGATGTAATGGTAGGAAACCCTCTCAATCTATGTTTAAGGTCTGCAATA
>JACRHW010000018.1 GCA_016217555.1 Parcubacteria group bacterium
GATTCCGTCAGTAGCGGCGAGCGAAAGCGGAACAGTCTAAACCCCGCCGAAAGGCGGGGGGTTGCAGGACTCCTGTCATGGGATGAGAAGCGGATAATAGAATTGCTTGGAATAGCAGACCATAGAACGTGAAAGTCGTGTATATAAAATCCAAATCTCCTCTAGGGAGTTCCTAAGTACTACCAAGCACGGCATAACTTGATAGGAAGCTGGGGCGGCCACGCTCCAAGACTAAATACCTAAACCGACCGATAGTGAACTAGTACCGTGAGGGAAAGGTGAAAAGCACCCCGGTAAGGGGAATGAAATAGTACCTGAAATTGTCGACTAACAAACAACCGAAGGGCGTAGCCCTTCGGAATAAATACCAATACTACCAATAACCCAATAAATACCAATTTATTGGTAATTATTTGTAGTATTTGAAATTTGTTTATTCCGGAAGGCTGCGCCTGACGGTGTGCCTATTGAAGAATGAACCGATGAGTTATCCCGATAAGCTTTTTAGCTTAACCTACTCTGTAGGGGAAGCAAAGTGAAGGCGAGGTCTAATCGACCGTTTTTGTTTATCGGGATAGACCCGAAACCGGGTGATCTAACCATGGACAGGGTGAACTCCGTCGAAAGACGGGGGGAAGTCCGAACTCGTCATTGTTGCAAAAATGTGAGATGATCTGTGGTTAGTGGTAATATGCCAATCGAACCCGGAGATAGCTGGTTCTCCCCGAAATATATTTAGGTATAGCGGCTTGTTACGTTTTCCTGGGGGTAGAGCACTGAATGGTTCGCCAAGCGTAAGCGAGGCGAATCAATCAAACTCCGAATACCAGAGAAATTATCAAGCTAGTCAGTCCGGCTCGGCTAAGCGAGTCAGGTCGAGTGGGGGAAAAACCCAAACTCTCAATTAAGGCCCCAAAATTTTGGCTAAGTTGTAAAGGAAGTAAGATTTCAAAAACACCCAGGAGGTTGGCTTAGAAGCAGCCACCCTTCAAAGAGTGCGTAACAGCTCACTGGACGAGAAGTTTTGCGCCGAAAATGAGCGGGGATAAGCCAAGTGCCGAAATTAGAGATCTTGTCCTTCGGACAAGAATATTCAAATAATCCAATTCTCAAATTCTCAAATATTCAAATTCTCAAATATTGGATAATTAGTTGATTTGTTAATTGGATAATTTCTTTGGATATTCTCGCCCGGAGGGCGAGGTGGTAGGGGAGCGTTCCTATTGCAGTGAAGTTCACCCCGTAAGGGGGGATGGAGCGGTAGGAAGTGAGAATGTCGGTATGAGTAGCGAGATGCCGATGAGAAATCGGCACGCCAAAAGCCCAAGGTTTCCGTCCCAACGTTTTTCGGGGACGGGTTAGTCGGATCTAAGGCGAGTCCCCGCCATTGGTGGGGGGTAGCTCGATGTATAAGCCGTTGAAATCCGGCTACAGTATTGAGAAATTTCCAAGGGGATGACGAAATTGGAGTAGCAGACCCTGCACCGTATGGTGCAGGGCTAAATCACAAGATAGTAGTAACTGGAAAATCCGTTATTGCGTTTAATCGAGTGATGATGGAGAGTCCAAAACAGAAATGTGCGGACAATTCTGCAATCTTCGGTTTCCAAGAAAAATCTCATTGGTCCCGAGCGCAAGCGAGGGAAAATCTCAATATTTCCGTACCGCAAACCGACACAGGTGGGCTGGTAGAGTATACTAAGGCGATCGGGAGAAAATAGCTCAAGGAACTCGGCAAAACAGCTGGGCGTAACCTATGGGAGATGCCCTTCCCGCCGCAAGGCGGGATTCAACAAAAGACGCTTACCGACTGTTTAACTAAAACACAGGTCTCTGCAAAGCCGAAAGGCAACGTATAGGGGCTGACGCCTGCCCAGTGCTCGTAAGTTAAGAATGGGGGTTGAGATTATATCAAGGCTCTTATTCAAGCTCGAGTGAACGGCAGCAGTAACTATAACTGTTCTATGGTAGCGAAGTTCCTTGTCGGGTAAGTGCGCGGAGCAAGCCCGACATTAAACACTGGCTTATAACGGTGAAGTCTCGATGTTATAATCGAGATGATATCGTGGGAAGTCCGCCAGTTGGCGGACCCCGTAACGACTCTATTCTCAAAAGAGAATAGGAGGCAGTATATGCCTAATACGCCAGTACTGGACCAAAACATCGGATGGTATCTATCAGGATACGCCGATGGTGAAGGGAGTTTTTGTATTTCCTTCTCACCAAGAAATAAACTTCTAGTAAACATTGAAGTAAGACCAAGTTTCTCTGTATCACAAAATAGTGATAGAAAAGAAGTATTGGAATTATTTCAAACATATTTTGACTGTGGAACAATTCGACCAGATCGAAGTGATAAGACAGTTAAATATGAAGTGAGAAGGTTAAAATTCTTGGTAGAACGAATTATTCCACATTTTCGAAAATATCCTCTCAAATCTTCCAAACAGAGAGATTTTGAAAAATTTGCTATTGTTTGTGAATTAATGAAAAGAGGAAAACATCGGAAAAAAGAATCTTTAAAGCAGATAGTAAAATTGGCAAGTGGAATGAATGCTGGAGGAATACGGAAATACTCAAAGGAATACCTTCTTAGTTTGGTTACGTAAAGATATAGTCTATAAGAAGTTCCGACCCGCACGAAAGGCAGAACGAGTAAGCGACTGTCTTGAGCTATTACCCGGCGAAATTGAAATGGCTGTGAAGATGCGGCCTAATTACACCAGGACAAAAAGACCCCGTGGAGCTTTACTGTAGCTTGGCATTGGGAAGACGTCCGAAATTGTCGAGTATAGGAGGGAGCTTGTGCGTGGCACAAGAATATTCAAATAATCCAATAATACCAATTATCCAATAAATACCAATAGAATTGGATAATTTGAGAATTTGTTAATTGGAAATTGGATATTCTCGCGCTGCGCGCGAGCAAAGGTGGAATACCTCTCTTTTCGAACGTTGACTCTTATCTTTTGGCCGTTCAAATAACCGGCAGGGAGACAGTGTCTGGCGGGCAGTTTCGCTGGGGAGGTGGCCTCCAAAAGTGTAACGGAGGCGTACAAAGGTCGGCTTATCCCGGATGGAAATCGGGATGAAAGTGCAAACGCATAAGCCGGCTTAACTGCAAGACAAACATGTTGCGCAGATGCGAAAGCAGGTGTTAGTGATCCTCGTTCCCGCCGTGGTGGCGGGACGGGCTTAACGGATAAAAGCTACCCCGGGGATAACAGGCTGATCGGATCCGAGAGTCCATATCGACGATCCGGTTTGGCACCTCGATGTCGGCTCATCCTATCCTGGGGCTGTAGAAGGTCCCAATGGTCCGGCTGTTCGCCGGTTAAAAGGGTACGCGAGCTGGGTTCAGAACGTAAATTACATTGCGTTTACATCAGTAATGATGTATTATAAAAAGAGAAGTCAGAGTACTTCTGCTTTCTGTCACCCATGAGGAAAAGAACAGAAAGAATCGACTAAAATCGGTGAAACCCTAAATAATACAGAGAAATTAATTAGGGTAATACCGAGGGTAAGACAAGTTATGATATGAAAAGAGAAATACTTGCTTATATTGCTGGATTTCTTGATGGTGATGGATGTATTATGCTTCAACTGGTATACCGCCATGATTACCTATTGGGATATCAAATAAGAGCAAGCGTCGTTTTCTATCAAAAACAGAAATATAAAACTTTTCTTTTATGGTTAAAAAACCAATTCAATGGAGTAGGTTACGTAAGAGATCGTAACGATGGAATGAGTGAATATACCATTGTAGGAATAGAAAGCGTAAAGAAAGTTTTGCAGGTTTTACTTCCATATTTGCGTCTGAAAAGAAAGCAAGCAGATATTGCTTTAAAAGTAATAAATCAGATGCCAGGATCCGGAAGAAAAATGACCGCATCCAAGTTACTTTTTCTTTCAAAAGATGTTGATCAATTTTTGAAGCTCAATTATTCTAAAAGGCGAGTAAATACTTCAGAAAAATTGAAAGCATTTTTAACAAAAAATCATACTTGATCCCGTAGAGACTTACTTCGCAAGAAGTAGATCCCGATTGAATCGGGATAATACGTCGACTCCTTCGTCACTTCGTGACTCAGGACAAGCCCGTTTATTGAAATAACGAAGGACTTGTCCCGAGGAAGCTAAGCGACCGAGGGATGAAAATATAGTCCATGCAACTAGTAATAGTTGATTAACATGCGTAAGACAGTTCGGTCTCTATCCGGTGTAATCGTTGGATACTTGAGGGGAGCTCTTGCTAGTACGAGAGGACTGCGAGGGAGGAATCCCTGGTGATCCAGTTGTCTCCCAAAAGGGGCAGCAAGCTGGATAGCTACATTCCTACGGGATAAGCGCTGAAAGCATCTGAAGCGCCAAGCCCACCCCAAGATAAGGTATCCTTATTAGACTCCTTGTAGATTACGAGGTTGACCCTTCGACTTCGCTCAGGGCGAGAGTCTTGAGTGAATAGGGTCAATTCTTCGGTGAAGCTTTGGGTTTCGCAAGAAATCCTGAGCCTGCCGAAGGATGATAGGCGGAAAGTGTAAGCCCTGTAAAGGGTTTAGCTCATCCGTACTAATCGGTCGAGAGTAAATTTTAAGGCTAGAGATGGAGATCCCGATTTTCATCGGGACAGGCCTTTTTCTGTTCACTTTTTAGAGAGCAGGTGTCATTCTGAGGCGTAGCCGAAGAATCCCATTAGGATGTATAAATCGGTGGGGATCCTTCGCAAGGGAGACTTGCTCAGGATGACGCTGAGGCGTCATTTTACGCTGGAGCCTTTCGGTCTCCAGAGCGGAGTGGAACTACCTCTTCCCATCCCGAACAGAGTCGTCAAACACTCCAGCGCCGACGATAGTAACCCCGCAAGGGATTGCGAAAATAGGTCGAGGCCGGGGGACTCCAGCGTAAAATAAAAAGCATATTGTAATAATTTTTTTTCGTGTATATAATCAAATCAATCAAAAAGAAAGGCAGGTATGACAATTAGTGACCAAAAAAATTCAAAAGTCAATCCGTCAGCTGACGGACAAAGTTCAAAAAGAGAGCTCATCTAAAGATAAAACTCAAAAACAATCCTCTAGTACCTCTCCTGAACCCCAGACAATGGAGGAATTATTAGCCCAAACGGGAGGATTAAATCTGGGTATGAAAAAGGGAGAGACAGTTACAGGGACAGTTTTGTCCGTCACACCAAAAGAAGTATTGGCAGATATCGGTAAAAAAAGTTTTGGCATTATAGCCAATTGGGAACTGGAACAGGTGAAAGATTATGCGGCCACATTAAAAGCAGGGGACAAAATTATAGCCCAAGTTATTAATCCGGAAAATGAGTTGGGATATACAGTCTTGTCAGTACGGAAGACATCTACTGAACGCCGTTGGACGATACTTTCCGAGAAAAAGAAAAGCGGGGAGGATTTGGAGGTTATCGGACTTGAGATGGCAAAAGGAGGTTTACTGGTCGAATGGCAGGGGCTGCGCGGATTTATACCGGGTACACAAATTGATTCTTCTTATTCTACCAATCCCGCAACACTTTTGGGAAAACAAATAAAAGTTAAGGTTTTGGAAGTAGATCAATCTTTAAACAGACTAGTCCTTTCCCAAAAAGCTTCCAGTCTCGGAGTATCAATGGGAGCAC
>JACRHW010000019.1 GCA_016217555.1 Parcubacteria group bacterium
TAAAACTGTTCTGTTTGAGTTCGATGTTGTAATCGAACGAGTTAACTGTTTTACGCGGACACCCTATCCTTTTGTGCCTCACGCGAAGTTCAGGAGTGAATACGTGTGGGGGTTTTGTGGATGTTCTAGTTCTGGATTCCCCTGCCTACCGGCAGGCAGGCGCCTTCCCTCCTTCGCTAAAGCTACGAAAGGGCACAGCGCGGGAATGACAATAGAAAAACACAAAACCCCTTCGCGGGGTTTTGTTTGAATCATAGAATGTACGCAGTTTGGACTGCAGTACGTCCTTTATGCCTAGGCTACTGCATCTTTGAGTCCCTTTCCTGGCTTGAATTTTGGAACGATTTTTGCAGGCACGCTGATCTTCTCACCTGTTTTTGGATTGTTTGCCATACGTGCGGCACGCTTCGTCACACGAAATGTACCAAACCCTGTAATGGCAACCTCCTCACCGTTCTTAAGTGTATTCGTAATGGTATCGAACAATGTGTTTACGATTTCGTGAGCTTGGTTCTTGCTCATATCTCCTACTTTTTGTACTGCTTCAATGAGTCCGTCTTTTGACATAAAAATATAAATTTAGCATGAACGACCTTTGTATCTATTGTATCCTCTTCTATTCTACTAGAAATGATAAGGAAAACACAAGGGAAAAGCAAAAAGATAAAAACAAAAAATTATAAAACTAGCTTCTTACACTTTCTCAGGACTTCCACATTTGGACTGCAGTACGAGGAAAACGCGATAAATGAAACTATTCGTTTCATTTATCAGAGTAAGCTTTATCAAACAATACTGCGTCGAATACCACAGCGTTTGACGAAGTAATGCGCCGAGTGTGGAAGTCCTGTTCCCTACTACCTCGCGTATTCTATCGCCCTCGTTTCACGAATAACATTCACCTTAATTTCTCCCGGGTATTTTAAGTCAGCTTCTATACGCTTTGCAATATCTCGTGCAAGTGTTGCGGCGGCAAGATCATCTATTTTATCGGGCACCACAAATACTCTGACCTCTCGCCCCGCCTGAATGGCATACACCTTCTCAACTCCCTCAAATGAATTTGCTATCTTCTCGAGTCCCTCAAGTCGTTTGATATAAAACTCAAGAGTTTCCCTTCGTGCCCCTGGTCTGCCTGCAGAAATAACATCAGCTGCGTTTACGATATACGCCTCGGGCACCTCTACGGGATATTCCTCGTGATGGGAATGCATGGATTTTATTACATCTTCTGAAACGCCATACTTCTGAAGGATCTTCTTACCAATATTCACATGTGTCCCCTGAATTTCATGATCTACCGCCTTTCCAATATCGTGGAGCAACGCCCCCTTCTTTGCAACATCAACACGCAACCCCAACTCTTGCGCAAGAATACCAGAAATGTGTGCCATCTCCACCGAATGCATAAGTACATTCTGGCCAAAACTCGTCCTAAAATTAAGTCGCCCAAGGAGAACAATAAGCTCTCGTGGAAGATCCATAACGCCCACCTCATACGCCGCCGCCTCTCCTGCTTGGCGCATCTTCTCTGTCATCTCCTGACGTGCCTCCTCGACCTTCTCTTCGATTTTTGCTGGCTGAATGCGCCCATCTTTAACCAGCTTCTCCATGGCAATACGTGCTACCTCGCGACGTACAGGATCAAAGGAAGAAAAGACAATAATATCTGGCGATTCGTCCATAATAAGCTCAACACCCGTGAGACGTTCAAATGTGCGAATGTTCCTCCCCTCTCTTCCAATTATTTTTCCTTTCAGGTCTTCTGAGGGAAGTGAGAGGTATGATGTGGTGATGTCACTCACATGAGAACGCGCGTATCGTTGTATTGCTGTAGTAACAATCTCGCTTGTTTTTCTCTCAATCTCCTCTTGTTTCGTTTGCTCCAACTTCATGAGCGCACGTACCAGATCATCTTTATGCTCATGTTCGATTTTTGTTATCAACTCCTCTTTCGCAGCCTCGCGCGTCATGTTTGCTACTCTTTCAAGTTCACCCTGAATCTTTTGATTTGATTTCTCAATCTGAACCTTTACAACCTTGAGACGTTCAATCTCCTCATCAATTATTTTATTTTTCTGTTCTGCATCATTTGTCTTCTTTTCGAGCACCTCTTCACGGCTTAAAAGCCTATTTTCAATACGCTCAAGAGATACCTTCCTTTCTTTTTCCTCTGCCTTCGCCTCTTCGAGAATTTTGACCGCCTTATCTTTCGATGATAGCAAAACCTCTGCCGCCTCTCCTCGTGCGCTTTCTAAAAGTCTTCGAACCTTGACCTCTGCAGAATTTGCAGAAATGCGTGAGATCAACTCACGAATAGAGTACCCGACGAATACCCCAAGAAGAATAAGAATGGCTAACGAAAGTGGATTCTCCATCCACGGCAATGCGCTTAGATTCATAATATGATAATAGTTCTGCTAATCTCCCCGCCTTTCTATTTTTAACAAACAATAGCCCGCCTCTTGCGAGCGGAGAAACAAAACGTCGATAATAGAGCCCTACTACGTCTTTGATTAGCATTTGAAAACAAAAAAATTAATATATGTCCAAGCTACCACCGAACAAGCCTAGTGTCAAAAAAATCTAAACAATACAAGAAAAAGGCTTACAACAAAACCTAGTGTTAATACAGTAATGGCGAGATGAGCAAATCGCTTTTTATAAAGAACTGAATACTTTGTAACATTATATATTTCTAATCCATATTGAGACAAAACATCATCGAGACTTTCAGAAGCTTTCTTTAATGTATCTATATATTCTTCCGACGTTTTTGATGCAATAGCCGTATGATAAAAAACGCTCTGCCTTTGATGTTTTGTGGATAATATTTTTGGAGGCTTCAGAGCCATAAGACTAAAAAGTATAGCGAGCGCAGCCGTGATAGCCATAGAAAAAATTTCAGGTGAATTTCCACTTCTTAACGAATTTAGGGAAAATGTTAACGTCGCACCAGAGATGGCAATGATAATATTTGCACGAGTCTCTATTTGGCGACCTAAATCAATTTGTTTTCTCAGAATATCAGTCACAAAACGAATTTGGTCGCCTGTGCGCATCATATTCTCTGCTTCTCTTTGTTTGATCGATATCGTCTCTTTCATAAAAAATAATTTTTATTACCCCCTTTCAGAATAATAGTACTCCAAAATACAATAAAACAAAAAACTTCTTAGTGCCTATCATTAAACATTGCCCCATTTTCGCAGGGCGACGATGGCGGCCTCCGCCAACTTGCGCTGAGTCTGCGACAGGTATGAACCGCGAGGAGTTTTCCAACCCTCCTCATCGGCGATAATTGTCGTCCAACCGTCGCCGGAAACCGAGAGACACGCATCAAGCACAAACACCTCAACCGAAGCCTCCTCCCCCGGCTTCAAAGGATTGGGATGAAGAAAAGATATTTTCTTGCCATCAAGTGGCGCGAAAACGCTCTTTAACTTCTGTAGAAAATTCTGACGATCCTGCTCGACCGCCTCTTCACGAGCGATGGCGGAGGCAGCCCATGCTTCAAGTTGTTCCAAGCGACGCTGAGCCTGTACCACCTTCTCGGACTGTTGGTCCCACGCAACACGTGCTGGATCAACATAAACCGACGAAACCCACCGACCCTCCTCCCGCTCAAAGCGATCGCTAACCCAACTCTCAGTCCTCTTCGGATCATCACCGTGTGGCATAGTAGCGAGAATGCCCTGTTCCTTCATGAGAAGCTCACGTGCTTCATGCACCGATCGTCCCTCATGTTTTCCAGACGGTTGATCTTGATTTGTTTTTTGTTTTTGTTGTTCCATAATTTTTTTGTTGTTTTTAAAATTACTTTCCTTCCTTCACAAATAATACCACTAAAAAAATCAAACAAAAAAGGCGCCTTTCAAAAAGCGTCTCTCCTTCTTTGAATCTATAAATTTTTAGCCCCTGAGCAAAATCAAAGGACTACCATCAATTTATAAACTCAAGAAAAGAGAGCAGATGTGGCGGTATGCGTACCACGGCACCTGCTCAAAAAGTACATTACATCTTATTATGACGATTCGCGAACCTGGCTTGCAAGTCCGCGAGCGCCAACGTCCCGCCGGAAGATGAGGTTGTCGGCTCGGTCTTTTTGCAAAGACCCCAACCCCTCCCCACCGACGGGCTCAAGATGCCGGATGCGAGACCGCGTACCCCCTCCCACTCCCGTTCGAGCTCCTCCTGGATCTCCAGAATTCGCTCGAGCTGGGCTTCGGTAATGCCCTCGGGGGGTAGGTACACAACCTCGAATTCGTGCTCTGCCGCGGAGCAACCCTTGCTCCACTTGAGCACGACCTCGCCCGGGAGCACCTGCTCCCAGATCTTGTCCCCCTCATGGCCGTAACGGAGGCGCGGGTTGTACCAGGCCGTGTTGCCACGATCCTGGCCATCGGCGCCGATGACCCAGCCGTCGCCAGCATTGGTCCGGCCACCACGCCGGCACCAAATCCGGATGTCGGTCGGCAACTCGAGGGCCGCCGCCTCCGTCTTCCGCTCCTGGTAGAGTGCTTCCGCCATGGCTTTCACCTTAGCTTCAGCACTCTCCCGCTCGCGGCGGTCGAGGTCGGCCACGAACTTCGCGACCCCCTCCTCGGAGTATGGCTGGCCGTACCCGTCTTCCTCGAGGCGAGCACTGTCATCGGTGAACTCGAGCGTCAGCCCGAGCGCCGTCGCCCGAGGCACGAACGCCTCGAACTTCGGCTGGAACGTTTCGCGCTCACGGCGCTTGCGCTCCTGCTCGGCCTTCTGTGCCTCAATGGTGGCCACCTGCCGCTCAACACCGGCGACAGCCTGTTCGCTGTAGAGCTGGCTCTGCCAACCCCACTTGAACGAGGCTTCGCCCTGCCCCACGAGCTCACGCTCGAGAGCCGCCAAGCGAATATTCACCGCGTCGAGGCGAGCGCCAAGACCAGCTTCCTTCGCCGCCTTGCTCGCCACTTCGGCTTCTGCCTTGGCTTTCGCCTCGGCATCCGCCTTTGCCTGTCGAAAGGCGGCGCGCTCGGCATCCTGCCGAGCCTGCTCCGCGGCTCGTCGCGCCTTTTCTGCATCGCCCAACTCCGGTTTGTCGGAGTAGTCAATGTAATAGGTGCTACGACAGTGGTAGGAGGACGCCTTTTGGAAAGCCGCCTCCACCGCCTTCGAGAATTTCTCCTCGAGTGGCTTGTCCCACTCACCACGGGAAAAGGTGTTAACCTCCTCCACCTCGGCGGTCGCCTGCCAGCTCGCACCGTCGACATCCTTAACGGACGTCGAAACGATACGACGGATGCTCGCGGAGTCGCGGCTTCCCCGCCGTACCGACGCGCTAACGATATAAAAACCGTCAGCAACGCCAACCAGAGCATGGTTCCCGCAGCAAAGGTGTCCCCCGCGTGGCATATAGATCGGGCGGCGCGCTTCGCCGTTCCGACCTGTGATGATCTGGGCGCTGCCGCCCGAGGTCATCCCTCCGCCTGACTCCCACATAGCGGCAAAACCGCGCTTTGTGGTGTCGATCTTAATAGTAGTCATTTCTGACTCCCTTCCTTCATACTCGTTGCCAATGTCTTTTGAGAGACGCGGCGTGAGCGAGAAGTCTAGCTGTTAGTGGTCGCTAGCTACCATACTATGTCCCTCTCACGAAGAACTCATAAGATATTTTTAAAAACATCCTATGAGCTCCTCGCAAAAAAGACATTATCATTGCTACAACTTTTTTCAAAGAACCCTTCTTCATCCCTTTTGAATTCACCTCCAATGTTTGGTTTTGAATGTTGCTCAAACTCAAACACGGAAAGTGTGTGTGTTGACGCTCATGCTTGTATTGCTATACTAAAGCCATATGGCACTCACGAAAAACGATCTCAAACAAATAGGAGAGGTGGTCAACGAAATTGTTGATAAAAAAATCGATGCGCTCGCTCAATCGCTTCAACGTCAATTTGATCTCATTGACAAGCGTTTCACAGAAATCGACAAACGACTAGAACTCATCGACAAACGACTTAATAAAGTTGAAATGGAAATTGCGCATCTCAATGCCTCAACATCTCAAGTCCAACGCGATGTATCAGAAATCCGAGACAACATGGTCTACCGCCAGGAGCTCGATGATCTTCAATCCCGCGTAGCCCTCCTTGAGAAAAAGCTTGGTGTGAAAAGCGGAAAATAATTTTCCTTCTTTGAGTGCTCGAAGGACTATTCAAGAACTCAAGAAAAGAGAGCAGATGTGGCGGTATGCGTACCACGGCACCTGCTCAATTTTTTTGTGCATCCCCCCAGTCGCCAACTAGCCGAAGCTAGCCGACGACAGTGTACTGCGCGAAAGAGAAGGTAGCCGAAGCGACCTCCTCCTCAGTATACTCGTGGCGGTCTGTGAGGCGTGGTAAGCCACGCACTCCCATAACCACCACCGAGTCCCCAACCCCCAGCACCACGCGGGGTGGGGCAGCGGGGATCGCGACATGGAGACCGTATCTGGCCTCCATCGCCGCGATCGTGGCGGTGTGGGTTGGGTTGAGACAGGACTCCACGCCCGCCTTCACCAGCTCCCGCATCTCCTCGACGCTAAGAGTTCGGCGCTGTATCAACGCCTCCCCCTAAAACATCGAGTCAGCGACAGCAAACCCGAAGAATGCCATGATGACACTCTCCTTTCTAGGGCTTTCACCCCAAGAAAATGTTGGTAGTTTTTGAGGCGTTGCAACCCCTGGGTATACACCACCAACCCAGTGTTTTGGGATTTCTCCCGCGCTTAGTGTGAATTTTTAATAGTAGTCCCTCGACAAGCTCAGGAACTAATTTATTATTCATACTAACCGCGTGGGAAACCTCCTATTTTTACAAAGAACAAAGAACTCTTCTTATTTTTGAAATTCTAGACACTTCTTCCTAAATTCCCGCTTTTTATGGTAAGCCCGCCGAATCCATCGTGGGGCAAAATTTAGGGGGTTCGTATTAAGCTAATTATACCAGTTTTTATGGATTTGTCAAGATGTGTTTCTTTGCCTCTAGTTCTCTATAATACATATATCGTTTCTGTAATTTTACCGTAATTCAAAATAAATAAGTAAATAATATGAATGATCCCATTGCATCTATTAAAGAGTATGTACGTGCGGCAAATTATCTTGCGGTGAGTCAGATTTATCTCAAGGACAATGTACTCCTCGAGAAACCCCTGAAGCCAGAACACATCAAACCAAGACCTCTTGGTCACTGGGGAACGTGTCCTGGTATTAATTTCGTCTACGGCCATCTTAATCATTTTATAAAGCGCCATAACGCATCCACCATTTTTGTCCTTGGCCCTGGTCATGGATTCCCTGCTCTCCAGGCAGGACTCTTTCTTGAGGGGACACTTCAGGAATACTATCCAGAAGCAACACAAACAGAGGAAGGGATACGCTATATTTCACGACTTTTTAGCTGGCCCTATGGATTTCCAAGTCATAGCAATCCTGGAGCACCTGGTGCCATTGTCGAAGGAGGCGAACTCGGCTACTCCCTCTCAACCTCCTATGGTGCCATTCTCGATAATCCCAACCTTATCGCGGTATGTCTCGTTGGCGATGGTGAGGCGGAAACTGGTCCTACCGCCACAGCATGGCAACTCAATAAGTTTATCGATCCCACACATAATGGTGCCGTACTTCCCATCCTTCACTGTAATGGTTACAAAATTTCTGGACCTACCATCTTTGGAAGAATGTCTAATAAAGAATTAAAGGCATTGTTTTATGGGTATGGATATGAACCCATCATTGTCGAGGGTACAAATGCAACGGTGTATGAAAAAATGTATGCGGCACTCGACACGTGTTACGAAAAAATAAAAGACATACAACAACGAGCACGTGGAGGAGAAAAAATAATTGCCCCTCGTTTCCCCATGATCGTTCTTAAAACCCCAAAAGGATGGACGGGTATCAAAACACTTCATGGCGACAAAATAGAGGGCAACTGTCTCTCCCACCAAGTAACTGTCCCTGACGTGCAGACAAATAAAGAAGAACGCAAAGCACTCGAAAAATGGTTACGCTCCTACAAATTTGGAGAACTTTTTAACAAAGAAACAGGATTCTCTGTCTCCATAAAAGAAATTATTCCTCCATCAGATCTTCGTATGGGATCAAACCCACACGCACATGGCGCAAAAGTACGTCGCGATCTCATTCTTCCCGATATCGCTCCATTTACCGAAGACGCATCCACGCCAGGAACAATCGGATCAAGCAGTATGCGTCGTACAGGAGCATATTTAAATGAAGTATTTAAACAAAATGCATTTCATCGCAATTTCCGCCTCATGTCGCCCGATGAAACGTATTCAAATAAACTTGATGAAGTGTTTAAGACAACCACGCGCGCATTTATGTTGCCCATCGAATCGTGGGACAAAGATATTTCGCCAGACGGGCGCGTTATGGAGATGTTAAGCGAACACTCGCTTCAAGGCATGGCACAAGGATACGTGCTTACAGGACGCCACACCATATTCGCCTCCTACGAAGCCTTTGTACAGATAGTAAGTAGTATGGCAGACCAGTATGCAAAGTTTCTTAAAATATCACAACAATTTCCATGGAGAAAAGGCGTTTCGTCGTTAAACTATATTCTCACCTCATCAGGATGGCGCCAGGAACATAATGGCTATTCACATCAAAATCCTGGATTTATCGGCGACATGCTTGAAAAAAAAGGCTGTCCCATCCACGCCTATTTTCCTCCTGATGGAAACAGCACACTTGCCGTCCTCAAAAAATGCCTCGCCTCCAAGGATGGCATTAATATCATTGCTGCCGGAAAAACACTTGAACCACGGTGGCTCACAAAAGAAGATGCCGAAAAAGAACTAGAACGCGGACTTATGGTCTGGAACTTCGCCAGCGACGAAAATCCTGATCTTGTCATTGCTTCCATCGGCGACTATCTTACCAAAGAAGCACTCGCGGGATTAAGCTATATCAAAAAAGATCTTCCTAATGTGCGCGTACGTTTCGTAAACATCTTAGAGCTTGGAACACAAGGAATGGGGAACGCTGACTATGTTGGCCCTCTGCATGAATTTGATGACTACTTCACCTCCGATAAACCAGTTATCTTCAACTATCATGGGTATCCCGACCACTTGAAACCAATGCTCTTCGAGAAAGGAGATTCAAGACGATTTAAGGTTAATGGCTATATCGAAAACGGCTCAACAACAACTCCGTTCGATATGCATATACGAAACAAGACAAGTAGATTCCACATTGCAATCGATGCCCTCACCCTCCTTCGTGAACACAATGTAATTTCAAATGAAGTCGCAGAAAATTATATTACTATGTATAGAAAAAAAATCGAAGATCATGGAATTTATATTAGAATAAATGGTGTCGATCCCGACGAAATAGAACAATGGCAATGGAAACCACGTCACTCGTAATCAACATCGGAAGCGCATCGAAAAAATATGCGCTCTATAGTGGAGAAAAAGAATTAGGAAACTATCACTTCGAAAAAGAAGATGGGGCTTTTATCGTCACCGAATCCTATCATGACATAACAGAAAAAATATCGCTTGAAGAGAATAATTATACAAACAGCACTGCCTTTATTATTGAGCGCCTTAAAACAAAAAATGCTGGAGTTACTATCGACCAAATAGGTATTCGTGTTGTTGCACCAGGAACCTACTTCCACACCACCCAACCTATCACCAAAGAATATATTAAAAAACTCAAAGAAGCTCTCATTATGGCACCACTCCACATCGCTCCGACACTGAAAGAAATAGAACTTCTCCCCTCTCTATTTTCTGATATACCAATCATCGCCGTATCCGACAGCGCCTTCCACGCCACCATGACAGAATCAGCCCAATTCTATGCTCTCCCTATTGAGGCAATAAAAAAATACGACCTCTACCGTTTTGGTTATCATGGCATCTCCATGCAATCTATTGTAAGGACGCTTCAAGAAACACTTAATCCCCTGCCACCAAAAATAATTATCTGCCATCTCGGAAGTGGTGCAAGTATTACAGCCGTAAAAGATGGGAAAAGTTATGATACCTCAATGGGATTCACCCCCCTCGAAGGTCTCCCTATGGGAACCCGAGTAGGCAACATTGATCCAGGAGCAATCATCCATCTCGCAAAACTACTCAACCTCTCGCCCGATGAACTTGATATGTATCTTAATACGCAGTGTGGACTCCATGGTTTAAGTGGTAATAGTGCCGATGTAAGGGAACTTATTGCTCTAGAACAAAAGGGAGATACGAATGCAAAGCGAACGCTCGATTATTTCAGCTACCATGTTAAAAAATATATAGGGGCCTATATCTCTGCACTAAACGGTCTTGATCTCCTCGTCTTCACCGCAGGCATTGGAGAACGCTCCTTAATTATGCGTGAACGTATAGTAAGTAATCTCGATGGGCTTGGTATTATAATGAACAAAGAAAAAAATGATGCTGTATCGAAAGATCACATCTCCTTCATCGAAGACATAACCTCTAAAGTAAAAATCGCAGTCATAAAAACCAACGAAATGAAAGAAATTGCATTTGCTTTGGCAAATTCAAGATACTAATATGCGAATACGTACTAATGATACTAATCGTACGAATCCTCTTTTCTACGTATTCGTAACCATTCGTATCATTCGCATGTATTCGTATATTGGTATTTTATAATTCAATTCATATTCTATGTTTTTCAATAAAAAAAAAGAAGACGTCCTCTCCCCAAAAGTTGTTCTTGTAATTCTCGATGGGTGGGGCAGAGGTAAAAACGATCTCTCAAATCCTCTTGCTGAGGCGCATCTTCCTACCATTCAATATCTTGAGGAAAATTATCCTTCAGGAAGCCTCCAAGCCTCTGGTATTGCTATTGGTCTCCCATGGGGTGAAGTAGGAAACAGCGAGGTAGGGCATCTCACCATCGGTGCAGGAAAAATCCTCTACCAGCACTACCCAAAAATTACGATGGCAATTCAGGATGGTAGTTTTTTTGAAAATCCAGCCTTTCTAGAAGCTATTGCACACGTAAAAAAACACAATTCAAAGCTTCATCTTGTAGGCGTCCTCACGAGTGGTACTGTACATGCCGCGTTTGACCACGTTCTTGCTCTCGCAGAACTTGCAAAAAAAAATGACATAACACGCCTCTACCTCCATCCGTTCGGTGATGGAAGAGATGGTCCCCCCGAGGGTGGACTCGAACTCACAAAACAACTTGATAAACATTTAAAAACAATAGGAGTTGGGAAAATAGCAACTACCTGTGGCAGATATTTTGGTATGGATCGCGATGGTAATTGGGATCGCACCAAACAGGCTTACGAACTCATTACGCAGGGCACGGGCGCGTTTGCAAAAACATTAGACGAAGCATTTCAACCCACCTACGAAAAAAAATTAACTGATGAGTTTATTCCCCCAAATGCTTTTCTCTCCCCCACAGAGGAAAATGGATTCATACAAGATAATGATGCAATAGTTTTTTGGGATTTTCGCGAAGATTCTATCCGCCAAATCGCAACACCTTTTGCACTTCCTAACTTCAACTCATTTCCCGCACATATTCCTTCAAATCTATGTGTCGCCACCATGACACACTACGATGACGCCTTTACGGCCCTCGTCGCCTTCCCCCCAGAAACAGTACCTCATCCTACAAGTGAAGTAGTCTCTAGCGCAGGGAAAAAACAACTTAAAATCGCAGAAACTGATAAATATGCCCACGTCACTTATTTTTTCAACGGCTTCAGAGGTGACCCCTTTCCACAGGAAGAGCGTATTCTCGTTCCCTCAAAACAGGGAACTTCAAAGGAATCCGCACCAGAATTTATGGCACCGACAATCACACAACATATTATAGAAGCCATTGAATCACAGAAATATGATCTCATTGTCGTAAACTATGCGAACGCCGATCTCATTGCTCACGCAGGAGAATATGATCTTGCGCGCCAATCAACAGAAGTCCTTGATACGCAACTACAACAAATCATCGCACACATAGAATTGCACGAAGAATATCATCTCATTATTACTTCTGACCATGGCAACGTGGAATCGTTACGCGATCCCTACACGGGAGCACCAGAAACAAAACACAACATCAATCCCGTCCCCGTCTACATCATCCAAAAAAACCTTAAGGGCGACCGCAAAGACCTCGGCCTCGGAGCCCTCAACGACGTCGCACCAACCATCCTCACCATACTAAATCTCCCCCTCCCCCCCGAAATGACCGGCAAAAATCTTTTAGGGTAGGTTGCATTCTCATCAATATGTCATCCTGAAGCATCAGCTGAAGAATCTCTCTCATATCACTCATCCTTAAATCAGAAGACCCCTCGTTGCACTCAAAATGACAAAATCGTTATATGCCACGACATGGTTATAAAAAATCCTCACGCAAGAATGCATGAGGATTCAATTTTAATTCGAACTCCCCTTACGAAGAAAAATAAAAGACCATTTACTGCCCCAGAATTTTTCAGGGTCAGCATCTACACAATAATAATCCAGCCCAGCATAATCGCACGTTACTGCGAAAATACTCCAGATACCGGCACCGGAGATAACAGGATTCATGGCAATCAAAAGATTTTTCAAGCTTTGTTGATCCTTGTGTTGTCGCCTGTACTGCAAATATAATCTTGCCTCATCAGAAGAGCAAAGACGAAGACCAAACTTCGTAGCACGAATGATAATATCTTTATACGCCGCTCCACGCTCAAGTCCAAGCCCAGAAACAGACATTGTAATAAAATCGTCCAAAACTGGGGTATTCCTATCAAACATCACAATCAGTATCTCGTTTTCTTGCATTAGTACGAGCAACACGCTGAAACACTTTAAAGAGTTCAGCGTGTGCACGCCATTCACCAAACTGAGGACCAACACTCGATGAAGGTCTCCACTGGTAACGACACTGGTCAAGACGTGTCTCGATCACGGCAAATTCGGCAAGAATCTTTATGAGGGATTTTGGTATTGTTGTCCCCTCCTGAATAAGAAGATCTAAATGTGTACCAATTCCCACACAAGGTAAAGAAAATTTCCTGAAGATATCCACAATATGATCTGCTCCACGCTCAAGTAAAGAATGTAATTCTTTTTGGCACTGCTCTGAAGAGAGTAACGCCTCCCAGACATCTCTACGAATCATTGCGTGACTCACGACAAGAGGATCTTTGTGTCTCTTTTCCAAATACCCATAGAAACCTTTGGCGTTGGGATAAGGAAGCACAAGAAGATCTGCGGAGTTTGGGCTCGAACCGCCTCCAGCAACAACGACCGCTTCATACTCATCCTTGAAGAGTGATACCACATGCGACAAAACGACAGAGTCATCAATTTTACTATCATAATTCCCAGCACAACGAATACGTACATATCCATGCATAAGCTCATCGACAAAAAATCCATGTTGATCAAACCCTTGTGCAACATCATGCCCGTGACTTGTAAGAATATGCGTAATCCGCTGAAGGGTTGGAATGCCCTGCGGAGTAGTATCGATATGAGAAATAGATTCACATTGACGCCATGAAAGTGCAAAATCTGGATCAACACGCGCCAACAATGCATCGATTTCTCGCGAACTCCGAGGAGGAGGTGCAAAGTTCCGATCCACAAGCACTCTTCCCTCCTGAAGAGCATCCAAAAGCTCATCGAACGTCATCGCCTTCGAAGTCGGAACATCATGAGCACTATTATCTCCCACTCCCTGTTCAATGAGATCGAGTTGGAGCCCCTTAAGCCATAGCTTGCGCACAACTCCCCGCCCGATATTTTCAACACTTCCATAATCGTTATAGTGAGCAGCAAGTGGTGGCGTCCGAGGAAACCAAACATCGGTACTATAGCACACATTTTTACCCTCTTCATGATACGGATTCTGAGTCAGCATAAGATAAAAAACTTTATCTCCCGCCTCAATAGGAAGACCAGACACCGCACACGTATAAGCAAAGGAACCCATAAGATCCCCTCCTTTTTCGTTTGACAAATAACTAGCTACAATGTGCCAAAATACAAAAGACTTGTCAATGAATCAAAGCCATGACAATCATCATAAATTTGATTGAAATCTCCACAATAGGCTTTATTTCAAGCCTATTTTTATACTCATCGAAACCAAATTTTATTTCTCACTTTTCTCAAGAAAACTCTCTAATATCTTTATTGATTTAGATACCTCCCCATACTCATAGTCGTCTAGGCCTTCCCTGCCGATCTTCTTCAAAAGTTCTTGCTTTCTAATTTCTAATGTTTTTTTGACAATGCTACCGTCTGATTCTTTTTTAAGATCACCCTCCACTTCGTTAAGCTCTTCCCTAAAATTATTGGTAGCAGTATATTTCGGTGAATCTTTTAAAATCTTCACTGCCCTTTGTATGTCATCCTGACCAAGACCCACAAACACATCTGGCTTCTGCAAAGTGTCTAGGAGACCTTTAAGGAAAACCTTTTCATCCTTACCCACAACATCTTTTTCAATCCAAGAAACTCCCAATAATGCTTCTACCTGTTTGCTTACCGCAATAACATCCTCAAATCTCTTTATTTCTTCAGCTTTTTTTTGATGTTCTCGAGCTCTTTCCTCTAGTCCACTTATCTGCTCACTAGCATAAGTCCTAACTATTTCATTTGGCGAATCGAGATCAGATCTTAAAGACGACATTTCAGACTGATAGTCGTCATGACTATCCCCATTAAAATATTTCTCTCTTCTTTTCCAATTGTCGTCTTTTAAAAACCAGAGGGACTCTTCTACATCTTTTCTCTCGGGCCATTCTCCATTATCCAGTTTGTACCTAACACTACCAAGAGATCGCTCTGCTTTCCCCCTCCTATATTCGTACGACGCTGCTTCTGCTGCTTGTTCTTTCATTATACGTTCTTGTTCTTTTTCTTTCTCATCTAAAATCTTTTGAAGTTTATCTGCAAATTTCATAAAATCTTCAGATTTCCAGCCCTTATAGCCACTACGAACCTCTTTAAAATAATCACTATCCTTACGATCCATACGAGCCTCTTCACTGTCAACGAAAGATGGATTATCCATGTTGCGTAAGTCAGCAATAACACTTCTCAAATCACCCAATACCCTATAAGTATTCTTATCATTTCTATAATACTCACTCATTATATCCATCTCCTGCTGTATTTCCCGCTCCGTTCTCGGTTTCCCCATTTTTATCTCTGGTGTTTTTTTCACCAACTCTTCCACTGGTTTCGGTTCTACACTGAATGGCCCTTTATTAGTAGGTGGTCCATTAAAGTTTGGCATAATTTTATTTTAAAAAAATAGTATCGCCTTTTTCCCTAGTATACCCCCCCCCTCATGCGCGTGTCAAAAAAAGTATCAGCTCACAACCCTGAGTGAAAAAATAAGATAGTGCCTGAGCTTGTCGAAGGCCTACCATAAGGAAACCCTTCGACTTCGCTCAGAGATTATAGATAAACACTGACTCACTTAGAGTTGTGAGCTGATACTCAAAAAAAGGTAGAGCGTGTCCCCCTACTATGATGTAACATGGCAGGCAATATAAAAAATTCCTTGCGATCATTACAAGTTTGATTGTGTACAACAAAGATGTACAGAATAATTGTGATGATTATTGCAATGCGTAATTCACGCTCGTTGTTTTTTGATGTATAATAAAGATGGTCTTGAAACCACACCATATTCATTCTGAACCATTCCATACTGAGATATCAAATATGAAAAACTTTGTTATTAATCTTTCAGCAAATGCGTTTGGAGTTCTCATTGCTCGGCATTTTGTGCCTGGTTTTTCGTTTCAAGGGGATATGCTTCTCCTTCTCGAAGGCGCCTTTATCCTCACGCTTATCAACTATCTCCTTAAACCGATCCTCAAGGCGATTCTCTTCCCCTTCATCCTCCTCTCCCTAGGACTCTTTACAATCGTCATCAATATGTTACTCTTATGGATATTTACACAAATCCCTCTTGGAGTGCAGATAGAGGGAATATATGCGCTATTGTACGCAACACTTCTCTTTGGTAGTATCAATTTTGTCCTCCACCTTCTTACGATACGTGAGGACACACACTCCTAAAACCAGGATATATACATATGATGTGGCTTAAAATAACTCAATTAGTAGTAGCCGTAATGATCATTGCGGCGATTCTCCTTCAACCAAGAGGTATGGGCCTTGGCTCCGCTTTTGGTGGGGAAGGATCTCTTTATTACACCCGTAGAGGGTTGGAAAAAGTGCTCTTTATCGTTACCATTGTTCTTATTGTTCTCTTTGTGGGTCTCGTACTCACTAGTTTAAGAGGATAAGGACATTGCACTCTCCCCCTTCTCACATCTATTAATGAAATATCAGAAATATCTCTCCCTAGCCTATTGGAGGACATTTTATGCGCGACTAGGAACAAAGGATAAACATCTTGTTATTACAGGGATTTCAATCACACTCGTCTCTTGTGTCGTTCTTATTGCCATCTCATTTTTTATCGGAACGTTACGCCCTACCCATGGCGGGGAATTTAAGGAGGGTCTCGTGGGAACTAGTATTCTCAAACTCAATCCCGTCCTTGCTTCAAATGAAAATGAGGATACACTTATAAATCTACTTTATCGCGGTCTTTTTGATGTAGATAACAACGGCGCCATCGTCCCCGATCTTGCACAGGGCTATGAAATACAGAACAAAGGAGCTGTGTGGATAGTAACGTTGAAAGAAAATCTTGTGTGGCAAGACGGTAAGCCCCTTACAAGTGACGATGTGGTGTTTACCGTAAATCTTATTCACGATCTTGAGAATAAAACACCACTTCAATACAGCTGGCAAGGAGTAAACGTTGAAAAAATTACAGAACGAAAGATAAAATTTAGCATCCCTAATCCGTATGCATTCTTCCTTGCTAATTTGAAATTAAAAATCATCCCAAAACATATCTTTGAATCAGTCCCCAAAGAAAGTCTACCTCTCTCTCCTTATACTATAAAACCAGTAGGGAGTGGCGCGTACCAAGTACGCTCTGTAATTACAAACCGAGAGGGAGGCCTGGAACGCTATGAACTTGAGCGTGTTACAACCAAGAAAACAAGCCCCTACATTGACTACATCACCTTCCTTTTTTACGAAACAAGAACAGATGCCATGCGAGCTCTGAAACTCCACCAAATTGACGCACTTGCCAACGTAGAGCCAGAGCAACTTCAGTCACTCTCTTCTTCCTATCAAGTCATCGGTATTAAGCGCCCACTCTACTATGCAGCTTTCTTAAATCCACAAAACGCACCTGCACTAAAAGACATACGCGTACGCGAGAGTCTTGCCTTAGCAACCCCACAACAATATCTTATTGAAAAAGTACTTCTTGGTCATGGAACCCCTCTTAACTCACCCATTCCACCCCCAATCGAAGCGGGACAAAAAACAGAATATGACATGGAGAAGGCAAAATCACTCCTCACCGAAGCGGGATGGGAAGACAAAGATGGAAACGGAATACGCGAAAAGAGCAAAGATCGTTCGCAAAAACTTTCTTTTACTATCGTTACACCACAAAACTCATTTCTTATTGAAACCGCAAGTATTTTAGTAAAAAGCTGGGCAGAACTGGGAATAAACGCCAAGGTAGAAATCGTACCCCTCAAAGATCTTGAGGTAAATTATATAGAACCACGCAAGTACGACATCCTCCTTTTTGGTAACGTCCTCGACCTCCAAGCAGATCCCTTCTCGTTTTGGCATTCATCTCAGAAATTTAATCCAGGACGCAATCTAAGCCTCTATCAAAACAAAGAAGTAGATAAAATTACCGAGACAATACGGGAAACAATAGATCCACAGGCGAGAGGAGATCTCTATACACGTTTTGAAAACATAATCAAAAACGATGCCCCCGCCATCTTTCTTTATAACCCCGACTATCTCTATGTGGTCTCAAAACGTATTAAAAATGTATCAAGCAAAATAATTACCACACCAAGCGAACGATTTTCTACAATCCACGATTGGTTTATCACTTCATCTCGAAGCCTGTAACATCACCCTGCTGGGGTGGCGAAATTGGCAGACGCGCTAGTTTCAGGTATTAGTGGGAGCAATCCCTTGGGGGTTCGAATCCCCCTCCCAGCACCAACAAGAAAAGATTTCTATCTTCGCATGGGGCGATTCGAATGGGAAATGGGTCGGGAAAACGGGAGTTTTCCCGTGGCGGATCAGCCAACCGGTGGAATTAAAATTAATAATTAGTCCTTTTTATTATCAACTAACCTAGTAACGCCTTTGCAAACCAAACACGCATGAGGCAAAAAATAAAAAATAACATATGGATCCAATACAACAACCAGTCGCAAATACGCCCACGCATAAATCGACGCATGCAACCCATTCTACACTTAAAGCTACGGTGGGCGCAGCAAGACGAACACCACGACGCTCTAATTCGTGGATGGGGCGAAAAACAAACCCAATACCTCTTCCACAAAAAGAAGAACAAAAAGGTCTTCGCGTAATTCCTTTTGGGGGCCTTGAAGAGGTTGGACGTAACATGATGGCCCTTGAATATGGCGATGATATTCTTGTCGTTGATATGGGGTTTGGTTTTCCTGACGAGGATATGCCAGGAGTTGATTACACCATCCCAAATTTCCACTATCTCAAGGAAAATAAAAAAAGAATTGTAGGGGTCGTTATTACCCATGGACACTATGACCACATAGGTGCAATTCCCTACATCATCCATGAAATAGGAAACCCTACAATCTATGCAACCCCACTCTCAAAAGGAATCATCCTTAAACGTCAGGACGATTTTCCTCACCAACCAAAATTACATATCGAAACTATTTATAAAGATAAAGAGGAAATAATAGATCTCGGACCCTTTAAAATTGTTCCTTTCCATGTCAATCATAATATTCCCGACTCTGTAGGGCTTGCAATCCAAACACCCCTGGGGATGGTAGTGCACACGTGTGATTTTAAATTTGATTTCTCCCCCATCGCAGATGAACCAGCCGACATTGCACGCATTGTAAAATTAACCTCTAGCGGCGTCTTCCTACTTCTTTCGGATTCCACAGGATCGGAAAAACCTGGCCATGCGCCCTCCGAAAAAACAATTTTTGAAAACCTAGAGCTCATCTTCGAGAAAGCCCAAGGAAGAATTATCGCTGCAACATTTTCATCACTCATCGAACGTGTACAACAGATCATTCTCCTTGCCGAAAAATTTAACCGCAAGGTGGTTATCGAAGGGTACGGCATGAAAAATAACGTTGAAATATGTAGGTCACTTGGTTACCTAAAAGGGCAAAAAGGCACCATCATTTCCGCAGAGGAGGCACTTATGCTCCCCCCAGAACGTCTTGTCATCATGTGTACAGGTGCACAAGGGGAAGATCGCGCCGCACTCATGCGTATCACAAACCAAGAACATCGCTATTTCAAGATTGAAAAAGGAGATACTATTATTTTTTCTTCTTCTGTCGTTCCAGGAAACGAGCGTGCTGTACAATATCTCGTTGATTCTCTTACTCGCCAAGGTGCGAAAGTATACAACTATAAAATGATGGATATCCACGTAAGTGGCCACGCCTACCAAGAAGACCTCAAGCTTCTCCTCAACCTCTTGAAACCAAAATTTCTCATGCCTATCCATGGACAGTTCTCTATGCTTCGCGCACACGAAGAACTTGCGACATCTGTCGGCGTGAAACCAGAAAACATCATCTTAGCTTCAAATGGACAAGTCGTAGAATTTAAAGAAAATAAAGCGGCTGTGGTAGGAGAAGTCCCTGCAAACTACATCATGGTTGATGGACTCGGCATTGGAGACGTAAGCGAAGTTGTTCTTCGTGACCGAGACCTCCTCTCTAAAGACGGGATGTTTGTCATTGTCGCCGCCGTCGATACAAAGACGGGAAAATTAAAAGGCTATCCCAATATTATCTCGAGAGGCTTTATCTATCTCAAAGAGTCAAAAGAGCTTCTCGATGAAACACGCAATCTCATTAGAAAAATTATAGAACGTACCGCAACCCCTGATCATGCAAGCAACATGACCTACGTAAAAGATAACTTAAGAGAGCAAGTCGGTGCCTTCTTGTGGAAGAAAATTAAGCGTCGACCTATGGTGTTACCAGTAATTATAGAAGTATAGAAAAGTATCTAGTATTTTGTATAAAAAAAATTATACTAGATACAAGATACCAACTACTAGATACAAAAAAGATGAATGCCAGCAAAATTATTGTTTCGGGAATACAACCAAGCGGAGAACTTCACATCGGCAACTACCTGGGTGCTATTAAAAATCTCATTGCACTCCAAAACGAAGAGCAAAATAGCCTATTTCTTTTTGTTGCCGATTACCATTCTCTCTCAGGAGACCCTGTCACAGCCGACATAAAACGCGCCCAAATCGAACAACTCATTATTGATCTTGTAAGCCTTGGTATCGATCCTGAAAAAACGACACTCTTCATACAATCACACGTCCCCGAGGTTACTGAACTTGCGTGGATATTAAATACGCTTACTCCTATGGGCGAGCTCGAACGCATGACACAGTTCAAAGACAAATCAACGCACCAAAAAGAAAATATCAACGTAGGACTTTTTGACTACCCTGTACTCCAAGCAGCGGACATACTTATTTACGATACAAGTAGCGTTCCCGTAGGCGAAGACCAGCTCCAACATCTTGAACTTACTCGAACACTGGCTCGTAAATTCAACAGCAGATATGGAGACATGTTTAAGGAACCACAGGCGCTCCTTTCTCCCACTCCACGCGTCATGAGTCTTACCGACCCCATCCACAAAATGTCTAAAAGCCATGGCTCAAATAGCTATATAGGCGTATTTGACGAACCATCCATCACCGAAGAAAAAGTAAAATCAGCAGTATCTGCAGACAACTCCCTTTTTGAAAAAATTATATATAGTCATTCTGAAGTGTCAGCCGAAGAATCTCTGGAGATTATCCCATCAGAAAAAGGAAGGCAAAATCCTGAAATAGAAACTCTAATAGCGGGTGTAAAAAATCTCCTCACCCTCTACCGCGAATTCGCACCAGAACAATTTAAAAAGTTACTAGCCCCTGAACCTGTCGAAGGGCAAACCATAATTGATCCACAATCCCTCCGTTATGGTGAAATAAAAAAGAATCTAGGCGAAACCATAAATAACCATTTCGCCCCAGCACGAGAAGCAAGAAAGGAGATAACCCTTCAACAGGCTCAGGGCAAGCAACAACTCCTCGATCAAATTATAAAAAACGGCATCGCCGCACGCGCCATCGCCCAAAAAACCCTCCAAGAAGTAAAAACAAAAATCGGTCTCCTCTAAGACCGATTTTTATATTGTTCTTTTCAAAATCTCTTTCTTTATCTTTGCAAGTTCCTCCTCCTCGGATAATGAGTGTCGTTCGTAATAGGCGCGTGTCTCCTCATCATTGTTAACTCCTTCCATGATATGCTGGGCTGTTTTTATAGATTCCTCAATAACCTTCTTATAATTTTCCAGATCTGAAAGAGAAAAAAACTCGAGCGTCTTGTCGCGATTATTGTTTTGTTCTAATTTCTTTTGCACCGGTGGTCGCATCCCTTCCATTCTTTAAGAATATCACAGGATGATAATAAACGCACCCTCTCCAGTCTTCTCCTACAATTCTGCAAAGACAAGGATTTAATGCTAAATACAAAACGACACGTTTTTGACATGTCGTTTTGTATTTTCTCTAGACCTTCTTACTCTCTATGAAGCGCTCTTCTTCTCTTATTTAACTTATCTATTGCCATATTATTCATTCTCTCGATATCAACACCTTTCATTTTATTTAACTTACCTATGCCAATAATTTCGTCACGCTTCTGACCCCGATTGTTTCTTAATACCTTCAGCCTTTCCCCTACTTTAAACTCGAGTGCAGGCTGATAATTTTTAAAGTCCGCCTTAAGTTGTTTCTGTTGGTCATCGAGAGCATCTTCTTCTATGATAATATCCTCCACTTCATCCAATAATTTCTGACACTTTCCAATGAGTTCCTCGGTACTCATCTCTCCAATGGCCTTCTCTTTTGGTCCCTCCATAGAAACTGGTGCCAAAGAAGATATTTCTTGCTCTAGACTTTTATCACCCGGCTTTTCCATTTTTATCGGTGGACCAAGTGGCCCTTTTGGAATCTTAATTTCTTCCATAATTTTATTTTTTTAAATTAATAATATGTATCGCCTCTTTTCTTAGTATACCCCCCCCTCATGCGCGTGTCAAAAAAAGGACCTATTCTTGAGCAATAAGTTCTAGAATTTTCTTTTCAAACAATGGTAAATCCTCCTGTATTGTTTTCCACAGAATCTCTTCATCGACACCAAAATATTCGTGAATAATCTTGTTTCTCATTCCAATAATTTCATCCCATGGAACATCAGCATGCTGTAATTTTACCTCTAGCGGAACATTCTTTACGGCTTCACCAATAATTGATAAATTTCTCACCACAGCATCAATTGTTTTTTGATCATGAAGAAAGGTATCATACACCGTACCCCCTGTATATTGCTTAATTAAATTCAAAGAACCCCTAATATCATCAAGATAAAGTACAACCGTACGCTTAGACATAGAACGTTTCTTTAAGCGTCTCCTCTTTGATAGAGGCCTTTATTGCCCTTTTGGTAACAAGATCAACCCTTCTCTGAAGGGCATTGCTTAAAAACGTCTCAAGCCGAATAAAATCAAAAAAACCGATCGGAGATTCAAATTCAACAAGAATATCTATATCGCTAGTGTCGGTATGCTCACCCCTCGCAAATGACCCAAAAAGACCAATATCTTTTACACAAAATTGTTCCTTAAGGTGAGGCATGTTATTTTCAATAATTTTAATAACGTCTTCTTTATTCATAAGGATATTGTTACATTCTTACCATACCAAAAACAACTCTTTTCTTCAACATATCAAAAAAATGGCATCGCCGCACGCGCCATCGCCCAAAAGACAATAACACAAACCAAACAAATAATAGGACTTTTATAATCAAAAAGGCTTAAAGCCTTTTTGATTATAAGCCAAAGTACCTTGCTTCATCCATGGGCGTAGAACCCGTGGATGAAGGGCATTTCTGCACGAAGTGTAGACAAACGAAGTTTGTTGGGAAAAGAAACCACGACTGTAGGACCGTGATAATTCATTTTAATCCTTCTAATACTGCAAGACGTTTTTCCATGTCTTCAAGACGCTGTTTATCATTTTCAATATACTTTCTTACGTCTTCAATCTTAGATCCAAGATGGTCTAAAATATGAGAATAAGACCAAACGATACTCTCTCGAGCAAACTCATTTGATTGAGTTCTCTCTTGAAACCAAAACTCCAAATGTCTTTTTGCGTCATAAACCGACCACTCTCCACCCTTACCCCACTCTATTTTGGTATCCCTCTCAACATATTTCACCAAACCCCCTTTTTTATCCGGAAATATAATACACTCATCTATATCTTTTTCTCCCCATCCCAGATCCCTATTTATCCCCCTTCCTCTTCCCTCAAATTTTCGAAAATCAATATGTGTAAAACCTGGCTGATTTTTTAACTTGTCAAAAAAAACTTGGAATGTTTTCTTTTCCTCAATGCTTAGGTTACCTAATTCAAGAACAAGCTTTTTTGCTTCAGAGGATTGAGAAACAATTTTTTCATAATAGCTAAATTCGCCACTACGAAGACCGTTCCACAAGGCTCTTTTTACGTGTTCATCCAACTCTTGTGAAATTTCAACTCTTCTTTTGAAAAATTCATCAAACTTCTTTTGATAGTCCTCGATGATTTTTTCTGATGATTCTCCTTTCCCTTCTTTAGATAATTTCGGCTTAGGCGAAATATCTGACCCCGCAGACCTACGAATTTTTTCACTCATATTATTGTTAATAAAAATTATTAGTTATTATTACTCTTAACCTTTCTCCCAGTATACCCCCCCCCCTCATGCGCATGTCAAAAAAACATCCATTGTCATCCTGAGGCATCAGCCGAGGGATCTCTCTACTATCACCAATCCTAAGGTCGGGAGATCCCTCGTTGCACTCGGGATGACGAAATGACTGGGACATGCGCTATCCCTCCCGAACGACATGATAGAGTTTTGAATCACAACATGTATATTTCGAACCATTCCGCAGGCGCGAAGCTGGGTGTTGTCAACTCCGAATCACAATGAGTTGGGTTGACAACGAAGCGCCTGCGGATGAGTGAGGATACCGCTGGGTATCCGAACGTGTGAGAAATGTACATGTTGTGATTCATTTCCACTGGATTCCTGCCTTCCCTCCTTCGCCAAAGCTATGGAAGGGCACAGCGCGGGAATGATAAAAAAGTACGATGAAATGACAAGAAAAAAACGGCGTTTGGGCCGTTTTTGAATTTATCTTTTAGTTTTGATTTGGTGGACTTATGGGACCACCAGGTGTTTCCATAATCGATAAAATGAAATGAAAATTAAGAAGAGTAAGCGCATCCATCGCCTCTTGCTTTGGAAGTTTCGAAATCACGCTAAGGTGGGTTAAAAGACCCTTAAGGAGATGCACCATCTGCTCCTCCACCTCTGCATATTTTGCTGGATCAGGCCACAGCCACATTTCAATCTTCTGCTCATCTTTATCTACATGCCGAATATACATTATTCAACACCTCCCTTTCTATTACAACTTCTTAAGTTTAAGCATAACTTTACCATCTATGTCAATCTCCTTCTCGGCATCACAAATAGCAGTATCAGCATCCACGATATTTTTTATACTTACTTCTTTTTTAATAAGATCACCGTACTGTTCAAGAATATGCTTTATTGCACCTTCCCCCACTACAAAAAGTTCTGCCTGTTCGCCCACATTAAGCCCCGCTTCTGCCCGCAGCTCCTGCAAGGAACGCATCAAGTCCCGCACAACACCCTCCTCCCTAAGTTCATCAGTAATAACAGTATCCAATGCAATCGCAAGATCCGTCTCGTTTATTATTGCATCGTGGGAAAGCACCTTTACACGACGTGCTTTTTTAACATTTACCTCCTCCATCACCATGTTAAGCATCTCTTTATCAACAAGAAGATCATATTTAATTTCTAGTGAGGCAAGCGGTTGCCTTACCTTAAGCCCTTTCTCGGCACGCGAGCGCAAACCTAGTGCACAAACACGACGCACCAACTCCATCTGCTCCAAGATTTCTTTTCTGTTTTCTACTTTCTGCTTGCCCTGAGCCGTATTGAAGGGTTTTCTACCTTCTGTTACCCAATCTTCAAGATGAACACTCTCTTTCAAAGAATCATCTTTCTTTCGCAATTCTTGATAAAGCCCCTCAGCGAAAAATGGAGCAAAGGGCGCTACGAGTGTAATAATCGTCTTCAGCGTTTCATAGAACACGCTACTTGCTATCTCTAACTCTTTCTTAGACTCTGGACGCTGAAACCTTCTTCTTGAGCGACGCAACCACCATCGTGAAAAATCCTCAACCACAAACTGCTCAAGTTCACGTGCGGCGTCAACCATTTCAAAGGCATCGAGCGCCTTCGTCGTCTTCTTTATTACCTGATCAAGCCGTGTCGCAAGCCATCTATCAAGAAAATTAGTTGACGTTTTGGAAATTGGAAATTGGAAATTGGAAATTTTACTTGCATACGTCTCATAAAACTGGTGTACATTCCAAAAGGTAATAAAAAACTTACGCATCGATTTCTCGAGATCGAGAAGCGAAAACTTTTTAGATTCATAGGGATGATTGAGTGTATAGAAATACCATCGTGCAGCGTCTGCCCCATACTTATTCATCACATCCCACGGATTTACTACGTTTCCTCTTGATTTCGACATCTTCTTTCCCTGTTCATCAAGCACAAGCCCATGTACTAACACATTCTTATAACTTGGCTTTAGTTTCAAAAGCGTCGAAATGGCAAGAAGCGTATAGAACCACCCACGCGTCTGATCCACTCCTTCGGCAATATAATCTGCTGGATACTGTTCAATACAACTAAGTATGTTTTTCTTACTTTCCGGGCAATCAGATAATAATCCCGATTGAGCAAACGGCATTGCACCAGAATCGAACCATACATCCATCACCTCTCTGACTCGTACCATCTTCCCCTTACATTTTTGACACTTCAAATAAATATGATCGATGAAGGGCTTGTGGAGATCGACTCTAAATTCTTTGTTGTAGGGATAATTATATACCTCAATGTTCTTATACTCTCCAATATGGGGGTAATCAGATACAAAGATTTCCTCAGGAGTATGACCTTCGAGTGTGTTTTGTAGCATCCAAATAGGATCTCCGTGGCTTACGAGAAGTATACGTTTTCCCACGTGTTTTTTGTTTATCTCAAACACTGCACTCATCATTCTTCGCGCCACCTCTTCTAGGCTTTCTCCGCCGGGAAATTGTTTCAAAAACTTCTCAGTTGGGCTCGAAAGAGACGCCCTAAATGCCCCATAATCATCTATGGATTTTCCATCAAAAATACCCGCCTTAATCTCTACAAGGCGTTCATCAAAAAAGATGGGGGCCTTCACATATTTACGAACGATCTCTGCCGTCTCCTTAGTACGCTCTGCGGGAGAACAATAAATTACATCTATTTTTTCCTTTTGTAATTTTTTTCCTAGTGCGTGAATTTGATTGCTACCTTTTTCGGTGAGATGGGAGGCGTCAAAAAAAGCTCCTCCCGCCATAAGACCATCGACATTGTGGGACGATTCTCCATGACGCATGACATACCACTCATTATTAAAATAGGCCTGGTTATTTAATTCATCGAGAGAGCCAACAATTTTAGTATGGTGACATTTTTCACACTCCCAAATAGGAAGTGGCGTTCCCCAATAGCGCTCACGCGCGATCGCCCAATCCTTAAGTTCCCGTAACCAGCCCCCAAACCTACCATCCTGAACATGTTGAGGTATCCAGTTGACATGGGTATTATTCTTCACCATCTCTTTCTTGAGCTTACTCATGCGAACAAACCAAGATTCTCGAGCCATGTAGAGAAGTGGTGTGTCACAACGCCAGCAAAAAGGATACTCGTGCTCTATAACACCTAACGTGTCATCTACAACAAGACCACGATCTCGTAACTGTTCAAAAACAACCCTATCTGCGTCTTTTGCAAACAACCCCTCTCCAGGCTCACCTCGTTTCATGACACCACTATCATCTAAAGTAAGGAGCACAGGGAGACCCTGTTTTTTTGCCACCTTCATATCCTCTTCTCCAAATGCTGGGGCAATATGTACTAATCCTGTTCCGTCCTCTGCTGAAACAAAGTCAGCAGACACTATTTTGTAGGCATTTTTTACCTCTTTGTGTGCATAAAGTGGAACATATTTTTTCCCAACAAGTGACGAACCCTTAACACTTTTTATTATTTTTATCTCTCCACCTGTCACCTTTTGTTCAAGCTTCTCTGGCAACTTCACCGCCCACAAAAGTTCCTTGTCTGATTCATAGCATGTATACGACAAATCAGGATGCACCGCGATTGCAACATTTGCGGGGAGCGTCCATGGCGTCGTCGTCCATACCAATACATATTCCTTTTTCTTTCCTAGCTTAGTTCCTGCAAGTTCAAATTTTAGATACAATGATGGATCACGTGTAAGACGATACGCACCTGGCTGGCCAAGCTCGTGAGAAGAAAGGACCGTACCACATCGAGTACAATAAGGAGACACGCGAAAATCTTTTTCGAGTGGATAGTTCTTATTAATGGCCGCAAGAACAAACCACAAATTTTGTATGTAGCGATTATCATACGTAACATAGGGATCCTTCATATCAAGCCAAAACCCCATACGCTCCGTAAAACGTTCCCACTCATCTTTATACTGCCAAACCGACTCCTTCGCCTTCGCATTAAACTCAGCCACCCCATACGCCTCAATCTCCTTCTTATTCTTAAGCCCAAGCATCTTCTCAACTCCAAGCTCTACAGGGAGTCCGTGTGTATCCCATCCCGCCTTCCGGGTCACTAATTTCCCTTGCATCGTCTGATAGCGACAAATAACATCCTTACACGCACGTGCCAAAAAATGGTGAATACCAGGCCTTCCGTTTGCGGTAGGAGGGCCCTCAAAAAAAACAAAAGGCTTCCGCTTCGCACGGTTTTTAATACTTTTTTCGAAAATATCGTGCTCCTTCCAAAAAGCAAGCATCGACTCCTCCAGTTTTGATAAATTAAATGGTTCCATTGAATTAGCTTCTAGCTATTAGGTTTTAGCTTTTAGGGGTTTTGATAATCCGTAATCATAGAAGCTATAAGCTAATGGCTAAGTACTATCCATTGTATCTATAAATCGCCTACAAAATCAAACTGTTGCTATTTTTCTTTCCCCAGCCTATCCTTGGTAGGGACTTCGTGGGGGTGAAATAATGGAAGACTGTAACGAGTGGGCAGGACTCTGTATTGAATGCAAAAAGAAAATATTTACTATGATGGCAAAAAAGTGCCAAGAATGTGGGGCACGAGAAACAAATTCGTGCTTCAATAGATGTGCCACCTGTGCACACGCCATCAACAAATGTTCCTATTGCAACAAACCACTCAAAACTTAGTAAACCAAAAAGGCCTGAAAAATCAGGTCTTTTTTAATTCACAGAAGAACACTTTGATAAAGCTATAATAAAATACGAGCTACGCTTAGACATTATGACACGTCCAGTTACCCAGCGAAATTTGGTTGGTAGACATCTCCGTTTGAATAGGTAAACACTGTCAAAGTCTCTGTTTTGTAGCAGAATTCTTGTGTATGAACAAAAAACACGAGAAATCCACCTGTTGTAAATCAA
>JACRHW010000020.1 GCA_016217555.1 Parcubacteria group bacterium
CAAACTATCATCTTCTGGATCGTTCTTCAACTCTTCCAAACAGTATTCTGTAAGCTTATCCCATTCTTGATTCTCATAGTACTCGTAATAAGTTTCCCATGATTCCATTTCTTTACCTTCCGTGACACTTTTTGTATTCTTTGCCACTGCAAAGACAAGGTTTATTACGACTAATCTCTCTTTTTCAAACGCTTTGCATACATCTCTTCTATCCAGCCCCGCGCAGGAACTTTCCATCTTTCATGTGGATTTGGGATATTTTTGATGAGACTTTTTGGGTTTAACCCCAATTCCTTTGCCATCTGAATATGTCTTACTGAAAGACGACATTTTTTATAAGCTTCTTTCCAAAGCCCGTCTTTCTTCTTATTCTTCTCCATAATTATTCTCTATCTTGTACCTTATAGTCCATCATCTTATAGGTTTTTAGTCTTTTTTGATACATTACACTAAACCTTCGTATGGTGTGTCTAGGAGACGGCAGTCTTCTCCTGAATTCTATCCGATGATCTTTTATCAGAAAAATCCTCGTCTGACGACCTCGGCACCTGGATTTCCCACTCTGCAATTTTATCTTTCGCGGTGCGCACGTTAAATGCATAAGGCGAGAGCTTGAGATAACACTTCATCTGGTCAATTGCCTGCCCGTAAGCCGCAAGCTTTGCCAAAGTCACAGCCTGATTAAAACGCACAACCGGCCAACCTGGGGCCAACTGAATGGCACGGGCATAGACTTCTGCCGCTTTTTTGAACTGTTCCGTACGGACAAAATAACGAGCTTGTCTGTCGGCAGTGCGAGCCTCATCTGGAATCTCGGCACGTCTGCTACCCCAAGACACCAAATCCCCCACCGAACCTTGCACTTGAGCTTTCCACTTCGCAATATTGCCTTTTGCAGTTTGTACGTTGACGGAGTGAGGGGAAAGTTTTAGATAGTACTTCATCTGGTCAATTGCTTGTCTGTAAGCAGAAAATTTTGCAAAAGTTAGTGCCGCATTGAAACGCACAACCGGCCAGCCGGGAGCTGTTTGAATGGCGCGAGTATAAGCTTGCGCTGCTTTTTTGAACTGTTTCGTACGGACAAAATATCGAGCTTGTGTATCGGCTTTGCGGGCTTCCTCTGGAACCTCGGTGAGTCTATGACCATAGGGTACCAAATCCCCTACAAATGATTGGTTTGCTTCAAAATCTATATGTTCCTCCCTATTTTCTTTAATCCTATGTCCACCCATCTTGAATAAGCCATCCAGAGTCGTTTCTTTTGAGAGTAGGAATTTGAGGACGTTAACGTTGTTGAGTGCGCAGGTCTCAAAAATACTTACCAGAATGAGATATTCATACAGAGAGCGTTCTGTGAAACGACCATCGGCGTGCCTGCGAAATTTAGCGAAGCGCTTGATTGCATGTTCCGCAGTATTGTTGTTCCATGGGACACCATCATAGTCTAAGAAAGTGAACATCTTTGCGCCACTCTTCTGGAACCGCTTCTTGTATTTGTTGACCAGCTCTGATGAAAAATCCATCGAAGCTACTGAATCCAAGAAATCCGAAACGGCAACTTTGTGTTTACGTAAATGTCGACTCTTGAGACCGTGTCGGTCCACTGTCTCTATAATCGTTCGCAGCAAAGCCCCAAATTCTTGGGCAACCCTCTTCAATTCTACATCCGAAGGATTTTTCAATAAATCATCATCAATGTCACGCACGAAATGTACAAGACACTTTTGCTGCTGACAAAGAAGGGAATCATATCCCGTGTAGAAATCTGATATCAGCACACCCGAAAAGGCATGGAGCATATCCTTGAGGAAGGAGCTCTCCCGAGATGGTTTGTAAAAATAGTACGCCTTGTCCATACCGGTCAGTACCCAAACGTAACCATTTATACCCCTGAGTTTCACTGTGGTTTCATCAACATGGAGGAATTTGTCTTGCAGGAGGCTCTGCAAGATATTGTTGTATAACCCTTCATACGCGGCCGCGAGGAAATGCTTGGAATGTATCATCCGGTCTTCGCCTAAAAATATCTCAAAGGTGTCTCCTAACGCTATGCGCGTCCGATTCATATTCATCCCGCAAAAGAGGCTTGAATAAACGCACCAACTCATCAAAGCGTGGCCGGTTTGTAATTGTCCTCCGGGAGACCGCGCCTCAGAGTTGAAGGCATGGCCACACTTTTGACATTTGTATCGGTAGGAGTAGAATTTGGTTATCCATTTCTTGACTCCAGTTCTGGAAAACTTCAAATCAATCACAAGACGTCGCATTTGTTTGATTTTCTCGATGTTCTTTTTTTGGCACTTCGGACATCGTTTGCATTCAATCTCAACAGTTCTATTGGGGCGAGTTTCCGTTCGCTTCAACTTGCGACGCTGCTTATTGATAATTCTAAATTGACCATGTGTCCGTACGAATACCTTCTCCCGTTGGTAATCAAAGTAGGCGCATTTGTTGATGTGCTTGAAATCATCCAAAGCGTATTCCTTGGGACGAAACACCTCCCAATGTGGCCGTTCCTTAATCATCTCCTCCGTGCGAGTAATTACAGGGAGATTCGGAGGAGCTGCCAAGTTTGGAGCATCTGGGCAGGATAGTCGCCCGATGAATTCACAAAGATGTTTCAACATGCGACAGTCGTCCTCGTTGTATCGAATCAAGTCGGCTTTAAGGTCGGAGCCTCCACTTGTTTCCCAGTTTTTACGCCAAACTATGGTCTGAAGCCCTGTAGCATCATCGTGTGCTCGCTCATATCCGAGAAACCTCCCGATGTCTTTGAGCCCATTAGAATATGTCGGAAAATAGATATGTGGATGGACAATCGCCAGGACGTTGGTCGTTCGCTCTAAAATCTCATCAATCTTTGGATGAAAGGATTCCGGCAGTCTCTCTTTCAGGCGTTTCAAGGCGATAGCTTCATAGGTTCCGTAATGTAGAACTCGAGCATCGGGCAATTGGAGAACCAATTCGACAAACTGGGTGAAGATCCTCGTTTCGTTCGACTTTTGGTCTGCCCAGAATGTGTGAAACGTCTCTTGTCCCTCCAAAACAACCAAGACGCCAATAAGGTAGTAGAACGCACTGTCAGGTAGTCCTTCAATGTCTAAATAGACTCTGACTTTTGAGTCTGGAAGCTGCGGATTCCCGTGAATATGAATTTTGTTCTCACGGATTGACAGTGCTTGTAACGCGAGGTAATGCGGCTTAGCCGGATTCTTTGCCTGCTTTGGTGTTCTGTGCGGACGGAAGGTATGGGAAAACTGAGTGACAGTAAAGATGCCCTTGCTACGCTGTCGGTTGCGCTCTTTCTCTGGCATCCCGGAAAGAAGGCTAAGGTCGTCTGTTTCAGTTGCCTTCTCCCTACACCGGACTTTGAACTCGCACTCAGCACAGTGTCGGTTTAGAACGAGGTCGGGCGGTGAGGCATTGGATAGCAGCGTTGCGATTTTCCCAATTCGCTTTCGCAGATCGCCCGCCAGAGCCGAAACCTTTACCTTGAGCGTGGTATGGTCGTCGCCGTGAATGATCTTCCCGAATTCGACTTCGCTACCCACCATTTCTGACACTACCAGCGCATCAAACGCCAAGAGCAACTTATCATCCATGGTAAGGTTGTTGTTAAAGATGAAGCGGATAGGAATAAACTGTATAGGTTTTCCTGGATCTTCCGATGAAATCCGTTCGACCGCGTGAATGGTTGATTCCAGATCATGGGTTCGGGCCACGAAATCTACAGATAGCCGCCATTTGGCTGCCTTCAGATCATTAGTTTCGAGTAATCCAATAATACTTTCACCCTGGGAATATTCTTCCATCAGACGTTTGGCTCCTGCCTTTCGGTACATTTCATTCTGGGTTTGAATCCAATCGGCATAGACATTACCGTGTCCTATTTCACCGGCTGAAAGAAGAAAACATTTGGTGGGACACTGGAAATATGCCTCAAAGAAGTATGGGGTAATATTCATTAAGAAATATCTCCAAAGCTTGCTGGTATCTTAACCACGCTTCACTGCCATAAGGAAAAACAGCAATTATTTTGCTCTTTTTGTTACGAACAACCAGATCCTTTTTTTAAACCTAATCCATATCCAGAGACTTTTCATTCTGTGTTAAACCCCTATCTTTCTTTCAATGGATTCTAAATTGCTCCTGTTTTTAAAGAGGAATAAGATTTTGACCACTTCTCAATTTGATCTTTCCGAAATCTCCACTGTCCCCCAAATTTAAAAGCCGGGACTTTCTTCTCACGGCATAATCTTCTAATTGTATAGGGATGTAATCTTAAAACTTTGGCAATTTCTTCAGCAGTGTAAAACTCTATTTTTTTCTCCATCAATACCCCCATTACATTTTGTTACATTATACCATGAAAAGCCAACTTTACCAGTATAATCGAGTTTAAATCGAGTTTAAATTGATCCTAAATTATCTCTTATTGCCTTGATATCTCTCGAAATATATGGCTATATGTGTAGGTGACAAAAAAGATAAGCCGAAGCAAAAGGAGGTGCAAAATGTGCAACCCTCTGGATAATGAAAAGGAAATTTACGAGAAAATTAGCAAAGAAAAACTGGTCGTTCCCTCGGTTATTTGGCAGCTGTTAGACCATCATTTAGGTAATGATATCTATGTTATTACCTTAATAGCTGGTACTCATGTAACCGGAGAGAGACAAGAGCCGATACCTGCGGGAGAAGGCAGAAAGATCATTGAGCACTGCGAAGAGATGCGCCGGTTCCTTCAGAGATTAAGAAAGGTTTCGGCAGCTTAATAAGGAGTAA
>JACRHW010000021.1 GCA_016217555.1 Parcubacteria group bacterium
CTTTTTCTCATGCCTCAGGTCAGGCGAACGTAGTCTACAAGATTCAAACCACCCCTCTTCAGGAGGCTGCAAATGATTATTCGACGACGTTTATCTATACCGTGGTGGCGGTGTATTAGAGATTTTTGTGATGTCACTTAAAAACGGCATTGTTTCGATAACTCTTTCGTCATACAGAGCAATCAAAAAACATCCCACAAGAGGGGTGTTTTTATGGACATGTTATCCACATCTTTACCTTACATTATATTTGATACAATAGAGGTAAGGAGTATTCTCACTCGTCATGAGGATGCTCATAATACGTAGAGTATATAAAGGTCGAATAATAATAATAATAATAATAATATAAATATATTATTATTCTCTCATACAATGAACAAACAATTAATTCTTAATCGTGAAGTTCCTACACAGAGTATTGCCGTTCTCCTCCTTGTAAGTATGCTTGCATGGACGGTGGGCTTCTCTGTGTTTACACACCGTACTCATGCTGCGGTAGCACTCATGAACATCAGTGATACGATGTCGGAATCTCGTTTGAATCAGAAATCGAATCACAATATTGTCTTTCAGGTATCTTCAACGTTTGCAGTGAACGACAGTTTCACTGTGGTATTACCTGCCGGTTTTACCGGTAGTGTAGGATATGCTGATATCGATCTTAACTTTGGAAGTTCGACGGCATTTGTTACATCAACGGGCGTGTTCACTTCCGCCTCAGGAACAACTCTTGGGGCAAGTACACAGCCAGGACAGTGGGGGGTAAGTTCAAGCTCTAACTCCTATACTTTTACCTCACCTGCCGGAAACACCTCACACATTCCTACGAATGGTGAATATATCCAGGTTCTTATGGGTACCAATGCTACGACAGGTGGTACTGGTACAAATCAATTTACCAATCCATCTTCAGCGGGTACACAGGTTATATACGTGGATACCATAGCTGGAGTAACGGGTGATTATGGTGAAGCAGCAGTTGTCATCACCACAGGTGTCACTATGTCTGGCTCCGTCTCCTCCTCACTTCAGTTTGTGGTGAGTGGTGTAGCAGCAAATACAACTATTGCTGGCAATGTTACAACTATAGTTGATGTGGCTTCTAATGGTACTTCGCTTCCGTTTGGTGTAATAGGGTCATCTACCCCATCAACACCAGCGCATCGTTCGCTCTCTCAAAAACTCGCCGTTCAAACCAACGCAAACAATGGATTCATCGTGAAGGTTCGTCAAACACAAAACTTCCAGAGTGCAGCCTACGGTGCAAACGCAGACTTTGATCCCTTTGATAACAACAACTTCCTTACAGGACACGCCGCCATCATTTCTCCGGTTGCGTGGTCATTGAACGCGCCAAGTTACACCGATGAAGCTACGTGGGGTCAGTATGGTATCTCATCCGATGACACCGATCTTTCTACTGATACCGGTATGGCTACCGATAATTTCGGACTATCAACCACCACCCTTCTCTTCGCAGGTAACTTCAACACCTCCACCGCACCAGGCAGAAACATCTTTGCCTACACGGGTGGTCCTATTGATGGTCTAGGGTTAAGTCATGCTTCGGGACAGGCACATGTAGTGTATCGTGTCGAGGCAACCTCCCTTCAGGAAGCTGCAAGTGATTACTCAACGACGTTTATCTATACTGTGGTCCCTGTTTACTAGAACTACTTGTAACGACACCAAAAACACCTCCTTGCGGGGTGTTTTTGTTTGTATTTTGTTTTTTCTATGTGGTATAATGGCATATAATTAATGTTGTAATATTATGAAACGAAATTATTTTTTATTTTTTATTTTATTTTTAGGACTTTTTTTTGTATACAACTATGGCGTAGGATATGCACAAGAGGATAATGGTATTGGTATCTCTCCTGCAATTATTGAGGAGCGCGTAGATCCTGGGCAAACGTTGCGTTCTTTTCTTTATGTGACCAATAAAACCAAGGAAACAAAAACATACTATGTAAGCAAAATGAACATGACGGGTTTGACCGAGAAGGGGGATCCTGAGTTTGATACTAATAGCGAGGGTGCTAGGGTTACACTCAGTTCTTGGATCACCGTTCCTACAACCCTCCTTGTGGTGTCTGGATTGCAGATAAAAGAAATTCCTTTTTCTGTGCAAATACCTAGAAATGCGCCTCCTGGTGGACATTTTGCCGGTATTTTTGTCTCCACTATTCCATCAGAAAAGGGGAATAACAGCATAGCTACTGGGGTACAGACAGGTTCTATTATAAGTTTACGTGTTGCGGGTGATGTAAAGGAGGAGGCTCAGGTGCGTAATTTCTATACGGATAAGATTGTCTATGACGTACCAGAAGTTACCTTAACAGCAAAGATCGAAAATACGGGCAACACATTGGTTAGACCAGCCGGGTCTATTGAAATTTTTGATTGGTTTGGGAAAAAGGTAGCAACACTAATTATCAATGAAAATGGAGGCGCAGTTTTGCCACGCAACCTTCGTGCCTATGCGACAACATGGAAGGGAGAAGGATTTGTATTAGGAAAATACGAGGCACATCTCGGATTAAGTTATGGAGATAGTGCAAAAAAGACGGTGTATACCACACTGGCATTTTGGGTGTTTCCTTTGAAGATAGTGATATCCCTTATTGTTGGGATTTTTATTTTCGCCATCATTGTATTTGGTGGCGCGAGGGCGTATGTGCGTCGCGAGCTTCATGAACTAAGAGGAGAGAGGGAGCGAAGCGGTGGTAAAAAGAAAAAACCATTTTTGCGTATCCTGATCGTAAATGGTGGATTTGTTTTGGGGATTATTGCCCTGCTCGCTGCGTTGCTCCTCTTCTTCTAATACATTTGAGTTTTTGTCATTAGCGCATTACGAAGTCCATTGTTCGCATGTTTTCTTATAAAAAAATAATAGTGTGGTTATTTTTGGGTACTTCTTTGCTTGAGGTGTGTGCGTTGTTTTTAGTACAAAAAAGTCCTTTTGGAGATGTTTTTTTTGCGAACGTGGGAAGTATCGTTACTATGTCGGGAACTGTGCTTCCCAATCCCGAAAATACGCTTTTGAAACAGTTAAGGGCAAAAGAAACTCAACTTACGATGCAGGAGGAACAGCTTTTGAAGAGAGAGCATGCGACACTACAGATATTTTTGTATGGTTTTGTAGCATGGAGTGTGTTACTGGGCCTTATTTGTATTAATTTTTATCTTGACTACCGACACAGAAAGGAGCAACGTATGGCGTGAGAAGGGGGAACGTGTATTGTTATACAATAGGCTGTTTTTTTTGTACGTGGCGGTTGTTGTTTCCTTTTTGAGTTTTTTTCTCTTTTACAAGTCCTATGCTTTGGGGCCTGTAAGGGTGAGCGATACGATTGGTGATTCACGTCCAGGGATTGGAGCTGATCACGTGCTTCAATTTACTCCTTCTAGCACCATTCCCGTGAATGGGAAAATTATTATTATTCCCCAGCCGAATGCATTTACTATTCCCTCTGGTATGGATCGTTCAGATGTGGATGTGCTTGTAAATGGGGTCGAAAAACTTTTGAGTGCAACACCTGGGGTGGGAACTGATATTGTAGTAACTATGGTATCTGGTACTTCTGGTGTGATTACCATGACACCCAAATCAGGACCAATAAATGCGGGAAGTGTTGTCACTGTGTTGATAGGGGTTAATGCAACGTATATTGATTTGGGCGCATACCAGATTCAAAGTCCGAGTAGCACCGGTTCCTATGCGGTGGATATCGAAATTAAGGATGCTTCAAATGTACGACTTGGTGTTGCATCTGCTATGGTGGCGATTCTGGAGGGGGTTGGCATGACAGGATACATAGGAGCGGCTCCTCCGCCTCCGCCAGTTCCAGCCCCAGCTCCAGCTCCCGCTGGTGGTGGGGCTGGGGGTCTTCAGATTGTGCAGACGTTTGGTACGGGAACAATTGTGTTTTGTGGCAAGGGGTATCCAAGGGAGAAGGTGGCGTTACTCAAGGATGCACAAGTAGCTACTTCAACCATAGCCCAGACGGATGATGGATTTTCATTTACCCTCGGTAGCCTCAATGGCCTCTACTCGTTTGGATTTTATGGCACTGATCACAAGGGGAGAGTTTCTTCGGTAGCCACGCTTGCTGTGCGCGCCGAAAACGATAAAAGTCTTCAGGCCCCATGCATTATTCTTCCTCCTACGCTTACTACGGACAAAAGTGAAATTAAAATAGGAGATACGCTTATTATTTCTGGGCAGACGGTGTCGTTTGGTGAGGTGAGTATCGTTGTTGCTCCAGGAAAACTTGATGATGCTGCGCGACGTGTTATTACTACGACGGCGGACAAGGATGGGTTCTATCGTACTTCGTTTTTGACAACAGGGCTTGTGCAGGGGGCGACCTATCTTGTTGCGGCACAGGTTAAAAAAGAATCATACCTCTCCTCCTATAGTTTATCTGATGAGGTAATCGTAGGTGGGAAAACTGTGTTTCGTGGAGAGGGAGAAAAAATATGTTTTCGATATGACCTTAATTGTGATGGTTCGGTAAATTTGGTTGATTTTTCGATTCTTGCCTATTGGTATAAGCGGCCACTTACCGATATTGCAAGACAGAAGTATGATTTAAATGATGATGGAAAGGTTGATCTTAGAGATTTTAGTATCCTGGCGTTTTATTGGACCGGATAGTAGAAAAATGCAAAAATAAAAATGCAAAAATCAAAACTACAACGCAAAATTCAAAAGTTACCCATCTTACTTTCTGTTTTCTGTTTTCTGTTTTTTTCTGTGACATTGAGTGTTCAAGCAGGATCGGTTTCTTATGATAGAGAGGTACAGCCAGAGACGGATATGAGGATAGACTTTGTGCTTCGTATTGAGAATAGACAAATTAATACATTGGGGGGTGAGATACGATACGACCCAACGACGCTAGAGTTTAAGGGGATAGATGACACGCGATCGGTGGTGCCTATTTGGATTGAGAAATTTAAGGAGGATAAGGGGATGATACGGTATGCAGGAATAATACCGGGTGGGTATAAGGATGAGCATGCTTTTATTGGTACACTTCTTTTTAAAACAAAAAATGCTGGTGTTACCACGCTTTTTATAGAGCATACAAAGGTGTTTCTCCACGATGGGGTAGGAACGGAAGTGCCACTTCCTTCTTCTTCGTTTGTTATTCGCATCAGCGACAATGCTCTAAAGGAAACTCCAGATATTCGTCCACGTGATGCGTGGTCTCCTGATGCATTCTCTCTCTATCTTTCGAGGAATGAAACTATGTTTGAGGGAAAATGGTTCATCGTATTTCTCACGCAGGATAAGGGTTCCGGAATAGATCATTACGAAGTGCTTGAAGAAAAGAACGGGTTAGACATGAAGACGGGGAATGCCCCCTATCACAGGTGGAAAACAGTAGAGAGTCCCTACGTATTACAAGATCAGTCTCGTTTTTCATATGTATATGTGAAGGCGGTTGATCGCGCAGGAAACGAAACCGTTTCTGAACTTATTCCACAAGAGTCTTCCAAGAGACAGGAATGGTATTGGTTTGTGGCGGGGGGTATAATTCTTGGAGGCGTGGTATTTTTGTATGAACGAAGAAAAAAACGTAAGAATGATGACAAAAATGTATAAGAAGTTTTTTATCCTTGTTTTCCTATTAGCTATTTCGTGTGTGGGCACTGTTTATGCAGCAGAGGGTGTGGCGCTTTCGCTTTCTCCCGCATCCGGTTCCTATTATGTAGGAGATACCATTTCTCTTAAGATTTTTGTAACAAGTCCAAGCCGAGAAATTAATGCCATTTCTGGTGTTGTTTCTTATCCAAAGGATCTTCTTTCACCCATGGCAGTAAGCAAGATGGGATCCCTCGTGTCTTTGTGGCCAGAGGAGCCATCATTTTCTTCTGAGGGAGTTAGGTTTGGGGGGGTTATTTTTAATCCCGTGTTCAAGGGCGAAAACGGGACAGTGCTTACGGTGAAATTTAAGGCAAAGGCCTCTGGTGAGGCACTATTGAACATCGCTTCCGGCTCGGTGCTCGCGAATGATGGGAATGGAACCGAAGTGCTCGGCATTACGAAGGGGGCGAAACTTATCATTACGAATCCTCCCCAGAGAAGAATTACTCCTCACGAAGAGAGGCCGCTGGTGATAGCTTCTTCTACATGCCCTATCGCAAAAGAATTGAGGCGGATGTATGTCGCGGAGGTGAAGAATGATGGTGATACTGTGTTTATGTTTGATGATGACAACCCTGCTTCTTGTATCGACCATTATGAAGTTTCTATTGACGATGTTCTAAAGGATGTACAACAAGGGGGTGGTGTGCATGCGTACAAGGTGCACGGTCTTTCTCCTGGCATACATGTGTTCACTGTGAAGGCAGTTGATAAGGAGGGAAATGTTACGCTCGAGACGGTTGGGTTTAACGTCAAAGGTGGTTGGGCTATATCGTGGCGTATCATGGTTGTTATCCTTGGTATCATCATTGTTCTTTTTATTCGATTCCTTCTTGGTATAATGAAACATAAAGAAGATGATACCATAATTACGACACCATGACGCAGCAAACATTTATTACAAAGGCTAATGGGGAGCGAGAACTATTTTCCGAAGAGAAGATAAAACATACCGCGATGCGTGCGGGAGCGAGCGAAGAACTTGCTACGAAAGTGGCGCGAGAGGTGGGGGATAGGATCTATCAAAATATAAGCACAAGAAGTGTTTTGAGGCTTATTCGTGAATCACTCGATGTGCATGAGCCGGTGGTAGGGCATCGTTATGGATTAAAGGAGGCGATTCTAAAACTTGGTCCTACGGGATTTGATTTTGAAAAATATCTTGTCCACATGTTTTCTGCCTATGGATATAAGGCGGAGCTTCCTCCCATTCTTGAGGGAATGTGTGTGACGCACGAGGTTGATCTTTTGATTGAGAAGGAAAATAGGAGAGGAATGGTAGAGGCAAAACTACATCATGACCCGGTTTATGTGGGCATTAAAGATACTATGGCGATATGGACACGTTATCTTGATCTTGTGGATGGAAGCCGACTAGGGAAAACACCCCATCTTGACGAAGTGTGGATCGTAACGAATGGTAAGTTTTCGACTGATTCTCTAAAATTTGGTCACTGTAAAAATATGATTCTTTTGGGCTGGAATCATCCTAAGGAACGCCCCATCTCAAAGTGGATTGAGGATGAACATCTTTACCCTGTTACTATTATGTCCGATCTTTCGGAGGATGAGCAGAAGAGGATGATTAGTGCAAATATTTTTCTCGTAGGCCAATTGGTAACCTACAAACCAAAACAGCTTGAAGACCTGCTTGGTATCGAGGAGTCGCGGATTGTTAACCTAATGAAAATTGCCGAGGGTCTTTTAAAATAATTCAATTCCTCCTGTCATTCCCACGCAGGTGGGAATCCAGCAACATATTATTTTATTCAGTCGGGACGCAGGGAAGCTCACTACTCGTCCACTCATTGTGGACTCCGTTTGGGAACCAGGCGGTTCCCAACCTCCATCACGGGAAAACTCCCGTTTTCCCGACCCCTTTCCCGTTCGATTCCCCGCTGATAATAAAAATATGATCCTCTCATGAGAATCATATTTTATCTAACATGGTCGGGACGCAGGGAATCGAACCCTGATCGCACGCTCCCAAAGCGCGTATACTACCATTATACGACGTCCCGTTATACATCTTTTCGAATAATTCATTGTACAAGTGTTTGCTGAATTTATCAAATATGATATGATATTGCGGTTATGCCCTCGTAGCTTAACGGATAAAGCAGGGCTCTTCTAAGGCCTTGATAGGGGTTCGATTCCCTTCGAGGGCACAGGTTAGTAGTTATGTTAATACATGGTGCCCATAGTGTAGTGGTAACACTAGAGTTTGTGGAACTCTCATCACGGGTTCAAGCCCCGTTGGGCACCCATCGTGAAAATCATCTAAAAAGCTCTGATTCTCCCAGGGTTTTTAGTTCTAACCAATTTATAACTTTATAAAGTTACGTCATTTTGCATAACTTTATAAAGTTTTGTAATATAGTAGATATCCATTACAAACCAAATTTAATTATATGAATACTCGTCAAAAATTGGAGATAATTCAAAAAATGTTGGGGCTAACCCAGACCAAGCTTGCTCTAAAGTTCGGTGTGTCTTTCGCTGCTTTTAATAGCTGGTGGACTGGCAAGTCTAATCCCAGACCCCAAATGCAGGCTTCTATTGATGAGCTCTTTTTAGAGGTGACCGGACAAAAAGTAATTCCGACCGATCAACTTACAGCAAAAAAACAAGCCCTACAACAAAAGTCATCCGAGTACAAAAATGTTGTGAATGAAATTTTGGCTAATCCTGACATTCGCGATCAGTTTATTTTGAAACTTACTTACCACAGCAACAGCATTGAAGGCAGTACTCTTACTGAACCCGATACTGCCGCTATTCTTTTTGACAATGCAGCTTTACCGAATAAAAGTCTGGCCGAACAGCTTGAGGCTAAAAATCACCAGACAGCTTTAAATTATTTGTTTGATCATATCGCTAAAAAAGAAAAGATTGATGAGGCTTTGGTACTTAAGCTCCATAGTATTCTTATGAACGGTGTTCGCCCGGATGCCGGCGTATATCGCAGTCATGGAGTTAGAATTACCGGTGTTAATTTGCCGACTGCAAATTATATGAGCGTACCCAAATTAATATCGGAAGTCATTGCTCGTATTGCCGAAAAAACTAAAGATGTTATCGCCTTGTCTGCCGGTGCGCATAGTAAATTTGAACAGATTCACCCATTTGGAGACGGCAATGGTCGTGTTGGACGCTTGCTAATGAATGCCATGCTACTGAACGCAAACTTTGCTCCTGCAATCATTCGTCAGGAACAGAAACAACTTTACTATACGTATCTCTATAAAGCTCAAACCAAAGAAGATCACAGCCAGTTAGAAAACTTTCTCTGTGAAGCCATCGCGGACGGGTTCAAAATCTTGGATCGTACGGATGTAAGGTAATCACCGATCGTCTCACCTATAGAATGTATGATTTCTATCAGCGAACAACAGTTTGGGTTGTTTATGTCGTTGTTCCGGGGAAGAACAGATGTTTATGCGCGTCGTTGGGAGAAGGAAGGAAAATCAGGATACAGTCCAGCCTATGATTTTGATTGGGATGAATTCATGGCACATAAGCGACGTGGTGGTTCAATGAAAGATTTTGAAAATAAGAAACTCATACCTTTAACCAGAGAAGTTATTAAAAAACATCTTATCGGTCAGCACGTTGTTGGTATGTATCCAATTCTTTCAGATAATACCTCATATTTTATCGCTGCCGATTTTGATGGTGAGAATTGGTTGAAAGATAGTATATCGTTTTTGCAGGCTTGCGAAGAATTTGGACTCTCTGCGTATCTTGAACGTTCTCGTTCTGGTAATGGTGGACATGTTTGGATTTTCTTTTCCGAACCATATCCGTGTTACAAGAGTCGACAAATAGCACTTGAACTCATTCGCAAAGCTTTTCATGTATCTGAATTTGAAAAAGAAGTCAGTTTTGACAGATTATTTCCTAACCAAGACACATTGACTGGAGCTGGCTTCGGTAATCTTATTGCTCTACCACTTCAAGGCGGATCGGTAACAACTGGTAATGCGATATTTATCGATCTAGAAACTAGCAAACCATTCCCTGACCAGTGGCAATTCTTGGCCACTGTAAAACGACATACTATTACTGAATTAGATTCAATATATCAGTCGCTTTTTGCAGATACAAAAAAAGCGTCAGTAAATATGCCAACTGGCCGTGGGTTAGGAATTTTGGTAAGTAATCAGATTGATTTGAAGAGGTCTGAGATTTCCTCCGGACTCATTCATTTTCTCAAAGGAGAGCTCAATTTTCTTAATACTGAATATCTCACTAAACGAAGATTAGGAAAATCAATTTATAATGTGCAGAAATATTTTAAACTAATTGATGAAACTACAGATTTTATTTCTTTACCTCGCGGATTTTTGCAAACCTTAATTGATTTTCTTAAAGAAAATAAAATCCCCTATACGATACGATTCAATATTTCTCATTTTGAACAAACCTCCTATCAGAGTCAGATAAAGCTGATGCCGGTACAAGTTTTTATTGTCCAAATAGCAATGGAGTGCGACCAAGGTGTTATTGTTGCACCATCCGGAAGTGGTAAAACGATAATCGGATTAGAACTTGTGGCTCGTAGACAATTACCTACACTTATTCTTGTCCACCGTAAACAATTACTTGATCAGTGGATTGAAAGGGCCCAAACATTTTTAGGTATTGCAAAAGCTCATATTGGCCAGTATTCCGGAACAAAGAAAAAGTTAGGTAAACAAATTACTGTTGGTTTATTACAAAGCTTAGCTCGCAAGGGCGACCTTTCGGAATTAAAGGATAAGTTTGGTACGATTATTATTGATGAATGTCATCATATTCCGGCCACTACTTTTCGCGAAGTTATCGCACAACTGAACCCAAAATATATTTATGGTCTAACTGCTACTCCAAAACGGAAGCATAATGACGAAAAATTAATTTATGTTTATATCGGCGACATTATTGCTCGGATGGAAGCGTCAGATATTGAACCTGTTTCTGATCTCCCGCATCAGCCACCCGAAGTTTTAATCCACACAACAACCCTAGCCGTACCGTTCAGATTTACTACCGACCATTTTCAGCTTTTGGCTAAAGTTGTATGTTTTGATACTGCCAGAAATCAGATGATCGCTGAGGATATTTTAAACAAGATTAGTGACGGCAAAAGATTGCTCGTGTTGAGCGAAAGAAAAGAGCACCTTGAGATCCTAGCCATGTACCTCAAAGGTAAATGCGAAACGATCGTAATCTCTGGTGATGATTCGGCACCTAAAAGAAAATCTAAATTAAAACAGATCGAGGGCGGTCATTATCAGGTGATTCTTTCCACTGACCAGTTTTTTGGTGAAGGATTAGATATCCGCAATATTTCTTGCCTAATATTAGCATTCCCTTTTTCGTTTGAAGGTAAGCTTGTCCAATATGTGGGACGACTCAGAAATATTAGTGAGCAAAAAATAATCGTTGACTATCGAGATGCACAGATTCCATTTTTGGAGAAACAGTTCAAACAACGCGAACGATATTACAAAAAACTGAAAGCTCAGATAAAATTTGCTTAACTTTTCCGAAGTCAAGCAAATCATTCTAAGCTCGCAAATTTCGTCAAACTGGTGGGCTTATGGTCGCAAGCGGTGTCAAAGGTCTATCCGGGGTGCAAAGCTCGCCCCAAGGGCAGACAAGGGGCAACAACGATCTACTTTTTGGCTAGGAGGAGGTCGTAGTTATAAAACTTGGCAACTTTCTTGATGTTATTCATTTTTTCGCGTAAAGTAATCATATACTCTTTATCCTCAAGCACTGTTATAAGACCCGACAGTGCCTGACCCATCGCGAAAATCATCTAAAAAGCTCTGACTCTGTCAGGGTTTTTTGGTTCGAGCAGAAATGTTGACTTTTTGGTTATTTTGTGCTAATATTTAAACTAACAGGAGCAATCCTGATTTTAGGTAGGAGGTATACGATGACTAACATCGTAAGTCCCAAACATCTGTTGTTCATCCTGGTGGTCAGTTTCATGTTCACCGTCATGACTATCAATCCGATTCAGGCGGCTCCTCGACAGTACGATCACCACGACTACTTCACTTCGACGCAGGTCAAGGTCATGCTCAAGCTGGTAGAGAAGATCATGAAGAGTCCGCACCGTTACGTGCATGTCCAAAAAGAGGGTGAGGTCGGGTATCGTATCACTTTCGATCAATCATCATCTGCGTATCGGTTCTCACCGTACTGGGCAATCGCGTTTCGTGAGGAGCCTCGGGAGAACAACCAGATGAAACCGACTCGACTGTATGGAAGTGCCGACTTCAACGAGCTGATCGGAACTATCGCTGGGGAGGCAGGGGAGCCGATCCCTACCCTGACCAGGGAAGAGGAGTCTGACAGCGACGATTAGAGTTTACGCCCAAGGCATTTATACAAGACACATCCATCGAAGTGTGTTTTTATTTCCTCTACCACGACACCCACTATACAAATAGTACCAAGCGTGCTATTTGTATTTTAGCTCATTGAGGAGGTTTCATATGATAATCGATTGCGACAAGGATCCCTTTGTACCATACAGCGCTGATATGTTTGATAGATCAGATCCACAACGTAACAGGTGGAGCGTAGAAAGTCATGTTAAGGGTGGACAATTAGAGTGGAATCTTTCTAGGGCGGGTCTGTATTTATGTGAAAGCCAGAGGAATAATAAAGTGATTACTGGCGAAGAGCTTCGAAAAGAACTTAAAGACCAACCGCTACTTAATGCTAATATATTAGACACTCTTGTAGCACATCGAGAACTCATTCCAAACAGTTGGTATGGTAAGTTTGTTTTTTTCTGGGGTACTATCTATTGCGTCGCGGGGGTTCCCACAGTTCGCTTTTTTCTCTATGGTGCAAATGGTGGGTATGTCGATTGTGTTCAGCTTTATCACAAAATGGAACCATATTTTTATGCGGCTATTCTTAAAGAAGACTAGAGTTTTATCGGGAATCCTTACAAATACGTAAGGATTTTTTGCTTCAAGTGTGGTATATTTTGAAATATGGAAAAAATTTCTACGAAAGGGATGTCTTGGGACGCAATAAAAGAACTGAGAAAGAAGCTTAAGAATAAAGAGCCTCTTTTACCACACGAAAAGATACCTGAGAAGCTTGCCGAATTTCTTGGAAGAAAATATGGATATGAGATACGTGTTGTTCCTCCAAGGGAGATCAGAAATAATCTCGGTCTTTACGATAGAGCACGTCATGTCATTTTTCTTTCTGAGAAAGTTTTTAGTGAACAAAATAAGGAAGGTCATGAACACACCCTTTTTCACGAATTAGGACATTTTCTTGATAACGAGGTATCTACTACAAAAAGACTTTCTATGCTTGATAGGGAAGCTGTGGCCGAACTTTTTTATTATTTAATCCTTGCGGGTGGAGATATCGTGTCCGCAGAAAAGGATGCGCGCGAAGGTTACAAATCAGCGAGATCCGCCTGGCTTTATGATTATCAGGAACATATGACAAAGAAGCAGGAGGATACGCATGTTCAGTGGGGGGAAGCAAGAAAACGTGCACTAGAGCTTTATGGTTCCAAGGTGGGGCAGGAGATTTGTAGAATTACAGGGTGGTTACCGCCCAAAGAAGTAGTAGTATTGGGGAATCATTAAATCAAATCCATCGCCGTGTCTCAAAAAGTAGGAATATATATTGTGAAACATTTCTTGTAATTGTATGTTTTGCGTGCTATATCCTTGTTAGATCATTTATAATAAGGGAGAAATTCAAAATGGTTAACCGACGTATAGAACGGACATGTTTTGAGTTTTGTTTTTTGCTGGAGTATTATTATAAACACAGTAAGATGTTAATCATCATACTACCATGAAAGTTATTCCCCAGGAGAAATTATCTATATTGTCGTGGAATATTCAGGGTGGTCCATACTTTCCGCAGACTAATTTTAAAAGAATTGCGCCAGCACTAAACGCATCCTCTGCGGGAGTTTTATGTCTTCAGGAATCACAAATTATTCAGTCGCATACGGCTTTAGTGCCAGAACCGGGTGTGTATCATAAGGTGATACCAGAGAGATTTGTGGATGGTAACTCAATTCATAGTCGGTTTCCTATTGAGGCTTTCGGGGAGATCATTTTTCCCTCGTCAATAAAACTGGGTTATGAGTTCGAGCGTGCCCTGTGGGCTGATATTCGATATGGTTCTTCAATAATCAGAATTTATAATTGTCATTTGGCTATTCGTGGTGTTGGACCGAAAGAACGGGCAGAACAATTTCAGCATATTCTGTTACATGCTCGAAATCATCAGGGGCCAACGATCGTTTGTGGTGATATGAATACAACAATTCCGATGGCTGGTTTTCGTCGCCGAATTGTTCAGCTGTTTCACGGTGAGCCAAACGGAAGCATGCAAATTGATGGAAAGCTATTTTCGGAAGACGAGCGATATCCATTTGTAGTTTTGGCGCGGTCAGAGGGATTTGCTGAAGCGATTAATCTCAACTCATCAACATGGAGTTTATCTCCACGTTTAGGATGGGAAGTATTTCATTTGAAATTAGATTGGTTTTTTGTCCGTAATTTTGAACTACCCAACATTACCCTTGGTGGATATATTTCAGATCATCGACTAGTATTTGCAACATGGTAGTCTGAATGTGTGGTGGCCAATCATTGTTCGTCTTAATCCCATATGCATATGTGGGATTTTTTAATGAGTTTTAAAAATATTGTTGGAGCTTTATAAAACAGTTTTAGTGTCAATGATTTTTGACAGTATTTGATTGACAGAATATGGTGGGTGCGCTAAGTACATCATAGAACCCTTTAGGGGGTTTTTGTATTTACAATCCCAATAATAGAGCTGTGGAATTATTCTTAATAGTCGGTTATCGGGAGGGTAGATTGTTCATTGCTTTAAGAAATACTTATGATAGCGTATATTTCTCTGTAGGTAGAGATGCCATGCGCTATCACTTACCATGAATACCTTACTCGGTTTGGGCCTAGCACTTTCTTTGGTTATCAACCAAGGAGTTATGCCGGTAGTTACCGCGACAAATGTGGAAAATGATTCCAAACCAATATATCACACAGAGGAGGTGTCGGAGAGTCCTGTGTATAAAAGTATTAATATCCCTGTAGCCATGGCAAAACAGGCGAAGGTACAAAGGATAGATTCCGTGATAGAAAAATTAATTCAGTGTGAATCGGGTGGAAAAAATGTAAAAATTATTGATAGCAATGGTTATTATTCTTATGGTATCTTGCAGTTTCAGAAGGCTACGTGGGATGGGTGGAGTCGTGAGTCGGGTATTGTAGGAGATCCTATGGTGCCGGAGGATGCAATACAAATGGCACGGTGGGCTATTAAAAATGGCTTTATTTCTCATTGGACGTGTGCACGCATTTTAGATCTTTAAAATAGGTATTTTGGAATAAGAATGGTGTGCTAAGATAGAGGTATGGCTACAAAGAAACACATTTATCATCATGGCCGAGGGATTGGATTTAGTTATCCTCTTTCGTTGCAGCAAAGGATCTACTCGATGTTTATCGCTCCACTCGCCATTCTTATTATCCTTTTGTTGTTGTTGCGTGTATTGGCGATTGTTCCCTCCCTTTCGTTTCATGCCCTACCTCTTTCGTATCTTTGGAAGGCGCTTGGTGCAACATTCGTCCGTCTTGTTGTTGCTTATTTTTTTGCACTTTTTGTTTCTATTCCTCTCGCTCTTCTCATTACAAAAAGTACATTTGCGGAGCATCTCTTACTTCCCGTGTTCGATATTATTCAATCCATTCCTGTTCTGGCGTTCTTTCCCCTCATTATTCTTTTTTTTATTCATTATCATTTTTTGAATGGGGCAGCCATTTTTATTATTTTTCTTAGTATGTTGTGGAACATTGTTTTCAGCATCGTGGGAGGTCTTAAGGTGATACCTAACGATATCAAATGGGTTGCACATGTATTTAATATTCGGGGTTTTGCTTTTGTTCGAGAGGTACTTATTCCCGCTGTGGTGCCCTATATTATTACCGGCTCCCTCTTGGCATGGGCTCAGGGGTGGAACATCATCATCGTTGCGGAGGTGTTGCATACGTATATTCCGGGGGGTAGTGCCGATCAGGATTTATTTGGTATTGGTAGTGTGTTGGTAAATGCGATAGCGAGAGGAGAACACAGTATGTTTGTCGCGGCTATTGTTGTTATGGTATTAGGTATTGCTTTTCTCAACCTTTTTGTTTGGCAAAAACTGTTACATTATGCAGAACGATTTAGATTCGAATAATAACGTAATTGTGTTTGATGCCGTTTCTAAGGTGTATCAACCAGGGAGTGAGATAGCTCTTCATGACGTGTCCTTTGCTGTGAGAGAGGGAGAATTTGTGTGCTTGATAGGTCCTTCAGGGTGTGGGAAAACAACCGCACTTAAAATTATTGCTGGTATCGAAAAAGAGTCCTCAGGTGTCGTTGTAAGGCCAGAAAAAATATCAATGGTATTTCAGTCTGGTGCTCTCCTTCCATGGCTCACTGCGCTTCAAAACGTTGCTTTAGGATTACGTATTAACCATGTTCCAGAACACATCGTTCAGAAGGAAAGTCTCAAACATCTTGAGATGGTTAAGTTGCACGATCTTGTTAATAAATATCCAAGAGAGTTGTCGGGCGGACAGCGACAAAGGGTTGGCATTGCTCGTGCACTTGCTATGAATCCAAGCGTATTACTTCTCGATGAGCCGTTTTCTGCTTTGGATCCTAAGACCACAGAAGAACTTCATCAAGATCTTATTACGATCTGGAAAGAAACAAAGAAAACAATAGTGATGGTTTCACATCTCATCGAAGAGGCTGTTTCGTTGGGGGATCGTGTTGTTTTGATGAACAATTTTTCGATAAAAAAGATATTTTCCATTGCACTATCGCGTCCTCGGCGCGAAAATGAAGTTGAGTTTTCTCGAGAAGTTTCACAGATAAGGAGGTCCTTTTTCTCCTAGGTAATGAAATTTTGTGTAGAACACCTTTGTAGTAGTATGGGTATGGCAGATATATGAAAAAATATAGCGTATCTTTTTTGGTCATAAGTACGTTTATCGTTTATGTTATTTATCAACATTTGAGCGGAACAGAAAATACAATTATAATTAACCCCTCTGTTGCCGGCGCAACAAGGGTTATTTCTGATGATGATGAGACTATCTCGCGAGAGGTGGTTGGAACAAGCATGCCCGTTGTCGTTTCTTCTCAAAACCCTATAGTTACTAAACCTGCTCCGATGCCAATGGGTATGATGCGCAGAGGTCTTTACAAAGATGGGCAATATACTGGTGTAAGTGTCGATGCCTATTGTTGTGCAACATAGTGGACTTAGATTTACGTCTTTGGCGGGGTGCGCTTATGCCCCCGCGCGATCTTCTTCTCAAGGTTGATCTTGCGAGCCTTCTCGCTAGACTCGGGCGTTTCATGACGCCGTGAGTGCCAGTTTGACGGCTTTCCTGTCGGTGCCGGTTGTGACATTACTGCCACCTCCTCGCCTTATTTCGGTGTTACCCGATTATGGTTATATTGTAACATGTGTAGTGCAAAAGTCAAGCCATTGTATGGTTTCCTTTTTTGCCGTCTTTTTATAGACTAATGGTATGCAACATACTCCTTTATCATTAGAGGCATTGCGTCGGGAACATCGGCGTGTAAAAGAAATACAGGTCTCTCACAAACCTCATTTCCGTGGTTTGGATAGACTTGCTCTTTTTGTAACAAAGAGGGTGGGTACGATGGGATTCTTTTTTATTATCTTTATTTGGACAGTCGGATGGTTGTCGTGGAACGTGTTTGCGCCCATAGAACTTCGTTTTGATCCTTATCCCGCTTTTGTGTTGTGGCTTTTCATTTCAAATATGGTTCAGCTGTTTTTGCTTCCTCTTATTATGATAGGTCAGAATTTGGAAAGCATGCATTCTGATATGCGCGCAGAGCATGATTTTGAGGTGAATGTTAAAACAGAAAAAGAGGTGGAAACGATACTACAACATCTCGAAAATCAGCAGGATGTGTTGTCGCGTATTTTGGAACACGTAGAGCAAAAGAAATAACGACGTTCTCTGTATGTTTATTCAGATTGGTTCTTACGTATGGACACAGCATGTAAAACACAAAATGCAGTTTTATCAGCTTTCTGAGGCACGTGTGAAGCGTGTTATTCGGTTTCCAGAACGGATTGAGGAGGGGATTGCACCAGACACGGTTGCGTGTATGCAAAAAGCAGGGAGTACAAAAAAGCCACATGAGATTTGGGCGATGTATCAGATGCAAAATAAAAAATTAAAGACTAAAAATAAAAAAAACGAGAACGTATCTATTTATACAAATCCCGTCTCTTTAAAAATTATTAGCGCTTGGAAATATCCCGGCATAAGCCCTAAAAACAATCCTATTCCTCAGGATATCCTTGATGAGCTGAGAAGTATGCTCGATTGAGGATGTTTTTGAATATTAAGATTTCTGGATCCCCGTCTGCACGGGGATGACAACTACGTTGTCATTTTCTTTCTACGAGTTTCAGGGACGCTTCAATGTTTTTTCCTGTGCGGAAAATTTTGAGTGTAATCTCATCACCAACTTCAAATTTTTCGAGCATGTCTTGAAGTGTGCGCTCGCGGGTTATTTTTTCGTCATTACACTCAAGAATGATATCGTGTTCTATGATACCTGCTTTGTCTGCTGGTGAGTTGGGTACGATGGGTTCGTCATAGGGGTCTTGTCTAATTACGAGTGCACCATAATCGACAGTGAGCTTAAAATGTCTTTGGAGCGCGTCGTTTAATATAATATATTTCACGCCGAGAAGGGGCTTTCTAATTCTTCCAAACTTTTTGAGATCCTCTAAATCTTTTTTTGCGGCATTTATTGGGAGAGCAAAACCGATATTTTGTGCACCGAAAATGATTGCGGTATTGATACCGACTACTTCTCCTTCCATATTAAGGAGAGGACCGCCAGAATTTCCTGGGTTAATAGCTGCATCTGTTTGGATGAGGCCGCGTAGCTCTTCTGTTTTTGTTCCCGGTTCAATTTGCGCGGGGATGTGGCGCGAGACACCAGAGATGATACCGCGTGAGACGGTATTTTTGAACATACCAAGTGCGTTCCCGATGGTGACTACATCTTGTCCAAGTTCTATGTGCGAGGAGTCGCCAAGGGGGAGGGCGTAGAGATTATTTGCTTTGATTTTAAGGATAGCGACGTCGTTTATTGGATCTCGTGCAATAATTTCTGCTTCGTAGGTTTTGTTATCATCCGTTACCACGGCGTAGCGTGCGTCGGGTTCGCTTATCACATGACGGTTTGTAAGAATAATTCCACTTGTATCAACAATAAAGCCTGATCCACCACCTACCTTTACCATTCCACGACCATCAATATCTTCGGGGGAGATATGTGGTTGGTCTGTGCCATACGAGACACCAGGAGACTGTTGGGCGTTAAGTTCCTTTTCAAGTTCCTTTACATCTTTTGAAATGGTGATGCTTACCACCGCAGGCATCGCTTTTGTGATGACATCAATGAGGGGTGAATGTGTTTTCATATATAAAAGTATAACAGATTTTATATTGGCTTGCTTATCTGGTGCGCGATAGAGGACTCGAACCTCTGACCCCCACAATGTCAATGTGGTACTCTAACCAGCTGAGCTAATCGCGCTTTTCTTGTTTTATGTATATTGTATTGGATTTTAAAAAACAAGGCTATTGGCTAGTGTACTGAACAGTTTTTTTATACTCGTCTACGAACCAATCAGATAATGTTTCAACGAAGCGTAGCTGTTCGTTAATAGGGAGAGAGAAATATACGTGGATAAGCATTCCCATTTTTTCTTTAAAGGAATCGGTTTCAGTACCAAGTGATTTTTTAAGGAAACCAAGCGCTCCAATGGCTTCGGTTAAATCATCAAGACGTTCCTTGTTGTGTATTGGATCTGTGTTTGAAAAACGTTTATAGTGCTCTTCAATATATTTTTCAAGTTGATTTCGTTGTTCTTGTATATCTTCACTGTCTTGGTTAGGGATGAGTGGAGCTCGTTCATGTATTTGTGTGTTACCACGACTTTCTAAAGAATCTTCGAGTGGTTTTTTTAGGATTTCCGCTATGCGTTCAAGGGTGTAGGCGTGAAAGATTTTAAGAGAGTCTCCTTTTGGACCATGCTCTTTTGCATAGGCACGAATTTTTTGCCATGCATTCAGGAGATCTTTGTTGTTCGGGTCTTTTTCATTCAAGAGAAGTTGGAGGTATCCTATAATTGCTGTAAAGTTGTTGCTTCTTAATTTATTGTGTTCATATTGCCAACATTGCACACCTAACTTTCTTTGTTCTTTTGATACATTTGCATTATCAAGATCTTTTCTATCACGAATGGTTGCCTTGTGTGTTACTGAGGTGATTTCATTCATGGCATGTCTTCTTTCTTCTCTTGTCATGTGTGAGTAGGGGTATACGCCATAAGAGTGTTGAAATCTATCCAATCCTTCGATTAATTCAACGACGTCCTCATCTTTAAGTTTTACGTGCTCAGTGCCTCGTGTGTGTTCCATATCTGTAAATTATTTATATCCTTTTGCTTGTAATTTGAATAGGCGTGCATAGATACCACCGCGCTTTTTTACTAATTTTTCATGAGTGCCAAGTTCCCGTAACATTCCCTCTTCGATAACAGCAATGGTGTCGGCTTGTCGCACGGTTGAGAAGCGGTGGGAGATGAGAATAACTGTTTTGTCTTTTGGGAGTTGTTCGAGTTTTTCAAAGATTTTTGCCTCTGCCTCTGCGTCGATAGAGGAGGTGGGTTCGTCGAGGATGAGAATACTTGGATTTCTATAAAAAGTGCGGGCAAGTGCAAGCTTTTGCCACTGGCCAATGGAAGGTTCTACGCCACCCGTAAAATCTTTTCCAAGCATCTGCTCGTATTTTTGTTCCCATGCATCTATGAAAGCATCGGCCTCGCTTGATTGTGCGGCTTTTTTAACTCGTTCGAGGGAGAGTGTGTCAGATGTTCTCCCTGCAGAGATGGTTTCTTTTACCAGAAAATGATAGCGCGCGTAATCTTGGAAAATCGCACCAAGTTGATAATACCAACTTTCTAAATCGATAGTTTTTAGGTCGTGTCCATTGATGAGAATTTTTCCTTCTTGTGGATCGTAGAATCTACAGAGAAGTTTTACAAATGTTGTTTTTCCTGCACCATTGATTCCAATAATAGCAAGTTTTTCGCCTGGAGCAATGCGGAGCGAAAAATCTTTGAGCACTTGCTTTTCTGTACCAGGGTAGGCAAATGACACATGATCAAAAATAATTTCAGGTGTTTCGTGGGGAGACAACATAACTCCCTTTTCAGGTTTTTGTAGTACAGGTTTGATATCAAGGAATGCGAAGGCGTCACTTAGAAAGAGACTGTCTTGGTATTGACGCCCAAGGTTAGAAAAAAGACCGGATAGTGATCTGCGCAGGCTTCCGACAGACCCGAAGAGGAAGAGCATGGTACCGATGAGAAGATGTCCTTTTACGATTTCTAATACAAAATATATGAGAGCAAACGCCATTACACATTGCGAGAGGATAAGTACGAGGAGTTCGTTGCGGAGTCGTATCCGTTCATTTTTATCTTCTTCTTTGCGGAATCCTTTGAAGAGGTCTTTTATAATAGAAAGAAAGTAGTAGGTGTTTTGAAATAGTTTCAATTCAATGAGGGAGGGGAGTGAGTTAAAGTGATTTTGAAGTTCCCAGTATTTTCTTCGTTCTTCTGATCGTTTTGAGTGAATACTCCAGACACGTTCTCCATAGCGCGTCTCGGCGATGAGTTCTGGAATTGTTCCTACGAGGACGATAAGGAAAATCCACCATTGCGCGAACAAAAGGATTATTGATGCAATAGCGACTTCTACAATACCGCTAATAATGTAAAATTGTCGATCGACAAAATTGCGTAGCCTCCACATCTCTTCGGTAACTTTATTGAATAAATCTTTTTGTGTTGGATTTTCGTGGGTTGCTACGTCGAGTTCTCCCTTTTTCTTGATAATGAGTACATCGAATTTTTCTTCAAGATAGAGTCTAAAAGATCTTTGGAAATAATCTTGGATAGTATAGAGAAAAGATGGAGCGAGCGTTGAGAGGATACTTATGAAGATAAGTCCAATGAGGTAGGGGTTAAGGAGGTTTGTCCCCGCCGTCTTTATTAATTCGTTTACGAGAAGCCCCTGTGTACCTGATTGCAGAAAGCCCATGGCAGAGGTTGAGAGAGTAATAAAAAGAAGAGCAAGAATAGTGTTTTTCTTTTCGTGCCATATTATATTTTTTACACGCGTCCAGTTTTTTATAACCTCTTTTGGTAAGGCAAAAAGAGATTTTTTCTGTAGTTCTATTTCCATGTCTTTTATTATACGATATTTCGCAGATTTAACGCATTTTTTAAAAAACAAAAAACCCGACAAAATCGAGTTTTTTGTTGGTAGTGGTGTTTGTTTGAAAAAGTCAGAACCCACCCTGCGGAGAACCCTAAAAACTAATACGGACTTGACGGGGCGAAACAAATTTGACTTGGGGATATGGATTCGTCCTGCCTCGGCTCCTGTCCCGCCCGCAGGAGGGGTCTGGGGGGGGAACGTAGGCGGGTTTCGAAACTGCCCTTTTTCAAAATCGCTGACATTCAAGCCAACAAAGTTGGCACGCCGCCTAATTTATCCGGGTCTACTTTTTGTCAACAAATTATTGTAATTCCTTCTTAACTCCTCAAGCTTGATTTTAATATCTTTTAGCTTTGTTTGTAGTTCATCATAGCTTATTTCAGTTTTCCCAAAGCTAGAACCTAAAATCATATAAGCGACACTATATGTTTCACCAGTAATATCTAGCCTCAACTCCGCTAATTGGTTTTTTATTTCATTGTTTTGAATTTGTTTTTCCGCATTCTCATCTGGAATAAAATTTGTAAATTCGCTGATTTTTGAATTATAAAATTCTACGACGGCTTTTATTCGTTCGGGAAAACGCAATAAAGGAATATCAACGAGATGATAAACTAATATTCCCCTTGATTGGTTATCAGTGAATAAACCCAAAGCAGATTCCAATTCCGATTCTATTTTTTTCAATAAGGTACTTACTTCTTTTTGTTCATTTTCTGAAAACCCATCACTTAAATATTCATAAAGTTCAGTACCAAAAAAGTCAGTGGCTCGGATAGAATCGGAGCCATCGCGAATACGAGCCAACAGCTCATCTTTAGCTCCTCCTAGTCCTTTTCTAACTCCTGCTTTCTGTTCATTCACACCCTCCGCAAGTAACGGGAACTCCCTTTTTGGTGGAACTATGCGATTTTCTATTCCCGTAAAATCATGCAGTATGGAATTATTTATAAAATGTTGTCTTTCGTGCAGTACGGTTCTATTACTAAATCCATTTCTACTCAAGACAACATCAACTGTCATATTTGAGAAACGCATAGCTCTATGAAATAACCCCGCGCTTTCATCTCGGTCTAATCTTTCAATAAATTTCAAATAATCATCATCGCTGAAAAAAGCCAATACAAAATATCCTTCTTTTCGCACTCCTTCAACCGGTTTTTTCGGACCTTCTCCAGTTCTTTGTCGAAATAATTCTGACCCCATTTCTGGTGGAGTGGTTTCTTTCCCTTCTTCTTTTAATTTTTCTTTCAATTCCAATTCTGCCCTTTGTGCTGTAATTTTTGAGTGAAAGTAACCATCAACAGCTTCTTTTACGTGTTCTGCTTTTCTTGTGAGGCCAGACGAGGACAAGCTCTCTAAAATTGGCTCTAGGGCTTCACGGGCTTCCTTTTTAACTCTTATATTTTCTGGCGTTCGAGTTGTAGGATATTCATTTGACTGTTCTTCTTGTGCCAAGATTCGCTCAATTTTAAGAGCCGTCATTGCGTTGCGATGTCGCATCTCCATAAGCTCAAGGAATCTATCCTTACGCTCCGGAGAACTTTCTACTGGATTATTTTCCAATTTTTGTTCTTTTTCCATAAAATTTACAACAATTTTTTTGGCGAAGCCCCGAGCGAGGCGACTAATTCAATATGGTGGACCCACGGGGAATCGGACCCCGAACTTATCCATGCCATGGATACGTAATACCATTTTACCATGGGCCCAGTTTACTTAGAGATACTGTATCTCTTCTTCGAGAATAATACCGAATTTCTTTTGCACTTTTTTCTTGAGGAGGTTGGCTAGTTTCTTTACGTCTTTGCTTTTTCCATTTCCGGTATTGTAAATAAGATTACCATGATATTCTGCGACTGCAATATCTCCTCTTTTTTGTCCTTTTGCGCCAATCTGTTCTAAGAGATAGCCACTCGCGAGTTTGCCGTGATTTATTTTTTGTAGATCTATCTTTGAGAGAAATTGTTTCTTGAGAGCAACGGGGCGTATTGCGTCAATGACGATATTTTTAAAGAAACTTCCGGGGCATTTGAGGTCGGGAGGATATTTTTTTGCTCGGATTTTAATAATGTCTCGTGATATTTTTTTGAGTGATTTTGGATCGGCGCTCGTAAACTGGAATTCTGCTTCAAGTATGATCCTGTTTTTCCTCTGTTTAAAAATACTCGTGCGGTAGCCAAAACGACATTGTGATTTGGTGATCCATCTCGTTTTTTCTCCATCGAAGATTTTCACACGCTCAAGGCAATTTTTAATTTCTTGACCGTAGGCGCCGGCGCATCCATAAATAGCACCACCAATCGTTCCCGGAATTCCAGCCATTTTTTCCATTCCGGAAAGTCCATGCCTATTTAATGCATGAACAAGAGAAAGAAGTGGGTGCCCTGCCCCCACATAGCATATCTGTTTCTCTGCGTTAATCTGAAGAGTTTGTAGGGAATTCTGTATAACAATACCGAAAATTCCTTTATCGTTTGCAACGATATTAGACGCGCCCCCAATAAGGTAGTGGGGTATAAAATGTTTTTTTGCAAAATGAATAGCACGTATGATGTCTTCCTTATGCTGTGCAGAAATAAAATATTGGGCGCCCCCCCCAATACCAAGTGTGGTAATCTTTGAAAGCGGATGATTAAAAACCACCTTTTCCCCAAAGATTTTTTCTAAGTCAGCCTTAATTACTTTTGAGATAGTAGCCATGAGGTATCATTGATAAAATACCGCTCATTCGCTAGAATGACAATGCTTTAGTAGTCAGTAATGCCCTCGTAGTTCAACGGATTAGAACAGTCTCGTCCTAAGGGATTAATAGAGGTTCGATTCCTCTCGAGGGCACTAGTTGGTGAGGTGGCTGAGCCCGGTTGAAGGCGCCACACTCGAAATGTGGTAAGGGGGTAACCCCTTCGTGGGTTCAAATCCCACCCTCACCGCCAGATGTCCAAGTTAGAACCTTAGGTACGGCAAGGGTTTTTGTGCCCTTGCCCACGACTTTTGGGGGATCGAATTTGGACAATTGTAAGTCCATAAGAACATCAAAGACTGGCGTCCATATCGGCGTCAGTTTTTGA
>JACRHW010000022.1 GCA_016217555.1 Parcubacteria group bacterium
CGCAGTTTCGTCGTTGGGGATCACGCTCTCACGCCCCCTACCCGTCATAGCCTTGGTGAGCAATTACCTCGCCAACTAGCTGATGGGACCTAGGCCAATCCTAAAGCGCCTTGCGGCTTTAATCCGAATATTGCATCGGATGCCATCGGGAATTAGCGAATCTTTCGACTCGTTATGCCCGTCTTTAGGGTATGTACCAGGGTGTTACTAACTCGTTCGCCACTATACTATTACTTTGCACATAACATATAAGTTTACACTTACAGGCTATGTGCAAAGGGATAGTACCGTACGACTTGCATGCCTTATCCACGCCGCCAGCGTTCATCCTGAGCCAGGATCAAACTCTCTAAAAGAAGTAATACACAACTGGCGTTGTGCACTACTGTATATACAGGGTGATAAGAAAAATAACTAATATGATAGATCATAATAATTTTCAAAGATCGACCACAAGAAAAAAAATAGCCTCTACTAAGAGACTAATACCGATTATATGCCTTTAAAACATTATGTCAACCCTACGTTGTGCCAGATGGCCTAACCCAAACCGTTTCATTTCCTTCTTGTAAAACCAAGCCCGGACACGGAGCTTTTTCCCACTGTCCAGATGTTGAGTCATACACGTCATCCGCTTCGATAACTTCGCCTGGCTTCAATCGTCTTCCGTAAACCTCTTCATTCGACGACACGATCGAAGCAAGTCTTCCTCTCACATGCACCTGAATAACTGGATGTTGGTCGTAATAATGATGATTCTCGGCTATTGTTTCACCCGCCATAACTACACCTCCCTCCCTACGTAAAGGACCAAGTCACCCCAACCAGGATGATGCCCACCACTTCGCTTACCATTTTCCCAAAGGATTTCAACCCAATCATCATCATTTGGATTTAAGAAAGTAATCACGCCATTTTTACCCAGCATGGAAATTAACTTGTCCCCCACCCTCAAATCTTCAAAGGGTACGTCATTCAATCTTTTTGTCTCACCCGACATACTATCCCACCTCCTTTTTTCAGAGAACTAAAACAAAGATAGCACCCACAACACCGTATGTCTAGTTATTCTTCACACTGCCCTATGCTTCTTTTTTGGGGAAAAGACCGATTTTTTTTACTGACACAGAGATACCAAGCCATTTGTCACGAAATTCTAATTCATGACCCAAAATAGCGTTGATGAGAAGATCTGCAGTATGAGGAAGAAATGGGGTAAGCATCCACCCAAGATTGATAAGATAGTGAGTAAGATCAGAGAGAGTCTTATTATCAGGGTGTGACCACAATTTCTTTTGTGTGAGTTCCCTATCAACGTATGCAATGAGACCCCATACTACCTCAAGTGTTTCATTAAAACGAAAAGTGTTCATTGCGTCGTGATAGCGCTTCCAATATATATCGACTTCCGCTTGTCCATCAAATTGTTCGAGAATCACGGAGCCATTCTTTTCAGCAAGCGTGGTAATGCGACTTACAAGGTTGCCAATTCCGTGTGCCAGGTCGCTGTTATAGCGTAGGATCATCTTTCCGTCATTATAATCCCCGTCTTCCGTGGGAGGTATCTCTCTAAGGAAAAAATAACGTACGGCATCGCTGCCATAAGTATCTATAAGTGTTGCCGGATTAACAACATTACCTAAACTTTTGGACATTTTCTGGCTGTCGTGGGTTATAAATCCATGGACGAATAATGTTTTTGGGAGGGGCAGTTTTGCAGAAAGAAGGATAGCGGGCCAAATAAGTGCATGAAAGCGTAGGATGTCCTTTCCAATTATTTGGACATCTGGTGGCCAAAAGAGGTTGAATTGTTCTTTATTTTCAATATATCCTACCCCAGAAAGATAGTTGGTAAGTGCGTCCGCCCACACATAGATGGTTGCTTCATCGTCATTGGGTACAGGAATACCCCACGTGAGCGTCCTTTTCGGTCGAGAAAAACTGGTATCAGAAAAGTCGTTATCGAGAAAGTATATCATCTCCTGTGCGCGGTGTTCGGGAAAAATATGCAATTCTCCTGAAGTAATAAGACGCTTCAGTTCATCCCTGTAGCGTGTCATTTTGAAAAAATAATTCTCCTCCTCAATTTTCTCAGGAACACGCAAGTGGATAGCACATTTTCCATCTATCAGATCTTTTTCGGTGACAAAAACTTCGCATCCATAGCAGTAAAGACCTTCATATTTTTTTTTGTAAATATCACCCTCTTCTACGAGGCGTTTCCAAATATCAAATACAGTGGGCCAGTGATGTTCTTTGTCGCTTGTGCGTATGAATGCATCATTTGAGATCTGAAGCGATTCTAGAAGACTAAGAAATTTTTGCACATTTTCATCTACAAGTTCTTGTGGTGTTTTTCCTACTCCCTCTGCCGTTTTTGCTATTTTTGTCCCATGTTCATCGGTTCCTGTAAGAAAAAATGCGTCTTCTTCGAGAAGACGATGATACCTAGCGAGGACATCAGCTTGCACAAACTCAAGGGCATGTCCCAGATGTGGGCCAGCATTGAGGTAGGGTATCGCCGTAGTAATATAGAACTTTTTTTGCATGCACATTTTAGGGCGTACGTGTTTGGATGCAGTACGAGGAAAACGCGAGGAACGGAGTAAGCTGTACACAAGAAGTACTGCGTCGAGTACCGGAGCGTTTGACGAAGAAATGCGCCAAACACGTACGCCCTATGTTTTTCGTTTTTTTTCTATCATATCTTTCACTATCTCCTCGAGTAATACTCCTACAGGAACGGCTAGGAATATCCATACAACACCTCCCAGCTCTGCACCTGCAAGTAAAAGCGTTAAGACAAAGATTGGGTTAAGACCCACCGCCTTTTTCATCACCAGAGGTATCAAAACATGACTTTCAAATTGTTGTAGACCAATAAACATGCCACCCGCATAGAGTGCTAGGGTGGACGAATCATTAAGTGCGACGAGTGTTGCAACGGCCCCTGCAATAATAGGACCCACCACGGGAATGATTTCCATTACTGCGGAAAGGACACCAAGAACAAGGGCGTTACTTACACCCAAAAACGTAAGACCCGCGAAAACAAGAATCCCCATAACAGCACTCAAAAGGAGTTGTGCGCGTAACCACCTTCCAATACGATTTTGAGTGCGTTGCCATACATCAAGTACGTAGTGTTCGTATTTAAGCGGAGCAATATCTGCAATAAAATCCCCCACCCCGCGCTCATGAAGGAGAAGATAGAAGGTAATCACCACAATGATAAACATGGAAGCGACACCACCAAAGAGAGAGGCAACGAGTGAACCCACACGTGAAAAGAGCGCAGCGACATCTTGTGATGAAACCGACTCGTAATGTTGAAGGAAATTAATAACATAGGTGATGTTACCATACCCCTTGAGTACAGGGGATTGAGAACCCCCCATAAGGGTTACAAAAGAGCGTAATTCGCTGAAAATAAGGGGTGCGAGATAGTAAACAGATGCTGCGACGAGCACAAAAGCGCAAATATAAAGCATTAAAACGATGACAAGTCTCGGCCATCCACGGGCAGAAAGACGATTTACAAGAGGATCAAAGGCCGAAGCTAATACCACTGCAAACACAAGCATCGTTACCACGTTACTTAATGCAAAAAATAACGCTACCGCAACAACAACAGCAACGAGTCTAAAAAACGATCCCCATGAAATTTCCATTATATTTTTATCATCCATAACTTAGTTTAAATTTAGGTCGGACATGTTTGTTTTATGACCATTCCGCAGGTGCGGAGCTGGGGTGTTGAGAATCCTGAATCACAATGAATTGGATTGACAACGAAGCGCCTGCGGATGAGTGAGCCATCCGCTGGAGTGGCGAACGTGTCAAAAAATAAACTGTCCGACCTTACTATACTACTTGAATTTTAGGATTTTCTCAAATGATTGATCCTCCTTAACGGGTCCGATGAGGGCGAGGTTCAGGTGTTCGGTTTTAAAAATATCATTGGCGACACTCATCACCTCTTCTGCGGTTACTGCGTCTATTTTTAGGAATACCTCCTCAGGATCTTGAATTATTTTTGTCATAATCTCCTGCCCCCCATAGAAAGAAGCGAGTTCATCAGATGTTTCGATAGAGAGAACTAATCCCCCCTTGAGATAATCTTTTGCTTTTTGTAGTTCTTCTTTCGATACAAGTTCGGTCTTGAGTCGCTTGTATTCTGTGAGGATTGCTTCGAGTGTAATTTCGAGTTTACTATGTTCAGCGCCAACCGACGTCACAAACATCCCAGAATCAGTAAAAAAGTCTGCTCCGCTTCGTACATAGTATGCTGCCCCGAGCTCCCCTCTAATTTTCTGGAATAATCGAGAGCTCATACCGCCCCCTAAGATTGCACTCAATACCTCAAGAATGTAGCGTCTGTCATCAAATATGCCAAATGCACGTACACCAAGCACAAAATGAGTTTGGTCAGAGTCTTTATTTTTGAGAAGAAGTGCTGGTTTTTCTTGTGTATCATTTACCATCACCTTATCTTTTTTTATGCCTTGGGGCATAGAGGAAAAAGCCACCTCTATGCGTTCTTTTGCGTTTTCAGGTAGTGCCCCCGCGGCTATTACTACCGTTGCATTTGCGAGATAGTGCTCTTCGCGATATTTGATAAAATCATTGCGTTCTATTGCGCGTATAATTTCTTTTTTTCCTCCGAGGGGCCATCCTGCCGGCTGATCACCATACATCACCTCAAGGAAAAGTTCTTGTACCTTTCGCATAGGAGTATCCTCATACATATTAAGCTCTTCTATCACCACTCCTTTTTCTGTTTTAATTTCTTTTGGGTCGAAGGTGGGATTGAGGTAGAGATCAGAGATAACATCAAGAACAAGATCAAAATGACGTGCGTCAGCTTTTGCATAATATCCAGTAGATTCATGGCCAGTAAAAGCGTTATATTCAGCACCAATCTGGTCGAGTTCTGTTGCAATGTTGATAGGTCGAGGTCTCTTTGTTGTCCCCTTGAAACACATGTGCTCTAAAAAATGAGAAAGGCCGTTGAGTTCTTTCGTTTCGTATTTTGAGCCTGCCTCAACGAGTACGAGAAGTGTCATTGCGCGTGCGTCTTTTTGGGGCGCGAGCACAATGCGTAACCCATTTGGTGAAATATGTTTCTGGTAATTCATAATTAAAAAAATAAAAAGTCAAAAATCAAAACGCAAAATTTCAATTCAAAACTAAAAACTATTATAGTTTTAAATTTTTAAGTTGCAGTTTTGACTTTTGCATCAAAGATTAATATGTATTGTGATCTTTTAAATATGCGAGAATGTTACCTGAATTTATGCGTTCCTGTTGCATCGTATCACGATCTCGTATTGTTACTGTTTGATCTTCAAGAGTTTGAAAATCTATAGTAACGCAATAGGGTGTTCCAATTTCATCTTGGCTATAATAGCGTTTTCCAATGTTACCTCGATCATCCCATGCTACACCCACCTCTTTTCGAAGGTTATCGTAAATTCCTTTTGCTTTTGCCACTAATTCTGGTTTATTTTTGAGAAGTGGAAAAACAGCAACTTTATAGGGAGCAATTTTAGGATTTAATTTTAGGACGATTCTATTTTCTTCTTTACTGTATGCATCAAGCAATAAAAAAAGAAATGTGCGATCGACCCCACCAGAGGTTTCGACGATATTTGGCGTAAATGTTTCCTTTGTTTCTGGATCGGTATACCTTAAATCCTGACCAGAATACTCTGAATGTCTTGAGAGATCCCAATCTCCACGCCAATGAATCCCCTCCATTTCTTTTCCAATTGGCGATGCCGTGTATTCAATATCAAAAGCCTTTTTTGCGTAATGGGCAAGTTTTTCATGTGCATAGAATCCAAGATTTTCAGGATGAGTAAAAATGCCCTTATACCAATGCATCCTTTCTTCTTTCCAATACTCAAACCACTTTTCCATTTCGGAAGGGTGGCAAAACCACTGTAAATCCCACTGTTCAAACTCTCTTTGTCGGAACAAAAAATTACCTGGTGTCACCTCATTGCGAAAAGCTTTACCAATCTGACAAATACCAAAGGGGATCTTGAGATGAATGGAATCTGATACATTTTTATAATTAAGGTAGATGGTTTGGCACGCTTCTCCGCGAAGATATGCCTCTGTTTTTTCATCTTGAATGACACCAAGTTGGGTCGGTACTAATGTATTAAACATCCGTGGTTCCGTGAGTGGACCGTCGCAATCTGGACACTTATCGTTGTTGATATCATCAGCCTTGAAACGATGGTGGCATTTTTTGCATTCAACGAGGGGGTCAACAAAGCTTTTTATGTGACCACTGGCCTCCCAGACCCTTGGATTCGTGATGATCGCACCATCGATACCAACAATGTTATCGTGTTCTTTGGTCATCCAATCCCACCAAAGCCTTTTGAGATTATTCTTCATTTCAACACCTAAGGGTCCAAAATCATAAAAACCCTGCAAACCGCCATAGATTTCGGAGCCAGGAAATATAAAACCCCGCCGTTTGGCGAGTGAAACAATATCTTCAAGTGTTGGACGCATAAAATTCAAAAGTTAAAATTCAAAAATCAAAACTGCAACGTAAAAATCAAAACTGCAAAAATATACGAGCAGTTTTACGTTTTGAATTGAAGTTCTGAGTTTTTACTGTACGATTCCTTCTCGTTGCCCTATAGTTTTATCATCAGGGAGAAGTGTAGTCAATTCTTTTCCAACGTTAGAGAGGTGAACTCCGGTGAATTCATCATCTGCTTCGATCACAGTACGTTCAAGAAGCTTCGCCTCACTTCCTTTATTAAATATGGTGGGGGTCATGGTGACTTGAAAAATTGCCTCGTAGGATGGAGAGATGATACCCTGGTTAGCATCAACGTGAGGAATCTTCCATACTATTTCTTGTGTACGACTGTTATATTCTGGGGCATTCACACCATAATTACCCGAAATTTTTCCAGTGAACACGGCATTGGGGGGGAGGGTCGAACGTACGACGATAGTATTTGAGTTCACTGCATAGTTTTTAATTTTCCAATGAATGGTGTAGTTTGTGGGTTCGTTTGCTCTCGGTGGGAAAGGTCCTCTATTTATCATGCCTGATTTTGCATCACGGAAAAATGCAGATGTCTCAACTTCGATATTTCCACTCACTTTCGTTTCATAACTCGCCTTGCCAAGACTCTTTTGCGTTTGTAGATAGGCGGGAATGGAGAGGGAATTTATTTCAGCCCCCACTTTGATCGTAAAATTTTTATCTTGGGAGCTGCGTATGGGGTACTCACGGGGGGTTGGAACACTAAAACGCACAGATCCCTCTTCATTTACCCCCAATACCTTGAGTGCTGGTACTTGTGCGGCAGTCCATGTAATAGTGTTATCTCGTGGATCTATAAAGCCCTCACTCGAAATTTTATCTATTTGAATAATGCTTCCCACCAGTGTTGCCTTGATAATAACATCATTTAAAGGACTCCCACTTGAATTTTTGTATGCGATCTTATACTGTACTGAATCTCCTGGTTTTATTATTGCTCCCTGGGATCCCTCTGGAGTAACCACCAACGCAAACGGGGTTTCTACAACTGATGTTTGACCCTCTTTTCGCGCGATAGCGATGTCTTGTTTTTTAAGAGTAACTCCACCGGTAGTGGTAAAACGAAACACGTCCCTCCCCTGTCCCGTCACAACGCCAGAAATAAAGATAAGTCCTGTTTCATTGGGTTGTAACGTGCCAAGCTTCCAAAAATTTGTTGATGCAAGTTCGGGTTTTGATAATTTTATCGAAAAACCAAGGGGAGACTCCATTTTTATCCATGCATCCTCGAGAGGTGTATCAAGCGTGTTTGTATAATGAATTTCAAAATTAAACTGTTCATCTGATTGAACCTTGTTGGGGAGAACGAGATCAACCTGAAGAGCGGGTTCGCCGATTGCCGTTTGTTTGTTTAGTTCTTTTTCATAGCGGCTGCGCAAGCCATTAAGTTTATAATTTAAAACAAGCTTGAACTCCTTTACCGAGCCCTGCTCTCCTAAAGCGATTACGGAAAAGGCGACATCACCAGAACTTCCAACACCAAGGTCACCTACGGTTTTGGTAAGCTGTAGTTTTGTCCTTCCTGGATCATCGACCAAAAAAACTCCATCAGGAAGTTCGATAGAAACACGCGCATCCTGAAGAATAGTACGAGTGCCATTCGTATAAACAAAATCAACATCAAATGGTTTTCCTGCAGAAACACGTTCGGGAATTTGTACCTCCACAGCAAGTGCTTTTGTAGAAAAATAATTTACGAGAAAAGCGGCGACGCCTCCACCAAGGATCGCTACGACGAACACCCACAAAGCTATCTTTTTAGCCCTACCAACATGCGTCGTCTTAATTTGTATGGTGCTGGAAAAAGAAGGTGTTTCTGTTGCCTCTATATGAGTTTTTTGTGTTTCTGCCCACGCATGGGATGTGTCCTTCACTTCAAATGAAGTGGGCGCCTGTGGTGCCCGTGAAGCATTCGGGTCTCCATAGAGGTTTTTTTCCGTATCATTAAGCATTTTCGATTATAATTGGCTTGTAAGATGATTTCTTAGGTAAGTGTTGAGCTTAAGAAGTTCAAGAGCGCCAATGTCTCCTAATTGTACCTCATTATGTTTAAGTTGTAACTGGGGAGAAACCCCCAAAATGTCTGCGCACGTGTTGAGAAACTTAAATGAATGGAAAAGTGTGTGTTCCTGAAGTATCATTTCGCCCATATCTTTTTTCCGCCCAAGCACGTCCATCTCTTCCAGATAAGAGGAGAGGAGGACAAAAAGATCGTGATCACGATATTCGAGTGGTAAAAGACGCCCAAAAAAATGGACGACATCAGATACATGAGAAAACAAAGCTGGTGTATGTTTAATTTCGTAATAGTGGTGTACCCCAGAGGCACCAATAAGCTTTAGAGAGTGCGTTGTTGCAAATTCAAGATTAGCACAGGTAAGAGGTTCAATATGGCCACTAAGGCGTGCCATCCCTTTTCTGCCTCCACGCGAAATAAACTCAATTTTCCCAAGCTCATGAGTCAATGCAACATAGCGCCAATCTGCATCTCCCCTTTCTTTTTTCTCCAAAATAATCCCCTGCGCGAAAAACATAATAATATTTTTAGTATATCAAATCTGCCCTATTTTTTAGAGCCGGTGTAAACGCGATGAGATGTAATTTGTATTTTTTGGTTATCATCAATGATTTTTTCATTTCGGTGTTCAACAGTTATAGACTCTCCAGAAACGAGACGTTGCGCTTGATCTTGGGTGACAGGATACATAGCGGGGCTATAGCTAATGAGTCTCTCGTTTTTATCTAATGTCATTTGTGGGTTGGTAGGGTCATAGATCATATCTCCTCTTAACGTGTGGAGGAGGATAAAATAGTGAGCTTCTTCGTTTGCTTCTGCCGGAATACGACATTCAGTCGATGCAACAAGAGTGCTTTCTAGGCCAACGAATGCAAGCAGGTTTTGCGCGGCGGCCCCTTTTTCTGCACATACCGCAAATCCCTTTCCTGCCAATTCTTGTATAGATATCACCTGGCTTCCTAGGGTAGTGTGGTCAAGATAAAATGCTCTATTCTGCATTTCGGTATTATTCCCCGCTACGCTATTTCCAAAGTACTGTGACAACGCCCACTGCACTGCGTTTGGCATGATTTCCCGTAAGGTTTTCTTTTCCCACCCCGGTGCCTCTTTAAACATTTTTAGTATCCCAAAAAGATCCATATATAATCTAGGGTCATCCATCACAAATGGATCAACTATCATATTACGTCGAACCTTCATATCAGGCCCCAAAAATCCTTCATGCATACTGTGTCCAACAGGTGATATCTCTCCCTTTTTAGCATTTTTGGATAAGTCCATTATCCGTTTTTCTATGTATTGGCGCTGTTCCTCTTCGGTTGCCCAGATAACATGTTCAAGCTCCCCTAATATTTTTATATATTCAGGGCTTCGTTCTTTGATTGGTGTATTTTCGTACTGCGACGTTTTTTCAGATTTCATACTAAGGGTATACCTCAAACCATAATGGAGTTTTATTGCTCGGATCTTCATTGTAATTAACAAGAATTTCTTCACCACGCCGGATTGTCTGTAGTGCGACGAATTCTATTTTATCCTGTTCTATTTTTTTGATATAGCGAGCATTGGGAGTAAACGAATGATTGTAGATGGATCCATATCCAAGGGCAATAGCTGCTTTATTTTGGTGCTCACCCCAGCCAAAGTAGTAGTTATAGAGTATGGTGGTATCAATTATCTGTGTTTCATTCTCTGGAAGAACAAGAACGGGACAACATTCAATTAATTCTCCCGAGGTGATATCTTCACTAGCAAAAACGCCTCTTCCTTTATGTTCAGTTAAGCCTATATATATTTTTTTCATATATTTAAAAAAGTATGTGCCGAGGAGAGGACTCGAACCTCCATGGATTGCTCCACTAGCTCCTAAGGCTAGTGCGTCTGCCAATTTCGCCACCTCGGCATGAGATACTTGTGTATACCAAAAACAAACCATTTTTGAAAGCATTTGTATTCATGGGGGTGGTATGCCACGACATACCACCAAGACAAAAGCGAATCTTCACGAACTTCCACCCGTGGCATCATAATGCACAAGCTAGCGCTTAGCCATTATGCCATGTCATAATGACACTCATATACCTGCGAGTTTCTGCCTGCCGTTTTCAAAGGAATATAAAAACGCCTCCCAGTGAGACGTTTTTATATTCCTAACAAGCTAATCCCTAATACGCTAAAACCTATTAGAGTACTTCGACCTCTGCATAGCGGATACCAAAGTTCTTTGCATCTTCTTTTTCAGGGAACCAGATGTCCATACGTTTGTTAAACCTTTCATGCATTCTGTCTTCAACCACGAAGAGTTTTTTTCCAAAAAGACTTGGGATACGAACTTTTGTACCGAAAGGTAACATATTCGTGGCGATCACCCCATCACGCGTATGAGATCCGCTCGCGGTGATGTCTGGCGTATCGTCTGTTTCATCGGGTGAGCTAGAGTAGCCCGTTATATATACTTTAAGCGTAGAACGCTTAGACCGCACAGGAGCATAGTTGCTGGCATAAATTGGTGCCTCAAGGGACGCATCCTGTGTTTGAATTGTTGGTTTGGCGCTCTCTGAAACATTCGTAACAGCAACCGGCATAATCCCCTGGTTAATTGCCAGAGAGAGGGCAAGACCTAAACCGAGTAGAGTATTCATAATGTGCGATAATGTATCATATCCCCGTGATATTCAAACATTATCAGGACTTTTTGAATTCAATTGTGACATTTACCATCCCAGCAACCGACTATTAAGATTAATCTATGAGTACTATCACCAGGTTGGTAAACAAAAAACCCCGAAGGGTTAATACATGTAGTCTAGTCTATTGTGTCCAATTTGTCAACCTAAAAGTGTCAAAAACCACTGACAATTTTTAAGAAAACTTATGGGCATTCGTTATTTATTGCATTTAATACACCGCCACCACGGTATAGATAAACGTCGTCGAATAATCATTTGCAGCCTCCTGAAGAGGGGTGGTTTGAATCTTGTAGACTACGTTCGCCTGACCTGAGGCATGAGAAAAAGCTAACCCATCAATAGGACCACCG
>JACRHW010000023.1 GCA_016217555.1 Parcubacteria group bacterium
CTTAAACATAGATTGAGAGGGTTTCCTACCATTACATCATTTAAACAGTGGGTTATGGCACTTCTCAAATTTAAAAAGAAAATTACTTGCAATGGGTTTTACCAACCAAATAACGGGGGGTAACCCGCCATGTCATAATGGTACCCTTCTCTACTACATGCAGAAACCTATGGTCGTCTCAAATTTTGAATTATGAAACGCATAATTCAAAATCTCAATGGATAACAAAAACGACCCATGAGGATCGTCTTTTTATAATCAACATTATTCTTTGGGGAATAGGTGATAGGTTACCCATGCAAAGATTATCCAGAGTGCATAATATCCTGTATGGACAAGCCAGTTTGTCTCGACGACACAGAAGGTCATCGCCATAAGAGCGTTAAGCGCCAAAAACCAAATAAACAATACAAGAACGGCTTTTGGATTGATAATCCCTTTCACAGAAATCACCTCCTCTCCTTTTTCTCAGTTGGTAAATGACTCTTTAAATTGTACCACAGCCACGATATGGTATACTAAAGACTAATTACTAATAAACTAACATACTCACTCACTTATGACTGAAGAACAACGAAAAAAATTAAATGTTCCCGCCTCAGAACTTCCTACCTTTGAAAGTCCTGACGATTTTAGATCATCGCTCCATTGGAAGATATTTCGCATTATGGCGGAACTTGTTGATGGGTGGCAATTCCTCGCCGATTTTAAAAAAACAGTTACTATCTTTGGTTCCGCGCGCTTCAAAGAGGGAAATGAATGGTATGAAATGGCACGAAAACTTGGAAAACTTCTCGCTGAAAATGGATATAGTGTGGTGACGGGGGGTGGACCAGGCATTATGGAGGGGGCAAATAGAGGGGCGCATGAAGCAGGGGGTATTTCTATTGGACTCAACATAAAACTCCCTTTCGAACAGCGCATTAATCCTTATGTGAATCGCGATATCTCCTTCCACTATTTCTTCACGAGAAAAACCATGCTCTCCTATGCCGCACAAGCATATGTGTATTGTCCTGGTGGATTTGGCACCTTTGATGAGCTTTTTGAACTTATCACCCTCATCCAAACAAAAAAAATAGAGGCCCACGTCCCTGTTATCCTGCTCAGTAGGGCATACTGGGAACCCATTGATGCGTTGATACGCACACAACTCCTTGAAAAATTTGATACTATCGGCGAAAAAGATATGGCAATCTATCAAATCGTAGATACTCCAGAAGAAGCTCTCGAAATCATCAACAAGTCCCCAGAACGCAAAAGCTTTGGATATTAATCCCAAGGAACAATGGACACGCAAAATCAAAAAAAAGATGTAGCCTTTTGGCTCGTTGTGGGAGGTGCTGTTTTTCTTGTTGTCTATTCTGCCCTCTTCAACGTTTGGGGCCAACTAGCAGAATTGTATTACAACTCCTATTATTCACTCGATCTAACAAAAAGTCTTTTCTGGCTCTATGTTATACAACCGGAAAGTTCCCCTCTCCCCTTTTTCTTAAGTGGATTTATCACCTGGATGATTACAAGAAAGATCACATCGTGGGCTCCCAAAAAACCAAACGAAACCATAGAGCAAAGCGCACAACAACAAGCGCCTCAACCGCCCTTATCCCTCCCAAAAAGCTATATATTACAGATAAAATTTGTCTCATGGTCCATAACTGCCATAGCCGCTTTTTACTTTCTTTGGTTATCTAGTTCGCTTTTAATAGGATGGAAAGCTGGAACAGCCAGGCCAGATGAACTTTTCTGGGGATCAATGATGTTGATAGCTATCGTAGTTCCCCTTGCATTTCTTGCCTTTTCATTTACATTATTTTCTCTACGTCTTCTCAACAAAAATCCACTAGCCGTACTCGTAGCATATTTCATTGCATTACTTGTCCTCCTTCCCGCCTCTCTCATGATGTTTAGTGACGCGAGTTTGGGAGGATTTGTTTGGCAACTTTTGTTTTTTCTCATTCCTCCTTTATTTTTCACTCTATCTCTCATACACACTGTGATAGTAATAAGAACGTTTAATGCAAACGAACCAAAGAAAAACTCCCTTATGACAGTAGCACTTTCTACACTCATTGTCGCCGATCTTATCGCATCCATCATCATAAGCGTAAACAGCATAACTCCCTAGAGGTGACAGCAAGGATTTACCACAAAGAAAACACGGAGCCATACAACACCGTGTTTTTTATACGCCCAAGAAAAAAAGATGAGGCGTTACATACCAACGAAACACTTAGTGCCCTCTTCCAAGAAAGTCCTAATATATATTTATAAAATACTGCCTCTACCAATACTGCAAAAAATTCAGAGAGAATAAGTGCCTTTCTCCACGAATCGTAGAATACTACAGGAAAAACATACCAAACATAAGGAATCGTTGCGAATGTTGCAAAAAACCCGACAAGCACAAGACGCCCGAAAGAAGCCCCCTCTTTTTTAATTCGAAATACGCCTCGAACAATCCATAGCAGAATAATTGTTTCAATAACAATAGAAAAACCGAGTGCAGAAAAAAAATGCCTAGCGTACGTTAACATGTTCTACCAAACAAACCCTTCACGAAACACCATACACGTGCCCACCAAGATTTTTGAACAGCTGAAGGTGCCTGTTTCACCTCTGTACTTGAGGCCTGTTGCTGTGATTGTACAACCTGTTGTACTGGAAAATCTGTTTCTTTTTTTGATCCATCATCGAGTGTAATGATCTCTTTTGTTTTGTTGAGTATAAGTTTACCGTCAGTAGCGCGAGTAACTACATATGTTAATTCTCTATTTTTAAGTGAGCTCGGAAGCGGAACCGTAAAATTACCATCGTCTGCAGTGACAACAATATGCCTATCGTCGTCCGCAAATCTTAGAAAACCATCATTTGGATTTCGAAAAGCAGAAAAAAGATTCTCCATTTCTTTAAGACCTGTCTGGTATCGAGCAGTTACACTAAACTCCTTACCGTCTGGATATAAACTATCTCTAGATCCATAAACAGGAGTCCCAAAACCATTATTCTCACTATAGGGATGGTAAATTGTCTTGCTATTAAAATACTTTAAAAAATCATTTTTGTGTATAGCCACCAGCCCTGTCATTTTCAATGGAATTACGCCACCACTACTGTCAAATTGACCAAACTCCGCACTATTTGTGATTGGTGCATATGTTTCCCCGACTGGATCCCTATCATATTCAACCCAATTTCCAAGGAGAATAAGTTCGCCTTTTAAATCGTCTGATAATAAAACCCTGATAGTTGTACCCACCTCTTTACATGTTGGATTTTCATACTTCTGCAGATCATAATTATACTCACCCAAACAAGCCGGAGCAGGGGGACCTTTTGGTCCATCATCTGCTTTTACCAGCGCTGTTGACACAACTAACGCAGATATCGCAACGAAAATTCCCACAATGATACTATTTTGTTTTTGCATATTTTTAAAAATTAATTACTTAGTTATTTTACCATCAATACCCCAGAACACAAAAGTATTGATAAATCCGTAAAAACATCGTACAATCGTAACATTATTACTTAACGTACTTTGAATTACGAAATGTATATTTCTCACACGTTCGCCACTCCAGCGAATGGCTCACTCTTCCGCAAATGCTTCGTTGTCAATCCAGCTCGCTCCAACTCGGGATTGACAACACCCAGCTTCGCATTCGCGGAATGGTTCGAAACACACATTTCGTAATTCAAAATAATCTAACAACAATTTTTATGATGAACTACGTCCCAATCGTTGTTTCGATAGTAGGTATTCTCTATAGTGCCTATCTCATTCGATCGGTCATGTCGCTCTCTGCAGGTGACAAAAAAATGCAGGATATCTCAAAGGCAATCCAGGAGGGATCCCAAGCCTACCTCAATCGACAAAACAAAACCGTCGCTGTCGTTGCGGTTATTATTATTGCCGTCCTCTGGTTTACACTCGGTAAACTTACCGCGCTTGGTTTCCTTGTTGGTGCCTTCTTGTCTGGACTTGCTGGATACCTTGGCATGAATGTTGCCGTACGAGCAAATGCCCGCACGACAGAAGCTGCCAAGAAAGGTATGGAACATGCACTCGAGGTAGCATTTCGAGGTGGCGCCGTAACAGGAATTCTCGTTGTCTCTCTCGGACTTCTTGCGGTAAGTGGCTACTACACACTCACTAAAGATATTTCTAGCCTTATTGGTCTCGCTTTTGGTGCAAGCCTTATCTCTGTCTTTGCGCGTCTTGGGGGTGGTATTTATACAAAAAGTGCTGATGTGGGCGCAGACCTTGTGGGAAAAGTAGAAACAGATCTTCCGGAGGATAGTCCACGCAACCCAGCTGTCATTGCAGACCTCGTGGGTGATAACGTGGGAGACTGCGCAGGTATGGCAGCAGACCTTTTTGAAACCTATACCGTTACCATCATTGCAGCGATGCTTCTTACCAATCTCCTTTTTCCAGGAAATCTCTCCCTCCTTACGCTCCCCTTTAATATTGGTGCATTAGCCATTATCGCCTCCATTCTTGGTCTTTATTTTGTACGTCTCGATAAATCGAAAGACATCATGCGAGCCCTCTATAAAGGACTTTTCTCAAGTGCAATCCTCGCAGCTCTCTTTTTTGGAGGATTCATAAAATATTTCCTTGTTGACAGTGGTACGTTATCACATCGCAATATTTTCCTCTCACTCCTTATTGGTCTTGTCGTAACTGCTATCACGGTTTTGATTACTGATTACTACACGGCGAAAAAATATAAACCCGTACAAGATGTTGCAGAAGCAGCAAACTCAGGTCATGGCACAAACGTCATCATGGGTCTCGCAGTGGGGCTTGAAGCAACCGTACTTCCTGTGTTTGTTATCGTAGGAGCCATGCTTACCGCATTTCATCTTGCAGGGCTCTATGGCGTAGCACTCGCTGGCCTTGGCATGCTCTCCTTAACTGGTATTGTAGTAGCCATCGACTCATTTGGTCCTATCACCGACAACGCTGGTGGTATCGCAGAGATGACCGAACAATCCGAACACGTGAGAAAAATTACTGACGCCTTAGACTCTGTAGGGAACACAACAAAAGCCGTTACAAAAGGATATGCTATCGCCTCAGCTGGTCTTGCTGCGATCGTTCTCTTCTCATCATATATTCAAGAATTTACAGCAACAGGACGAAAAATTGAACTTATTCTTCAGGATCCATGGGTTCTTGCCGGTATCCTCATTGGTGCCTCTATTCCTTATCTCTTTGCCTCCATTGCTATGCGCGCGGTAAGTACTACCGCACAAGCAGTTGTACAAGAAGTACGTACACAACTCAAAGAACATCCTGGCATCTTAAATGGTAGTGCACTCCCTAACTATGCAAGAACAGTGGATATCGTAACGAAAGCAGCACTTAAAGAAATGACGGTTCCAGCACTTATCCCTGTCGTAGGTGTTGTAGCAATCGGTCTTGTTCTTGGAGCAAAAGCAGTAGGAGGACTTCTTATTGGTTCTATCGTAACGGGTATCTTTCTTGCCCTCTCAATGACGACGGGTGGCGCCGCATGGGACAATGCAAAAAAACACATTGAAGACGGCAATCATGGTGGTAAAAAATCACAGGCTCATCGCGCAGCAGTAACAGGAGATACTGTTGGGGACGTCTACAAAGACACTGCAGGTCCCGCCATTAACCCAATGATCAAAGTAGTAAATATAGTGGCACTCCTCATGGTAAGATTTTTAAGGTAACTTTCTAAGACATAGTACCCCAAAAACCCTCGAGAGATCCTTGGGGGTTTTTGATTATTATGTATATTCTTGCTACGCTACACGTAGTTCATTTACAACAAGGAGGTATTCCATGAAAGTTAGGTTCTTTATTCACCTCAAACGCAAAGAATATGCAAAACGTGTAAAAAAAGAATTAAAAAAACTGATGGGAGGGAAAGTCGTCGTGTATCTGGATCAAAATTGTATACACCAGGTTGGAGAAACAGATCAACACACTTATGAAGCAACTTTTGGGGTTACCATTGAATTACGAACTGCGACAAACAAAGAAGCAGATGGTGTAAAATACTGGAGAGTAACATCATACCCAGAACTACCACCCGAATTAAAAAATCTTGCTGATTTTGTTGAAATAGATCGACCTCTCGCCGTAACTCTATAAACACAAAACCCGAATACCCTCGGGTCTTTTTATTTCTAGGATGTACACATTCGGATGCAGTACGCCCTCTTTATCTCCCCATTTCCCTTAAGGCCCTAATCCTCTCTTCGATAGGTGGGTGCGTCATAAAAAGCGTATGAAGCCATGGCGTCTTCTTCTGACCTTCGAAGGGATCGCTTAACCACAAATGCGCGGTCGTACTATTTGCAGTAGGCATAGGAATAGCACTCGCCGCGATCTTCTCTAGTGCACTCGCCAAACCCTCAGGATAACGGGTAAGAAGCACTCCCGAGGCGTCTGCGAGCGACTCACGCTTCCTTGAAATAGCGAGTTGCATAAGCGTAACTGCTATGGGAGCGAGAATAGACAGAGCAATACCTATGATAATAAAAATGCCATTATTCCCACCGTTATCATCGTCTCTCTCACGCAATCCACCCCACATCCATGAACGTAAAAACCAATCTGCAAGAAGAGATATAAATCCTGTCAAAACCACAGCGACAGTCGAAACAAGCATGTCTCTATTTCCTACATGAGAAAGTTCGTGTGCAAGCACCCCCTCAAGCTCGGTGCGATTCATGATCCGCAAAAGACCCTGTGTTACTGCAACCACAGCGTGCTGTGGATCACGACCCGTTGCAAAAGCATTGGGCTGATCTTCAGGAATAATATAAATCTTAGGTGTTGGTAACCCTGCGGTAATCGAAAGATTTTCGACAATACGATACAGCTCTGGAGCATCTTCAAAAGAAACAGATTGGGCACCCGCCATACTAAGGACAATTGAATCAGAAAACCAGTAGCTAATGATACTCATAAAAGAGCTAAAGAAAACAGCTACATACAAAATATTGGAATTTCCATAAGCCCTCGAGAAAACAAACCCAACCCCAATCACCACCACAAAAAACACGGTGAACATCAGCCATGTTTTTCGAATATTCGCTCCTTTGTATGTATAAATATTTGCCATCTAAAACTTCACGGCAACAGGCTCTTTCGCAGCTTCATCGTTGAGTTCAAAGAACTCGCGCTTTGTGAAACCAAGTGGTCCCGCAATAACATTGGAAGGAAATTTCTCTATTTGAATATTAAAGTCACGTACGTTTCCGTTATAAAACCTGCGTGCTGCCTGAATCTTATTTTCGGTATCAGCAAGCTCATCCTGTAGTTTAGTAAACCCCTCAACAGCCCTTAGTTCTGGGTACGCCTCAGCGATAGCAAAGACACTCTTTAGTGCCGAAGTCATCATGTTTTCAGCAGCAGCCTTTTCCTGTACTGATTGTGCACCAAGAGCCTGTACTCGGGCCCTACTTACATTTTCAAACGCCTCGCGCTCGTGAGTGGCGTATCCTTTTACTGTCTCAACAAGATTAGGAATAAGGTCATAGCGACGCTTTAGCTGCACATCAATATCTGCCCACGCCTCATTTGTCTGATTTTTCCCCCCCACCAAACCGTTATAAATAAGAATAGCCCAGAGAGCAACTACACCAAGTACTACATAAAAAATATACAATGAATTCATATTTTTTTAACTTATTAATATACAGAAAGAGTACCACAAAAGAACTCCTTTCAAAAGAGCCTTTGGTAAAACAAGAACGAATTACCGATTTCGCAAACCGACAGTCTTCCCTGCCTTCTTTGCGTGCTTTTTCTTTGCAATCTTTTTCTTTTTATACATACTGTGGTCCCAACGGGAATCGGACCCGTATTTACGCATTGAAAGCGCGCTGTCCTAACCATTAGACGATGGGACCTTATTCTTTATAATCTTATTTTTTTACCACACGACATGCTTTTTTTCAACCTAAGATATAAACACTAACAAAAAACTAAGTTGTTGCAGAATTAATTTCTCTAAAACTTTACGTGAAGAATTGTCATGGTTAGCACAATTGGTAACCAATAAAGATCAAATCACAAAACTTAAAAACGTCAAATATCCCATGCTTCACCATTTGATTCTTTATGCAAATCTATGGTACAAAAGGAACAATCAAAAAGGAGGAGTGGCCGAGTGGTTTAAGGCGACAGTCTTGAAAACTGTTATACCCGAAAGGGTATCGTGAGTTCGAATCTCACCTCCTCCGCCAATAAAAATACCACTTTTGAGAAGTGGTATTTTTTTATATTTTGGGTATGCTAAAAATACTATTTTATGCAACACGGATTTTGGGAAAAATTAAAGAAACCGATCATGGCAATAGCACCGATGGCGAATGTAACCGATGCCACTTTTCGACAGATATTTGTAGAATGCGGGAGACCAGATGTCTTTTGGACTGAATTCGTCTCTGTCGAGGGACTTCTCTCTCGTGGCAAGGACCAGCTCCTTATTGATTTTTGGTACACCGAAGCAGAACACCCTATCGTAGCTCAAATTTTCGGAGCAAAACCTGAGCAGTTCGAAAAAGTAGCAGCAATGATATATGAGCTTGGTTTCGACGGCATCGATATTAACATGGGATGCCCCGACCGTGGCGTCGAAAAACAAGGAGCTGGTGCAGCACTTATAAAAAACCCTAAGCTTGCAAAAGAAATTATCAGAGCGACACATCGTGGTGCCCAAGGACTCCCCATCTCCATAAAAACACGTATTGGGTATTCTAAAAACCAGATTGAAGAGTGGGTCCCCGCTCTCCTTGAGGAAAATATCGCGGCACTCACTGTTCACCTACGCACACGAAACGAAATGTCAGATGTTCCCGCACACTGGGAGTTTGCTCACGACACAGTAACCCTAAGAAATCGCCTTGCACCCGAAACACTCCTTCTTGGTAATGGTGATCTCTACACATTAGAAGAAGCACATAAAAAGATAAAAGAATCGGGAATGGATGGTGCAATGATTGGGCGCGGGATCTTTGGAAACCCATGGTTCTTCTCGGGGTATGTTCCAACAACAAAAGAACGTCTCGTACGCATGGTAGAACACACCGAACTTTTTGAAAAACTATTCAAAAGCGATCACGGAAAAAAAGACGGAGGTGTAAAAAACTTTGACATCATGAAAAAACATTTTAAAGCGTATGTAACAGATTTTGATGATGCAAAAGAACTCCGCATACTCCTTATGAAAACAAAAAACGCATCAGAAGTAAGAAAAATTATAAAGCAATTTATTGCAACAATATGAACACAAACAAAAAATTATTGTTAATCTTATTTCTGGCGAGCATGGCTCCGTATGGCGTCCATGGCGCCTATCGTTTTTCCGATTTTAAAGCAAAGTCACCTATTCATGTTTACAAATCAGCTCAAACCTCACCCTCTGGAATTACCCCCGACCAAATTAAGACACTATACCATCTTCCTAAAACAGGCGAAGAAGGGACGATTGCGATTATTGCTGCATACGATGACCCAACGATAGAAAAAGATCTCAATATATTTAATAAAGCATTCAATCTCCCCTCCTGCACCACTCAGAACAACTGCTTCGAAAAACATAAAATGACCAAATCTATAAAAACTGATGGCGGTTGGTCACTTGAAACCTCTCTCGATGTTGAGTGGGCCCACGCCATTGCGCCAAAGGCGAGAATCTTGCTCGTAGAGGCAACAACACCAAGCGGAAAAAATCTTCTTGATGCCATCGACTATGCACGAGCACGACCAGATATTGTCGCCGTCTCGATGAGTTGGGGTGGATCAGAATTTAAGGACGAAACCGATCTCGATTCGCATTTTACAAGCCTACATCGCATAGCATTTTTTGCCTCATCGGGTGACAACGGCTGGGGTGCAAGTTGGCCTGCATCATCACCAAATGTGATAGGAGTGGGTGGCACCAGTTTAAAACTCAATACAGATGGTTCACTAGCATCAGAAACCGCATGGAGCGGGAGTGGTGGTGGGGTAAGCAAATACGAAAACCAACCAAGTTATCAGAAAGACTACACAATTCCAAAATCAAAAGGTAAGCGCGCCATCCCCGACGTCTCCTATAACGCCGATCCGAAATCAGGATTTCCTGTTTATAAAAGTTCAACATCTAAAGGGAACTGGTATGTAGTTGGTGGTACCAGCGCAGGAGCACCACAGTGGGCAGCCATTCAATCATTAGGTCTTTCAGCCTCACTTGAAAATTTCTACAAAGACAAGGCATCAGATAATTATGCTTCGTTCTTTAGAGATATCGTAAGCGGTAAAAACGGCTCCTGTACCTACTACTGTGAAGCACGAAAACACTACGACTACGTAACCGGCCTCGGAAGCCCACAAACTGTACATTTCTAAATATTTCTTTTTCTCTGTTTTGTGTTACAACGAAGTTAGTACCTAAACAAAAAATAGGAGGCTCACATGCTATCAGCATGCTACATTCTCGAAGAGCATTATTATACGGTTGAAGAAATGATTGCCATGATCGACGAACCAAACCGTTCTATGTGCACCCATATTCTTACTGAAAATCGAAAACTTTTTCAAACTGTTCAAGGCTCAACAAATAATCATCAGGCGTGGTCCGGAGGCTACTTCGACCACGTTCAAGAAATTATGAATATCGCCATCATTCTTTATGAACGTCTTAACATTGCTCGCCCCCTCCCCTTCTCTCTTTCTGACGCACTCCTCGTAGTATTTCTTCATGACATCGAAAAACCATGGAAATACGAGTTAAGCTCCGATGGACAACTCCAAGAAAAAAAAGAGTTAAAAACAAAAGCAGCCCAGCATGAATTCCGCGCAAGAAAACTTGAGGAGTATGGCATTGTTCTTACAGAAGACCAAAAGAATGGCATGAAATATGTCGAAGGAGAATTTAATGACTACAGCAACCGACGACGCATGATGAACCCCCTCGCAGCACTCTGTCACCTCGCAGATGTCACAAGCGCCCGCATCTGGTTTGACCACCCCAGGCAAGAAAAAGATCCCTGGCTTGGCGCACAACGCATTCGAAAATAATAAATAGAAAAATCGCCCCATTAAGGCGATTTATTTTTTACTTCCTAAAAAGTGCAAATGCTTTTTTGACATAGGCTACTGCGGCAACAATATCGAGATGATCATCCTTATCTCGTAGTCTTCCCTCAGCATCAATGCAAAGATCAGGAAATTCATCAACAAGCGGGGCAACAAGATGAAGGGTGTCAGCACTCAAACCACCCGCCACACCAAGCCCTATATCAAGCCCCTTCTTCTCAAGTGCCTGCAAATATTGTCTGAGAACTTCTGTATCAAGTGGTTTCCCCAAACCACCGCTTGGGTCAAGAAGAACACAATCGATATAGTCAGCATATTCTTGTGCAATCTTGTCAGCCAGCTTTCTTGGTGAATCCTTAACGCACGCAAACGCATGACTACCTACCTGAAGGACAATAGTTGGCCCACTCCTCATCATATAAAACTTGCGAAGTACTCTTGGGTCCGGCCACCCCATATTAAGCTGAAAGCCGTGACAGTGCGGCCCAGCCAAACTACGTGCCTTAATCATCTGCTCAAAAAGCAAATCAGGATCCTTTGTGTTAAAATGAATGAGATTCAAAACGCGCGGATCATCCTCTAGAATACTTCCCATAGTTTCTGGTGTTGGGTATCGATTCGGCCACTTATTAGAAACACCTTCAATTGTTTTTGAACTCGCAAGTACCCCCACCATAAGCTTCCGCCTTGAACCCTGCGGGACAACATCTAATAGAGAGACGACATGGGTGTTATTCATAACACCGGTCACCCCAACATACGACTCCATGCAACCCACCTCCATTTCAATTTTTCAAGGACCTGCTCTATATAAACCTATTTTTTATACTATGTCGAGCCTAAACAAAAAACGATAGTAACTCTTTTTTAAAGACATGGCACAAAAGAATTACGCCGCCCAAAAGCCAAAAAGAAGTGAAGATCAAAGAAAATCGTGTCCATGGTGAGATAGGTGACATTATATGTAAATCCCCCGCAGCATAAGAAGTGGCTCCAAAAGATGTTGTCGCAATCTCCTTACCCGCTGGAGTTACGAGAACAGACCTTGCGTAGGAAGCCGCGAGCATGAGGGGCCTCCAATTTTCTACCGCACGATACTCTACCACACGTACCTGCCAATCTGCATAGTAACTCCTCGACATAGTAAAGTCACTTGCCATATCGGCAATAAGTACTGCCCCGCGCCCCACATCTCTTGCCACCAAAAAGGAATTAAACCCTTCATTGCAAAAGATCACAGAAATTTTTCCGAAAAATCCAGACAAGGGCGAGTTATTCTCCCCGACCCCTTCAGGGAAAGATTTTTGTACTTCCGGAGACCACATATCTTTCAATGGAAGAAATTCACCAAATGGAAATAGATTACGTTTGTAAGTCGTTCTGGGCACACCACCACCTGTCACCAGACTTGCTCCGTTATGCCACGCATTCGACACTGTTGCATCCATAAACCCAAAAAGTGCCATATACCCAGGAGACAGAATATTTGAGACTTTAAGGTTAAGGGTATCGAGTGAAGGATAATGCGCAAAAAATGAAGAAAGGGCCGAAGGACTACTCGGATATACAGAATATGTCGTCTCTGGAAGCAAAATAAATTTCTGGGTGGATACCCCCCCCAGATTCCTTTCTTGCACCAAACGCAGCAAGCGATCATACGCGTTCAATGTCCCTAGACTATACTTATCACCATCACCCACCTGAACAACAATCCCATTTATACTTGCACCTTTTATGTATATTGAATTCACCCAACTCCGAATCCCCCAACCAATCGTCCCCCACACCACAAGAACAAGACACACCACGATCATCCGAAAAAAATATGTATTCTTAAACAAAATCCTTTTCTCCAAAACAAAAATCCAGTTAATCATCAAAACACCAAAAGAGACAATCCAAACACCCCCAACACCCGCCAACTGTCCAAAAATACTTGAAGCAGGAAGAAAATACCCCAAAGAAACCCCCATATCAAAATTCAGATAAAAAAGAATAAGCTCAATAAAAATCCAGAATGAAGACAGTATTGTAACGATCAAAAAGGTTGACATTCGTGACGCAAAAATCAATCTCTTTGAAACAAGCGAATATAATCCCCATGCCAATCCATGTAATAATCCCATAAAGACAAGTATGGCAATCACCACCCCCCAAACGATGTAAGGAGAAATTCCGAGCCACGGATATGGAGCGGAGATAAGATACACATGAAAGAAAAACACGTAATACAAAAACCCAAAAAGAATACCACCCCAAAAGATATTCTTTTCTGAAAAACCTCTAGTAGACAAGATTTTAAACCATGGGAAAAAAGCAATAAATACTAGCGGCCAGATATTTAATGGAGGAAAAGCGACAACAAGAAAAGCGAAAGACAAAAGTACAGCAAAAATAACCCGAACCAACGGGAAGGAAATAAGCTTTTGAAAAGAAATGGTAATCCTCTTAATAATCACACCTTGCAATCTTCAACTCATGATATAATAAAATAAGAAAATGTTCACTTTATTAAAATAACAAAAAACATGCGCATCATCGTTAAGTTTTTTTCAGTATTCACCATAAGCGTCACACTATTGACACCAAGTCTTCTTTTTGCACAAAGCCCAATATCCCAAACCCCAATCCCACTGATAGGGGGTTCTTATGCTCCACCCGCACAAGTCGATGTTGTAAACGTAGTATTAGAAAAACAACAATACAACGACGGTGATACGATTCGAGGATCATTCGCCCTAAGAAATGAGCGCGCAGAAAGCGTACCTGCTATTTATTACAAAATCATCTTGGGTGGTGATTTCGATGCACAAGGAAACGCAGGAACAATATACGATGTAAAAACATTCACTCCTTATTTTCTACGCCCCGGAGAATTTAAAACAATACAATTTGAATATACACCCCCTATTGGCGTTACAGGAAAACATTTAGGAATAATCATAAATGCATTCCTCGAGCAAGGAACACCAGTGAGTTGGTCATTCCCTATTTTTTTAAATGTAGCGGGTGACTTTTCTTATATTAATGCCTCGGATACAAAAATAGTCGTTAATAAAAAGGAATTTTCTACAGAAGAAGGTCCTGCACTTTATAAAAACCAAGTGGTAGAATACCATGTGACGCTTCAAAATCCCTCCTCAAAACAAATCACAATAACGCCTAAGATTGATATTTACAAACGAGTCGCATTACCCCCCACTCTAAAAAGCTATAACGAAAAACAAATAACCCTCGCCCCAAAAGAAAAAAAACAAATAGTTTTTGAACTCCCCGATTTCGATTATAAAGCAGGCGTCTATGCGGGTACTATCTTGCTCATAAATAAAGAAGGAAAACAACAGGGACCACTATTAACATTCAGATATCTTGTATTAGGTGACACGCTTACTATTGAGAATGTTACTCCCTCACACACCAGTGTAACAAAAGGTGCCTCATTCTCTATAAGGGTAGACTACAGCACGCCGTTAATTGATTTTGCTACAAGCCAAACGGTAGATCTGGGAACACCAATCCTTGAAATACAAGCATATAACGAAAGAGATTCTTTGGTCGCAGAAGGAAAAAGCACAATAAATCCAACCAAAATAGAACGAAACAAAATATTCCAACTCAAAGCATCTGATGACGCCAAAGCCCTACGAATCGAAGCCAAAATTCTAAAAGACGACGTCATTATTGCCAAATATTCAACCAACCTCTCCTCGGATTATGCAATCCAAAAAGAACGTAAAGATCTCTCCTACCAAGGGACTCTTCGTGCGTGGGTTTATGGAGTTATCGTCATACTACTTCTTCTTGCTGCTACTGGCCTTTTTCTCCTCAAAAGAAAAAAGGGGGGCACACTACTTGTCGTTGGAGCAATCTTTCTTGCCATTTTTTCATCTCATGAGACAAAAGCACAACTTGGAAAACAAACGCAACTTGGATACCAAACACAAACACAAGAACAACAATGTACTTCGCAAGGAGGAGTTTGGGTGCTTAACACATCCAATACAGGAGGATCCTGTACACTTCCACAATCACTTTCGCTTGATTCAGTCGCTGCATCGCCTAACCCAACATCGTGGAGTAGCCAGGTTACCACCCTGGGGTGGTCAGGAAAAGATGAAGTAAAAATAATAACAGAGACAAAAGACGTGTGCGTTCCAGGAAAGGCGTGTGTACCACAAACGACACAAAGCGCCAAAACGTTTCCTACGACCTGCACCTTATCTGGAGATAAATATTCTAATTACAATATCACTTCTTACCAAAATGATAGTGTAAATATGTTTAGTGCGGGACCTGTTTTTTTAGGGGGAGATAAATCGTTTATATTAGGAGGTGGCACCAGCGGACCAGGATTCTCCACAGCAGTTCCAGACGAAGGAGCTACTTTTACCATTACCTGTAGCAACTCAAATGGATCACATGCTTCACAAGTAATTGGTGTGGGGGTGGGGGGAACTTTCACTTACACAACAGCACCAAGCATTAACGTAACTCCATACTTCAACCCCACCGCAGCAGTACAGACAACTCTTGCCCTAACCGCAAGCCCAACACAAGGACTGGTGAAACCTAGAGATACTATTTATCTTGGTGTAAATACTACCGGATCTGGATGCACAAACACATTTTCAACAGCAGTCTATACCATAACTCCAACATGGCCAGGAGCATCAACACAGTCAGGAAGTAATGGTGTTGGGGGACATCAAATTCTTAATTATAATCTTCCTTATACTTTTGCGGTTACAATACCAGAAAATACACCATCTGGAATTTATCGTATTTACCTTTCTACAAATTATTTTCTTGGTGGATATTGGGAAATTAAAGTTAAGGCTCCAAACCCAACCATCGGATCATTCTCTGCAAATCCAACCACAATAGCGAAGGGCGGGACCTCTTACCTTTCGTGGTCATCGAATAATGCAACCTATTGCACACTTTCTAGTGTCGGAAACGTCCTCAAAAACTCAAGCTCATACCCTGTTTCTCCGACGCAAGATACAACGTATACACTTACTTGCTACAATGCCTCAAACGTCCCATCGCCAACATCACAACTCACAGTAAACGTCTTATCAATTGGTTCGTTTAGTGGGGCAGCATCGATAATACCCAAAGGAGGAAGTACCACACTTACGTGGTCATCAAACCACACAGATTCCTGCTCACTCTTTGCAAATGGAACTCTGTTTGCAAGTGGACTGAGTGGAAATACTTCTTATACTGTTTCTCCTTTAGTGGATACAACCTATACACTCACCTGCTATGGAGGAGGCACTCAAATTTCTGCAGGAAATTCAGTACCCATAAAAATTTTAGCAATTGATACATTCACGGGCCCCGCAAACACAACAATACTTACTGGAGATACAGTAAACCTTTATTGGACAACAAGGAATGCAGCATCCTGCTCATTATCAAGCGTTGGTAATGTACCTACAACAGCAAATCCATTTACCGTCTCCCCCACCCAAGACTCGACGACCTACACTCTTACCTGTTCTAGTGGCGGTGTTTCGTATACATTCCCCACACCGATCGTCATTAAAATCCTCTCTATCCCAGTCTTCACTATCTACCCCACTACAATCTACAGAAGTAATCCTACTACAGCCACTCTTACTTGGATTACCAAAAATGCATCAACATGTAACGCCTCATCGGATCCAAATGTATCTGATTGGTCGGGATTAAAAACGGTAGGCAACGATGCTTCGGGACAAGGTTCTCAAAAACAACAAACGATAACGCTCCCGAGTCCACCCAAAGGATCTGCACCAAGAAAATACACTCTCACATGTACAGGTCCAGGAGGAGCGCCAAGTCTCCCGAAATCCATAGAGGCACCAAAAGATTTCATTTTCCATACCCTACTCACCAAAATAACGTGTTCAAAAGACAACACAACCTTTGGAGACTGTTCTGGAATAAAGCTTGTTGCAGGAAGCTCAATATATCTTAAGGACGAATCTGATCCAACACCAGGCTCAACAATTTCAAGTCGTCTATGGACATTTAGTAACGGGAAACCATCAACATGTCCTTCATCTCATGCAGGATGTACTAATCTACAAATCCCAAAAGTATCCTTCCTTACCGAAGGGACACAAACGGCAACGCTTGTCGTAACCGATTCTGCGGGAGAGACAGAAACGATCTCGAAGACATTCAAAATCTCAAAACCATCATTCCAAGAAACAGCGCCACAGTAGAAAACTCAACGACCTGAAACAAAGCCACGCAATTGCGTGGCTTTGTAGTTATATATGATCACACGATGCAAAAATCGAAGCTTTACACAAGACGAACACATCTATGCATGGTAAAATAAAGGTGTAAATCTAAAAAAAATAAAACACAAAAAACATGCGTATTTTAAAATTCTTTTCGGTCGGAACAATCCTTTTATCATTACTATCCCCTCTCTCGATCTTTGCACAGACACCTACTCCAACACCACCAGCGCAAAAATCTTTTGCACCACCTGTTCAAGTATATGTTATTGAGGAAACTCTGAACAATGCAGAGTTTAGGGGTGGAGACACAATAAAAGGATCTTTTAAGTTTGTGAACAGAGGAGATGAAAATATTCCTGAAGTATATTACCACTTATCCCTTATGGGCGATTATGACAAAAATGATGCCCCTGGAGTTATTTATGATCAAAAAACATATGGTCCATTTTTCTTGCATACTCAAGAGACAAAACCTATAGATTTCGAATATACACTACCGAAGGGAATAAGCGGAGATCACATAGGCATACATATTAGTACATTTTTAAAAACTGGGTTATTCCTTGGATGGTCACAATCCTTCATAAAAATACAAGGAGAAACACACCGCATAGATTTCTCCAAAGTAAGCTTGGCGGTAGATAAAAACGAGTTTGATCCAGAAACAGGACCAGCTGTCTATAAAGGAAAACAAATCACCTACAACGTTACCCTGTTTAATCCCTCCACCGATACAATTACATTTACCCCCACAAATCACTATATATAAAAGGAATCCTATTCCTCCTGCTATCACAACATACAATGAAAAAGAGATAACCCTCAAATCAAAAGAAAGCAAAGAAGTACGTTTTCTCTTGCCAACATTCGATTATCAACCATCTGTATATGTCGGCAATATTACCTTTATTACCCAAGACAAAACACCAGCAGGACTCTTCTTAACATTCAGATATATAATAATGGGAAAAGTGGTCGGAATAGATTCCATCATATCTGAAAAAACATCTATAGAAAAAGGGCAAACGCTTACTGTTAAAGTAAATTACAGTGGCGCTCCTGCTGACAATATCACCTTCGAAAATACAAAAATAGGAATTGTCACACTGCGCGTAAAAGTAATAAACGAAACAGGTACGACGATAGGACAGGGGGAAGAAACTATCGATGCTGATGACCAATCGATGACAACAAAAAACGTCCACATTCTCGCACGAGAAAGTGGGAAAAAAATAAGTGTTGAAGCTCAAATCATAAAAGACGGTAGTATCTTGGGGGAATATTCTTCAACACTATCTCCGCCCGAAGAAACAAACAAACTCACCTTATTCCCACTTTCAAAAAAGATCATCTATTCCTTTATTATTTTTCTCATATTCTTAATGGGCATAATGGTTTTGAAATCAAAAGGAAAAAAGGTAATTACAATTTTCTTGCTAGGACTCTCCCTCACAACACCTGGACTAACTATACCAAATACATCACGTGCCGCATCGGGTACCTCCTATTTCCAATATACTTCTTCATCTCATACTTCAGTTCGAGATCTCACTTTCGATCTTACTGGCGTAAATCCAATTCCCTACTATCTAAATCCAGGAGAGTCTTTCTATATATCAGGAACATATGTGGGTGGGTTCTGCGCTAATGGTCATTTGCAAGGAAGCACTTCGGTAAGTATCTCAGGAGGAGGAAGTTGGAGCTGGGGATGGAATATTCAAGGGTCTGGTGGTCATCATCATGGAGTTTTTTCTCAAGGGTTTGGCTATTGGGTTTCTGCACCAACACAGCCAGGTGTATATAATGTTAATTTCTCGACCAATGCACTTGGCCCATCAATAAACGGCTACTGGCAAATCCAAGTTATCCCCCCTCCTCCATCAATAAACTATTTTAATGGAGGCCCACTTGTAACCATTCCAGGAATTCCCGCATATCTGAATTGGTCATCAAATAACGCCTCCTCGTGCACGGTGTGGGGAAGTTCCAGTGGTCTCCCTCCAGTAAGATCTGGTTATCCCGTATATCCAAACCAAGACACCTCATACAGTCTCACGTGTTATAATTCGGCCGGTGTTTCAGCTAGCTATCCCTACCCCATAACCGTATCTATACTGCGTATTAATTCCTTTGGTGGCAGTCCGCCAATAATTGCAAAAGGTGGTTCGGAAAATCTTTTCTGGTCTTCAAACCATGCATCAAACTGCGTTATCCCAGGTGTCGGAACATTCTATCCCGGTTCTTCAGCGACAGTATCCCCGATACAAGACACTACCTACACACTACAATGTTCTAATGGGGGTGTGTCTATTACCTATCCAACCCCTGTCACCGTCAAAGTTCTATCTATAGATTCGTTCGGAACTTCTTCCCTCATCGCTTCTGGGGAATCTGCGACTCTTACATGGACTTCTCATAATGCAATCTCCTGCTCACTATCAGATGGATCCAAAACAATCGCAAGTGGTCTTCCTGGAAATGGCTCACATCCAATTTCCCCACAACAAGATACTTCGTACACCCTCACCTGCACAAATGGAAGCGTCTCATATACCTACCCCACACAAGTCACTATTAAGATTCTCGATATTCCTATTTTTACCATTGATCCAAAGGAAATCAATCGTGGTCAACAGGCAACGCTCACGTGGATTACTAAAAATGCATCCACGTGTACCGCCTCGTCAAATCCGAACGATTCCACGTGGATATATACCAACCCGCCAAAAAATGATAATCAACAATCAAAAAATGTTACACCACCAAATCTACCTCCAGGGTCAATACTTCGCAACTATTCTCTCACCTGTACAGGACCTAGTGGAATACCAAGTCTCACAAAATCAATACCGGCTCCAGGGCTTAAGGTTCACACCCTTCTTCCTGAATTTCAATGTTCAATGACAGGACAACCAGGATCCTTCGGGGATTGTTCAACTATGAAGTTGGTTGCAGGAACTACAATATATTTCAAAGACACCTCCAGTCCAACCCCACAAGCAACTATTGCAAGTCGGGCATGGATATTTACGAATGCAAAACCAGCAGGATCAAATACAGCAACCACAAAAACATCCTTCCTTACCGAAGGGACACAGACAGCAACGCTTGTCGTAACCGATTCTGCGGGAGAGACAGAAACGATTACCAAAACATTCAAAATCTCGAAACCATCGTTCCAGGAGACAGCGCCACAGTAGAAATGTTGAAACCCAAAACAAACCCACGCAATTGCGTGGGTTTGTTGTTATGTATCATTTCCTACAATGGCTCACTTATCTAAATCGTACAGAAATACTTACCTTATCTATCTCAGAACCGTCCTTTGCAGAATAATCAAAAACCTCAATTATTCCTCTCCTACCCTTTGGAAAAATAGAGATGTGTAATTCAAATAAACCAAACTGTCCAACATCAGGTGCTCCCGACATTGCCCGATCCTCAGCAAGAATTGTTCCATCCTCGTCCTTTACTCTATATTGAAATACACTCTCGAAGACACGCGCTTCCCCCTTTATGGTAAGGGGAGAGATCACGAACTGATTTGAATGGGGGCTAATTATAATTATGTTTCCCGAAGACGAAATGCTTTTTGGGTAGTTATTTCCATCCTCTACGATGGACGCATCCTCGTGATAGATAAAACGTAAACCCGCAAAGACCACCAAAGAAATAATAGCCATGATTACTACTATATAAAAAATTCTCTTCATACGGTTATTTTAACAAAGCAGAAAATGCCTTGAATGGCATAAGCACACATTGCTCACGCGCAGAATTCACAGGAAATCCCAGCAATGTTAATGTTTTTTCCTCATCAAATTCAATTAGATTTTTTACCGACTTCCCTGTGAACTTTTTTGCAAGGAGAGACGCTGATAAACGAGACAAAAAACATCCGTACCCATCAAAACCTATGTTTTTAATAATCCCATCTTCAAGCAAAAAATAAAACATAAGCCCATCCCCACAGGACTCACTCACCTGTTTTATTTTCTTTGTATATTGAAAAGGTACCCCCTCGAATGGAAGTTTCCCAAGTTTATATTTTTCTAGATATCCTTGATACGTCATAAGGAAAATATTTTTTTAATGTCGTTAAGCGCCTCAAAAAAAGCATCAATATCCTTTTCATCATTATATAATCCTAAACTTATTCTAAGGCTTGCAGGAACTTTTAAAAAAGTGTGGAGTGGCATCGCGCAATGGTGCCCAGCACGCAAGGCAACACCCCTTTCGGCGAAAAGCGATGCTGCATCGTGTGGGTGTATCCCATTAGAAGCAAAGACACGCTGCGAGCCCTCGCGGCTTCTAACAGGATGTACTCCCTGAATATCAAACGCTACTACACCGATATTGCCCTCCCGTGGACTTAAAACTCTTGCAAACGAATATGTCTCGAATCTGCGAAATATCTCCTCCACAAGCGCATGTTCATGTTTCTGAATTGCATCAAAGCCAATGCGTGTCACACAACGCACCGCTTCAGCTCCTCCAACAACTTCAGCAATAGGAGGTGTACCGGCCTCAAACACATGCGAAGAAGGGAGGTACTTTGCATGAGTAAGACCCACCTCAGTTGCCATACCACCCCCCACCATAAATGGCTTCATTTCACACAAGCGACTCTCCTTTATATACAATATCCCAAGCCCAGTTGGTCCATACATTTTGTGCACCGAAAAAGAAAGAAAATCGCACTGAAGATGTTGTACATCGACGGGAATATGGGGAACCGCCTGCGCAGCATCTACAATAAGCGCAATGTTCTTTTTACCAATACTCTCTTTTATTTTTTCTACCGGCACCACATACCCAAGCACGTTTGATACATAGGTAATACAGATGGCTTTTGTTCGAGAAATAATAAGTCCCTCAAGATCTTTGATATGTAATACTCCAAATCGATCTGGCTTCCAAAAACGTAATGTTAATTTTCTCTCCTTAGCGAGAAGCTGCCACGGAATAAAATTACTATGATGTTCAATCAAAGAAACCACAATCTCATCCCCCTCCTTACACTGTGTCCTTCCCCATGCATGCGCAACAAGGTTTAACCCCTCTGTTGCATTTTTTGTAAACACAATCTCCTCCTGTTGTGCATTAATAAACTTCGCGAATGTTTTCCGAGCATCTTCATAAAGTGCATCAGCCTTTTCTCCTAATCCATAAAAACCACGATGCACGTTTGCATTATCGTGAGTATAAAAATTATTCATCGCATCAATAACCACTCGTGGTTTTTGAGCAGTTGCAGCGTTGTCGAGATACACTAGATCCTTATTATTTTTAAATATAGGAAAATCGTTCTTATGCATACATATCTTATTTTAACATCTCTCTTAGTGCACAATATTCACACTCTTTATCACCACACCTCTTCTCCCAAAACAAGACATTAACGACATCGTGCGCCATAGCAATGATTTGTTCCTCAAGGAGAGCAACTTCACTTGTATCAATGTTAAACTTCTCCTTCTTATAAATATCTCGCTCATTGGGTTCAAGAAAGTCTATTTCACCTGAAACCATATGATACTTCCCAGAATCGAAACGGTCGAGAAGAAGCTTATAAAACACCAACTGTCTCTTATAATCACCATTTGAGTCTTTAGTCAATCCTTCTATCTGGTTCCTAGACTTTGGTTTTCCTGTTTTATAGTCTACCACATTAACGTCGTTTCCCTGTCCCAATAATTCGATCTTATCAATACGTCCCACAAGACGAATAAGAGCCTCATCTTGTGGAGATGTTAGCTCGACTCCTTCGACACGGAATTCATTTAAAACATTGGTATGCCACCCTTCTTTATAACATTCATAATAACCACGCAATGATTTTTCCCCCTTCTTGAGAAGATCGCTGAACTCTCGCTTCAAGAGAGGTTCTTTTTCTAAAAGCACCCCAAAGCGCTCAAGAAATGCATCCACAGAAATAGTTTCTCCACGCCTAAGGTGCTCGAATAGTGTGTGTAATGCACCGTGTGCTGCTATGCCATACATGAGGGGTTTTGTTTTTGCCTGTGGAATACGCAAAAGATCAGCATAAAAATATTTCCAAGGACATTCAAGATAGCGATTAAGTCCCGTTGCCGAAATACCACGAATTTCAAAAAGATGACGCACAAACTCCTTATCATAGACAGACTCTGGTGTTGTAATGCGAGAGGCAAAAATAGACACCTTCTCTTCGGGTGAAGAAAAAACACCTCCTCTCTTATCTTCTTCCTCCACATGTTCCTTCTCTATCTCACCTATAAACAAAGATGGCATCACGTCTGTTCCATTTTCATCTTGTGCCGAATAGCTTATAACAACCCCCTTCCTTGCTCTCGTGAGTGCTACATAAAACAACCTGCGCTCATCATCGCTATCATTATCAACATCATCCGAATCCGGAGAACAAGAAACATCGAGTGGTAGTTTAAAATGCTCTTTTGTCTTTCTACCCCCCCAATGCCCATCAGACACACCAAAGATATATACATAATCAAACTCGAGTCCTTTTGCTTTATGTGCAGTCATACATTGCACCCCCACAACACGTGTAGTATCTCCCCTACTCTTTAATCCAATACGATGACGCTCCATAAGCTCAAGATAGGCGATGCAATCAGAGAGCATAAATGAATCATGATTCCCCACCAAACGCTCTATCTCTTCGAATAACGCCATTACCTTACTCAAACGTTTTGTGGCATCAGGGCGACTAAGTAAATATCCCAAAAATCCAGATTCTCGGACAATAGTCTCAAACATAACATGTGCACCAACCTCTGCTGAGAGACCTCTCCATTGGGTAAGGGTCGCATAAAACCGCTCAATCGATTCGCGGGAATCAAGCATCAAAGCCCTGTCGCGCGAAAGAGAAGATAATATGGCGTACAATGAACATCGTGAAGAACTTGCTCGCTCAACAAGTCGATAAATATCAAAAGGATGGATACCTAAAAATGAAAGGTGTAGTGCTTTAAGCAGCCACTCATCCTCCCCAAAATAATGAACGGCCTTACATAACGTAATAAGTGCGATAATACTAGGATCCGCCAATATACTTTGACCCGACTGAAGAGAAAAAGGAACTGCCGCCTTCTCGAGGGCACCCACAATAGGCACAGCATCTTTGTTGTCTCTATACAATATCGCTATTTCTTCCGGGGAGACACCATTCTTAATACGTTCTGCTATTTCTCGTGCGAGAAAAAAAAGCTCATCAGTACTCGTCCCAAAAGTACGTATTTTAATGCTCTCCCCAACAAACGAATCTACTGCTTTAAGTTCCCGACTTATCCCAGAAACTGATTCACCCATACCCCGGGCAAGACCATGTGCCGCATCAAGAATAACCTGCGTTGAACGATAATTCTCCTGAAGTGCAATCGCCTTAGCACTAGGATATTTTTTTAAAAAGTAAATAAAATTTTGAAGCGAAGCCCCTTGAAAACGAAAAATTGCTTGCTTGTCATCACCTACAATAAAAATATTAGGGCTAGTGTCATAACTTGCAAGAAGCTCAAGAAGAGTATTCTGAGCATTATTTACGTCCTGATGCTCATCGGCAAGAATATAGTGATAACGCTCCTGAAGGGTAAGAAGAAGATCTGGATCAACTCTAAGCATTCGTACTACCTCCATGATCATGTCATTATAATCATACAGTCGTCGATCTTTGAGCACACGTTCATATTCACCATACACACACCTCAACTCTTTGTTCTTCTCAATTGATTTTTCAAGCGTCTTATATTCAGACTTCATCTTCCCCTCATGCACGCCCTTACTATGGTACAAGTCATCGATTGCCAAAAAACCCTTCTCTTCCTTTTCTACCCGTACCTCAAACTCCACTTCATCGATTCCCTCACGCTTCAAATCGCTCAATGCCCTTACGATAGAATGCACATAATATAGTTCATCTCCATGAGGACGTAATATCTGAAGCGGAAGACTAAGCACCATCTCCTTAATAATTCCGAACTGCTCCGCCTCAGTAATATTCTTAGCGCCAATGATTCTCGGAAACGAATCGGGATATATCTGAATAAGATCATTACAAAATCCATGGAATGTCGAAATTCGAACACGATATGCCGGAGCCCCTATAATCTCAAACAACCTCTTTCGCATATTTGCTGCAGCCGCCTCGGTAAAAGTAAGCGCGAGAATACTATCCGGCGCAATATCTGTTTTCCGCAAAATATTTGCAATACGAAGGGTAAGAATCTGTGTCTTCCCTGTCCCCGGTCCAGCAAGCACAACAACAGGACCGTCGATTGCATCAACCGCCTCTCGTTGTCTTGTATTTAATTTTTCATATAATTCCTCGAAGCTCTTTACTTCCATATTCTTACTATATCAGAACATTGTTCACGATAACAAAAAATCGGGCTTTCGCCCGATTTACTCATATTGCTCATGATCTATAGTAGTATATTCTAAATAATTCTCTCCAATAAAACGCTCATTTTTTGGTACATCAAAAACAAAAAAGAGAGGCTGTCCCCTCTTATATATCTACTACACAAATACACACATTTGTTCTACTGCTTTTTCGATGCCAACATCCGACTCATTATTTGAAAGAAACACATAAGGAATATCGGATTGCAACGCCTCGGCATCCCATCTTTTGCAATCATCAATACGTCTCCGTATTGTGGCTTCATCGTCGCCTCGAGTATTAAGCCGTCTCCTTAGCTCATCTTCGGGTGGTGAAAGTACATAAAAGGAAACCACTCGGTGTTCGTAATCTCCAAATTCCGTAAGACGATTACAAAGAAGCGGTAATACCTCTGGAGTAAGGATCATAAGCCTGAGTCGAGAAGAACCAAATTGTGAAAAAGCATTAAAAACAGCTTTCTTTGGTGTACCATACGTATTGCCATGGGCGGACACTATCCATAAGAAATCGGCATTACATTTTTCAAATCTCTCCTGAGAAACATTGTATGCGTATTCATTAGGAATATCAGTTGGTCTCGGTGAACGACTTGTGAAACTGGTAATCAAACATGAATCTTGCTCCCTCAAAAATCTTCTTATAATACTTGTCTTACCAACACCCGAAGCCCCCGTAATAGTCATAATTGCTGGCTTTGTCGCTTTTTTATATTCCGACAAACTTCTATACAAAATAGGCTGTCCCTGCACAATAGCCTTACGAATACCAAGATGCATTCCTTTTGATACACCTCTGTTCACATACACAACCGTTGCATCAGCTTTTTCCTTCCACGCAAACCCCGCTTCAATCCCCAACATTCTTTCTGTGGGAATCTTGTCATCAAGAACTCTCTCTTGGGTATAAAGAAGGTGGCTCGCAAAAGGCGCCTCACCACGAAGAAAACAATCATGCATGCACAATCGTGCAAACCGTATATTCTCCTCTGTTCCTTCGTAATTATTTCCTTTGTATGGTGATTCGAGAATGACAAGTTTCATTATATATTCCTCCATTTTAAAAGTACTGCCACTAGTGTACGTAAAAACACTAGAACGCGCAAGACAACATGTTGCACCTCATCTCATCCACACTAAAAAATCTATATCTCAAAATAGCCCTGAAAGATAAATTCTTTTGCGCGTTTTTCCAATTCGTCACGCCCAAAATATTCCGTAAAAATTTTGTTCCAGAGTGCCTCCTGTTGATGGTAGGTGTAGGTAATCATCTTTTCTTTTTGTACGAGAGACATTACGGTATCCACAAGATTAAAACTCACAAGCGTATCGTCCCCCTCTTCATTTGTGAAATACTCCCCCACCCAATCAAGATTTTCCCAAAATCGCAACGTATGGTCGAGCGCAGGATACACCTCCCCCATACGCATCAAATCCTCTCCCGCACGCGCCCAGTGAAGTGCTTCGGGATTGATATGGGGTATTTTAAGACGCCAATCGTGAACACCACCCTTCACAAGATAACGTTGTATAACAAACCATGCTATTTTTTCACCTTCGACATTATTTACTTTTTCTTCTTTAACGTCACCGCGTAATAAAGAAATAAGATGTTCAGAAAAATCTGCAGAAATCTCTGCGCTTTTTCGCACTATACCAGAATAAAAAGGAATTTCATGTAAATAGTGAAATACCATGCTTATCATCCTCAACAATTCCCCTGAAATACCCAGCTCTACAGGTAATACAAACACCACTCCCAACTCCTTAAGATGACTTACGTTGTGCCACTTCTTTTTTACGAATGGCTCCGCAACTCCTCTCCATCGCTCGGAAAGAGTTTTAACCACAATAGTACGCTCCTCAAAATCATGTGGTGTAAGTTGCTCATATTGCTTGAAAAATATAGTATTAAGCCACTCCGCCCCTTCTACAAATCGCAATGCTGCATAAAGTTCAAAGAGGTCTTCTTTGGCAACCATCTCCTCCACCGCGGCATAGCCTAAATACGCCATGACTTTTGTGGGAGGTTCCTTAGAAAGAAATTCCTTTGCTTTTTCCTGCTTGATGAAAAACCCGCTACGAGCCGGAGCTACACGCAATACAGCCTCGAGAATTCGATCGCTATCATCTCTCTTAGACAAGGATGGTCTCCCAAAAAACTCAAAAATTTTATTGTCATCCGCTTCAACCCTTGAGATAAGCGCGTCGTAACATGCAGCTACCCCATCCTCACGCGCCATCTCAAGTTGCAATAACCGATTGTCAACAAGAGTTTCCTGTTCCTCAAAAATACGTTCAATAACCCCAGACTTGCTGGTAACAAACGAAAGCCGTTTACTAATCGTTTCTACGAGAGCTACATCGACCCGTAATAATTTTGCAATTTTTTCCCGTGAAGACATAAAAAAATAAAATACAAGAAATGTGACTTCATTATACAGTGCCCAAGAGAAAAATTAAAAGCCCCATTGGGGGCATAGTTACTAAAACTACGGCTGTATGGAAACACCAGTAAGCCACTTGAAAACAGCGAACACAACAGGAAGAACGGGAAGCTTGATCAGCACAAAAATAATGAGCGGGAGAAGAACAATGCTATACATCTCAATTTTTGCACGCCACTCATCAGGAAGCCAAACAGTAAAAAGCCGATGGCCATCAAGGGGTGGAATAGGAAGAAGATTAAAAATGCCGAGCAAGAGATTAATAAACGTAATAAGTGCAAGAACTTGAAGAAGGATCGGCATTGTATCTAACAGGTTTGAAGAGGCAGAAAAACGGAGAACAAGCCCACAACCTATTGCAACGATAAAATTAACAATAACCCCACCGAGTGTCACACACAAAATACCTAACCGCTTGGGATATAAATTTTCCTCACAAAAAGGAACTGGTTTTGCCCACCCAAACAAAAACGGAGATTTCATAAGCAGGAGTATGGCGGGCACAACGATTGAGCCTAAAGGGTCGATGTGTGCCAGTGGATTTAGTGTTAAACGCCCACGATCGCGAGCGGTCGTATCCCCAAACATCAGTGCAGCTACACCATGTCCCACCTCATGAATAATTATAGAAAAAATGAGAATAACAATAATCAAGAAAGCTGTCATTTTGATCTCCTCCTGTGGTTCGCCGAAGCTTTGTAGCGTAGGCGACCCCTTGTCGATGAACTAAAACAAAAATAGCACGCGAGGTGCTATTTGTACAGACAGTATCATTTTAGTCCATTATTTGTTCTCCTTTCTTGTCACAACATTGTTTCATCCCACCATCTCCACATCCCATCATATTCATGCAGCACTTTCTTTTTTTGAGTTTGAGCGGAGTGGCAAGGATGCCGAGCGCAAGTGTATTCATCATCCAAAATATCGCATCATATCCAAACACCTCTCCGTTCCGAGCCGCAACCCATGCTAGGATCAAAGATACAAATCCAAGAAACCAAAGAAGACCTCCCAACATTTTTACACACCCGCATGTTTGATGCCACGTATCACATTTCATCATATAGTTACTATAATTAAAACTCCCTACTTCGACCTTTTACATTTTGAGTTTACGAAGAGGTTAATTCCTCATATGCCTTCATCGGATCCTCATTGCTGGTAATATAAGAGGCGGATATCAAAATATTAGCTCCCGCCTCTTTTACCAATTTTGCTGTTTTTCCATTAATTCCCCCATCTACTTCTATTATAACACTCGGAAATTGGTTGCGCAGTGTACGAATTTTTCCTAATGACTCCTCACCAAACTTCTGCCCAGGAGCCCCAGGAATTACAGTAAGTACCTGGATAAGATTAAGTTCTTCAATATACGGAACAACAGTTTCTGTGCTACACGATGGCTCAAGCGAAATGCCCACCTCAACCTCCCTCTCTTTGCATTGTTTAATTACCTCTTCGGCATTATCTGTAGCACTTACGTGAAAAAGGATTCTCTCCACGCACGGCTGTAACCACTCCTTAATATATGATTCAGGATTTTTAATCATAAGGTGTATCTCAAAAAGAGGTGTTTCTCCAAACTCCTTTAACTCTCCTGGCGTATTCCACAATGGATATGTACTAAATTTCCCATCGGTAACATCAAGATGGTATAACCCTTTATGCTTAGGAAGCGCACTCTTAAAAAAAGCAAGCTGCTCTCTCACTTCACCAATATTTTTTGCATTAATTCCTGGAATAACTTGCATACGTGTATTTTGTATCTAGTATTTTGTATCTAGTATGCATCCGCCCAAAAACAAACCAATACTAAATACAAGATACACAATACTAGCTACTTAATATCCAATTTTTCTATTCTTCTCTCGTGTCGCTCTTCGCCTGAAAAAGGAAGAGAAAGCCAAAGAGTGATCATGCTTATTGCTTCGTCTTCGGTAAGAAAACGGACGCCCAAGGAAAGAACGTTTGCATCATTATGTTCACGAGAAAGCTTTATAATTTCGTGATTACCGCCATAGTACACAGTTGCCCGTATACCTGACACTCGATTCGCTACCATCGCTTCACCCTGTCCTGAACCACCAAGGATAATTCCCCTACTTTCTTTATCCTGTGCAACAGCTTCGGCCACAGGACGAATAAAATCAGGATAATCATCGTCGGGATCCAAAGAAAAAGCACCAAAGTCTTTCACCTCGTGTCCCTTCTCGAGAAGAAAAGTTTTTATCTTCTCCTTAAGTTCAAACCCAGCATGATCAGTACCCAAATATATCTTCATAAGATGAACATACTAATATACGAATTATACTAATACGTACTAATACCTTTCGTATTCGTAACCATTCGTATCATTTGCATTGATTCGTATATTGGTATTATTTATAGTATTTCTCCTGCCTTCAATACATGTTGTACAAGCGTTGAAGCATATCCCCACTCATTGTCGTACCACGAAAGTATCTTTACCAAATCTCCATCGATTACTTTTGTAAATTGCAAATCCACAATAGCACCATACGATTCCCCCACGATATCGGACGAAACAAGCTGGTCATTACTTACCTTTAAAATATTCTGCCAACGAGGCTCTGAAGCTGCTTTCGTTAAAATTACATTCACCTCCTCTACTGTTGTCTTTCTCTTTGCTAAAAAAGTGATATCCGCAAGTGAGCCCGCCACCACAGGAATACGCAATGCGATCCCATCAAACTTATTATTAAGTTCTGGGATTGCCCGAGCAACCGCAATCGCTGCTCCTGTTGTAGATGGTGCAATATTCTGCCCCGCAGCGCGGCCACGCCTAAAGTCTTTACCCTTCGTTGGCCCATCAACAAGGTTTTGTGTTGCTGTATATGCGTGTACCGTGCTTAACACCGCCTTTTCTATCCCTATCGCCTCTGACAACACAGCAATCACAGGAGAAGTAGCATTTGTTGTACACGATCCATTTGAGGTAATAGTACAAGAACTCATGTTGGTATCATTCACCCCCATAAGAATTGTTTTTCCTCCAGCAGTACCTTCTTCGTCCTTTGCCGGTGCGGTGATCACCACCCGCTTTGCCCCAGCATCCAAATGCACTTTTGCTTTTTCAAATGATTCAAATACCCCTGTCGATTCCACCGCAACATCAATACCCATATCCTTCCACGGAAGTTGCATAGGATCTTTAATTTGAAGCACTTTTATTACCACCCCATCTACCACCAAATTTCCATCTACCACCTCAACATTTTTATCATAACGACCGTACACTGTATCAAATTTCAAAAGATAGGCGAGATTCTCTACATCCCCAAGATCATTAATCGCAATAACATTCGCCTTTCCATGAAGCTGGCGAAACAAAAGCCGCCCAATACGCCCAAAACCATTTATAGCTACATTAATCATAAGATGAACATACTAATATACAAATTATACTAATAATACGAATACGTACTAATACCTTTCGTATTCGTAACCATTCGTATCATTTGCATTGATTCGTATATTGGTATAGTATACTTATTTATTATACATCAAATAATCATATATATTGAGGACTGCCCTTATCGCATCTCCTGCCGCAATATTATTCTGTTTATACTTCAAATTTGTAACATCTCCTGCTGCCCAAATTCCCTGCATTGATGTTTTTCCATATACATCAACCTCTATTTCTCCATAAGGAGTCGTAGCTGCCACATCTTTTACAAGTTCAGAATTAGGGAGACTTCCAATTTCAATAAAAACACCTTGTACATCAAGATGATGAGTTTCTCTCGTGGTGAGCTTGTCGAATCCATTGGTTGTTGTATCTACATAAACAAGTTCGTTTACAAAAGAATCACCAATAATTTCTAAAGTCGTGGCATTAAAAATAACTTCCACTTTTGGATCCTGCATAATGCGTTCCTGCGTTACCGCATCACCCTTCAGCGCCCCACTACGTTGCAGAAGATATATCTTTGTCGCATATGGTAACAAGTCTATCACAGCCTCCAAACCCGCATTTCCACCCCCTACCACAGCAACCACTTTTCCACCAAAGAGGGGCGCATCACAAATACTACAATAGGCAACCCCTTTTCCATCAAACTCTTTTTCTCCTTTCACCCCAAGCTTTCTTCTTCTTCCTCCAGTCGTGATAAGTACCGTCTTTGTCTCATAGCGTTTTCCACCCTCTGTCATCGCAACAAAAACATCTCCTTCTTTAGATACTGTCTTTATAAGCTCACCCGTCTCTATCTCAATATCCTCCTGTGCACGTAAATGCGTCTCAAAAGATTGAGCTAAATCATATCCGGAAATAGATGGAGTCCCTATCCAGTTTTGAATATCCTGAGATACGATTGACTGCCCCCCAAAACTTTCTGCAACCAAAAGTGTTTTAATCTTTTTTCGCGCCGCATACACACCCGCTGCAGATGCGGCAGGTCCTCCCCCGATAATAATAAGATCGTACATATTTATTTAGTGCCTGAGCCCGTCGAAGGCCTACCATTTACCCCATTCACCTTGAATAAGTTTTTCTTTCTTTCGTCGCGTCCATCTTTTAATTTGTTTCTCCCTCCTCCTTGCTTCGTCTAAATTATTATATTCCTCGAGGTATACTACTCGTACAGGTTTATGTTTTTCTGTATATACCGAACCTATTCTTGATAGGTGCTGCATCCATCTTGTGTCAGGTTGCGAAGTCAATCCAGTATAATAACTCTCATCTATACATTCGATGATATAAACATACCATTTCCATTCCATAAGGTACCCCTTCGACAAGCTCAGGGAATATAATTTTATAGTAACTAGATTCTAAGGAGTTCTCTAAGCTTCCCTTCATTAAATCCAATAACAATTTCTCCGTCGACATCAATAACGGGCACCCCAAGCTGGCCTGATTTATCTACCATAGCCTTCCGCGCCTCGAGATCTTCGAGAACATTTGTCTCTTTATATTCAACGTTATTCTTTGTAAAAAATTCTTTTGCCTTTTTACAATAAACACATGTGGGTGTTGTATAGATAGTTATCATAAGATGAACATACTAATATATTATTTTTTTAATGCTGTCTCTATCTCTTTTTGGAGCACAGAGAAGGGAACCGCACCTACCACTAATTTCCCATTAATAAAGAATGATGGAGTGCCCTGCACACCAGCATCCAAGCCATCCTTCACATCCTTAGCCACCTCATCAGCGTACTTGTGTGTATCAAGGCACGCATTAAACTGTATCTCTCTCATCCCCAACTCCTTTCCCCACTTTTTGAGATCGGCTACCGTTGCCACGCCATTTTTCTGCTCTCCAAAAATTTTGTCATGCATTTCCCAAAATTTTCCCTGTTCATGCGCACACTCCCCAGCCTCTGCATACGTTTGCGCCATTTCATGAATGGCAAGTGGAAAATCACGATACACCAACTTCACTTTACCCGTATCGATATACCCACTCTTTATCTGAGGAAATGTTTCATTAAAAAACTTGCCACAAAATGGACATTGAAAGTCGCTAAATTCTACGATCGTAACGGGAGCATTGGCATCTCCCAATATGGGATCGTCATCGGGTAACTTAACAACATCGATCGGGGCAGTTTGAGTGTTTTGCGCTCCAATTGCCGCAAGATTATTGTTACCACCCCGCGAGGCTACGCCTGGATTATTGGTTGCATAATATACACCTGAAAATATCACACCCACAGCAAGAATCGAAGAAGCAATCACAAATGCCCCATTACCTAAATTGTTATTCTGTCTCCCACCAGACGCAGATGATGTTTCTTCCTCCATAAAAAAATAAAATTAATTAATAACAGCCAAAAGAATACCTCAGTATATCAACGAATATATACTGTTGCAAATAATCAAAGGTAGCACGCTCCTGTTGTCCCACAAGCGATAACAGTATACAATACCCGTATGCCAGAAATACAAGAATATAAAGAAAAATATGATGAATTGAGCAGTAAGGTACTGTCTCTTTCCTCACGCCCCGATTTGGAAGAATTTAAAACAACATCAAAAGCACTTTCAAAATTAGGAAAACTCATTGCGCTTCTCGAAAAAAGAGAAAGCAAAGAAAAAGAACTTACAGAACTCCAAGCTCTTATCGCAGGAGAAACAAACTCTGAATTTCTCGAAATGGCAGAAAAGGAAAAAAGTAGTATTGAAAAAGAAATTGAAACCCTCAATGAGCTTATCGACGTGGAAGAACACGGGAAAAAAGAAGCCATCAATGCCATTATCATGGAACTACGTGCTGGAGCAGGTGGAGACGAAGCCTCTCTTTTTGCTATGGAATTGATGCGTATGTATCAACGCTATGCGGTAAAAAAGAAATGGGATTTCACCATCGTCGACGAACACAACACCGATCTTGGTGGCATCAAAGAAGCTACCGTCGAAATACATGGAGATAATGTTTACAACGAATTAAAATCAGAATCGGGCGTTCATAGAGTACAACGCACCCCAGACACAGAAAAGGCGGGTAGGATACACACCTCAACCGCATCAGTTGCCATACTTCCTGTCACAGAGACATCCACTATCACCATAAACACAAACGACCTTGATATCAGCTTCTTCCGTTCATCAGGGCCTGGAGGTCAAAACGTAAACAAGGTAGAAACGGCTGTTCGTATTCTTCATAAACCAACTGGTATCGTAGTAAGCTCACAGTCTGAACGTTTTCAGGCAAAAAACAAGGAAAAAGCAATGAAAATCCTCGAGGTAAAACTGCAAGAACGTAAAAATGAAGAGGATGCCTCAGAACTCTCGAGCGAACGAAAGAAACAAATTGGTTCTCAAGACCGTTCCGAAAAAATAAGAACATACAACTTTCCTCAAGATAGAATCACCGATCATCGGATTAATCAAAATTGGCATAACATTGAATCCATCATGGAGGGCAACATAGAGCCCATCATCGAAGCATTTAGAAACCAAACATCTCAATCATCCTAAAAAACTTATTCGTCCAAGATATCGATATCTTTTTGGAATGCTTGTGCACGATCGGCAACACGATACCCATACGATCCCACACGCATATACGATCTCCAGCTATTCCCCGCATAATATTTTGCAGCGGCACAATTCTCCTGTGAAAATTGTGTAGAATATGATGACACGCACCCAGAAAGTCCATTCTTTAGATATAATGCCGTCCCCGTAAACGCATCGAGGTTGTTAAAGGGAGAGGGCGGATTTCCTCCGGTGATTTTTGCAATCCTATCAGCATAGAGCTTCCACGTACTCGGCATAAACTGTGCAGGCCCCATCGCCCCACCATATAACCCATCAGAGGTAATAGGGCACGATACGGGGGTGTTATCTGGATTAAGTTTCAAATCTGCAATAAGTGCTAAAAAAATAGGTTTCTCCTTATCGCTCATTACGGTACCACTTGGATTATTTCTCGGATCATTATAAACGCAACGCCCTACGTTTTTACCAATGATACCGCTCGCAGAAGATTCTTGGGTAAGCACCGATAGAGTAAGTGCCGCTCGTACCCCCGTTGCCTTTTCAGCTACTTTTGCAATTTTTACTGCATCACCAAAGGGAAGCTCTCCCCCACCAAGAAGACGGAAAATTCTACTACGAATCTCTGCGGCTTTTACTTTTGTCTCTTTGAGTATTTTTTGATACTCGGACTCCTTTCCTTTTGTAACCTTCAGAAGTTCATGCTTTGTCTCTTGGGTTTTTTCGATAGTCATCTTTTGTGTCGCCTGGTACGTTCGGAGAGCTGCAGCATCCTTTCGCTCGAGAGACAATGTTTGTTTTTGATCTACATATTGGTCCTTAAGATCTACGTAACGTCCAAGTGCAGCATGTAAATTATTCTGAACAAGAACAAGATTATTTAAGTCACCAAAAAAATCAGATAGCTGAGGATTTTCCAAAACAATTTCAAAAAAAGACTGCCGCCCCCCCTCATAGATACTTTGCAAGATGTCCCCAAGGGCACGTTTTTCAAAACCTATCTTATCCTCTGTCTGCACAATATCTCCCTCCGTGTTTCTAATCTCCCTATCAAGGGACTTAATGCTTACAGTAACTGCTTTAATTTGAAGATTAATCTTTGCAATTTGTGTGTTGAGTTGACTAATCTCCGACTGAAGATTGTTTCCCTGTTTTTTATAACGTTCGATGGCCGCTTCATGCTCCGAAATTTGTTTTTCTAAGTCAACAAGTTGTGCTTCAAGCACAGAACGTTCCTGCGCATAATTTTGAGAAAATACCGCAGTAGGAGCAACCACGAAATTCCGGAGAGAAAGGATCGCCACAACAACGATAACAAAAAAAGATTTCTCAAGGATTCTGCTAAGATACGAAGAAAAAGCCCGTGTCTTAGGCCTCTTTGAAACGATAAAAACCGGTGGATTAACTCCTCCGAGCTTTGTCCTTTTTATATCAATAAGTATGGTTGGTTTCTGCGGTTCTTCCAACATAAAAATACACAACACAACCTTCCGCTACCACAAGGAAGTTATATATAGTATACCAAAAAAATAACCAATATGCACAAAAACGAAAGAATCAAAATCCACGAAACTATCGCGTAATACTAATCGCCACATTGGATTCTGCATGAGGCGCAGAAACAATAATATGATTGTTGGGTGTTTTTGAGATGCTATAACCAGTACTGTTTGAAGTAGTAAACAAAGGGTCTTTCGGAAGAATAAGAAGATAGGTGCCGTCTTTAGTGAGAAGAGAAAGGTCAACGAGGTTGGAACACGACCCCACCGTTGCGCATACCTCAGTAGGAACTTCTGTAATTGCTGGAGGAAAAACGTGGTCGTGATCTATTGCATAGCGATACACGGCATTGAGTATCGTCGTTACGTCTGTATCCCGTTTTTCATTACGTGTTGTAGCAGATTGCGATGGAGACTTGAGAATGAATACGATAACCACCGCACACACAAAAAGAAAGAAAAAAGTGATGAGAAAAGAATGCAATCTTGATTTTTCTTGAGAAGATGAACCCATACTACAACAGTGTACCACGGAATCAAAAAACACGCCTTGTGTACAAAACGTGTTTCTGGATTCAGGATAGTTTACTCCTCTTCCTTTGTTTTCTCCTCTTCTCGTTGTGCCTTCTTCTCCTCCGTCTCCACCTTCACCGCCTCGACTCCACCAGTGCCTTCCCCCTCCATCTCTTTCATCTCCTCCTCACTCAAAGGTTCAGAGACTGATACAAGTACCATTTCGGGATCAGTTACTAAAGTTACCCCTTCAGGCAACGCAATATCTTTTGCATGAATCTGACTATCAAATGTTGTAAGAGAGGCGAGGGAGACGGTAATCTCGTGGGGAAGGTGCTGTGGTAACGCCTCTACCTCAATTTCAGAAGCCACCTTGATGATAATACCGTGGAGTTCCTCCTCAACGGGGGCCACATCGACGAATTCAATAGGTACCATCGCCTGAGTTACTTCATCAAGTGCTACCGCGTATAAATCAACGTGCAATATAGTACGTGTAATTGCATCCTCAAGCACATCATGAATAAGCACGGGTGTCTTCTCCTCCTTTCCCTCATTATTGGTAACAACAATTTCAACAAGTGTGTTCTCGCCCGCTTCTTTATACATCTTCAAAAAGGCCTTTCCTTCAAGCGTTAAGTTGGTAGTGGCAATCTTGTTGCCATACAGCACCGCCGGCACAAAACCCGCTCGCCTTAATGTAGCAACTGGTTTCCCCACCACCTCTCGTTTTGATGCATTAAGCGTCAACATACAATAAGTACTTACCTTGTTAGCTTTTATATAGTGTTTAACTGTAGCAAAATTTATCTCATGCGTCAAATTTAAAAAGCGCCCTTAGACGCTTGTGTATATTTATTTTTACTATCTAGCCAATGCCTTTGCACATCTCAGATACAATGCGGCACTCCACAACTGTTCACGACTTCCATGCCCTTCTTTATCAATAGGATCATACCACTCGAAAAATCCAGGAAGGGTGTTCCATTTTGCAAACTGAAGTTGCGCAAGATCTCGCATTCCAGCCTTGAATGCAGCAAGAATCATGAACCCATTGATAAAAGGCCAAATAATACCACGATGGTTGCTACGTTCCATAAGTATTGCTTCTTCGCTTGTTTTTGGTGGTAACGTCACACTATATAATACATATCCGCAAGAGGTGTTAAAATCTTCAGCTTTTTCAAAAATAAGCGGTATATATTCTGTCGGGGCGATATTAAAAAGGACGGCAAGTGCGTTGCCAAGAGTATCCCAATCGTCTGTGCCTGGATAGTCTCTATAGTGGGTTCCTGTCCAAAATCTTCGATTGATTTCTGATTTAATCCATTCCGCTTTTTCGCTGTCTCCACGCATGCGATACATTTGGTAAAGAAAGCAGTTGTTGGTCAAAACTGGTTTTTTATCAAGGTCGGGTCGTGTATCACGCCAATCCACTCCACAAATCAGACCATCTCGAAGCAGGTGTGTTTCTATATATGAAATGGCTTTTTGGAGAGATGACTCGAGACGAAGCAAAAAAATAGTACTACCCGTTCTTTCAACATATTTAAGAACCCCCAAAACAAATAACATTTCTGAATCTCGTGTCCAAGGACTAAGCCCCTCAACGCCTTCGCTGCTCAAAAATGCCTTGAGTAAAAAAGACATCCTTTTTTCGCGAAGACTATTACGAATTTTTATGCCCAACCATCGCCACATATCGTCGAGAAACATAATGGGAATCTGTCCGTTGGGTTGTTGCCGCCTTGCAAGTTCCAAAAGATGATTTTTTACAATTTCTTCCCCTCCACTATCAAGAAGGATATCTATGCCTGCGATTACAAAATCTCTCGTCCAACATTGTTCTTCATATCGAAAAGGACTTGCCCAAACACCACGTCTTCCGACACAACACCCGACAACACCACCGGCCTCGAGAACTTTGCTAGTATCACCGAAGATCATAGTAACAACTCCCCCCATTTTAGTTTTCAAACTAGCAAGATTTCTCTTGCCATGTCTACGATTTTATACCATGACTATAAAAAATTATGCAAATAAAAAACCGCCCAGTGGACGGTCGAGTTTTGTTGCCCTAATTCTTTTGATGCTCTTCTCTTACTGCCCTTCCGACGCATACCGCAAGACAAAAGATACTAAGAAAAGCCGTTGCATAAAAAATGAACACGACTGCCAATGCTAAACCAACTCCACCCATAACATCTCCTGCCTGAGTAGTTCTAATATCAGCCCAGCAATAAACAAGGTACGATGCGGCGAAAAGAGATATCAACGTAGTTATTTGAAAAAATCTTTTCGAAGCGAAATAGCCTGTACACAAACCCCAAAAAAATACTGACAAGGGCAAGAAAGGAGAGAAGAGAAATTTCGTAAAGAGCTCCTCCATAAAGGTATCCTCCTATTTTCTTTGAACTAAAATAAGGATAGCGTAAGTTTTTAGAAATGTCCATCCAGCGTATTAAATATCTGACGATCGTTATGAATTTGATTATGTATAACCCAGCAGGTGGTATGATGCATCATACCACCCCATGATCCATGCCCCGTGCCACACAATTCAAAGGCCATAGCCTATCGTTTTCCATATCGTACTGACCAGAAGCGAGAGACAAAAATTGCGAGAAAAGAATAGTAGAAAACTATAAACACAAGTGATGCATTCCCCAAACTAAAGTGGAGTAAAAGCGGTATGCGTGAAAAATAATGGATCACGCTTAGTTCGTATCCAATACAAAATGATGCCAACATACCTACCACGCTTCCCAAAAATGTGCTTATGAATCCAACAAGCCCTGTAAGAAATACAATAAGCATAGTAAACGGGATTGCAAAAAGAATAAGAATGTTTGTTATAAAGGCGAGCAGAGAAAAAGAATGAAACGTTGTAATGAGAATAGGAAATGCCATGATTTGGCTTGCAAGCGTCGAATAAAATTGCGAACGCCAATCAAGAAACGATTTCCCCCCTCCCCATCTTTTCTCAAAGATTGGTGAAAGATAGGTAATGCCAAGTGTAGAAAGAAAGGAGAGTTGAAACCCAATATCAAGTGCCACCACGTCGGGATTAAAAAGTACCATTCCGAACGCTGCACATAAAATGGCCCTTCGAAAGTGATACCTTCTCCCTATGAATTGTGCAATGAGAAGAAGTTCCCCCATCACTGCTGCACGCACCAGTGACGCCTCCCCTCCTACCATAATAACGAAGAGAATAACAAGAATGCTCGAAACAATAAGTGCAAGTTTTCTATGAAAACGCAAAAAAAGTAAAAAACCAAAAAGGTAGAGACTTATAACCGAAATATTAAATCCGGAAAGTGCAATGAGGTGTGTAGTCCCCGTTGCGCGCATTTCATTTAAAAGAGAGCTAGGGAGCCCTGCCTTACCCATGAGGAGAGAAACGCCAAAAGAAGCATAAGGCTCAGGCAGAGCGCGAGTAATATTTTGTGTAAACGCGTTTTTTGTGACAAGTAGATTATTATCTATTACATCGATAGTTTTCTTAATACCTTGTGGAAATTGCCATTGCGACACCATAACTATTTGTCGATAAAGCATTGCTCCGGCAAGACATTGTAAGACGATGAGAATAAGTACGGTAGTTTTAAGTAGTTTTTTCTGCGTAAATAAAATGATGGCATCAATAGCGAAAAGGAAAATAAGATACCACACTATTTCACGCGCACCCAAAAAGGGAGCCACTAGGCTCCCTCCAATAAATCCGATCAAAATAGTATCCACCTCCTCCTGAAATACCACCATAAAACATTTATTTAGTACTCCTCGAGTTTACCAATCTCATCGTGATCGCGAATTTTACTTAACGCCTTCGCTTCAATTTGACGAATACGTTCACGTGTCACGCCAAACTCTTTTCCCACCTCCTCAAGCGTGTGTGTAATACCATCATCGAGTCCAAATCGCATCCCCAAAATTTTTTGCTCGCGAGGAGTGAGATCACGAAGAATTTCAGCAAGCTTGTCCCTCAAAAGACGTTGTGCCGCAGACTGTACAGGAGTTATGGTTTTCTCATCCTTGATAAATTCACCAAGTGTTGAGTCCTTATCATCATCACCTACGGGCGATTCAAGCGACACCGTCTCCTGTGAAATTTTCATGATATGGTGCGCCTTATCGATATCAATACCCATTTCTGATGCAATCTCTGCCGGTAGCGGTTCCCGTCCCAAGTCTTGTTGGAGGCGGCGCTTTACCTGAAGAAACTTCGAAATCGTTTCAACCATGTGGACTGGAATACGAATAGTACGCGCCTGATCAGCCAAAGCACGCGTAATTGCCTGCCTAATCCACCATGTTGCATAGGTTGAAAACTTGAACCCTCTTCGATAATCAAACTTATCTACCGCACGCGAAAGCCCAATATTCCCCTCTTGAATGAGATCAAGGAGTGTAAGATGTGGACTGCGACCTACATATTTTTTTGCAAAAGAAACCACGAGCTTAAGGTTTGCCTGGATAAGTTTCTGGCGCGCCTCCTCATCGCCCGCCTCGATACGTTTTGCAAATGCTTTTTCTTCATCCCCAGTAAGAAGCGGAATCTTTCCTATCTCCCGAAGATATGCCTGCACCGCATCCGAAAGTTCCATGCCTGGGGGAATTTCTGTAGCTCGATTAAGTTCCTCTTTTGAAATCTCCTCTTGTTGCTGTAACTCAAGAAATTCACGCGCCTCAATTACCTCAATATTCGCCTTCTCAAAAGATTCATAAAGCTCCTCGAGAAGCACAAGATCGGTTTCAACACGTGGAAAATAATGCAAAATCTCTGACTCGGTCACAAATCCACGCTCTCTCCCGCGTCGCATAAGTTCCTCAACAAGTTGCTGTTTCTTCTCTGGAGTAAGTTTTTCGTATACTTCGGCGGGTGCACCTTTTTGCTCCGAAGAACGTGCCTCCTTTCGCGCATCTGCTGTACGCTTTAAATTTTTAACTTTATGCGTAGAAGAAGTTTTATGCACCACCTGTTTATGCCTATTCGGTTTTGATTTTATGGAAGAAGTTTTTTTAATTGTTTTCTTCTGTTTTTTTACCTTTGGCATACTTGTTTTGGAAATTAGTAATTAAAAATTAGATTCCATAGCATACCACTATTGTTTCTCTAATTCAACCTTTTGCAAATCGGCAAGAAGAAGGGAGATTTCATGAAGTCGCACAGCAACGCCCGCCTCATCACCCTCCTTCTCGAGCATATTAATTTCTGCATTTTTTTGTTTAATACGTTCATGAATTGCCTCAAGTTTATATTCCCGTACTACTCGCACAAGTTCATCCTCCCAAGACGTCTCACCAAGAAAAGATTCTAAGTAGCTCTTCATAAGTATAATTTTTGGATCAACATCTTTCTGACCAAACGTATTATCTTTAAAACTAGGCAACATTTTCTTATGTGTCCCGTGTGCATACTCTTCAAGTGTCACAAGTGTAGGGGCAAGTTCTGGCTTATACATTACAAGGGTCACAATCTCATCAAAAAGGAGATCAAGCCGACCAAGTATTGCAATATGTCGTTCCTGTACTGGAGAAGTCACCACCTCATCTCTACGATACCCATTTTCACTCTCATATGCCTTTTTCCGCATTATTTCTTCAAGGTCGCGCCGCAAATCGTCTATACTTACTCGCGCCGCATCTGCAACAGTATTTAACCAATGACCACGTTCTGTAGCAGAAGCAATTGTCGCTACCTTCTCCAAAAACGCCCGTACTGCTATAAATTTTTTTTGTGCGCCATCACCATCTAACCCCTTAAGAATTATTGGTGTAAGCAGGGTGTGAAAAAAATAATCAGTTGCAGGAATACTTTCTTTTTCAAATACCTCTGGCGTAACTGATTTCCCTATAAAATACTCGCCAGGATCTTTTCCCTCAAGGATGCGCACAATGCGTGGTTCAAATCCGGCAAACTGCGCCATTTCAATTGCACGTTCCGTTGCATGTTGCCCTGCGATATCTGCATCAAAAACAAATATCAAACGCTTGGTGAGATATTTAAGCTGAGTCAAGTGTTCCTGCGTCATCGCCGTTCCGGAGGTTGCAACCACATTTTTAAGCCCCGCTTGATAACTCATCAAAAAATCCATCTGCCCCTCCACAAATACACATGCGTTCTGTTCCCGTATTGCATGCTTCGTAGTTGAAAATCCATAAAGCAACTTGCTCTTATTAAAAATAGCCGTCTCGGGAGTATTCACATACTTCCCCTCCCGCTCTCCACGCTCTTTAAGACGAATTGCATCGGTCTCAAAAATTCTCCCCGTAAACCCAACTGTCCTCCCCAAGCGATCCTCGATCGGAAACATAATACGTCCTCGAAATCGATCATGGGTATCACCCCCTTTTCTCAAAAACAATCCTGCCGCCTCGCCTTTTTCAATCGGGATACGCCGAGAGATAAAATACTTCTTTAATAGCTCGGATTGAGAGGGAATATACCCAAGCTTAAACTCACGTATCGTCTCCTCCTTGAGTCCTCTCTTCGTAAGATAATCGAGTGCATCTTTTCCTGCTGGGCTAAAAAGAATTGCTGAAAAATACTGCGCCGCAAAGTCACAAATGCCATACAAATCTTTATCAATCTGTGCATACGACCCACGCCGATAGTCATCGAGCGTCACCCCCGCCTTATCTGCCAAAATACGGAGTGCCTCAGGAAACTCGATATTCTCAAACTTTATTAAAAACCCAAAGGCATCACCTCCTACTCCACATCCAAAACAATGCCAAATCTGCTTTTCAGGAGAGACAAAAAACGAAGGCGACTTCTCCTTATGAAAAGGACACGCCCCCTTATAATTAATCCCTGCCTTAGTAAGTTTGATATATCCTTGCAAAAAACTTACTAAATCAAGCCGCTCTTTGATTGTCTCCGTTGGTGAATTCATAGTTTTATACTACGCAATCTCTAAAAGAGTTGCAAAACATAAAAACAAGCCTACCATACCATCCTAACACCTAGAAGCTAAAAGCTAACCCCTCGTTCATTATCCCACAATCAAAAATCCCCATACTCTTGCTAAAAATTACAAACCATGCTAACCTATCTACAGCCCATTTACAACAAGAAGGGGGGTGAACACATGAAGATCAACTGGAGAAACTTTTTTATTCTCTCGTTCAACCTACTCATAGGTCTCGTAGGTATGGTTATCTTTAGCACGATCATGTTTATATCTGGTATCTCTCACCCCAGTAGTCTCATCTTTGCTTATCTTATGGGATCATTGATCTTGATCGGATGGTTCAGTCCAAGTATTTTTAAGTAGGTACTCAATACTCGTTTTGTACTTGCAACCATAGTAGTAACGTTTCTCCTATTAGGTCTGTCTGGATATTCTGTATACGATACCTATATTCAAGTTCAAGTAGTAGTCACTTCATTGGTGCTCGGACTGATACTTTGTCCACCAATATTTGAAAAGAAGAACTAAAAATGTAAGCCCCAAAGCCCTTGCGCATCGCAAGGCTTTTTTATTTCCCCCGCTATGCCACGGCATAGTGCCATTTCCTTCTTCAGCACTATGCGACCACATAGTGGACATCGTTGTATAGCCATGATATTAAGACACTAGTTCCGTAAAAATAAAATGTGGGGTGGATACACATGAAAATTATCTGGAAAAATTTTTTTATTAGCTCCTGTCTTATGTTTATAAACATAGCTATCGTGCACATTATGCTGGCCCCATTAAAAATTCCTGCTGCAGACGTTTCTTTTACCGCCATAATTACGTCGGTATTAGTTAGTCTGTTTGTCGGTCCACCCATGTTTGAAAAACAAATTAAAAAATAAACCAAAAGACCATGCGTAATGCAAGGTCTTTTTTCGTTCAATTCTGCTATTAGCTAGTTTGGTAGGGCATACGCATTTGGATGCAGTACAAGGAAAACGCGAGGAACGGAGTAAGCTGTATTTCAGATGATACAGCGTCGAGTACTAGAGCGTTTGACGAAGTAGTGCGCCGAATGCGTATGTTCTCTCTAGTACTCTCCCATTCCTGGCATTCCACCCCCCATCCCCATTCCACCACCGCCCCCCATACCCCTCTCTTCTTTCTTTGGTATTTCGGCAACAACGGCCTCGGTAATAAGTAAGAGTGAGGATACGGATACCGCGTGCTCAAGTGCAGAACGAGTTACCTTGGTAGGATCAATAATGCCATCCTTCACAAGGTCTCCATAGCCACCCGTTGCGGCATTGAAACCATACGATGGAGCATCCTTTTTACTTAATACTTCATTAAGCACTACAGCACCTTCATACCCAGCATTTTCTGCGATTTGCTTCAATGGAGCTTTGAGTGCCTCAAGGACTACACCCACACCAACAGCCTGGGCAAACTCCTCATCACTCGTAAATTTCTTTTTGAGTGCCTCGACAGATGCGAGTGCTCGTACGAGAGCAACACCACCCCCAGGGACAATACCTTCCGCCACAGCAGCCTTGGTTGCATTTACAGCATCCTCAATACGATGCTGTCTCTCTTTCTGAGCAACCTCAGTTGGCGCACCAACCTTGATAACGGCGACACCTCCTGCGAGTTTCGCAAGACGCTCTTCGAGCTTTTCACGATCAAATTCTGAGTCGGTCTTTTCAATTTGAGCACGAAGTTGCTTCACACGTGCCTCAACCTTCTCCTTCGCGCCCCCACCACCTACAATAGTAGTCTTGTCTTTGTCAGCAATTATCTTTCTTGCCTTACCAAGCATGGTGATATCTGTTGCATCAAGTTTTCGTCCCGCCTCCTCAGAAATATATTCAGCACCCGTTACAATAGCAATATCCTGAAGCATCTCTTTCTTTCGATCACCAAACCCCGGTGCCTTAATTGCAAGAACGTTAAAGATTCCTCGAAGTTTATTTACTACGAGTGTAGCAAGTGCCTCCCCTTCAATATCATCTGCAACAATAACAAGATTTTTCTTACCCCCCTGCATGAGCTTTTCAAGCAAAGGAAGAATATCATTAATAGAAGAAATCTTCTGATCGGTTACAAGAATATAAGGATTTTCAAGAACTGATTCCATACGCTCAGGATTTGTGACCATATAGGCTGAAACATATCCACGGTCAAACTGCATACCCTCCACAATCTCACTCGTAAGGCCCATGGTCTGAGACTCCTCAACGGTTACCACTCCATCCTTACCTACCTTATCGATAACGTTTGCGATAAGATTTCCAATCTCCGCATCACGCGCAGAAATAGTTGCTACCTGAGCAATCTCTGATTTTTGTGAAACAGGTTTAGAGAGTTTCTTCAAGACCCCCACCACTACTTCATGTGCCTTTTCCATACCCGTCTTCATTTTGATAGGATCAACTCCCGCGGTAACATTCTTAAGCCCTTCGCTTACCATTGCTTGTGCTAAGAGGGTGGCAGTAGTTGTTCCATCGCCTGCAACATCGTTTGTTTTTGAGGCGACTTGCTTAATAAGCTCAGCACCCGCATTTTCAATATTATCCTCAAGCTCAATTTCTTTTGCAATTGTCACGCCATCAAGAGTAATAACAGGAGCCCCGTAGCTCTTCTGAAGTACCACAGCCCTTCCACGTGGACCAAGGGTCACCTTCACCGCGTCAGCAAGCGTATCAATACCTCGCTTCAATGCTTCACGTGCCTTTTGATTAAAAATAATGTGTTTTGCCATAAATTTAGGTGTTAGCTTTTAGGTGTTAGCTTTTAGGGATAGCCGAAACGAAACTAACTCTCTACGCCCCCAATAAACTAATACACTAAAACCCAACAAACTTATTCTGCTAATACTGCGAGGATTTCACTCTCTCGCACGACAAGATATTCTTTTTGATCGACCTTAACTTCATTAGGAGCATATTTGGTAAAAAGGATCATATCGCCCTTCTTTACGCTCATGGGAATAAGTTCACCCTTCTCACTCACCTTACCAGGACCTACGGCTACCACCTTCCCACGCATAGGTTTTTCCTTATCGGCCGTGTCGGGTAAGACAATACCGCTTTTTGTCTTTGCCTCCTCCTTTGCGGATTCTACAAAGACATGATCAGACAATGGCTGGATCTTCATATTTTAGCTTTTAGCTTTTAGCTTTTAGCTTTTAGGAACCCCTAACGAACTAACACACTAAAACCTAATAGTCTTTTAAATTTGTAATTGGCACTCTCGACATATGAGTGCTAAATGATTGTAGTTCAAGATATGGTCTCCTGTCAACAAAAAAATAAAGTAACAAATATGAGGAACCCCTCGACCTTGCTCGGAGTCTTTTTTGCTTTTTAAAAAGCAAAAAAGAAAACCGCCCCAAGGAACGGTTCACAATAATTACTTCTTATAGGGACTCTTCAGATACGCCAACACATTTTTCGGATCCGCCCACTTTTCCACAAAAGGCAAACATAGATCGCCAGAACCAAGTCCCACATTATCACGAATACTGTCATTCGTAAAAAAAATTCTAACCCCATTAAGTTGTCGCGAAATTTCCCGAGCAACATTATGATTTTTGGAACAAGCTTGACTAAATCGGTAAACAATATAAAGTCAAAGATTGCCCTTGCAGAAGAAAATCAAAGAACTCTTTTATCACCTCCTTTTACTCACGATCGTGAGTAAAAGGAGGTTGGAAGTTTTGTTTAGCGCATGCAAAACTCCCACGCGTATGAACGACGTAACGAGAGCGGAAGTTGCACGAAAGAACACGGCGCTGGAATGACAGCTAAGTAAAATACAAAGAGAGCGTTATGCTCTCCTGACTATTTAAAACTATTACTTAAAATTCTTAAAAAGATTAGAAAAAAAAGTTTGAAACTCCTTTTCTCCTATAGTAAAACTTGGTGCATAAAAAGATCTTGGAGGTGTCCAATCACGTACAATTTTTGCGCATGCTTCGAGGAGCGTCATATCACCAAAGAGAATTTTCCATTCTTCGTTATTTTTTATTTTAAAAAGATCCTCTTGGCGAAATCGATGTAATGTGTAGAGAAGTTGAATTACTTCATATGGGGTAAGATTTACAAAAAGAGCGTGCCATGTGGTATGAAGCTTGCCATGAATCCTTTTTATGTTTCGTTTGTCGCTCTTCTTTGTTATCCCAAGTTACCGACTTCTTGGAATGAGATGATGACTTGTCTTTACCAAAAACCATCACCCCCCTTCTTTTCCTTACAATTTTCAAACCAGAGCCTACTCTAAAAATATCAAAGTTTTAATGGTTGTGCAACACACCACTCCATACGTTTACCATAATTTTGTAAAATAGTTTTTGAGAATTTCTTTGAGACGTGCATGGCGTTTTTCAAGATTGGGGTGAAGGTTAAGTTCGTGCGGTGTCGCAAATAAATTTTGTTCCTCTGGAATTCTTTTCTTTTGCCATTCATACATATTTTTTTCAAGAACATCCCCCATACGTCCGCAAAAAATGAATTCTAGGAATGCGCGGATAGGATTCCAAGAATACACAACACGTGGACGTTCGGAGTAGCGGACACGTTCTTCAAACGAGGAGCGGAAAAAATAATCACGAATCCATTCATTTGCCTGGAAAAAATGATTTATAAGTGTTTCGTCACGCATGTACACAGGAACAAGTCGTGTATAAAGAAACATCCCCTCTACAAGCCGATCTTTCATAACAAGTGAACTCGAAGAGAGATAGTGATTAAGACATATCTTATTCTTTATCTCGATATCTGTATGTTTTGGTTTTCTTCGAATACCAAGCATATCAAAAAAAATAACGGAAAAAAGTCGTAAGGTATACAAACGATTAGGCTGACTAATTACCAGAAAGTCAAAATCAGAATTCTCGCGCACCGTACCCGCCGCCAAGGAACCAGAGACGAAAACGCCTTGAATAAACGGGAGGAAACGAAAAAGTGATACATGTTTTTTTACCCCCCTCCATTTCTGATCAAGAATACCATCCGTTGCAATACGATAAGCACCAAATACTTTATGGGTATTTTGAAGAAAAGAAAAAAAGTAAAAACCATGCTCTTCGCGAACAATACCAAGACCCTTGAGTTGGTCCAACACATCGAGAATATCTGCATACGATATATCTCGTTCCGCACACGTGGTCACCAGCCGTGGCTTGAGGAGAGAGGAGAAAAGTTCAAACGAAGTAGGATAAATTTTTAATGCATTGAAACAAGTAAGGGTGGTAAGGAGGGCCTCCTCGAGAGAAGAAAACGTATGCTTCGCTATCATTGTCATGAGGTAATTTCCTCGTCAGATTCGTCACTAGTCAAAGCAGCAAGGGGCTGCTCCGCCTTCAAAAGTTTATCAGAAAAACGATGCAAACGCTTTTCCGAATCTTCATAGGCAGAACGCATATTAGTAAGATGTTTCCCTAGTGTAAGAAAACGCTCTTCAAATTTTCTATAATCATCTCGCAATCGAGATAAGTGATTCAAGATCTCCTGTGTCTGATGCTCAATCTGCATACCTCGCAATCCGATTAACACTGTTTGAAGATACGTGTACAGTGTGCTCGGGGAAACGGGAATAACATGTTTTTTGAAAGCATATTCCAAGAGGGTATCCTCACCTCGTACGATACACTCATAGTAGATGTGCTCAGAGGGTACGTACATAAAGGCTATCTCGAGCGTGTGCTCGTCAGGAAGAATATACTTCTTATTCACCTCGTCAATTCTATTTTTTACCGAACGCACGAACGCCTTTCGAAATGCTGCCTTCTCCTCATCTCCCTCCGCAGCATTAAAACGTACGAAATCTTCAAGAGGAAACTTTGAATCAATCGATACAAGTTTATCCTTAAACATCACCACCGCATCAACCGTCTCACCTGTCTTAAACGTATGTTGTTCCTCAAAATGCTCTTTAGGAAGTATCTCAACAAGAAGCTGAGAAAGCATAAGCTCCCCCAACCCACCCCTCATTTTAGGTACAGAGAGAATGTCTTTGAGCGAAGAAATATCCTTTGCCACCTCACTTACCTTTGTGATCTCCTGCCCCATAGAGTGAATACGCGCCTGAAATAGTTCACTTGAATGGCGCATACTCTCGTGCCCCTCGCGAAGACGCGTGTTCATTTGTGTTGTTAAATCATTCATCTGCTGAAATAAAAGCGCATTCATACGATGTGCCTCGGCAGTAGTAGTTTGAAGATGTACCGCAAACTTCTCATCACGATGTTTTGAGTTGAGAGAAAACGTGTACAAAAAATAACACAGGACAAGAAATCCTAAGAATAAGATACCTAGCAATAGTTGGGTCATTACAATTTGTCTTTATACTTTTCTAGAAATTCACGAAATTCACCGTCTAAACGCGTAGGGAATTTAAGGTGAACCTCTATGATAAGTTTACCACGGCGAGAGGAGTTGAGGTGAGGAAATCCCCTTCCCTCGAACGTTACCACCTGTGGGGTTGCCTTGAATGGCTGTACATGAATACGAAGCTTCTCCCCATCGATATTCTCGAAACTAACCTCCTTCCCTAAAAGTGCCTCTGCCACGTTTACTGTAATTGCAGACATGGTATCAGCTCCATGACGAATAAATCGCGTGTGTGGTTTTATATGAATACGAAGATAAAGATCGCCCGTACCCACCCCCCTCTCACCCGCTGAACCTGCACCCACTACTTTAATAATTTGTCCGTCATCGATACCCGCATTGATATCGACCGACAATTCTTTGCGTTTCTTTATGCGTCCAGCACCTCTACAAACATTGCACTCCTTCTCAGGTACATTTCCCTTCCCACGACAGACACTGCAGGTCACCACCTTTGCAAAAGTACCAAAAAAACTTTTCTTTGTTTCACGAATCTCTCCGCGCCCATTACATTCTGTACATTGTTTCGTCTTTGAAGAAAGTGCGCCTGTTCCCTTACAATCAACACATGAAATAAAATCATCAAAGGAAAGTTTCTTCGTAATACCCTTAAACGCCTCTTCGAAAGTCATCTCAACCTCTTGTACAATGTCATTCCCTTTCTCACGAGTTCTTCGTCGCTGTGAAAGCCCAATATCTTCAAAGAGATCCCCGAACATATCTCCCAACCCCGAAGCATCAAACCCCTCGAAATTAAAACCACCCGACTGAAAATCGAAGTCACCAAAACCCCCCTGACCCTGCGAACCAGGTGCTGTACCAAATTGATCATAATGCTGACGCTTGCCTTTATCAGAAAGCACCTGATACGCCTCAGTTACCTCTTTAAATTTCTGCTCATTTCCGCCCGCACGATCAGGGTGATGTTCCCGTGCAAGTTTTCGATACGCCTTTTTAATCTCCTCCTCTGAGGAATTTTTTGAAACACCTAAAATAGAATAAAAATCTTTCATAGTTTGTTAATTTAAATTGCACCACACCTATCTCTCACACGTTCGCCACTCCAGCGGTGGCTCACTCTTCCGCAGGCGCTTCGTTGTCAATCCAATTCGTTTCACTCAGGATTGACAACACCCAGCTTCGCACCTACGGAATGGTTCGAGATAGGTGTACCGCAATTTAAAATATCGTTATGAAAGTAAAAGTGTCTCTTTACTTCGCGGTTCGAATTGAATAGTTACGATACCTATGATTATCAAAAGCTCAAGAAAAATGTATCCTACCACAAGAACTCCCCAATACACAAAAATACCGAAACTCCTCACGATAAGAAAACCAAGTACTCCGATAGCAACAAGAAATAACGGCGTCTCTTTAAAGCCCTGCGGAATTATTTTTTCATTGATACTGCTATATGCCACATCATAAAGGGACGTTGAGGGTTCAACGCGGGATCCTGTAAACTCCTCCCACTTGCCCCCCAGCTCCTTAACCACATCACGCACTATCTGCTTTTTTTGTGCTTTCACTTGGGGTGTATTTAAATCTATACCTGCTCCAAGGGATTCTTTTGCATATACATCAAATCTTCGTTCTGCCTCCTGCTTCAGAAAAGCGTCAAATTCTAATCCTCCACTAAATCCTGGCAAGAACTTTTGAATAATAGGCATCGTGGAATCAATCATGTCTCGTACATACACCTCTGGGAGAACTACTCGTTTAGTAGCAACTCCAAACATGCTCATATAAAGCATTACAAGGAACAAGGCGAGTGCATTAAGATACCACCCCATACCACCACGAATTACCTTACTCCACCGTATCTTAAGCCCCTCTTCTTTTTCATGAAATATCAAATGACCTCCCCACATCACTGCAAAGATAATGAGTGTTAAAAAGAGAATATCAAGAACATCCTTTGGAAAAAAAGCTGCTCCTATGGACAATCCCACCACACCCACAATATGCACAATAACAACCAGCCTCCTTTCTGTAAAAAGAAGTGCGCTCAAACAAAGAAAAGAAAGAAAAATAATACTGCCACCCAAAAACCACCACGAGCTCGACATTCCAAATAAAGGAATAAGCGAGAGCGTTCTTCCTCCTAAAAAACCGAGAACCAACGCGGTAACAAAAATAAACACAACGCCAAGAAACGCCTTAATAGGCGTCCTGGTTTTTTCTATATTACTATTCAGTTCCTTCTTTTTTAGGTTCATCTTTTACTTCTTCTTTTGGTTCAGTGGTAGCGTCGGACGCTGGAGTGCCCTCCTTCGCTTTTTCCTCATACATCTTTGCACCAATACGTGAGAGAGCCTGAGAAAGTTTTTCTGTGGTACTCTTTATCTCGTCCCCATTATCCCCCTCTTTTGTCTTCTTTAAAAGCTCTATAAGCTCTTGTAACTCCTTCTTATCCTCATCACTCACTTTTTCTGCCATCTCGCGCAATGTTTTTTCAGCCATGTGTATCATACCTTCTGCTACATTGCGCGCCTCAACAAGTTCCTTCTTTTTCTTATCCTCATCAGCGTGCAAGGCTGCATCTTTTTTCATTCGCTCTATCTCTGCATCAGAAAGCCCAGTAGATGCCTCAATGCGTACTGATTGTGTTTTTTGTGTCGCCTTATCTTTTGCAGAAACATTGAGAATGCCATTCGCATCAACATCAAAAGATACTTCGACTTGCGGTATCCCACGAGGCGCGGGAGGAAGTCCATCAAGCACAAATCGTGCCAGCGTTCTATTATCTCCCGCCATCTCACGCTCACCCTGCAATACATGGATCTCTACAGAGGGCTGATTGTCACTTGCGGTAGAAAACACCTGCGCACGACTTGTTGGAATTGTTGTGTTTTTCTCAATGACTTTCGTAAATACACCGCCCAACGTCTCAATACCAAGTGAAAGCGGAGTCACATCAAGAAGAAGAACATCCTTTACATCGCCCTGCAAAATACCCGCTTGAACGGCTGCTCCGATCGCAACCACCTCGTCGGGGTTGATACCTTGATGGGGCTCCTTGCCAAACAACGCCTTAACTGCCTCCTGAATTGCGGGCATACGCGTCTGCCCACCTACAAGAATGACCTCATTTACATCACTTAGTTTGTATCCCGCCTCCTCAACCGTCTTTCTAGTAAGCTCGATGGATTTATCAATTAGGGTACGTACCAGACCCTCAAGGGTTGCGCGAGATACCTTTACTTCAAAGTGCTTTGGACCTGATGCATCCGAGGTAATAAAAGGGAGATTTACCTCCGATTCAATACTTGTCGAAAGTTCATGCTTGAGACGCTCTGCCGCTTCCTTAAGACGCTGAATAGCGAGACTATCTTTTGTAAGATCGATCCCCTCACGTTTCTTAAACTCCCCAACAAGATACTCAATGATAATCTTATCGAAGTCATCACCTCCAAGGTGAACATCGCCTCCGGTACGTTTTACTTCGATAACATCATCTCCTATCTCGAGCACGGATATATCAAATGTACCCCCACCAAAATCATACACCACAATTTTCTCATCCTTCTTTTTATTTAATCCATATGCGAGAGCAGCAGCGGTTGGCTCATTCAATATCCTTTTTACTTTGAGTCCCGCAATCTCTCCAGCATTTTTTGTTGCCTGACGCTCTGCATCACCAAAATAAGCAGGAACGGTAATAATAACCTCATCGATCGTTTCTCCTATTTTTGCCTCCGCGTCCGCCTTAAGCTTCTGAAGCACCATTGCAGAAATCTCCTCTGGCCGGTGCCAAGCCTCTCCCATCTTAATCTCCACCCCACTGTTTGAAGCTGCCCTCAAGTCATACGAAAGCCATTTCTTATCACGCTGCACCTCCTCATCAGTAAATTTTCTTCCAATTAAGCGCTTCACAGAATAAATCGTATTTTTCGGATTTGTTACCGCCTGACGTTTTGCAAGAAGCCCTACCACGCGCTCCCCTGATTTTGAAAGCGAAACCACGGAGGGGGTAGTTCTATTTCCTTCCGCGTTCTCTAAAATTTTTGGCGTACCTGCTTCAATAACTGCGATCGCTGAATTTGTTGTACCAAGATCAATACCTAATATTTTTGACATACAAATGATTATGTTTATTTATTTTGCGACTTTAACTTTTGTTGATCGAATTACATTGCCATGAAGGGTATATCCCTTTTGCATAACCTCCAAAATAGTTCCACTCGGCTTGTCTGAATCTATCACCTCAATTGCCTCGTGAAGAAAAAGATCAGGTACGGTATCTACTATGGTGACAATTTCTTCAATTCCATAACGTTTTAGCACACCCTTCATTTGATCTTCTATTCTTCCTAACTCCTTTACAAGTCCTTCATCTTTTAATGATCGTCGTGCCGCATCAAAACTATCAAGCACCACAAGAAGATCTGTCGTAATATCCCTCATCCCCATCTTCCTAAAATCTTCAAACCTCATCTTCTCCTCCTTCTGAAAATTAAGATAGTCGGCGCGCGCCCTCTGCCATCCCATTAAATATTCTTCGCGTTCACGTTTTAACTTTTCTATATCTTCCGTTGGAATATCATTGTTTATATTTTCTTCATCCATATTTTAGCTTGTTAGCTTGTTAGCTCTTGGATTCTTCGTCCTAGGAAGCTAACAAACTGGTTACATTTTTTCTAAAAATTGTTTTGATGCTTCTAAGAATGACATATTTCTTTTGTAAGGCATACGCTTTGAACCAATTAAGACCGTTACTCCGTCAAAATCAGCATTATGCATCGTGAGGAGAAGTACTGCAAGGTCTTTGCTATCAGTAACAGGGCTCTTCTCTCCAATAAATACCTCTAAATACTCCTCGTTATTTCGCTTGCTCTTGAACTCTTCCAATCGTTCATTGAGACGTTCGATATCACGCACAATAGCTCGTATCGTCTCTGGGGAATCAGTATCAAGATGAGAAAATAAATCATCAAGTCCCGCCTGATAGCTCACCTCATCTACGTGCACATTACAAAAACTATCACACGTATTTGCTGCAAATTGCGCAAAATTATAAAAGAAATGCTGATTGGGGTCTACGGAAACAAACTCGTGCTCAAGCGAATCTGAAAAATGATCGGGTTGGAGTGTATCTACGACAAACTCCTCAACAAACCACTGTAATGCCCGATCTGTTGGATATCGCCCTCCCGAAGTATAAGGTTGATACAAATATCCAAGTTCATCAAGACGGGCAAGTTCATTCCTCAATGTTGCAGAACTCAATTCAAAACCACCCCTATCAAAAAGACGCCCAGATGTAATCGCATCATTATCATGCAGATATACATCAAGTGCGAGCTTCAAAATATGCCCCTGCCGATCTGTAATCATATGTTGAGCTTATAGGTTTTAGCTTCTAGCTATTAGGACGACAAGAATAAAACCTACCTATATTTTAGCAATTAGCACTCTAATGTCAAGAGTGCTAACTCAACTGTCCTAAACTAGCCTGCTCTCTTTTAATGTCATTCCCGCTTGTGCGGGAATGACATGAGTATATTTATATAAAAATAGAAAAGCCCTTGCTGGGCTTTTGTTGATTACTTATAAATGGGGAGTACAATAACGTCCTTTGTCGTTTTGTGTACAAGATGAACTTCATATTCCTCATCACAAACCTTAGTTAAAACAAAATAGAGAAGCTCCAACGCAACCCTGACGACCACACTTCGACTCTGGGAAGTATTTGTACACAACTCCTCAAGAACCTTTTTTGTCTTCTCGAATAAAAAAATATTAATGTGCATTGTCTTTCCCTCTTCTTGCACGCTATCATCCTCCTTCTTTTGAGACAAAGAACTACTGTAGTATATAACAGAACTTATGCTTTTTGTCGAATCACCAACTAATTAGCGATTAGTATTCTTTGCACGTTTTAGGATGATTGCGCAGAGAAGAATGAGTATAATGAGACCCAATAATTTCCATAGCGTAACACGATCACGTATACCGCCACTATATAAAGTATTGATAATCGTCTCCCGAAATCCTATTGGTTTTAATTCAATGGTGCGCGTAAGAAGCTGTGATTCTACCTTAAATATCTCAGTTTTAACATCAGTATATCCCAATTTTGAGGCGGTAAGATAATAAGTGCCCTGTGGTACAAAAAAGGCAAATACACCATCGCCTCCTGTGATATATGGGTTTTTTTGTGCATAGGATATTGCATTCCATAACGTAAATGCATTCGTATGCTCATCTTGCTTATAAAGCCTGACGTACGCATTGGGTATACGCCACTCCTCTCCCCCTCGCTTGGTATAAACATACCCGGATGGATCAACAAGTATGTTTGTTGTAATCTCCTTTGAACTCCCATCCTTGTAAAGCACCGACACTGTTGCCTCGTATGCCCCCCTTTCCTGTGGGGCAACGACGTGTGCTGAAAAAGTATCTTTCATTTCAGTAGGTGCGAGCAAATATGAGGTAGTATCAAAATGAAGGGTAATAGCTTTAACTGATGCCTGTGCCTGATCCTGAAGAAGAGAAAAGATAAGAGGAGTTTCTGTGGTAGTTTCAATCGGATTCGAAGAAGTAACTGTGTGTATCATCTCACGCCCACCTATATCAGTGATAATAGAAAGAAAGGGGGGTGTCGGAGAAATATTTTGTTCAAAAGGTTTGGATGGTGTCGTGGAAATCAACGAAGGTGTGTTAACAACGAAAGTTTCGATAGATGGTGTGGTTAAGGTCGGTGTAGGGGTTGCAACAATAGCACCCGAAGCCACATTACCCTTCGTGTCTATCGTAAAAATACTATAATAATATTTCTTGCCCTGTTGTGCAGTAGTATCAGTTGCCTGTTGTGCTTTTCCTTCGAATATCACCGTACCTTCTTGAAGAGTAAGCGGGTAGAATGTTTCGCTGCGCACCACTTTTATTGTTTTAAGTTCCGATTGGGGAGGATTTTGCCATTCGAGGAGGAGAGCATCTTGTTGTGACGAAATCTCAACATTTTTTACATTTGATACGGATGTTTGATTTTTAAAAAGATTAAGGTCGAGAAGATCAGGAACAAGAATGTTGAGTTTTGCTAGTGTATTTTTTAACACCTTTCCATAGACAGGACTTCCTTCGCAAGCGATACCCTGTATGCACTGAAACTCTCCCACCGCCCCCTCTGTTTTTGGACCAAAAAAAGGAGAGATCGGTCCGGAGTACAATCCTGATTTTGCAAGAAAACTTTTAAGAACATATACATCATCGCCCTGACTTCCAAGCACAAGGGGACGAAGAAATGCGAGCTGTGGGGGAAGCTCTGGAACGATGGGTTGTGTGGAGGTTGGCGTTGTTTGTTGTTGATTTTGTGAAGGAGGTGTGGGTGCGGGACCAACAATGATAGGAGTACTATTACTCACAACAGGTGGGGCGGGGGTTATGGTGAGAGACACAGTATGAGAGTTGAACAATGCACCCAGCGCAAGAGAGAGTGGGTTGACCACAAAAAGACGGGTGGTCGAAAACGCACCATAATCAGTGTAACCACCCGTCGAAGCTTTTGCCGCTGCACGCCAACAATAATTTGCGTTTGATAATCCAGTACGAATTAAATATGCACTTTGAGCACCACCCGAGGTATTATAGATTCCCGTACCACTCCAACCCGGCGTAGAGGTGGAGTCAAGTGTAGTAATCCCAGAAGAAAATGTCTCTGAAGCACAATTGGTGTCATTACGTGTGACGTATTGAAGACGTACATTGAGAGTACGCGCATCACCATCATTCACAGTCATGCCAAAAAATACCGATGAGCCGGTGGTAATACCATCACTAGGGTCGAGAGCAGTAGTGGTGGGCTGAGCACCAAAAACGATAGTACCAACACCACCCGACAGTCGACCAGCTATTCCGGCATTGACTGCCCGCATAGAAGTATCCGCCAAACGATTCGTAAAATAAATAGCAATCCGGCCACCACCACCAGCGCCACCGGTTGTACTCGTTGAATTACCCCCATTAGCGACGACGGAACCACTCCCCGTCAGCAGACCAGTGTTGATATATACCGATCCACCGGCCCCACCACCACCCTGATCGGAACCAGCCACACCATTGGTGGTGATTGACCCATCGAGAGTCAATGTACCAGACAAAGCAAATCGAATAGCGCCACCACCAGCGCCACCACCAGCGCCACCACCGCCGCCAGAACCCAAATCAGTCGGTGTCGTTGCACTGTCGTAAATTGCACCAGCCGTTCCTGCTGAACCTTCACCCCAATTACCGGCTGCGCCAGCACCACCATGGCCGCCACCGCCACCACCATATCCGCCACAGCTTCTATCACCGCCACCGCCTGGACCACTACCACCCGATCCGCCACAACTTATGCTACCAACGTAACCCTGGCCGTTAGCAGTAATGCTTGCACCACTGTCAACCTGCATATTAGTAGCAGTGATAACCACACCAACCCCACCCGATACAGCATTTGTATTCTTACCACCCAAAGTCACGGTTGAGGTTCCCACAATGTTCAATGCACCAGACACTGTCAGATCTGATGCGCCACCAAGCGTCATTAAACTACTACTGACCGTGACGGTTGATCCAGCCGTAATCGGTGAGGTTGTACCGGTGATGAATGTGCCACCACCATCAACAATAATCGTCGAACCAACAGTGATAGGCGAATTGGCACCGATAGTCAATGAACCGCCGTTTACAGCTAGCGTCCCCGCAAGAATGATCGTTGAACTATCACCAGTCAACACCGTTCCACCACTAGCCACAACCAGAGTCTGAATTGCCAGAGTAGTAGAAGCAGGATATACAAAGTTTTTGTAAACCGACAACCTTCGCGTGGCATCGGTTAGATGCCCCGACAAATCAGTTACCTGGAAAAAGCCAGTTGTACCTGCGTTCGAAGTCAAACTAAAATTAGTGCCTCCATTAGCAGTTGAAGCAGTGAATCCGGCAAAGCTGTTGTTGGTAACATAGTAAACTGCCACTCTTCCACCGCCACCAGCGGTATTGCCGATATGGCCAGCATCACTTGAATATCCACTACTACCCCCATTCGCCACCAGACTCCCTGAACCGGTCAACGTTCCTACTGTCACATAGATTGATCCACCAGAGCCTCCACCAGCGGCGCCATTTCTGCTTCCCCCACTAGTCCCGTTGGCGGTAATGGTTCCATTGAGCGTCAGCGTATTAGTCACACTCAGACGAATTGCGCCACCACCAGTACCACCAAACGCACCGCCACTAGTACAGCAACTACCGGAACCACCCGATCCAAAATCGATTGGTGCCACTGAGGAACCATATGTGGCCTCCGGTGTATTGGGCCCATTGCCCGCTCCGCCATATGTCCCACCATTACCATCGTTGTTACAGTTGAGTGGTCCACCACCTGGACCAACACCTGCCGATGAACAGTTGGTGCCGGCAAAACCCTGTCCATCAGCGACAATCAATGCCCCACTGGCAACAGACACGTAGGCAAATGAGACTGGAATCTTCGCGCCGCTCGATCCATAAATCTCACTGCCAACAACGAGTCGTCCTGAGCCAAGAATCGTCAGTGTGCCACCACCGTTAAATGACCAGCCACTCGATTCGTATGTACAACCATGATCACCCACACCAGTACTGTTGAGCGACATACCACTCGTACCGCCAATAGTAAGGGTAACACCATCATTAATAGTAAGATTACCGATGTTTGAAGGAATATCACTCGCGTCACACCAGATGGTATTTGTTGAGATAGTAGAATCGGTTGCAAAAACACGCGGAATATAATGAAAAGAAAGAACAACAACAACAGATAGTATTACAAAAAAAACAATACTGATATGAAAAAATCGTTTATGTGTTACTATATTCAATAATTTTTTTATGGAAAACATGTTCAGTAAAAAATCAAAATCCAAAGGTCAAAACTACAACGCAAAACCTAAAACTAGTAACTCCTAAAAGCTAACAGCTATGGGCTAAAAGCTAGTTTGGTGTTGCCGTAAGTGTAACTGTCGCTCCATAACTTCCATCAGAAATTGTAGCACCTTTATTCTCTGCTTTATAGCGAATAGTTGTAGTGTTTCCCACTGCAGACGTTCTCGTATAAATTCTGCTTACAAGTTCCTTGGTGGCGCCCTTAAGGCCCAAAAAACATAAACCATTTGCAGTCCCACCTCCACATGTTGACCCCGTATTTTTAAAGTTGGTCATCACATCCATTCCTGTTGCAGAAAATCCGAACGCAGCACCCGTTGCAAGTTGCCATAATTCAGGAATAGTACTTACCGCTTCGGAGTAATCATTGATCGAACTTGAACTAGAAGCAAGTGCCGGAGTACCGCTCGCATTAATTTCTAATTTGTATCCTGCAGGATTATCAGTAATTACCGTTACAGAAGTGGTACCAGAAGCGACACCGGATACTCCACTCTGCAGAGCAGGAGTAAGCGTTGTCGAACTGGCAAGAGATATAGAAATAAAAGACTCGTTGAGCTGTAAAAAACCACCGAAAGCCCTATAGCTTGCACTCTGCATAAGTCCGGGAGCAAGTTCTCCTGAAGTATCTGTTGCTCTATAATTTGTAGAACTACTAAGACCGGATGCATCATTCAAAGAGTCCTGCAAAATTTTGAAATTTTGGGAACTCATAGTATCACCCCACACAAGTGAGGTGAGAATAAAAAAGGCAATTACACTAATGCTGGCACGTGTGATCATAGAAGAAATGACAAAATACTACGGACTAGTACTCGATGCCGTGCTTGTAGTTTCGGAAAATAGTGTTTCTGTCTGAGTTGATGTCGCCGTTGAGTTTGATAAGACAGGCACGGAAGATGTTGATGAGGTGTTTTCGGGTGTATCAAGTTGCTCGCACGTACCTTTCATTTTTGTAATTTCTCCATTTTGGAGGGTCAGACAATAATAGTCGCCTGTAATCTTATCCTTCATGGTTACTCCATTTTCCACCTGGATATATTTTGTACCAAGAAAGGACGTCTGAATTTTATCGAACACCCATGTCCCTGTAGCTTTAACAGTGCCGGTAAACGAGGCAAGAGCATTCGTAAGCATTCCCGAAAAACTACCCGACGAAACACCTCCACCACCAAATACATCATCCCCAAGGTGATACCCAAGATTTGCAAAAACAAGAATTATTTTAATCTCGCTTGATATCTCGCCTTCATAATTCTCAAGAGCGTAACCAATAATTCTCCCTGATTTCGTTGCTTTCATACCAACCCCTGCAATATCACTTGAGGTAATTGGGTCACCAATGTGTATCGATCCATTTTTAAGTGAAATTTTTGTAGGAACACGGCCAGAGAGAGCGAGAGGAACACTTTTCTCCATACTCCCCCCAAGAAGTACACCAGGTTTCTTTGAAACAATACCCAACAACTTATTATCATAAGAAACACTTGACTTACTAACCCCAAGAGATTGATTAGAAAAACTTACAATATCTCCAGATTCTAGCGAAGCATCAGAAGCAATATAATTCTCAGCAAGATCAGCACCACCAGGAGTAAATGTTCCATCCGCATATACATTACCATTAGTATCAACACGAAAAACTGTATTTTGAACACTTCCGACATCACTGAACGCCTGAAAAATATTTACCGCAGAGGTACTCGTCGCAAGATATACATCAAGAGTAGAAGATGGATTTGTACTACCAATCCCCACCCTCCTTTGAGCAAAATCCCCATAGATAAGAGGCGTACTCGAATTATTCGCAATATATAATTTATTGGAACCGGTTTCGTTGTAGCCTGATTGATAACCAAGGAAAAGATTACCATTTCCAAGAGAAGAATAGCCCGCCTGATTACCCAATCCTACATTTTGTGTTCCAGTTAAATTGGAGTACAGAGAATTAAAACCCACAGAAACATTCTCTGATCCAGAAGTATTGAAACGTAAGGCAGCAGAACCCAAGGCGGTGTTATTGCCACCAAAAGTATCACTGGCAAGTGCATATCCTCCTATTGCTGTATTTATACCACCAGTGGTGTTGGTAGTAAGCGCCCCATCCCCTAAGGCGACATTGCCACTACCCGTGGTATTACTAAAAAGAGACCTCCAGCCGATACCAACATTAGAGGCACCAGTAGTGTTTGCACCCCCAACCTCGCTTCCAACAAATATATTATGTATACCTCCACCACCAGCATTGTTTATATTGCCAGAGCTAGTACCCAAAAATAAATTCGTTGAATCATCCGAGTGCAAACGGAAAAGCTCAGAACCCGTATTCGTGAGAACTTGGATGATTGGATTTGAGTTTGATTGGGTGCTATTTGCGCGAACAATGAGTTGTGGAATATTTGCAGTTCCCTTGACGTCGAGCGCAGCAGAAGGAGTTGAGGTGCCAATACCTAGTCGCACGTTCACTTCATCGTATGTAGAGCTTGCTCCGAAAAATATTTTCCCTTTTGTTGCGTTTGCTGTTGATTGTAACGTAAGATTTTCACCAGATGCGGTTCCACCTTGCAATGTTTGCCCACCCGATCTTCCCGCAAGAAGTGCAAATTCCGTTTCACTTTTTCCTCCCACCTTGTTTGCATTAAACGCAAAAACAGAAGCACCAATACGCTTCCTTGGAGTCATCTCAGCATCCGAGCCAATTTGAACACCCAGATAAAGTGGATCCTGGTTAAAATCTACAGCACCCAATGCCCCGCTACTCTCAATCAACGTACCACTTCCAATCAAAGCACTAAATAACCCATTTGCTGTGGTCGCACTTTGTTGTTCAGCGTAGAGAGCCGATCCACCGCTTGAAACACCATAAATACGAAACTTAACGGTATAGGCTGCATCCGCCACGGCAACATTATTTGTATCAGTAAGTTTTGCCTGATATGAAATAAGTGAAGTGATTGTAGCATGAGACGTAATAGGAAAGACGATAAAAGAAAAAACAACGTATCCTGATACTACGCAGCGTAATAATAATCCCCGTATCTTTTTCACCGCAATCTTTTGCAAAAAAGTTATGTAAAAAAAGAATAAAACGAAACTATTATTAGTATATCAAATTAAATGTTCGTAAGCATCTAAGTTATCCACAAAGTACGAAATCTGATAACAAGAAAAGCTAAAACAATAGCAAGAAAGATCGCACGAAGAGGTAAGACAAAAAGATAATTGGTTTTTTGATGTTCTCCCTGAAGATCAAGGGAAACAGAGTAGACCCCCCACTGACGAATAGAGTAGGGAATTCCTATTTTTTTTTCCTCACCAGGGAGTATATAAAAAGGCGCGACAGGAACTTCGACAGACTTACCACCAAATACGCTCTTTACCGAAATATTCCCAGACTGCTTCATGTATACGTTTCCAGAATTTTTGTACTGTATACCAAAGGCAACATCAGAACCTTCCTGCACCAAAGGCACCTCAAATTTCTTAAGCAGACCCGATGGGTGGAGTGCGTGTTGAGTGTCTATGGTCACAAAAACCTCGGTTGATACTCTACTTACCACCATCACACCACCACCGTTCCGTGTATTTTCACTTATCACGACATTGGCGTAATACACTCCATCTCCAATTCCCCCAGGGGCTTGGATAACAAGCGAAGAAGAAATTTTCTCGTTGGGGCGTAAGGTGAAAACAGGAACTTCTACAGTAATCCAGTCATGGGCATCTGCGACACCATTACCACGACCTTCAGGAGCTACTTTAAAATCAACGGTTTCGTTACTATGATTTACAATAGTGAGAGTACTTGTCCCCATTCGATGTTCTGTGAGATCAAAATCAAAATGAACCGGAGAAACAATAAAATCATTTCCCGCAGACAACGGAATGTGTGTAATAGTAAACGCATGCGCGTGGGGAACAATAAGCCCCACTATTAGACCTAAACTAATAAAAAAATACGTTATTAATTTCATTGATGCGATTTTGGTGGTATCGTCCGTGCCTGAGATGGCGTTACCACACGCAAAGATTGAATCCTCGCCTCTATATCACTTTTCTGAAGAGGGGTAGCAAAAACCAACGCTTTCTCATAATAAGAAATACCCGCAGACGAATCTCCTATTCGACTATATAAAGAACCAAGAAGAAGATACGCATTAAACGACGTTGGGTTGATTGCAACTATTCGTTCTAAAACAATTCTCGCAGAATGAAACAATTCCGGATCATTGCCGTGATAAATACCAGCATCATAATATATGTTTGCAAGATGAATCATTGCCTCTTCATTATAAGAAGAAAGTGCAAATGCTTGTTCCCCATACCGTATCGCCTCACTCCAAGCCCTTTCATCCTGCTTAACAAGAGCAAGGCCAAGATATGCATCGGCATAATCCGACTTCAAAGACAAAGCCTTCTTATAAGATTCCTCTGCAGTATCAAAAATTTTTTTCCTTGCAGTTTCATCGGTCGCTGTTTCAGCCTCAAGTCGATTTACATTTGCAATAAGAAGAAAAAACTTTGGATTGCCTGGTTCGAGAGCAGATGCTTTTTCATAACTTAGTGCCGCAAGCTGATAGGGGCCCTGAACAAAGCGCCCTAGTCGTTCATACACCGTTCCTAACCACACCCACGCAGACACATTTCCTGGCGTCATTGCTGTAACACGCCCGGCGGACTCAATAGCAAGTGAAGCAAGTTGCTGAAAACGTATGGAATCTGATTTCTCTTTTTGAGCCTCCTGAAATGCGAAATTTAAGTAAAGCTGTGATGCACCAGTAACGTAGGTACTTTGCCATGGTGCCAAAATAATCGCACGATTAAGCTTTGTAATCCCTGCCTCATAAGAAGTAGCAGCGAGAGCGCGCCCAGCATATATATCCGCAAGAGTCATTCTTGCCCAAAACACGAGAAGGAACACAACCATTGCGGCACCTCCTACTACAAAAAAAGACAAAGAAAGTGAGTGTTGTGGAGCAAAACGAAATGAAACCTGCTTTTGATGAGAAAATGAAGCGTGTTTAAGAAATAGGTACCCCGACCCTAGCAACACAAAAAGTGCAATCGCAAGAACAACTCCCCCATTCGCCACACTAAAGAAAGTATCGAGAATAAACATACTTAACGCCACAAAAATTCCCACACATACCCCTCCATGAAATTCCTCAGTACCATAAGATAAACCTCTCGTCAAAAAAAGAAAAAATAAAAGAAATAAAATGGCAAAGGAAAGAAATCCCATAACTCCCGTAGAGCCCAGCACGTCAAGCCACAAATTAGATGCTTTATTAAACTGAAAATCAAATAACCCAGTATTGTTTAAACCCGCTGGGCGGAAAGAGGTAAACGCATAAGAAAACATATCAGGACCGGTACCCAACCACAACCGTTCGTGAAATACGCTTTTCACTATTTCAAAAGAACTTGAATGGTTGAGACTTATGGTAGTAGGAAGTCCTCTATTGAGAGAGAGGCCGAGTCCTTGGGCTGTAAAAAAGAAAAGTGCAACGACAAAAGCACTAGAAACTATCCAAAATACTATCTTTCTATTTTCCGGCACCACCCGTCGTGACAATAACAGCACCAACAGTAGGGCGAGCCCAACAACCAAGCTTCCCCATACAAAGCGAGCATCTATGACAATGAGAATTAACAACGCACATACCGAAAAAAGAACTGCGCAAAAAGAAAAAATGCTATTCTTCCTAGACCCACCCACCATTGCAAAAAAAGGGATCATAAGAGAAACAAAAACCCCTAAATCAAGCCCGCCTCCTATTGGATTAAAACCAATACTCCTTGTAAGTTGCCACGGCAAAAGGAATACACCAAATATCTGAAAAAGACTATATACGGTTACTAAGCCAGCAGAAAAAAAGAAACTCAGCGTATACCATTCTAATTCCTTAAAACTTTGCACTGAAGCAGTAAAAACAAAATAAAAGATGGCGAGTGCAACAAAACTTAGAAGACCTCCCGACGGATCCCCTGGATACCCCAATACACTTGTCCATACGTCAACGCTCTTATATGTAGAGAAGATAGTAGTAACCAAAAGCACAACAATAAAGAAATCTGTTGTACTGCGTCGAATCGATAAAAATCCCACCATCGCACCACGCCAAAGCCACACACCGAGACAAGCAATGGTAAGAACATAAAAAAGCATCCACTTATCAAAAAGAAAACCAGAAAAAGTCCAGGGAGTAAAAAAGATAGGAACTAAAAAAAACGTAAGGGTAAACATCTTACGCAATACCCGATCAAAAAAATGATCTTCCATAACTGCTACGCGTGGTGTGTTACTATTGCACCACTACCTCCATTCTAAATATGAAAACCAGTATGGTCAATTAAATTACGCTATCTCAGCAAACGATCGAGAAGTATCGGCCACGATTTCACATGCACATACGTCTCGTCCTCTTTTAAAACACCGAGATGATCGAAAAGGAAAGAATGCGGAACTTCAACGGCACGCAATACATCTACCTCATCATCAGTATAGTGAGTTACTCCCAAGTGATGTGCGCGTTCATTTTTCTCTATAGGATCATTTACAAAATAAGCATTATCTTTATTAAAAAACATGGGCCACAAACCATGTACTTTTAAAAGTTTAATCGCCATCTCTGGATTTTTTCTTCGTGAAATCAAAAAAAAAGGCGTACCAGAACTATTTATCTCGTGAAGCGCATCAACCACTCCCGGCATAAGGGAAGAAAGCAACCCCGTCACAGGATCGTCATACAGTTTTTTTTAAGAACATCGAGCTGCTCGCGAGGCATAATAGTCCTTAATACATCTGCTGGGGTTTCTTCTGGTTTCAAATCAAAACCAAAATCCTTTGCAAGACGCATCTTCATCTCGGTATGATCAATAATCACCCCGTCCATATCAAACCCAAATTGTTTCATTAAAATGTTATCTGCCATATATAAAAGAATACCAAAGAAACAAAAAACAACAACCCCGTCCATTATATCAGGAAATTTGTAGTAGAAATGACACTCAAGGAACTCCTCAAAAAAACAATATAAAACCCCACAAAGATGTGTGGTGATTTTTTATTTTTCACACCACTTATAGGACACGCAGTCAATACTTTTTAAATTATGCAAAAACCTTTACACTCTGCAGTACCTATGACAACACGAACTCGAGCAACTATCTTCTGGCTTTTTGCATTTTTATTTGTAGTCGGTGGCTCCGGCCTCATTTTTTATGTAAGCGGGTATCGCCTGAATCTTGAAACGGGTAAGGTAGAAAAGGTAGGGGGTGCATTTATCAAAACCAATCTTTCAAGCTACACAGTAACCCTCGAAGGAAAACATTTTAAAGAAATGTACCCTGTAACAAATCAGCTCTTCATCCCAAGCCTCACGCCAGGAAATTATACATTTTCCATCGATAAAAGTGGTTATCGTTCTTGGAAAAAGCAATTTACCGTCTTTCCTCGCCTTGTTACCTCCTTTAAATCTACACTTCTTATTCCCAATCCCCTTGCCCCAGAACTACTGCTTCAAGCGTCTTCGACGGAAACATTTTCTGCTTCAAAAAACGCCTCTCTCCTTCTCACCCCTAACACACACTTAGGTACGCTCACCCTTTACAATCTCAGTACTGGCGACATCGTAAAAACAATAAAAGAAAAGAGTGCAGAAGACATCACATGGCTTTCCGACAACACATCGTTTTTTTATAAAAATTCTACCACGGGAAAAATAGTCTTCGTATCTGGGGAGAAAACAATAAACGTAACAACAACTTTTGCTCGCTCTCTCCCTCACACCATTCCAGCATCGAAATCAATTATTACTCATCTCTATCCCCACCCCTTTGAAAAGAAATTGATTGTTCAAACAAATAAAAGTGGTGTGTTCATCTTTGACCCCCTCTCCTCAGAGTCACTTCTCCTTACTGACACCAATCCTGTTGCGGTAGCTCTTGATGGATCAAACCTCTTTTTTCTCGATACCACAGGCCAACTCTTTTCAGAAAATCTCATTACAAAAAACGTAAATACACTTGTCTTTAAACCACTTCCCCTCATCGCCTCTTCATCACAAGATCGCTGGAATATCCTCATGAGTCCAGACGAGAAAACATTTGCCCTCTTTAATGAAACCTCTGGTGATCTTTTTGTAGGAAGTAAGGAGTCGGGTCAATTCTCCCTTATCGATACACACGCCTCCTCTCCTCTTTTTGCCTATGATTCTCGTAAGCTCACCTACGTAAAAGAAAAAGCGCCAGTGATATATTGGCTTCTTAAAGACGAAGAGCTACGTAAAAAAGAGGGGCAAAAAGACACCCTTTCTATAGAGCTCCCTATTACAAAACTCGTATGGTATGAAGACAATGCTCACCTCTTTGGATATACCGATAAAAAAGACCTTTACTTCTTTGAAACCGATAATCGATCTCCGCTTGAAACCCTCCTTGTAAAGAACAATGTTGCCGATTATTTTTATCATCAAGGTAGCAACTCGCTTTTCTACCTTAATGACGCAAGTCTTCTCAAACTCGATTTTAACTTTCCAATAAAATAAAAAGCCCAGCATCCTTGCTGGGCCGAGAAGGCGATGCCTTCTCTACTCGCTGGCGTACTTCTCCTGAACGCGTGCAAACGCGTCACGCCAAGACTGCTCCACCTCCTCCTTGTACGGAAACCTAGTGTCCCGAGGCTGCCCCTCGAGATACTGGGCACGCGACGGAGATCCCGGGCAGTTCCTGGTCGGCAGGAGGTGGCGAGAACCGAAGAACAAAAGACCCATCGGATCCATCTCTCCCGCCTCCACACTCACGATCGTCGCGTCGTTGGAGGGGTGAACCTCCTCCTTGCACTTATCACACTTCATTTGTTTTTCCTTCTTTCGAAAATTCCTGGACTTTCATCCTAGGTACTGAATACAGTATAGCATAATAATAATAATGCTTTGTCAATATCAAAATTCTAAGGCATTTTCTCGGCCAAAAGTCGCTCAGCTGACTCTACGTCTTCAGGGTATCCGATAGGATGCCAAAAATGAGCACGAATTACCTGAATGTGACGTTGCTCCGCCCACACTCCAATCTGCTTAGTAAGATTGATTTCCCCGTTTGGCATTGGCAACGACTGAACATTAAAAATAGATTTATCTAAAAGGTGTGCACCTATAAACGCAAGGTTGCTTGGCGGATTTTCGTGTTTTTCAAAAATAGAAATCAATCTCCCCTTTTCCCCAACAAGGCACACTCCAAATCGTTCAGGGTGAACCGTCTCCTTAACAAGTATGACCGGCACTGTCTGCATACAATTTGCAATATCAATTGGATCGTATAAATCATCTGCGTACAGGGCAAGGAATAAATCATCCTTGAGAATATCTTTCGCGAGGGCTAGCGCGTGCATGGTACCCTTCGGGGCCTCTTGCCACACATACGTTATAGTACGCCCCTCAAATGAATCACCAAAATATGACTGCACCACCTCGCCCTTGTATCCAATAACTAAAATAACCTCATCGATTTCTTTGGGAAGAGCTCGTATCGTGTGTTCGAGGATTGGCTTCCCCGCAATACGCACCATTGGTTTTGGAACATGGTCGGTAAGAGGTCTTAAGCGCTTTCCCTCTCCCGCCGCAAGTATAACCGCCTGCATATATATTATTTTGCTTCACCCTCGACTGTTGAAAATACTATTTTTCCCCCTTCAAACATATGCACATCACCCGTCTCTTCAGACACCGTATAAACTGTAGTACCCTCTAATTCGTAAGAGCTTGTAATAGCCGCCATGTGGCGCGCGTGAACCTTTTTCTTAAATCCAAGACGTGCTGAAAAATCCAATTTTGTATGCGTAGGCGCCACGACAAGGGCAAGCCGACTCGGACGAAGACCTTCAAGAATAACACCAGAGTGGAGGATCGTCCCTTTATGGTCTACCAGAATAGCACCGTCAAAATCAACAGTGACCGCAATTTTTTTTAAACTCTTTTCATCAAAAATACTTTGTTCTGTGGTTGAAAAAAGATCTTGAGACGAATCCGGAAATACTGCGTACACATCATTCCATTTTTGTTCCCATCCAAAAATTACCAAAAGACCAAACATTTTTTTTCGTCTGCTGGCGAGTTTCAAGATAAGTTCCAAAAGCCGCATTTTGTCATCATGAGACTTTTTAACAGATTCTTGTTTCAATACACTTTTAATTTTTTTAAGCACTGAAAGTAGTCTTTTCATAATATGAGATATCTAGTTATACACTCGAAAATGATGTTTTGTTTCATAATACACCTTTTTTGATTTTTTCACGTATACCTTCCACAAACGTATTATAGTAAAAAAGATTATGTGTAGTAAGAAGGCGCATGGCCGTAATTTCTTTTGCTTTAAAAAGATGAGTGATATAACTTCTCGTATAGGATCCACATACTTCACATTTGCAAGTTCTGTCGAGAGGCTTCTTATCACTCAAAAATACTGTCTTCGACATATTAAGTTTTCCTGTATCAGTAAAGGCAATGCCACGTCGTGCATAATGCGTGGGTACAATACAATCAAACAAATCTACTCCCGACTTGATTACCATCTCCATATCTTCAAGATATCCAATCCCCAAAAGATGGCGCGGTTTCTCCTCTGGCAAGTGCGGCATTGTCCAATCTAAAATATTCTTCATCGTCTTTTTTGACGATCCCAAATCCCCTCCTATCCCGAACCCATCAAAAGGAAGCCCACCAATATATGCTGCACTCTCCTCTCGTAAATCTCGAAACCGTGAACCCTGCACGATACCAAATAACGCCTGTTTACTCTTTTTTATTTTCAAACACATTTTTTCCCATTCATGCGTACGCTTCAACGACTCCTTAATATAATCGTAAGCAGCAAGCGGTGAAGTACACTCATCAAAAGTAAAAATAATATCCGCCCCCAGTGCTTCTTGTATTTTTATAGATTCCTTGGGACCAATAAATAATTCCTTTCCATCGATGGGTGAACGAAAGCGTACCCCATCAGGCAAAATCTTTACCGTTTTGGGTTGGGCATTTTGATGAAGAACTTCCGTTTGTGCCCCCGGAAAAAACTTGAGCACCTTCCCAACCTGCGTATCCATACCAAATCCCAAACTAAACACCTGAAATCCCCCAGAGTCCGTCATCAGCGGTCTCTTCCATCGCATATACTCATGCAATCCTTTCATCTTTTTCACAATCGCCTCCCCTGGTTTTAGGTGAAGATGAAACGTATTTGCAATAAGAAGCTGACTCTTTGTTTTCTCCACCTCAGCGGAAGTAAGTGTCTTAACCGTCGCCTGTGTCGCCACAGGAACAAAAGCAGGCGTCTCCACCTCTCCATGTGACGTCTTCAATACCCCCAACCGTGCTCTACTTTTATTCGACCATTTAATAACTTTGAACTCCATATATAAGATACTAATATACGAATCCATACAAATGATACGAATGGTTACGAATACGTACGATATTCGTATTGATTTGTAGTATTAGTATCATTCGTATATTGGTATGTTAACTATCCGTGTCTTATTTCTACAACATCCCCATCTTGCATAACATATTCTTTTCCCTCTACACGTAACCATCCCCTTTGCTTCGCCTCACTCCATCCACCCGCCTCGAGCAATTTATCCCAGGCAATGGTTTCTGCTCTAATAAACTTATGTTCGAAATCAGTATGAATAACTCCAGCCGCTTGTGGCGCCTTCATACCTTGAGTGATAGTCCATGCCCGCGTCTCATCCCCACCTGTAGTAAGAAAACTAATAAGCCCCAACACCTCATATGCTTTTTTAATCAGCTCGTGGATATCATCAGCAAGAGCCACATTCGCCACGAGATAACCAGCATTAATGCTCCGCACATATTCCTTAAGTTCGTCGGGTACGTCCTCCTCATCTCCATTAAAAAGATAAATTTGTGGCTTTGAAGTAAGAAGACTAAGTTCTGTGATAATAGGTTCATCAATAACACCTCCTTCAATGTTTCGCGCAAGAATATTTCTTCGCAATCCATCTCGCACCAATGTTGCTGTTTCAAAATCCTTCGCCTTCTGCTTATCACCCGTGCGCGCCTCTCCCTCAAGCTTCTGCATTCTTTTTTCAACCGTCTCGAGGTCTTTTAGGATAAGCTCGGTATTAATAATTTCAATATCACGCAAGGGATCTACTCCTGTCTCCACGTGGATAATATCGTGATCCACAAAACAGCGTACCACCTGTACTACCGCACGCACCTCACGAATGTGGGACAAAAATTGGTTTCCAAGCCCCTCGCCCTGGTTCGCCCCCTTCACAAGTCCAGCAATATCATAAAACTCAACAACCGCCGGAATAATTTGTTTTGAATTACTAAGTACCGCGAGCTTGGTAAGTCGCTCGTCGGGAACAGGAACCACCCCAACATTGGGGTCGATCGTCGCAAAAGGATAATTTGCAATCACTACCGACTGCTTTGTAATAACTTTAAACAATGTCGACTTCCCCACGTTTGGTAACCCCACAATACCAATAGATAATTTACTCATATAGATGTTTCTCATTAAAGTAGTACTAGTCTACAAGAATCGTTGACATAAATCAATAAACATTCTATTATGTTATCATTCCAAGCGGAGGTCAATAGCTATGATGCGAAGAGGACGAAAACATTGGCAGGGCATTTGGGGAGTCATCCATGGACTTGTTTCTCAGGTGAAACGGAAAAGAAAGCGTTGTCCTTGTACACACCACTCTGCCTCGAAGAGAAAAATTGGTAATAAAAAACAATAGTACACGGGCTCTCATCGAGAGCTTTTTTCTTTTTTATCTTAAAAAGGCTTTTTTGCGAACGGCCCTATGGTACGTAATTGCAAAACGATGCGCCTCATCACGAACCTTAACAAGAACATCCTGATTATATCTACCAACATTTCCGACAAATTCATTTTTCTTACGGTCTCTACCCTTTGCGATACCTACGATCGGAATATTTATTTCTAAATCTCGTAATACTTTTTCTGCACAATGTACTTGTGGCAATCCTCCATCAACAAGAATAAGATTTGGCTGCTGCCACGGATGTTGAAATCGCCGTTGCAATATTTCCCGAAGCATTGCGACATCATTTGGACCCTCCACTGTCCTTATCTTAAATTTTCTATATTCACTTTTATCTGGTTTTCCGTCTATAAATACCACCATTGAACCCACCGCCGATGTTCCCGAGATATTAGAAATGTCATAGCCTTCGATGCGTGTATCTTGGATCTGGTATTTAGTATCTTGTATAACATCCCTTTTTATCAATGCTGTATCTTTAATATGACGTAACGCATTTATTTGACGTCTCAGTTTTTCCGCATGCTCAAACTCCTTTTTTTTACTCGCCTCTTTCATTTCTTTTTCTAACGATACGACTACACGTTCTTTCTTGCCAGCAAAAAAATTGTTGAGATAGTTAATTTGTTTTCTATATTCCGATTTAGTAATTGCACCGATACACGTGCCTGGGCACAATCCTATTTGATAATCAAAACAAGGTTTCTTCTGTATACTAATTTTTTTTTCTGGCGAATGAGTATTCCACGGAAATATTCTTCTTAAAATTCGCAATGCTTCACGAATATCCGAAGCAGACACAAAGGGACCAAATCGTTTTCCCATAATCTCAGATTTACCACGCACAAGAAGCACCCGCGGAAAAGGTTCTTTTGTAATTTCAACGTATAAAAAACTTCGATCATCTTTTTCTCTTACGTTAAACGGAGGCTTATATTTCTTAATAAGCTCCGCCTCAAGCATTAACGCCTCAAGCACACTTCCTGTTTTTTTATATTCAATCGAATGTATTCGAGATACCATAGATTCAATTCGTGCCTCATGCGAGCGATTAAAATAGCTCGATACTCTTCGTTTCAAATTTGCAGCCTTCCCCACATATAACAAAACCCCATGCTGATTTTTCATGAGATATACTCCGGGTGTAGTGGGAAAATTATTATACTTCATGATCTTCTTTATGTCACAAAACTTATCCACACGCAATATTGCACGTTTTATGCCTTGCCCCTATACTAGTTATTAGAACCTCGATAACCTATAAAGTAAAGGAGGTGATAAAAATGGACCTCATCAAGAAGGCTATCGAAACCCTGAGTGACGCTGGTCGTCAGTTCGCGGTGCTCGTGGCACTGTTGACGCTCGCCGTCCTGGCAGTAACTGCTGTTATGGCCGCCGTAAACGGTAATCCGGCAGGTGCAGTCAGTGGTCTTATGGACAGTTCCTTAGCTCACTGGGCATTCTCGCCTTGAACAAGTACCTCGGCTAGTTCTAGTATAGTCTATTCTCCTCCTAAAAATTCAGCTGCTCTCCTCAGGGCAGCTTTTCATTTTTCACCAAGGTGAAAAATGATCTTGAGCTGAGCTTGCCGAAGGATAATTTTCTCGCCATTGTCGTTTTTATGCAGATAAAACCTTGGAAACAAATTATCCCACCTCTCTAACCTCTGCCATTATGCCACGTCATAATATAAGGTTTCTTTTTTGGTTCTTATATATCCACTCCTTTATCAGACGATCGTCACTTACGGGAGTAGGTCACGATTTCAATTGATATTCATCTTTGTTTTGTATAAGGAAACCTTCTTTTACTAAATCTGCTAAAATCTTTTGTATACGAGCAGAATCCTCCTTAATCTTGTGTGCAATTTCTTCCTTTGATTTCTTTCCCTCTTTAATAAGAAACTTTAAAATTATTCCACGAATTTTTCTATCTGATCCTTCGAATTTGGATTGTTTTTTATACGCCTTACTTTTTCTATTTGGATTTTCTGCACGCATTATTTCACCAAGGTGCGTACCATAATCCATAAGCGCCCAATACCATTCGCGCGAACGTTTCTTATCGAGTGCAGTTTCTACGTATCTTAAAATATCTTCATCTTTTACACTTTTTCTTTTTCCAAAAAAATGATGAATAAAAACACGCCGTATATTTGTTTCTATAAAAACAGTTGGTGTGTTGAACGCGAAAGTCACAATAGATCCAGCCGTCGCCTTTCCAATACCAGGAAAATTTACAAGAACTTCTGGTGCCTGAGGTAATACACCCTCGTATTCATGGACAACTCTTTGAGCAATTTTTTTAAGCGCAATAGCCCGCCTATTATATCCCATCCCCTGCCATGTTTTTAAGACATCAGAAAGGGGTGCTTTCGCCAAACTTTGAAAATCAGGAAACGCTTTTATAAATAATGGATACTTTTCCAAAACACGTTTTACCTGTGTCTGCTGAAGCATAATTTCAGAAACAAGAATGTGGTATGAATCTGTCGTCTCCCGCCACGGCATTGCGCGTTTATTTTTTCTATAGTAATCCCAAACTATTTTTTGAAATTCTTTAATTTTTTGTAAATCTTGCATTGTCACTATTCTTATAAAAAAGAGGCCTTATTACAAGGTCTCAAAATTTATAGAACAGCAATGTCTTTTATTTTTTGTGCAGGAATCTGAGTTGCAAAATAAGGACTCCACTGAATCATCCAATATTCCCGCTGATCGAAAAAGGTACAGTTGGTGGTTACAGAGAGAGCTCCTTTGTCAAAATCGACAAACTGAACCATGTCTCTCGGAAACACCACAGAACCATCCCCAAAAGCAACTCCCTCATCATGAAGCACAAGCTCCTCATGAAAAGAAATAGTGACACATTCACCCTCCACCATAAACACCTCCTCACAAAAATATTACTTTTTAGGAGAGACCTCATAGCATCGCTTTACAAACGCCTCAGTAAGACAAAAATTTCCATACCGATCACACACGATGAGATGTTGCTCGATAAACCAATCAAGAAAACAAATATTTGCACCAAGCTGCTTGCAAACATTTTCTATAGTGGCCCGATTCATGCTCGTCCAGTAACCCTGAAGCTGACAATTAATGATAAGAGTACTAGCAAAAACTTCTCTGCCAAGCTTATTAAATGCTCCCATGAGAGGCTTTGATGTATCGATGTTGCCCGGTGCAATATGATATCCTTCAGGAACAATAGGGCTCGCTTCACTACCCATGATATTCCTCCTTAATATATAAATGACCTATCTTCGTTCTACTGCAAAATAATAAACTTGTCCATACCTCCCGAAAAATAAAACCGCTCATTCAGAACGGTTACTGTTTCTCTGGCGATTTACCAAGAACGAAGGGTGACATCTTTGTTGCAGTTCGGGCATACAATCCATTCCCTACCATCAGGTCCACCACTCATATCCCTCCCATGGTAACTCTTTATTTCATTTGGAACATACTCGAGAGTCGCTCCACAACCCTTACAAACACATCGTTTCTTTACCTCTTTTGCCGGTTTGATTTTAACAATCCTTACCATGTCGCACCTCCTGTTTTATGAACTAAACAAAGAATACCTTAAAAGTTCTATTGTGTCCATACCGATACTAAAATATCAACTGAACAGGAATTTAAATAGAACTTCTCTATTTGGATGCAGTACAAGGAAAACGCGAGGAACGGAGTAAGCCGTACACAAGAAGTACTGCGTCGAGTACCACAGCGTTTGACGAAGTAATGCGCCGAATAGAGAAGTTCTATCACATGTGTTTTTTGAGGTATTGGCCTGTCACACTATATGCATTTTTTACTATGTCCTCTGGAGTGCCTGTGACGAGGATTTTTCCTCCACGCTCTCCGCCCTCGGGACCAAGATCAATCACCCAGTCAGCTGTCTTAATAACATCGAGATTATGTTCAATCACAACAATAGTATTTCCTCGACTTACAAGACGCTGTAGTACATCGAGTAATTTTTCGATATCAGAAAAGTGAAGTCCTGTAGTTGGCTCATCAAGTAAATACAACGTCCTTCGTGTATCCCGCTTCCCAAGCTCTGCCGCAAGTTTGATACGTTGCGCCTCGCCACCAGACAAGGTCGTCGCCGACTGCCCAAGTTCGAGATACCCCAAACCCACCTCGTATAAAATCTTAAACTTATCATATAGCCATGGAATATCTTCAAAGAAAGCGAGCGCCTCCTCGACTGTCATACGCAGCACCTCGTAGATATTTTTACCCCTGTACTCAACCTCAAGCGTCTCTCTGTCAAAACGCTTCCCCTTACAAATATCACAGAGCACATAGACAGTAGGAAGGAAATGCATCTCGATAGCAATCGTCCCATGCCCCTCACAATGCTCACAGCGCCCCCCAGGGACGTTAAAACTAAAACGCCCTATTCTATATCCGCGCACACGCGCATCCTCCGTAGAAGTAAATAACTCACGCACATGTGTCCATGCCCCCACATACGTCGCAGGATTAGACCGCGGCGTTCTTCCAATCGGTGACTGATCAATCGTAATAACCCGATTAACATATTCGAGTCCCAAAATCGCATCACACGCACCTCCTTTATAATCAGCTCCGTTGAATTTATTGGCTAAATACTTATAGAGCACGTCGTAAACAAGCGAGCTCTTCCCCGACCCAGATACACCCGTAATACAGGTGAGTTTTCGGAGAGGAATATCTACATCGATGTTTTTAAGGTTGTGTGCTTTTGCTCCTCGAATTTTGATCGACTCATCAATAATTCCACGTTTTGATTTTACCACCCGTCGGTTCTCAGGAATTGTAATACTCTTTGTACCACGCAGATAATCGAGTGTAAGCGAATTAATCTTTTTATTCTTCAAAATATCCGGTATCTCCCCCTGCGCCATCACACTGCCCCCATGCACCCCCGCCCCTTTTCCAAAATCAACGAGATAATCAGATGCTCGAATGGTATCCTCGTCGTGCTCAACTACCACAATAGTATTTCCAAGATCGCGTAGATTTTGGAGTGTTTTAATAAGCTTTGCATTATCTCTCTGATGAAGACCAATGGTAGGCTCATCAAGCACATAAAGAGTTCCTGTAAGACGCGAACCGATTTGGGACGCAAGACGTATACGCTGCGCCTCGCCACCGGAGAGCGTCCCCGCCTTACGTTCAAGCGTTAAATATTCCAACCCAACATTTCGTAAAAAGGTTAGCCTGTTTTTAATCTCCTTCAAAGGTACCTCAGCAATGCCGAGCAACGCCTCATTTTCAAGAAGCGACGTTTCGATCTCATCAAAAAATCGATACGCCCCATCGACAGCAAGACTCGTGATATGTGCAATATTTACCCCACCAACGAGCACGTTGAGACTTTCTTTCTTAAGACGCTTTCCCTTACAAACATCACAAAGCTTATCCGACCAAAGCTCCTCAGTACCTAATCCATGACACTTCTCACACGCACCATAAGGACTATTGAATGAAAAAAGGCGTGGTTCAATTTCTGGGAAGGCAAATTCATCCTCTGGGCAAGAGAATTTTGTAGAAAGTGTAATTTCCTTTGCCCCGATAGCAACCGTCACTACATCATTCCCATACTTCACACCCGACTCAATCGCCTCAGCCAACCGAAGACGATTTTCTTTATCCTTAAAATCAAACGTCACTGGAATACGATCTATCACCAATTCTATGGTGTGTGGCTTAAAACGACTCAACACGATCCGCTCACGCAAAGAATACATCTTCCCATCAATACGAACCTCGCTAAACCCTGCATTTAAAAAATCATACAGTACCTGGTAATATTCTCCCTTACGTCCACGTACGACGGTTGCAAAAATAGTAATAAGATTCTCGTCCCTTGATGCCCCGACAATAATAGCATTCTTATTTTTCGAAGTGGCACTTTTTTTAAATTCAATAATTGCATCTACAATCTCCTCTTTCGTCATTTTTCTGATTTCCTTTCCACAAAGAGGACAATAAGGTTTTCCGATACGAGCAAAGAGAACTCGCAGATAGTCATAAATTTCTGTAATAGTTGCTACCGTCGAACGTGGATTTCCTGAGTGACTTTTCTGATCAATCGAGATAGCAGGTGAAAGCCCCTCAATCTCATCAACGTCGGGCTTATCCATCTTTCCCAAGAACTGACGTGCATAGGCAGAAAGTGACTCTATATACCTCCTCTGTCCCTCTGCAAAAATAGTGTCAAACGCCAATGACGATTTACCCGAACCCGATGGGCCAGTAAATACAATCATCTTCCCGCGCGGCAACTCAAGATTAATATTCTTAAGATTATGCTCACGCGCACCTCTAATAATTAATTTATCTTTCATGAAATAGAAACTGCCCCATGTTATACGCTATGGGGACACCCTCAGAGATTAGAACCATAAGCCCCAAAAGTCAACGCGATAGTTGCATAAAATCCATCTTCGTGGTAAATACTAACTAGCTCACTGAAAACAAAAGGGAGAGAAAAAATAGATGCATATCATAGAAGAAGGGAAAAAAGGTGATCATAAGAAGGGCGGGGAGGTTAAATGCCCTACATGTAATTGTGTTTTTGAATATCAGAAGGAAGACATTCAATACGATTTAAACACGTGGGGAGTAGCGGACTGTCTTTACATAATTTGTCCCAATGAAAGCTGCTATACCTACCTCTTACTTAAAGATTATCGGTTTTTTCTCTTTCGCATTCTCGATTACAGACATTTCAAAAAACCAAAATTTTTGCGATAAGAAGGCGCTTCAGCTTTTAAAGTCTGTGGGGATCGAAATCCAAGAAAAATAAAATCACAAAAGCCCTAAGGGCTTTTTAATTTGACGTAACTTATTATATATGCTAAAGATTATATTAGCACAAAAGGAGGTAGTTGAAAATGCACGTACATTTCACTTGGAAGGAAAAGATGTTAATTCTCGACGCATTTATTTTCAATCCACTCGTTAATTCCCGTGCTGGGTGGAATCCATATGTAATTGCAGATTGTATAAATTCTTCAGGTAAGCAGAAGGATTGTTTAATGCAACTCTTGCCAGAAATTGTCGATATTGGGATACCGCGAGAACTCATTCTTGAACGTCTTCAACTTCTCTGGATTGGTGGATATTTGATTATTACAAATGAAGCTCTATGGGGTAAGATGATAGGTCCCTCTCGATTAGTCACCTCCCTTTGGAGTACTAAAGACACCACCCTTCGCTTGGACCTTCTCAATCTCTCGCTCACGGAAAAAGGAAAGGAACATATTAAGGAATATGAGGAAATGATTGAGGAAAAAAAGAAAGAGATATTTGTCCTCTAAACAATATAGACCCGCCACACTAGGCGGGTTTTTTCTTTTTATTCTGCTTAATAAGCTCCTTGAGTTCGTCACGTAAAAGAGCAGCGAGTTCAAATTCGAGTCGCCCCGCAGCCTCACGCATTTCTTTTTCCTTTTCCTTAATAAATTTCTCGAGTTCCTGCTTTGTACTTGGTACGGGCTTCATCTCAAGTTTCAAAATCTTTTCGGTTGGCATGATATCAGAAATTTCCCTAATAATAGTGCGCGGTGTAATGCCGTGTTTTTTGTTATACGTAAGTTGTATTTTTCTTCTCCTCTCTGTCTCCTTCACCGCCCTTGTGATAGATCCTGTTATTACATCTGCGTACATGACTACTTCACCTCGCACATTACGAGCCGCGCGGCCAATGGTCTGCACAAGTGCCGTCTCACTCCTCAAAAACCCCTCCTTATCTGCATCAAGAATGGCAACAAGGGAAACCTCCGGTAAATCTAACCCCTCACGCAAAAGGTTCACCCCGACAAGTACATCAAACTCTCCCCTTCGTAGACCAGTAAGAATTTTAATACGGTCCATCGTCTTCACATCGCTGTGCAGATAAGAAACTTTTATTCCTTCCCCATCGAGATACGTACTTAAGTCCTCCGCCATCTTTTTGGTAAGAGTCGTCACAAGCACGCGCTCTTTTGATTTTACTCGTTCTTTAATACGAGGGATGAGATCAGCAACCTGCCCTTTTGCGGGTTGAATGATCACGTGCGGATCTACAAGTCCCGTAGGTCTAATAACCTGTTCAACCACTTGAGCACTAGTATCATGCTCATATTGTGCAGGTGTTGCTGAGGTATAGATAACTTGTGGAATACGTTCCTCAAACTCTTTAAAAGTAAGGGGGCGATTATCCTTAGCGGAGGGCAAACGAAATCCATACTCCACGAGTGTGTTTTTACGTGAGGCATCCCCCGCATGCATACCACCAAGTTGTGGAATCGTTACGTGAGATTCATCAATTACCATAAGAAAATCCTTTGGAAAATAATCGAGAAGAGTTTCGGGAGGGTCTCCTGCATTACGACCAGAGAGATGACGAGAATAATTTTCAATACCATGGCAATAGCCAACTTCTTGGATCATGGCAATATCAGCCTTTGTACGACGCTCAATACGCTCTGCCTCAAGGTATTTTTTTTCCTTTTCAAAATAACGAAGCTGTTCTCTAAGTTCTTCCTTAATAGCTTTTACCGCACGTATCCTGTTTGGTGCATCGGTAATAAAGTGTTTTGCTGGGGCAAACACCACCTCGCTAATGTGAGGAGTTTTTCCCGGCTCAAAACCTGTAACAGGGTTTACCTCATAGAGCTCCTCCACTACACCATTTTGTAATGTAAATGTATAAATAACCTCACGATCGGGTGGCATAATCTCCCAGTTGTCCCCTCGTATACGAAAAGTGGCTCGCTTAAGATCTGCATTCGTCCTTGTAAACTGAAGCTCGACAAGTTTTTTTACAAACGTAGATCTTAAAATAGTATCCCCCACCTTAATATGTAAAATGTTTTCCCTGTAAGCCTCTGGTGCCCCCAGTCCATAAATACAGGATACCGAAGCCACAACAATGACATCTTTGCGCGTAAGAAGCGATACGGTCGCTGCATGGCGAAGCTTGTCGATCTCCTCATTAATCATCGCCTCTTTATCGATATAGGTATCGCTTGAAGGCATGTACGCCTCTGGCTGATAGTAGTCGTAGTAGGAGACAAAATAGTGCACCGCGTTATTGGGAAACAGCCCTCGAAACTCATTACAAAGTTGAGCCGCAAGTGTCTTGTTGTGTGCGATGACAAGTGTTGGTTTTTGAACCTCCTGAATCACATTTGCAATAGTAAACGTTTTGCCAGAACCCGTAACACCCAAAAGCGTCTGATGCTTAAACCCCTTCTTGAGACCACTCGCAAGACCCCGAATTGCATTCGGCTGATCCCCCGCAGGCTTATTTTTAGAAACTAAATTAAACATATGTATACGAAACAGCTCAAAAATATAATATTCCCTGAGCGAAGTCGAAGGGTTTCCTTTCAAATAAGGTAGGCCTTCGATAAGCTCAGGCACTATTAATTAATAAGAGCATTAAACAACGCTTTGTTACATAAACCATACTAAATACCAGCACATAATAAAAGAAGGGCACAATGGCCCCGTTTTTTACTCGATAAATATAGGTAAGTACTGCAGAAATTCATCACGACCCCTATTTACTTGATACATATAAAGCACCGACGACGCGCACCCGAGAAAAGTACTACTTCGTTTTTCAACCATTCCCTCCTCTTCAAAACCACAATCTCGACACATTCGCACACATGGAGCTGTAGCCACAGGAAATCCATTATATTGGGCAAAGTTTCCATGTAAGCAATTACGTCGCAACTTCTCAATCAATCGTCTACGTTCAGCTTCAAATTCTTGCTGTTTCTTATAAAGGAAGCGAATTCTTCCCTTGCGATGCTCAGCGTCTTCCATGCTCTATTACCTCCTTTTGAATTAATTATTATATAGCATAACTAAATGTGAAAGTCAATAGTACACGATGAATATGATACGGTATACTTTTCATTAGATCATTTACAAAAGAGAAGCCCGCCTGCGTTAAAACTACGGCGAGGCAAAGGAGATCTTATGACAGAAAGACTGAAACAAATAGATTTTTCTAGTCTTAAGGAAGAACATGGACTTACCTCATTTTACTTTATTACCCCACTCTTTGATAATCAGGGTCTTCATATCACTGAACTTATTTTTGGACTTCGCATCCTACCAAATACTAAACTTTTTGCAGAACAGAAACTCAAAGATGCAATAAAGACACTTCTCCTCCCCGAATATATAAACGCTGAAATAACTCTATTCCTAAATGCCGAATCAGAAGTTGACTCTATTATGGATTGGTCTATTCGCCCCTATGCCTATGGCCATGGCGGGAACATTATACTCGACTCCATACATGAAAAAGAAGGTGTTGTGATAGTAACACTCGTAGGTTCGTGCGGAAATTGCCCAGGGGCACTTGGGACACTCAGGAATGGCGTAGAAGTACTCCTCAAGCAATATCTTCCATGGGTGGTACGTATCGAAGCAACAAATCTTCCCAGAGAATCTGATCTTGACGCTTATTGGTAAACAAAAAACCGCGTATCGCCGCGGTTTTTTTATTTATCCTATATTCCCTTGGTTGGGACTGTAGGATATGGTCTATAAAGTTCTTTGTCGAATGGCCGATCAAAACAAACTCTTCCACCTCCATGCCCCCATGCTTCCGATACATAGCCATCGTGAGAAGAGGGTTTTATCTCCATTGTTGTCACCCAGGGAGCCATAGACCACGAACTATTATTATTCTTTGAAACATCGCTTTGTAGTGCAAAACTAGCACATAGCGAAAATCTTTCCGAGGCAATGACTGCATACTCATAATCTTGACCTGTCATTGGATCCTTCGGAATTCGAAAATCACGAATGTCATCATTTAAGGAAACAAGGTTCTTTGGAAGCTCCGACTTGTTTCTCCAATAATTCATAACCTCACCCTGAAGCGATTGAAGGTCATTTACCCGCCTTTCATCAAATTTTCGCAAACGCTCCTGCATAGGTGAACCAATAAGCCAGAAACCCGTTACAATAACAATGAGAACCACGACGATAACAATATGAGAAAGATATTTCATATAAACAAGTTATTCAGTATTATGCTTTCTCACATCGTTAAGATAGTAGCTGAATATGGAACCCGCCACAAAGAAGATAGAAAGCACCTGAAGCCCAAATTGCAAAGTAAGATCCCCACCAAGAAAACTATAAATTGCTGAAACGAGATACCCTATCATTACAAGCGCAGCAACAAAGAGCGTAAAATAGATAAGCCACTTACGCACTGAAAGATTTCTCTTCTCGGGTGCTATCTCATAGCTCTTTCTCAAAAAATTATTCACAAACAAAAAAACAGGAAAGAACACGATAAGTGCAGAGAGTGACCCGCGAATATGCTCCCTCAAACTAGTATTTCTATAATAATCCCCTTGCTGAAGTGGGTCAGGCACATAAAAATTAATCATCGAAAAGACGATCATCAAAAAACTAATTGCGCTCGCATAAAGCGCCACCATCTCCAAAAGATGCAAAAAGAAATCCTTCGGCGATGTTTTGACTTGTACCGAAACATTTACTGTTTGTGGTTCCATAATTATTTTTTTAACTTTTTGTTATGGTTACATCATACCACATAGAAACCAATAAAAAAGCCTGGTATCATATGCGTATAAATACCAGGCAAAACCCTACTTCAAAAAACCGATTAGAGAAATGGCCTCATAGCGAATCTCCTTGGATCGATCTTCCACGAACGCAAGGGCGCTTGAAAGATTGGCTGAATCGAAAGTTTTTAGCAGGATTGGTTCGCCAACAGAAAGGCAAATTTCTCCAACTTCTATCTTTCCATCCTTTTGTTCGATGTAAAGTCCAATATCTTGACTCATCACACTACCTCCTTCTTTGTATTTTTTAATATACCACGAAACAACAAAAAATGCAAGTTTTTTAAAAAAGCTCCGTTGCTACGGAGTTTTAATTTACTTTTATGATCCCCTTATGATCGATGAAATAGGTTTCGACTGCTAACTCGGGAAACCGTTCTCTCACAATTTCTGCCGCCTTCTTGAGTTCGGCAGAATGAAATTCAAACTCATTTTCTTCGTCGCCATTAAAACGTGATAACCCACCATATGCTGCACAGTCGGTATGGGTAAAAAGAACCACGCGTCGTATGTGATGCACGGGCATGAGAAGCTTGATTTTATCAAGAGCAACCTCACGATCTCCTGCTTTGCTTGGAGAGGCAAAGACCTTTGCACCACCCGGAGGGGAAGCGGCATCAATGTCCTCAAACCCAAGATACTTAATAAAATGCTTGAACACGCTCCAAAAACGATTATCGGTACAGCGCACAACATAAGCATCCGCCTTGTAGTGTGCTAACGAACTATCTTCTTTGAAAACGTATTCCTTTTGCATAACAGGTTGTGTAACTATTCCCAAAGGGTTGTCTCGTCCATAATCGAGAAGTTCCTTCAAGGTCTCGTCAAAATCACTCTGCAAGGATAACTACCTCCCCTTGCTCATGTACCTCCAAGAACCCAGAGGTAATTTTTATTATAGATTCTTTTTCAGATGTGTCAACGAGACGCACTATGGGTCCCACGAGCCTGGAAACCAGAGGAATGTGATGGTTTAAAATGGTAACCTCGCCTACCGTTGTTGTGGTAGTAAGTTGCTTGATGTCCCCCTCAAACAGAGTGCCTTGTAATGTGTAAATACCTAATTTCATAAACTCAAAAATCAAAACGCAAAACTGCAACGCAAAACGAAAAACTAACTACATGATTCAAATAGTTTTGACTTTTAAGTTGTAGTTTTGACTTTTGCATTTTAAGTTTTGAATTATCCTACGACTTCGTCTATTCCTCCTTTCATATAAAATGCGTCCTCTGACTTTGCGTCGTGTTTGCCCTCCAAAATTTCACTGAATCCTTTTATGGTGTCTTCACGTTTTACAAATTTTCCTGGCGTGCCAGTAAATGCTTCAGCCACAAAGAATGGCTGTGACAAAAAGCGTTGAATTTTTCGAGCACGATGCACTGTGGTCTTATCTATCTCAGAAAGCTCCTCCATACCAAGGATATTAATAATATCCTGCAATTCTGCATAACGTTGCAAGGTGCGCTGTACCTCACGTGCCACGCGATAATGCTCCTCGCCCACCGTGTTTATATCAAGTGCAGAAGAACTCGATGCAAGTGGGTCAACAGCAGGATAAATACCAAGCTCGGTAAGAGCGCGCGAAAGTACAATAGTTGAATCAAGGTGACTAAATGTTGTCGCTGGCGCAGGATCGGTAATATCATCAGCGGGTACGTAAATTGCTTGCACAGATGTTACTGAACCACGTTTTGTTGATGTAATACGCTCCTGAAGTAGGCCCATCTCTGTTGCAAGAGTTGGCTGATACCCTACCGCAGAGGGCATGCGTCCCAAAAGTGCGGATACCTCTGCCCCCGCCTGAGAAAATCTAAAAATATTATCGATAAAGAGAAGTACATCTTTTGACTCCTCGTCTCTAAAATATTCCGCCATAGTAAGCGCAGCGAGTGGCGTTCTCAAACGCGCCCCTGGAACTTCATTCATCTGACCAAACACAAGAGCTGTTTTGTTAATAACCCCCGACTCTTTCATATCATTATACAAATCATTTCCTTCACGAGTACGTTCCCCTACGCCCGCAAAAATAGAGGCACCGCCACTCTCCTCTGCCACATTGCGAATAAGCTCCATAAGAAGCACTGTCTTCCCTACCCCAGCACCACCGAAGAGACCAACCTTTCCACCACGCACAAAGGGAGCAAGAAGATCGATAACCTTAATGCCTGTTTCAAAAATTTCAGTTTTTGTAGACTGTTCACTCAAGGGTGGTGCAGGGCGATGAATAGACCAACGTTTATCAAACTTTTTCCCTCCCGTATCTATCGACTCTCCAAGTACATTAAAAAGTCTTCCCAACACCTCCTTACCAACAGGAACAGAAACGGGTGCACCAGAATCCTCTACCTCCGCACCGCGAATAAGTCCATCAGTTGAAGACAAGGCAATCGCGCGCACACGCCCAGATCCTAAGTGACGCGATACCTCAAGCACCACACGCCTCTCCTCTGTACTTTTCACATAAAGAGCATTGTAAATGGCGGGTGGAGTCCCCTCAGCAAATTCAATATCAACGACTGGTCCAATAATTTGTATAATTTTTCCTTTATTCATAGTTTTAGTTCTTAATTACTTTCTAATGCCTCCTTACCCGCAGTAATTTCACTAAGTTCACGGGTAATGCTTGCCTGTCGGGCCTTGTTATACGTAAGCGTGAGATCTGTAATAAGCTCCTTGGCGTTGTCTGATGCATTTTTCATAGCTACCATACGCGCGGAGTGCTCAGACGCATTACTCTCTAGAATCATGTGATGCACGTGCATACGAAGAAGTTGTGGAACAAGTTCAGTTAACAACGCCTCCGGTGATGGTTCGTAGGTATATTCGTAATGATAGGGTATGGGGTTTAGGGTATAGGGTTTAGAAGAAAATTTTCCATATTCGGGAATAACCCCTTTTACTATTTCTTCAACGCCCTCTTGTGTTATGGGAAGTATCTTTCTTAGCACTGCTTCTTGAAGAAGTGTCGTCCTAAAGTGAGTATATACTGCAGAAAATTCATCCCATGTATGATCCAAAAACCCTTCCATAAGAACCTCGGCAACAGGTAGTGTCTCAGAGAGGGAGATCATATCCCCAAATCCCCAAAAACTTTTATGAATAGGAACACCCTTGTGTTCAAAATAATCTTTCGCTCTTTTCCCTACGGTAACAAGAATACTATTTTCGTTATTTGCACGTCGCATCTTAATCCACGCCTCCGCTTTTCTTATCACATTCGCATTAAGCGCACCCGCAAGACCCTTATCTGAAGTAATAACAAGAAGTCCATAGCACTCCTTTTTCTCTCTTCTTTCTAAGATACCCGGCAACTCCTTTGTCTTTGTTACAAGGTTACGTAAAAGATTAAGTGACGCAATGGCATAAGGTCTCGCCTTGATTGCAAACTCCTGACTGCGACGCATTTTTGTAGCAGAGACAACCTCCATTGCCTTCGTAATTTGTGCCGTGTTTTTGACGGAACGTATTCTTTGTTTTACTGCCTTAGCGGAAGCCATTTTTTAGGTATTAGTTTATTAGCTTTTAGTATGTTAGGAACGAGAAACGCTAAAAAAATCTTCCAAAGCTACTTTAAGTTTTTCCTCAATCTCTTTTGAGATTTCACCAGAAGACTGTATCACACCTAGAACAGTATCATTGTGCATGGTTTCCATATAGTCCAATAAATCATTCCCCTTCTTCACCACTTCGCTTGGTGGTGTAGTATCAAAATGTCCATGTATTGCTGCATAAAACAAAACTACTTGTTTTTCAAATGAAACGGGGTCCATCTCTGGTTGTTTCAAAACTTCAATAAGCACTCTCCCGCGCTCAATACGCTTTCGTGTTGATTCATCAAGCTCTGATGCAAACTGTGTGAACGCAGCAAGCTCTCTAAATTGTGCAAGCTCTAGGCGAAGCTTTCCTGCAACCTTCTTCATTGCCTTTGTTTGAGCAGCAGAACCCACACGTGAAACTGAAAGACCCGCATTCACGGCAGGACGAATACCTTGATAAAACAACTCGGGCTCTAAATAAATCTGACCATCCGTAATAGAAATAACATTGGTAGGAATATAGGCTGATACATCACCAAGTTGAGTTTCAATAATAGGAAGCGCCGTTAAAGACCCTCCTCCTTTTTCCCTACTTAACTTTGCAGCACGTTCCAAAAGACGCGAGTGAACATAAAAAATATCTCCCGGATACGCCTCACGTCCTGGCGGACGACGCAAAAGAAGTGAAAGCTCACGATATGCCCATGCGTGTTTTGAAAGATCGTCATAAATAATAAGCGCATCTTTCCCTTTATGCATAAAATACTCTCCAATAGCCGTTGCACTATAAGGAGCGAGGAACCACAACGATGCAGGAGAAGATGCCGGCGCAGACACCACAATGGTATACTCCATAGCGCCCTGCTCCTTAAGTCTCGCAACAATCTTTGCTACCTTAGATTCTTTTTGTCCAATAGCAACATAAATACAAATCGGTGTAGGATATCGTGTGTCCTTACCCTGATTGATAATAGTATCGATGGCGATAGAAGTTTTTCCAATCTGGCGATCTCCAATAATAAGTTCACGCTGTCCGCGCCCTACAGGGATCATGCTATCAATAGCTTTGATACCAGTATGAAGCGGAGTATTTACTGACTCACGATCTAATACAGAAGGGGCGACACGCTCAACAGGATAATAAAGCTCTTTTGATTTTGTTCCAAAAATAGGACCATGTTCATCCTGTTGATTCCCTAGTGGATCGACGACACGCCCAATAAGTTCATCACCAACTCTCATAGAAAGAACACGCCCTGTAGGTTTCACAACATCCCCCTCTTTTACCTTTGTAGAATCTCCGAGAACGATTGCCCCCACAAGATCCTCCTCGAGATTAAAGGCAATTCCTACCACCTCGCCTCCTGACGTTTCGATGAGCAACATCTCCTGTGACCCAACTTCTGAAATACCCGAGATCTTAGCAATACCATCACCCACCTCAAGCACACGACCCATCTTTTCGGCTTTAATTTCATGCTTAAATCCTTCAATTTCTTTCTTAAGATTTTCGATGATGGAGTCCTTCATGTTATTTAAAAAGTTTTACTAACTGATTTTTTATACTTGCATCAATAAACGTCTCATCGTCAACACAGATAGTGACCCCTCCCACAAGCGACGCATCAACACACTCCTTTGCGATCACACCATGAGACACCATAGCAAGAATTTGTTTTTTTGTTGAAACGCTAAGCGGTGTTACGCTTTCTACTTCTATTTTGTGTGCACCCTGTTGTTTATAATATTCTCTTTCTACTTCGCGCATAATTCCGTGCAAACGAGGCATATCTCCATTTTTCCGGATGGTCGTTAAAAAATGCCCCATCATTTTTTTCTGATCTTTTTCTCCTCTCCCCTCCGTTGCAGCAAAAAATGCTTGCGCGTATTGCTTGGCAGTAGATTTCATAATGCTATCTCTTAGTTACACCCTTAAGTTCTACGAGAGCTTTTTCTATAAGTTTTCCATCACGCACCTCTGCGGGAATTTCTTGTAACACCTTAAAAATGCCGTCACGCACAAGCGACTCTGTTTCATTATAGAGTGAATCTTTCATCTTAAGTTTCTCCTCCTGTATGAGCCGCTTCGCCTCTACAATAGCCGCCTCCGTTTTTCGAGTAGTCTCCTCACGAATTGTTTCTCCCCTTTCATGTGCGGTTTTTTCTGCTTCACTTACAATCTGCAGCGCATCTTTTTTTGCATTCGCCAACACATCCTCTCGCAACTCTTGTGTATGCTTAAGCTGCTCCTCTGCGTCCTTTGAAAACTGTAACCCTTTTTCAATTTCTTGTTTTCTCTTACGAAGGATTTCAAGTACTGGCTTGTACACAAAAGCCCTGAGTACCAAAAGAAGAATAGAAAAATTTACCACCTGCGCAAGGAGTAGTTTCCAATCGATCCCAAAATGTGTAATAAATTCTTCCATTAGTACTTAGTACTCAGGGCCTAGTGCTTAGAGAATTATTTTTCGTACTAATTTCTAAGTCCTAAGAACTTTCTATACAAATTTAATAATCAAGGCCACAACGAGAGCGTAGATCGCGATGGCTTCTGCGAACGCGATCGCAAGAATCATAGCGGTCTGAATTTTTGGAGTTGCCTCTGGGTTTCTTCCAATTGCTTCAAGGGCCTTTCCTGCCAAAATACCAATTGCAAGACCGGGACCAAGTGTTCCAAGACCCATTACAATTGCTGTTGCTAAAAGTTTCATTGATTGAACTTCCATATGTTTTAGCTTGTAGCTATTAGCTGTTAGCTTTTAGCTTAGCTATTATCGTATTTAATATACGCATCACTTCATTTAATAATCGATCGACTTTGTGAAAATCTAAATTCTTTGCATTAAATAATCGCTTTGCTATTTCGATCTGTGTCTCAAGCTCCCCTCCTGACCCATAAGCAACCAAAAGGAATTGTCTAAACTCCTTACGCGAACCCCTCGATCTTCCTTCAGCTATGTTTGATGGGATAGAAACTCCCGCACGCCTCATTTGAGAAGTTAATCCGTACATCTCTTCCTTTGGAAATTTCTCTGTAAGAACGTAAAGCTCAACCACTAAATCCATTGCCTTCTGCCAAACAATTAATTGTCTAAATGACTCTATCATAATTCTAGCTTTCACCTCATAGCTCTTATCGTTAATCCGTTCTGACAGCTATCAGCTAAAAGCTATAAGCTCGTTAATGATGTGTAGTGGCGAGGCTTATAAACACCGTCGTAAGCATCGCAAACACAAGCGCCTGAATAAATCCTACAAAGAGCTCCAAACCCAAGAATGGAACAGGCACCACATAGGGTGCCAAAAACGCCATAATAATAAGGAGCACCTCACCAGCAAACACGTTCCCAAACAACCTGAATGAGAACGATATCATCTTAGCAATTTCTGAAATAAATTCAAGGATTCCCACAAAGAAATCGATAGGGCTCTTAAAAGTAAAGAACTTCCCAAAATGCTTCTTCGCTCCAATCGCTCCGATCCCTATAACGTGTACAGAAAACAAGGCAATAAGAGCAAGAGCTAATGTAGTATTAAGGTCACTCGCCCCCGACCTCAAAAACGGCACAAACACCTTACCCCCCTCCTTCATCTCAAAAAAACCAAGAGATCCTACTCCAGGAACAATACCTAACCAGTTTGAGGTAAGTACAAACAAGAAAATAGTGCCGATAATCGGGAGATATTTCTCCGCCTCATGGCGCGAGCCAAACACTCCACTCATCATACTAAGCAATCCCTCCACTACGACTTCAATAACATTCTGAAGAAACGAAGGCACAAGACTCTTTCCTTTTAACACAACCATTCCCACCACCAACCAAATCAAAAGAACCACCCACGCAGAAAGCAATGTGTTCGTCACAAATCCAAAAATATGTTCCGCAGCAATTTCAATATGAGGCATGTATTAGCTGTTAGCTTATAGCTTTTAGGAATTAGGGACGCGCCATCAAATAATCCGACCCTCAATAGCGCCTGAGCTTGTCGAAGGCCCACCTTAATGTCTCTAACTTGTACCATATTTTTAAGTACTTTTTCAAGAGAACATAGAGTATCAACTCACACCCCAATAATTGGTGGTATGCCGCGACATAGCACCCAAAAAAAGAAAAACCCCGCAGTGCGAGGATTGAGCTTTTTACTTCACAGTCTCAACGAAAAAGATCAGATAGCTTTTGAACAACAAACAACGCGCCACATTTTATGAATCTTCCCTTCAATATCATAATCCTCGCCCTCATAAAAAACTTCCCCCACAAAATGTCCTTCACATGGATAATAATAAAATGTTGCACGAGCCTCAGCAGCACAAGATGCGGAAGTAAAATGGCAATGATTGGCACCAGGTGGATTCTCGTTTATAGACCATTTCCTCCCATCACCGGCAACGTAAATCCATTTATCCTTAGAAACAGAATGATTATCGTCTCTTCCATCAAAAATAATACCACCCGTTGAGACCTCTGACGGTTCCTCTGATTGTGCAATCTCTTGAGATTGGTTTGATACAATACCAATCTGGTTCCAACCATATTCACCCACCACCCCCACCGTGAGGAAAAAAAGGACAATAGCGGTATATTTAAGTGTCGTCGTATTTCGAGAAAGACGACTCATCCAAAGCATCCACAAAGGAACCTTTCCTATAATAATATCTTTTTGGTCTGCCTCGGGAAGAAAATGCATCCATCCCCATCGCTTGTCACTCATTTACTACACCTCTTTCTTGTGTTTATGTGCTGGATCAACTATACCAGTTTTTGTGATTCTGTCAATACCTTCTTCAAAAATCGGGATAGGTGTTACTTGGACTCCACAACATATATCCTGCTTTTAAACCATTATCCGTAAGTGCCTTAATCTGCTTTCGTATCATAGAGCCGTCATATACCGCACCAATGTTAAACACCTGAAGCCATGGACGTATTTTTGCTCTTTCCCCTATGGGTACCGTTGATGACGTCATTTTCTTTTCCGCCTCCTTGAGTGAATAATCGATGATCTCATAGGGATGTTCTGCTGGGTTGTTATATCCCGCAAACCCGTCTATATAATGCGAGGGATACACCATCGGTGCTATGGCATCAAAATAAGGGAGCGCATCTTCAAACTTTTGACCTATTCCCATATCATCTTTATTTACTAACGTCTGACCAAACATATCACCAGAAATAGTGATGTCGCTTCCATTAAAATTCGAAGAAAGGAAATGAAAAAAAGAAGTAATTACCTCTTCGCGTGACGTTTTTTTATCCCAATAGGGGTAGGAAATTCCATTCAAACTTCCATCGGAGGGAAAACGAATATAATCAAAATTAATCTCATCGAACCCAGCCCGTGAGGCGGCCCTTGCAACATGCACAAGATAGGACCAATATTCTTTTGATGCGGGATCAAGCCAGTAATTATGTTTTTTATCTTGCCACAAAGCCCCTCCACTTATATGATGGAGAGCTTGTCCGGGATGTTGTTTTGCATACACATTATCGGGAAAGGCGACAACCCGCCCAATAAGATAAAAACCTTGCTCACGTAATTTTGCTATTATAGCAGGACCTCGTTTTACAAGATATGAAGTCGAAGCAACGTCTGCATCTCCGTAGGTATCATATTCTCCAAGAGGGAAAAAAAGCATCCCCTCCGTCTCTTTTACATCAATAACAAATGCGTTAATATCATTCTTCTTCGCATACGCAATAAGTTGATCAAGCTTATGTGCTGTTGCTGCGGTATACATAGTCATATACACTGCTCGAACGGAATCTAATTTTCTCGGAAGCATCGGCACTGATACAGCAATAGGCTCTGTATTATCAGTACTCGAAGCATCTTGAGCATCAAGCACAATATCCCCTGTAAGCGCAGAAAGACTTTTGAACGATGCGTCACGATGCAAAGAAAACAGATAAACAACGCCAAAAACAAAAATCAAACAAAAAAATATTTTACGATAATGCATGAATGAGATATCTTCATCTCTAGTCTACGCCGAAGACCATCTTCCCACAATCTGTGTATTCATGACCAATAATCACATACGGATCAGAAGCAATGCCACCGAACTGCTGTGGTATGTATTTCGAACCATTCCGCAGGTGCGGAGCTGGGTGTTGTCAATCCTGATCCGCCGGCTGGCGGAGAATTGGATTGACAACGAAGCGCCTGCGGATGAGTGAGGATACCGCTGGGTATCTGAACATGTGAGGAATACATACCACGGTAGTTCGGCATATGACTATAACTTTGATCTTTGGTGAATCTTAATATAAAGTGGATATATGTCACATGTATTCTATCGAAAATATCGACCCAAAACATTTCGCGAGGTAAGCGGGCAGGAGTTTATTGTAAAAGTACTTCAAGAGGCCGTGCACAGAGAAATGATAAGCCATGCCTATCTTCTTGCAGGACCACGTGGTACGGGAAAAACTACGCTTGCGCGTATTCTCGCAAAGGCATTGAACTGTCTTAAACCCAAACAAGGTAATCCGTGTGGATTGTGTGAAAATTGCACTTCAATAGAAAAAGGATTTTTTGTAGATGTTGTTGAGATGGATGCCGCCTCACACAGAGGAATCGATGAAATACGACAAATCAAAGAGGCGGTTGAGTTTCAACCCATGCACTCACAATATAAAATATATATTATTGATGAAGCACACATGCTTACCAAAGAGGCGTGCAATGCACTCTTAAAAATCCTCGAAGAGCCCCCACGCTACGTCGTATTCATCCTCGCCACCACCGAACCAGAAAAAATGATTCCCACGGTCCTCTCTCGTGTGCAACGCTTTGATTTCAAAAAACTTACGTTCAAAGAAGTACGCCAGAAACTTACCCGTATCATAAAAGAAGAAAGCCTTACTATCCCCGATGATGCCCTTACTCACATTTGCTATCTTGCCGAAGGCTGTCTTCGCGATGCCGAGATGATGCTTGATCAGGTTGCTCATATCGATCTTACCGAACATAATATCCAAACTATTTTTAACAGGCCTAGTACAGTAAAGATGATGCAGCTCTTGCACGCCATCGCAACACGCAACCCTTCTACATCCCTCGCTGAACTTACAGAATTTGAAGTGTCGTCCATTCCTCCTGTCCATTTTCTTCGTGATCTTCTCTCTCTTGCAAGAAAAGTAACACTGCTAAAACTACACAAGGACGCACCGGCCATACTTTCTAAGGAGATGAGTAAAGAGGACATCGCAACACTCACCCTCCTTGCAGAACAATTTGAACTCAACCACCTCACAACACTTATTCAAAATCTCATCGAATCTAGAAAAAACATCTACTATTCCCCCATCCCATTTCTTCCCATCGAATTGGCAATCATACAATCTCTTTCTTAACCCAAAAAATTATCCAGCTAGCGATCACAAAAGCTTAAAACGCCCCTACCCCTAATGGGGTGGGACGGAGTTTACTTTTTTGTGATGGTATACTCTAATACCTAAAGTACATTGAAAAAATAAGGAGACTGAGAAAAATGGAAATACGACCAAACAAGCCCATCACACCAGCACAAAACGAAAATTCAACCCCAAAATCACCAAAAAACAACGCATCAGAAGAAAAACGTGTTGAAACGACGACAACAGAAGAATCACATTTGCGCGAGGTATTCGGTGAAAGATTTTTTGGATCTGACGATTGGAAACATTCCTTTGGTATATCACTTTCTCGTGAACAACTAGCAAATATCCCACGTTTCCCGTGGAGCAACGCCCACCTTAACCAACCATGCCCGTTTACGCCAGGTGCACGCGTCCGCGATACCCACATGGCATTTCTTGGGATTGACCACCATACTGTCTTATTTTTTAAATTTTCGGTAACCATAAATCTCCTTTCCGGATTGCGTGGATTTCACTACCAACCAAGAATTTCTATTTCTAGCTCATTCCAACATCAAAATCCAAATTTCACCTCCCAAGAAAATTTGCAATATCGATGGTATCTTGCTCCACTTCAGCCTCCACATTACTCATATACAATACCTAACGATGCAATTGCACAACTTCCAAGACGGTATTCACTTTCTTCAACGCTCGTGGAAACCACAAAACTCTTTCTTTATTATGCAAAGAATGGTATCTATCCGCGCACAAATACACTTTCATTCACATCAGACGAGTTTTCTCATAATTCACGCGTCCTCGTTGGTGTACAAGATAATGCAATCCGTCTCAGTACTACTCACTATCGTCCCAATAACTTTTCTATCACAACAGCCTGTACCCTTAATCCACCACGAAAGGAGGTAAACACATGGGCATAAACATTTATTTTCTCGTAGGATATATCGTCTGTGGAATTCTTGCTTACGGAATTCAAAAAAACAACTGGCGCCAATTTTTTGTAACACTTGAATTCGTAGGATATGATATTACTGCGGAACTTATGTGTATTACGTGCGGGCTTCTTGGGTATTATGGATTTATCATAATCCTTGGAACGGTTCTTATGGATAGGTTTATGTTCGACATTAAACTCAAACCTGGTCTCTGCTATAAAATGCCGAAAGAACTTCTCAACTCTACAAGAAAAACAGTACCTGAAGAAAAGTGGAAACAATTAGAGGATAAGATAACTGAACTAGAACAAGAAGTACAAAAAGAAATACAACGATTAAAAGAATTTCCACCTTCTCAACGACCCATCGGTCGAGGATAACCCTCACCACAACCGCCTCTCTCAGCGGTCTTTTATTTTTCTAAACATCCTTTATCATGATTACAGGCAGTGCAAAATCGAAGATTAAAATGAGCCCTCAAGGGGGAGTCAGGTGTTATCGCTATTTATGGTGAGCTTGTCGAATCCATGATAGGGGGACTGTAGGGGTCTCCCTCTTGTAGGCGAACTTTTAATCTTCGGTCTTGCATACCAAATCCACACGTTGACTCAATAAAACAAAAAAACTAAACTATAAGTACTTAACAATTTAATTATCAAGAGTGTGGCGAGAGTTCTAGCTCTGTGACCCACCAGCAACTTGTCTCAAAGATAAAGTGCTTCTAGCCCTAATGGGAAAGATAATCGTCGCACATCATCTCTCCCGCAAGGAGGGTGTTTTTATTATTACTAACCATTACAACATGTTTATACCAACAACCTATACTGTAGAAAGTGTTACCTCAGGTCATCCTGACAAAGTGTGCGATCAGATTTCAGATGCGTCACTCGACGCATGCCTCAAAGAAGATCCAAAAAGTCGTGTCGCCGTAGAAGCCTTTGGCGGTCATGGCCATCTTGTGATAGGAGGTGAGGTTACCTCAAAAGCAACAGTCAATTATGCAGAGCTTGCCAGAAATTTATATAGAGACATTGGCTATGATGATGCGCTTGATATAGCTGTCTATGTAGCACAACAATCCCCTGACATCTCGCAAGGTGTCGATACGGGTGGTGCAGGAGACCAGGGCATCATGTATGGCTATGCAACAGATGAGACGCCCGAGCATCTTCCTGCTGGGATTGTTCTCGTGCATAAACTTACTAAAGGGCTTGAGGATCTACGCAAAAATAAAATAGTCTCATGGCTTAAACCCGATGGAAAGGCACAGGTAACAATGCAAGACAATCGCCTCACTACCATCCTTGTAAGCACAGAGCACGATGAATCAGTTACCCAAGATGAGATTAGAAAAACAATTTCGGAGAAACTTATTACACCGCTTGGTGTTGATCCGAACTCAATAGAACTTTTTGTAAATCCTACGGGGAAATTTGTGATGGGTGGTTTCGAAGCAGATACCGGACTTACTGGACGAAAAATAATGGTAGACACCTACGGTGGTCTTATCCAACATGGGGGTGGGTGCTTCTCAGGAAAAGATCCAACAAAAGTAGATCGCTCAGCAGCCTATATGTGCCGATTCGTTGCAAAAAACATTGTCGCAAACAAGCTTGCAAAAACGTGTTTTGTCTCTGTTGCCTATGCCATTGGCCACGCAGAACCCCTTATGATTTACGCTGCCGATGAAACAGGAAAAGACCTGAGCGTAATCGCAAAAGAAAAATTTGATTTTCGCCCACAGGCAATCATCGAACGCCTCAACCTTCGCCGCCCTATTTATCTCCAAACCGCTACCTATGGCCACTTTGGAAAACAAGGCCTCCCCTGGGAAGAAATAATTACGATATAGTTTCCACCCCTTCTTCCGTCATTCCCGCGATTTATAGTGAGCTTAGTCGAACCAAGGCGGGAATCCAGTCGTTCTGTCATCCTGAGACATCAGGCGAAGGATCTCTCGAAATGACAAAAGACGAAAGTATCAGCTCACAAGACTGAGTAAGCGAGTATTCACCATATAGTCCCTGAGCTTGTCGAAGGGTTTCCTTATGGTAGGCCTTCGATACACTCAGGCATTATCTATTTTTTTACTCAAAGTTGTGAGCTGATACAGACGAAAACCTTGCATAAAAAAGTGGTTTGTGGTATTATATGCACAGCACATCGTGAACCCACGATGTTGAAAGCGGTGAAGGAGGTGGCACACTACAAGGAACAGGTTTCGAATCAGGAGATTGGCGGGGCGGGCGTGAAGAAATTTGCGAAGCGTGAGATGAATCGCGCCATGCGTCGTAAGGCACGTCGCGATCCTGAAAATGCTCCTCGCAAGAAGAGCTATTATGGATATATCACGTAGTAAAACAAAAAACCTAGCACGCGCTAGGATTTTTTCTTTTCCGCCGCCTTCTTTTTTGCTTCATCTATATCCCGTATCACCCTATCAATTTCTTCTTGTGACAATACTGTCCGTTCTAATCCACGCTGATCAATATCGCCAAGACGAATATTGGGAATAATATGATAGTGAAGATGCCCCACGCTCTTCCCCGCATCCATCCCCTCTCGTACAAGAATGGAACAATACCCATATCCACATTCATACAACAACTCTACTGCTTCTCGAAGGAGTGAAGAAATTCCAATATTTTCTTTTTCATTTAATTCCAAAAATGATTCTGTGTGTCGCTTTGGAATAACAAGAAGATGGTGATCACGATAAGGAGCAGTCGCGTAGGTAAGAAAAGCCTCATCGTTTTCAGAAAGAAACTTATTATATCCATTACAAAATGGACACTCCTTCAACCCCTCAAGAAAATCTTTATAAAAAATCATATTTTTTCTATTTTAAAATACATATTCTATAAAGAATCGATAGACTCTGATACCCATTCTATCCCAACCCCTTCTTCCCCTCGACTTTCGCGCTTTTTGATTTCAACTTTTATTGCATCAATAAGGGCTCTGACGTGTGGGGACATACCCTTCTCAACACCATTTGTATATTGTCTAAAATGATACCCCAGAGTTGCTTCAAGTTGTTTTCTTGTAATGTTCTCCTTGGTTATATTTGTACGGAACTGTTCTAACCACTGCGAATCGATTTTTTCTCTTAAACTTAGGAGGGTTTCTGCAAATTGCAATTCAGGAAATTCTTTTAGTTCTTCCTCTTCTATCAGCGGTAATTCGCTTATACCATCATGATCTCCAGAATGTTCGGAGCTCTTTTTTCCAGCAAGGAGCAATAATCCCATTGGTCCAAAACTTAATGATATTTTTTGTAAAACCGCCGCCTTCTTCTCATCATCATCCTTTTCATACGCTTGCATAATCTCATTGAAATCAAAAGAATCTGTCGTATCTCCGAGCATACTAAGAAAAGCTATCTGTGCCCCATATTGTCCTCCGACATTAGTACACGCTTCGTCAATAAAACGATAGAGACGATCGTTTTCTGCACCAAATCTGCATTGCGTATGTCGGTATTCATGTTCAAATTTATGAACACTGTCACTACGTTCCACATTTTGATTAAGTAGATTTTTTGCATCATCCTGTGAAAGATATATAGTAGGTATGGCATCTTTCCCACGCGAAACAAACATCGATGGGGAAGTTGTTGTTTTCTCCCACCAATCTTGCCTTTCAGCAGGACTCATCTCTTCTCCAAAATCAAAAAACTCATTTTCCTCTCGTTGGGGCTTTGGGGGCTTCAAAATTTTAATATCAAAATGTTTTTCCCCTTTTTCAATACCTATTCCCAACCTCGTGCGCTGTCCGGTAAGCGAAGATTCTTGGGTGAATGGCAGAGTTTTTTCCTTCAATTGTCTGGTTTGTTCTTCATCCATGAATACTTCCAACATTTCTCTTTTTTTAAGATCCACCTCTGATTCGTTTAATTCTTCTCTGGTAAGTGCCATCATGTACTTTTCTACAAAGTTAAATTGTCTTTGTGTAATTCCACTTTCTTTTTGTAATAATTGTGCTCCCACTTCATACATTACACTTGTCGTTTGTGGGTATTCTTGATTATCGGGAAATTTAAAAGTTTCCTCTGTTTTTTCTCGTGAATACAAAATAGGTTTTGATTCTTTATTTCCTTCCCTGAATTTCCTATTTCTGTTCGTTCCTTTTCCGATGGTAATTCTATCTTTTCAGCATACTCTGGAAATCTTTCAGCTAACATTTTATCTGCTCGACTTGGAACAGAAGATTTACCCATGCCTCTATGGTCAAAAAAGAACTCGTTCGCTTTCTCGGTCATTTGAGTAGTCCTACCGTCCCATGTTTCACCAAATCTTTCAGCGCGATATCTGTTTTCCTCAATTTCTTTTTTACTAAGCGGTCTCTCCATCGGTCCATTTTTTATTTCCCACTCTTTTTCAAGTTCTTTTATAATTTCCATTCGACGCTCTTTTTTTAATTCTTCCGAAATTTTTTCTTTCACCTCAGTCACGAGAACAGCCTCTGGTTTCAAAGAAGGTGATTCTGTACTTAAAGTTTCATGTTGAATATCTGATTGGGGCCGGAAATCTTTTGTTACTATTGTATCAATATTAGTTTTTGCTTCGTTTGCAAGCTGATTTGCCTCCGTCTGAACCTCCCGCAACTGCAGGTCTAATCTAAACTCTCGTCTTGTTGTATCAAGTGTTTCTGGTAGGACATGCAAATTTTTGACAAATGATTCTATTCTTTTTTCACCTTCTGGTAAAATCTCTGCCACTCGTTGCCCTATACGTGATTCGACCGAAGCAATGTGTTGCCCTAATTGCTCGTTACTTATTTCAATACCTTCAATCTTGAGAGATTTTGGCGTAATTTCTCCTTTTGCTTCCTCTATTTTTGTTTGTGGCGATGTAAATCCTTCAGGGGATTTCATAATTATTTAAGTGAGTCGCGTAATTCTTTTATTCGCTTTTCTTTTAACGTCTCGAGAAAATCGGCAATGATTTTATCTCGTTTCTTTTTTAACACAACTAGCTGCGCCATATATTTTGCGAGAACATCATCTATTTCTTTTTTCTTTTGTGCGTTGTTATTTACCATGGCTTGTTGTGATACCTTAACTATTCAATAATAGCAGATTTTTTCAAAAAGGATCCACTTATCCCGCTAAAACTAAAAACGCCCCCACAAAAGCAAAGTTTTCAAACATATTCCTACTATCGCGGGAATAACAACCTTGGGACCTACGTATTTGGATGCATTACGAGGAAAACGCGAGGAACGGAGTAAGCTGTACAGAATGAGTACTGCGTCGAGTACCACAGTATTTGACGAAGTAGTGCGCCAAATGGGTAAGTCCTATTATTTTCTTCGTGCTCGTGCTCGATCCAGATCAGTAAGAAATTCCTTGCGAAGACGTACGCTTTTAGGGGTGACTTCTAGGAGTTCATCGTCTTCCATAACCTCAAGACCACGCTCGATGGTAAGTTGCCACGCAGGTGCAAGCTGAATGTTATCATCAGTTCCTGAGGCACGCATATTAGTAAGCTGTTTGCCCTTAGTAGGGTTTACCGACATTGCGTCACCCTTTGCAGTGTTTCCTATTACCATACCTTCATACACTTCAACATTAGGTTCAATATAAAGCTGTCCGCGTGTCTGAAGATTATCAAGAGAATAACCCAATGCTTTCCCGGTAACCATAGACACCATAGAACCAGCACTTCTTTTCACCAAGTCACCACAATAAGGTTTAAATCCTTCTACACGGCTCGCCATAATCCCCTGACCCTTTGTGTCCATAACAAACTGATTGCGGTATCCAAGAAGCCCACGTGTGGGACCCTCAAATATCATACGCACTGTATTTTCATGTGGATCCATACTAACAATACGCGCCTTTCGATTTGAAAGTCGTTCAATAATAATGCCCTGGAATTCTGATGGAACATCGATAGTGATCTCTTCAAAGGGCTCCTGTTTCGCTCCATCAACTTCTTTAATAATAATGTGTGGCTGGGATACCTGAAGCTCAAACCCCTCTCTTCGCATGATCTCAAGAAGAATGGCAATGTGGAGCTCACCTCGTCCAAAAACACGAAATTTATCTGCATCAACAAAATCAACATGTAAACCCACGTTCACCTCGAGTTCTTTTTCAAGGCGTTCTCGAATTTGTCGTGAAGTAACAAACTTTCCTTCGCGTCCTGCAAAAGGAGAATTGTTAACCATAAAGTTAAGTGAAATAGTTGGCTCATCTACGTGTATAGAAGGGAGCGCTTCTTGAGTAGGAGAGGCGCAAATAGTTTCACCAATAAAAATGTCAGGGATTCCGGCGATCATCGCAATATCTCCTGCCACAGCCTCAGATACATCTTCGCGAGAGAGCCCACGGAAGGTAAAGATCTTTGAAATTTTTCCAGAACGGGTGGCACCCTCCATGTTTTTTATGTATACATTATCACCCACCTTAATTACCCCTTCATAAACACGGGCAATAGCAAGACGCCCGAGATAGTTGTCATAGGCAAGGTTAAAGGGTTGTGCACGCAAAGGCGCATCAATATTTCTTGGCGCAGGAGGAATTTCTTCGATAATAGTATCGAGAAGTGGAGAAAGATCAACAAACGTATCAGTAAGCTCACGTTTAGCTACCCCATCTCGGCCAACCGCATAGACCGTAACAAAATCAAGTTGTTCGTCATTTGCGCCAAGATCAATAAAAAGCTCGAGCACTTCATTTTCAGTACGCTTGATGTCAGCCGCTGGCTTATCAATCTTATTCACCACGACAATAGGCTTTAAACCTATCTCGAGCGCTTTCTTGAGTACAAAACGTGTCTGTGGCATAGGCCCCTCCTGAGCATCGACAATAAGAAGCACTGCATCAATTGAACGCAATACGCGTTCCACCTCAGAACCAAAATCAGCGTGACCAGGAGTGTCTACGATATTAATCTTTGTACCCTTATAAAATATTGAAGTGTTTTTTGAATAAATAGTAATGCCACGCTCCTTCTCGAGTGTGTTTACATCCATACTCATCCCCTCCTCGAACATTCCGCACTGACGCATAATAGCATCGGTGAGAGTTGTTTTACCGTGGTCAACGTGAGCAATGATAGCAATATTTCTAATTTCTGTTGGCTCCATAATTTGTAATGTAATAATTTCAGCCGAGGGCTGATCCGCCCCTGGCGGAAAAAAATCCCGCGTTCCCACACGAGATTACAGATGCTCTTTATACTATATTTTTAAAATTATGTCAAAAAAACTTATACTCTCAAATTTTGTTTATTATCCTGAAGTAAGCGTGAGAGAGGAATATTTTTTCCAATGAGACGTTCGATATTACGAAGTGCATTACGTTGATCGGGAGTTACAAACGATATTGCAAGCCCACCAGACCCAGCACGCGCAGTACGCCCAATGCGATGCACATAGTCTTCTGAATGCATCGGCATGTCGTAATTTACCACAAGCGCAATACCCACCACATCAATACCACGTGAAGCAATATCGGTTGCAACAAGTACGCGATACTTTCCTGTTTTAAATCCACCAAGCGCATCTTTTCTCTGGCCTAGTGATCGATTGCCATGAATCTCTGCTGCACTATATCCCATATTACGAATGTTCAATGTAAGACGTGCTGCACCATGTTTTGTTTTCGTAAATACAAGTACCGTACCAGAATGTTGATCAAGAATCCTTTTTAAAAGATTGTTCTTTTCGTCTTTGTGAATGATAAACATCTCCTGAGCTACGCGTGTAGGCGTAGACCCTTGCGGGGCAACCTCAATACGAATAGGAAGTTTCATATATCCCGTTGCAATCTTCATAATAGTATGAGGCATCGTCGCTGAAAAAAGCATCGTTTGGCGTTCAGTAGGGAGTGCCTGTAATATTTTCTGAATCTGCGGGGCAAAACCCATATCAAGCATCATATCTGCCTCATCAAGTACTAAAATACGTACCCCATCAAGTCGTAAAGTCTTGTGCTCGAGATGGTCGATAAGCCTTCCTGGTGTTGCCACGACCACATGAGGATCTCGCCCTAAGTCTCGCACCTGTGGACCCATTGCAGCACCTCCAATAAGTACGGCGGTTCTCATACCAAGACCTCTCCCCACCCTTTGCAGTGTCTCATCCACCTGGAGAGCAAGTTCGCGCGTAGGAAGAATAATAAGACCACGCCCTTTTATTTGAGCGAGTCTTTGAATGACAGGGATACCAAAAGCAAGCGTCTTCCCAGTACCCGTTTGTGCAATTCCCACCACATCCTTCCCCTCAATTGCAACAGGGATTACTTGTTGTTGAATAGGAGTTGGTGTTACATAGCGCAATCGTGTAAGAACATCCAAGAGTGCAGGTGCAATACCGAGCGAAGAAAAGTCCGCCTTCTGATACGTTTCTGAGTTACTATTTTTCATAGGTTTTGATTATACCATACTTCATAAAAAAAGAAAAGCCCATCTCCAGGTTGGGCAAATACTAACAAACAATTATCAGATCTATTGATTTTATATACTAGCCAACCTGATCGCCAGGTAGAGTACTCCAACACCGAGAACAGTCATAAATGTTGTTGCTTTAGTGGGATGATTATGGTGACTTTCTGGAAGCAAATCTGTTGCCCCAATATACAAAAAGAAGCCACAAAATAGTGCAAGCACTAATCCAAGTACCGACTCAGGAAGAGAAAAGAAGCGCGTAGAAATGATACCAAGAACAGGAGCAATAGCATCAAGGAGGAGCCACTTAAAAGCGATGCCTCTGGTACCATTATTTTTAAGAATAAGATTTACTGTATTAATACCATCCGAAAAATCATGCACAAGCACGGCAACTGCTATAATAGTACCCACAGCAATGGACACCTGAAATCCAAGACCAATTGCAGCCCCATCTAAAAAGCTGTGAATCGAAAGACTCCCTGCACCCAATTTCCCCTTTGCGTGAGTATGGGTCTGATGATCCTCTTCGTTATCAGTATGCAGACTCACCATTCTATCGAGAAGCATGTAGAGAACAAAGCCGAAAGCAACAATGGAGGTAATAAAACTTGTATCATGATACCTACTCCCCAAAGCAATGGCCTCAGGTAAAAGATCAAAGAAGGCAACACCCAAAACGGCCCCGGCACTAAAACCAAGAATCAGATGAAGCTTATCTTTAAACTTTAAAGCAAAAAGCCCGCCCAGGAGCGTAGAAAGAAACGTTGCGCTACTAATTAAAATAATCATAAGCTTATTTTACACCACATTAAACCACCCCGAAAGGCTACCCGTCTACCCCTCCAAAAAAGGGAAAGGGGGCCACTTGGTGGACCCCTCTTTTGTTCAACTCCAGATTCGGATTCGCCCAAGATGCCTGCTAAGACACCTTTTTTCCCGGTCCAACGGTAAGGGGGATGTGGGAGAGATAAAAGTGTTGGACCACCCTAACCCTACCCCACCGAATCAAGACATCCGTGCTTTTTATAAAGTTGAACTTATATACCATACACGATGTCACATATTTTGTCAAACATATATACCTCGAACGCAAACAAACCCGCCTTTTGAGCGGGTTTGAAATCTAGATAGGAGCAATAAAACTATTTCATCTCTACGATTCTGCGAAAACGATCAATGATGTGTTCAGCATATGCCTTGCCCCCCAAACCAAATGCCAATCCTCCGGCGATAGCAAGCATTGCAACAACACCTGTTACTACAATCGAAACAATCGTCTCTGCAACTTGCAACTGAAGGAGGGATGCAAACAAGCCAAAAATAAAGATTGCCCACCATGCAATGGCACCTACAAGTTCTGAACCAGCAAGCTCAGCGCCTTTTGCTGATGCGCCAACAAACATTTTTACGAGATTCGCAACCCACACTGTCGCAAGCATAATTACTGTTGCTGCAAACACGCTAGGAAGGTATGCCATCACTTGAGCCAAAAATTGTGAAAATTGTGGTAATCCAAGAATATCAGACACCGCAATTAAAAACCCAATCATAACAAACCAATAAACAAGTCTTCCCAAGAAATGCCCCGAATGCAAACGCATTCCTCCACGCGATACCACCTCTTCAAACCCAGCTTTTTTAAGCAAGGAGTCAACTTGTGCGAGAGTAATAATTTTTTCTACCAATGTTCCAAGGCCAGCTGCTACAATCCACCCAACAAGAAGGGTGAGAAGAGCACCAACAAGTGCAGGGATAAACGCTGCAGTACTCCTCCCAAGTTGGGTAAGAGACTGAAATAATATATCAAGCCATGCTTGAACTGTCATATGTTATTGTAAATACAAATTAAATAATAATAGTTGTCTTTGTGTTTCCCCTACTGATTCTTCGACAATGAATATCAATAGCACAAAGACGTAGACCAAAAAGAATAGTACGACCTTTGGATCCCCTTTTACAGGGTTTCATAGTTCAAGTAAAGTATACCAGATATTATATGTCCAGCAAAGAGGAATTGTGGATAAGATTAAAGTCTCTGGATTCTCATTATTTTTTATGCTACAAATAAGTTCATCAGGGGCTCGTAGTAAAGTGGCATTACGCCGCATTCGCATTGCGGAAGCAGGAGTCCGATTCTCCTCGAGTCCACCCCGTTAGAAGTAGACCAAAACGACTTTTTTAGATTTCTCTATTTTTTGACACCATATGTCTTATGCGTGCTAAATATTTTTATCTACTTCTAACGGGGTCCACCACATATATCAATATTTCTAACGGGGCAAGTTGCTGAGACGCGAGTTCGATTCTCGCTGGGTCCACCCCGTTAGAGGTAGATAACAACGCTTTGGTGGTGTATTAAAATTTTCAATACTAAAACAACGCAAGATTTTAAATCTATGTTGGTCTACCTCTAACGGGGTCCACCAATTAAAAAGGCCAGTTCTACAACTGACCCAAAATTTCTTTTTTACCTTTTTCCGTTAGGCGAAAGGAGGAAACTACTTGCTGAGTATCATCTTCGTTACAATCATTATAGAGAAGTCCTTCTTGCAATGCCCACGCAACAGATGCAGCAAGAAATTTTTGACCTCGAGGATTACTGTCAAGAGTGACGAAATCCGCTCGATTATTTCTGAAAGCGCGAATAAACACACCTCTATACTCCTCGACAGAATTCTGACCAATGTATTGATACCCATAATCCACGATTGCCGGTTCGTCCATAATCCCTCCTATATTTCAAAACTCATACTGCACGTACTATATCACTCCATAATTCTGAAATCAAGGGTACCCAAACTAATCAGAAAGTGTATACCCCATACTCCTCATCATCTCTTCAAATGAGGGCTTATCTCCATGTTTCTCTCGATCCTCGAGAACGTCTAAACGCTTTCGTGCAGCTTGAATTGCTTCGTCGAATTTAAATAATTTCTTTACCTCTTCTTTTACTGTCTCTGGAAATGATAAAATCTGCAACTCAAAAATTTCTTTTCTTCCTTCCACAAAACCAATCTGAAATGTATACCAATCTTTGATACGTTTGCAAATAAATTCTTTTTGTTCATTTGACACATCTTCTTGCTTATCAAGAATCTCCGCAATATCAATATTATCTTCACGGAACACACGATCTCCATCCTTCAAAAACTCCTCACCGCCATCTATTACGGCACCTAAATCTGCTAGCGCCACCGCCTGTGTAATCAAGGACGCGTCTTCTTTGAGGTAGGGTTGAATAATCGTCCCATGAATGAAATAAGGAATGGTTGCCTCAATCGCCTCTCTTGCGACGCGCTGATCCTCTTCGGTGAAAATTACCTTCCCCTCTTTTTTGTTACTCTCCTTCATCCTCCGTATAAGAATCCCCGCGCTATTTTTTTCAATACGTATAGTGCGTCGCGCCCTCATTTTTTTCTGAAATTCACCTTCCCCGATCTTTTCAGAAGAAATTTTTGGATCATCTTGTCGTTGATCAATATCGTGATAGGAGGCAATGAGACGCGCTACGATAATATCCCTATTAGTAACACCAATGGATGGATCGGCGTTCTGTATTGTTCTTAAAATGAGCTCTGCCTTCTCTTCAACCCCTTTCGTATGTTCTACGTTATGATACTCCCTGCGCTCTAAGGCATCACCCTCCTCTCTACGGTATCGTCCCTCGATATCTTCGTGTGCGCGCGCAATAAGCTCCTCCGACAAAGAACGTATCAAAGAAAGATCTCTCTCCTTCGACTCTATACCTCGTCGTACATATCCCTCCTTATTTAAAAAACCCTTCTCCTTCATATAAAAAATTATTATTATATCCTATTGATGTCATTGTAACACATCATCTCAAAAAATAAGTTGTTACAACATATAATATGTTTCATAACGACACATGGTATACTGAATATATGAATCTTTTTCTTCAAATAGTTGGGTGGTTGGGAACAACACTTATTGTGCTTGGATACTTTTTCGTGTCCTCGAACAAAATGAAAGGAACAAGCGCAACATATCAACTCTTAAACCTTTGTGGTGCAATCTTTCTTGGTATCGACATGGCAAGACATCAAACATGGTCTGGTGTAACTCTACAAATCATTTGGGGGGCAATAGCCCTCCTCTCCCTCTTCCGCCATCGAGAAAAATAATCCTCCTCCCATAATCTAAAATTAGGGATGTTTTGTGATACGAAAAACGAAAAACCCCTCGCTGCCGAGAGGTCTTTTTTTCTTTTTTATTTTTCCTTCTTTTTTTTCTGCCACCACCACGGACGGCCGGCAATCATGATCCAGATTCCCCAGACCATGATTGCCATCACCGCGAGAGAGGTAAGCAACTCTCTCCCTATAGGACTCAATGATCCAAGAATCACTGCAAGCCCCAGTAAAAAAGGGGTTCGCATACAAGTACGACCCAGACCGACCCAAACCCCGCGTGCGATGTCAGGTAAGAAGCGCCCCAGCACTGCAAGAAGCGCGGCCACCACAAACAATGCCATGGGATCCTCACGCACTCCAACCACATTGGCATCAACCAAGGGAATCAAAGCCGCGAGAACACAACACAGCACGGAAAAAACTCTCCACGGCCGTGTCACAAATCTTGCTACGAATCCCACGATCATAGGCACAACAAAAATCCAACGCCAATCCATCTGCTCTATCATTTTTCAAACTCCTCACCATCAGGCAAAAATCGTTCATTTCTGAACGATTTCATTATACCATACTTTTTATAAAAACGCAAATCAAGCCAGCGTAAGCAAAGAAGTTACATTGGAAGATAAACAGGAGCTCCCTTGTTTATGCATTTATAGTTATGACCGCGAGGGAGACCTGGTCCTGGATTTGCGCCCGTTCCAAGATCACGACATTCCTGATTTACTCCACACACCGCACCATTTCCACAAATTGCTGCCACCGGAAGTGTCGGAGAAACACATGAATATTGTCCAGGATTAAAACATCGCGCACCGGCGGGGCAATCTACGGGTTGCACATCTCTGTTTGTTCTGCATACGAGTCCCTCCCCACACGTACTTCCATCGAAACATGTCTTCGATAATCCATTTCCAATTCGAATACAAGATTGACTTGTTGGATCAGAACATGCATCTGCTCCTGACGACGCTACATCTGGGACACAAATAGGATTTGGATTTGACGGCTTGCAAAAAACACCCGGAGGGCATTCCTGAGATGGTTGCTTCTCGATATGATATCCTTGTGAACACGCCGATTGAGTCTCCCTACATGCTCCATCATACGCCTTAGCAATCTCAGCCTTTTTGGATGTCGCACAGGGATTCGTAACATGTGTAACTCCATCAACACCACAATACGTTACATCCACGCAATTCGATCCTCCCCCTCCTGTGGACGAGAAATCTGTTTTTTTCAAAGAACAAAACGCAGTAATCTGTCTATCGCTTTTGGTAGTAATAACCGCCGCCTTCGTAATCAAACCACGAATAACACGGACAGTATTTAACCAACCTGAAACCGAATTATTCTTGAGTGCCGAGATACGAAAACTATAGGCGTCTCCCAGAGGCGTTAACGTAACAAGCCCCAAACGCTCTGTCTCAGACAAAATTTTGCTCGTACATAGATAAGGAGACCCAAATTTTTCAATAAGTTTTTTCTTCAAACCATCGGGTGTCGAATTTATCGCAGAAGTAGTTCCTGTTGTAACACCAACAGAACTACTACCAGCGATCTTGTTACATTGATAAGCTGGCTGTGTCGATGAAGCACACCGAGTATTGGGCGGACATATACGAACCACGGTCACACAAGTAGTTCCAACTCCACACACCGATCCATTTTCACAGATTTGATCATTTGATGTTGCAGGGGGAACACATGTATAGTTAGAACTTTGTTGTTGTCCAGCAAAAACAGGTCTCCCTAGTTTTAACGCTATGCACGAGTATCCATTTGAACACACCGATCCATCACCACAGATAGCTCCTTTTTGAATACAAGATTGGCTCGCTGGATTAAGACACGGGTCACTCACTGCACGTACGCTAGTTCCCTGAAGAAAAAAGATACCTACTGCTCCAAACACCAAAAGAAGAAAAATAAAAATTCGTTTGTAATGATAATTCATAACAGATTTTTTATTACTAATTCACTTATATAGTATACATCATAACAACACCAATTGTGTGTGCATAAAACAACCCTTCCGTTTTAAAAAGTTCTGTGATATAAAAATGTAGCTCATTACAACCCAAAGGAGGAGTGATAATGGACATCCCCACCATTGTTTTGGTTTTGCTTCTTGGATGGATTATTGGTACCACTATCGCAAGACAGTTTATGCCAAAACTTACGCAATGTGAAAGTGAACTTATTTGGCGCTGCGACCCAAGTGTGGGCACCTACGAACCAGATCTTGAAAAAGATTTCGATACACGATTCGAATCATGTTTGTTTCGTATCAAAATGTCCCTTCCTCCATTCGAATTTGAATCCCACAAAAATGCAGTCCTTACGATACTCAACCAACAAAAATACCGTCTCAAGTGGATCTTAAATGAACTTGAGAATACGATAAAAGTACAATGCATTTTTATGACACTCGTACTGGCAACTGATAGGGCAAAAAACCTTCTCCTCATGGTTAGTCTGGCTGGTATATCTCTTGAAAAAACCGCTATCGATCTTTCTCACAAAAACATCTTCTACAAAATAGACGTGGGTGGCAATATCGAGATAATGCCATAACAAAAAGAGGCTCACATGAGCCCCTTTTTTGTAATCGAAAGAGATCAATCTATATGTTCAAATCTCCCATTGCTTGATCAACCCTGCTGTGACGCATGCCACCCTCTGGCTCCTCGATCTTTAGGTTCACGCGTGCGTGATTCTTAAGACCAACGATGCGAAGAAGGGTGCGGATCGCTTTTGAAGTAGAACCTTCACGGCCAATAACCTGACCCATATCCTCTGCGTGTACCTTCAAAGAAAGAAGGACACCCATTTCGTCTACTTTGCGATCAACACGTACATCATCTGGATGATCAACGATTGACTTAATCAGATATTCAAGAAAACCCTGATCAGACATTTCGTTCATATCGTGTGAGTAATTATGCATTATTCTCGACCTTTTAAATTCTTATCTATCCCGTTAGAAGTAATCTAAATTTTTCAATTCTCCACCATACTTAGAAGCTAAAACAAACAGCAATGCATCATAATGACATATTGTGGTTACTTCTAACGGGATCCATCGGAAATCAATAAAAGTAATATACTTATAAACTATCACAAAAAACTAGCTTTGTCAATCAATCCTAGAACCTACATATTTGGATGAAGTGCGAGGCGCACATGAGAAACGGACTGAACTGTATTTCACTGATACAGCGAAGGAGTATCGCAGTGTGCAACGAAGCAGTTCGCCGAATATGTAGGTTCTAACTATTTCTTCTTGCCTTCTTTCTTTTTCGCATGCACCGCCACCTTCTCCCCCTTCATAAGCCCGGCACGAACAAATAAGTTGTGCACTGTCTCGGATGGCTGTGCACCATTCTTAAGCCAATAGGCTACGCGGTCTTCTACAAGCGAGTGTTTCCCTGTATGAGGGTTTAACCACCCTAAATCTTCATTAACCTTACCCCCTCTTGGCTTTGAACGCTGCGGTAAAACAACCACTCTATAGGTAGACTGGTGCTTCTTACCAATGCGATTTAATCGAATACGTAACATAGGTTATATAAGATACTAATATATGAATCCATACAAATGATACGAATGGTTACGAATACGTACAATATTCGTATTGATTTGTAGTATTAGTATCATTCGTATATTGGTATGGTTAATCTTTTAAGTCAACTTTAATGATAAAATTTTCGATATTCCATCGTCTGCCATGGTGACTCCGTACAAAACGTCTGCTGCCTCCATAGTAGCGCGGTTGTGTGTAATGATAACAAATTGTGTCTTTTTGGCAAGGTCTCCCATAATCTCCTTAAACTTCACAGCATTCTGCTCATCAAGTGCCGCATCTACCTCATCAAGCACCAGGAAGGGTGGTTCACTCACTGCGACAAGTGCGCACATGAAAGCAAGAGCCACAAGAGTCCTCTCACCTCCCGAAAGCATGTCTAAACTCGTAATTTTTTTACGGGGAAGATCAATTTTGATATCTACACCCGTTATGACATTGGCAACACCCTCTTCACCTTTCGATTCTTTTGTTATGACAAGTCGCGCCTTACCCCCATCAGATAATTTTCCAAAGGCGTAGGTAAACTCCTTGTTCAACTTCTCTGTAGCTATATCGAAATCTGTTTTTATTTTATGGCTCAACTCCTCAATTAATGAACGGAGATCATCTGTTGCTTTAATCAAATCCCCCGATTGTTCGGTAAGAAACACATGTCGATCTTCTGTAGATTTGAGTTCAGCAAGTAAGGCATCATCCATCTCACCAATTGATGAGAGTTCCCGTTTGAGGCGCGTGATCTTTTCTTCAAGGCCAAGAGCGCTCTGTGCCCCAACCATCTGTACCTCGTTACGCCGAGCAAGAAAATCGTTAAATGACATGCCCGCCTCCTGTACTTTTTCCTTAATCTGATCAACCTGAAACCCTAATCTTTCGCGTTCCAAACGCAATCCATCCTCACGAGAACGCATCGTAAAGACCTCGCGACGTAAAACATCCACTGCGCCAATAGCATTTGAAAACGAGCGCGTACGTTCATCGTATGCAACCTCTTCATGTTCTTCCTGTTTCAGAAGCCCATCAATTTCCCCATTCAATGCTTCTATGCATTTTTCTAACTCCTTTTTTTTAATTTCATATTCTTCAAGATAGATGCCTTCCTTTGATTCCTTTTTAAAAAGAGATTTTATACGATCAACAAGCGCGCGCAAGGATTCACGAAGACGAACAATATCATTTTCGTGAAGCAACGTCTCACAGGTAGATTCAATCTCCTCTATAGTACTTCGCAATAGAGCATATCCAGGCTCACCTTCTTTTGTCTGCTCGCGAAGTTTCTTAGTAAGTTCATGTTCAAGAGCATAGAGTTTCTGTGTATAGTCTTGTCGTTCACGCTCCTTATCACGCCTTCCTTGTTTCGCCTTAAACAATGTCGTACGGTCTGTATCTACCGCTACATGTTTCAATTTCTCCTCCTCTAATGCGAGTGTGGTATTTTTTTGTGAAACGAGGGTCGCCATTGTCTGAAATGCATTCTCGCAAGTATCAAGCTCTTGAGTAATTTTGTTATAACGATCGGAATAATGAGTGCGCACAGCACTTGCGAGCTCTATAGCAATACCCTCCCTGCGCGTATAACGCTCCGCACTACGTTTCAATGAACGAAGGTGAGGCGTAATCTCTTCAAGCAGTGTTTTTGTTTGTACTAAATTCTGTTCGGCAGAAGCCAACTTCGTAATGGTCTCGTTTTGCTTCAATTGATACTCTTTAAGCCCCACCGCCTCTTCAATAAGCTCTCTTCTCTTTTCTGGTGTTACCCGAATAAAATGATCCACCTCTCCCTGATTAACAATAGTAACTCCCTTAGTACCGATCTTTGCGCGTGCACACATTTCGATAATATCCTTAAGACGTACCTCTTCTCGATTAAGAAAAAAACGAGAAGTACCATCGCGCTCAACACGACGACCAAGTGAAAACTCAGAAAACTCAACAGGAAACACACCGCTTGTATTATCAAAATGAAGCCATGCCTCCGCAAAGGACATAGCTGTCTTTTTGTGACTCCCAGAAAAAATAAGACTCCCCTGGTTCTCTGATCGGAGATTTTGTGCACCACGCTCCCCCAAAATCCAACGGAACGCATCAACAACATTCGACTTCCCTGATCCATTGGGGCCGACAACCGCAGTCACGCGCGCAGGAAACTCAAGCGTTGTCTTATTCGCAAATGATTTAAAACCAATAAGTTCAATGGACTTCAACATATAAAAATACTAATATACGAATCCATACAAACGATACGAATGGTTACGAATACGTACAATATTCGTATTGATTTGTAGTATTAGTATCATTCGTATATTGGTATGGTTAATTAGTCCAGTTCTTCACGACTAACCCTTGCCTCGCCGCATTTGTCTCCGCCTCTTGTTTTGATGCCCCTTCACCTGTTGCAATAAGCTCTTCTTTGAGATACACACCCACAAGAAAACGTTTATCATGATCTGGCCCCCACTCGTTTACCACCTGATATACCGGGGTAATGGAAACACGTGCCTGCGCCTGTTCCTGAAAAACACTTTTTGGATCTCTATATTTTTGTGTGGTGAGAATAGATTCAAGTGCTGAAATAATATGACGTTCTATAAACACCTCAGCAACCTCGTACTGTTGATCCAGATAAATACCCCCGATAAGCGCTTCGAGCGCGTCGGCAAGAATATTCTTTTTTGATTTTCCTGCATTTGCCATCTCTCCGCGCGAAAGTAATATAAAACGATCGAGCTCCAACCCCTGAGCCACCTCTGCAAGCGCATCGGTATTCACAAGTGCTGCCCGTAGACTCGTAAGCTCTCCCTCTGGTCTTTCGGGAAACTTTGAAAAAAGGAACTTGGTCACCACAAGTTCCAATACCGCATCTCCAAGAAACTCAAGACGTTCGTTGTGCGGCAGGCGCCACGAAGAGTGTTCGTTAAGATAGGAACGATGAGTGAGGGCCTCGGTAAGAAGGTCCTTGTTTTTAAACACGATATTCAATTTTTTCTCAAACCCAGTGTGATCAACCATTGCCTCTGGTATCTTGTATTTAGTAGCTAGTATCTTGTATCGATGCACCCTTGGCGGACACATACCAGATACCAAATACTAGATACAAAAAAATAAAAAATATTCCTAATCCTCTTTTTGTGGTAATTCCCCTACCTCTTCGTCGAGCTTAGCGCCCTCGCCTCCCTCGAGCTCTGTCATTTGTCGAAACACAGTGCCAAGTACTCCATTTACGAACTTCCCGCTCGCACCTCCTCCGAACGTTTTACCTAATTCAATTGCCTCATTGATCGCTACATTAGAAGGCACCTCGGCTCTATCAGCATAAAACAATTCATAAAGACCAATGCGTAACACGTTTCGATCTATTACTCCAATCTGATCAAAAGGCCACTCGGGAGCCGTTTTTGTAATTACCCCGTCGATATCATCGATGTGTGAAATAACCCCGTTTACAATTTTATAAACGAACTCAGGCTCATCAATACCAGGAGCAAATTCCTCCATGTTGCGCTCCACGATTTCTAGAAGGTTAGTCTTCCTACCATAAAAATCCCATTCATAAAGGGACTGTAATACTACTGTTCTCGCAAGGTGCCGTGTTGCCATGCCAATGTTGTTATACGAGTGGAGGGAGTATGCACAACATTGTGCACCCCGCCCCCTAAGCAATAATTCGTTGTTTTAGTGCTCGCCATGCACTTCCATAATATTTAAGTTTTCGTTCTCTATCGCGTGCCTGCTTACTAGAAAGATAAGCCTCATAGTAAATTAATTTGCATACCCCAGCACTCCTGTGTTCCTGAATTCTTCGAATCAAATTATCCGTATAGCCAATATACCACTCTCCACCATTACGTTCCAATACATAGACAGAGTGCATAGGGGGTGGGGTAGAGGTTCGGCAATTCCTCACCATGCTCGGAAGCCGATTCCTCTATTTCTTTTTTTCTACTAATTTCGCTATCCTAGGCTTCACCTCTTTCCCCTTATAATACCCACAGTTTGCACAATAGTGATGAGGTTTAACTGCAGTTCCACACTCCTTACAGACAATTAAATTCTGCGCAACAAGTGCGAGATGAGAACGTCTACGACCTACCTTTGATTTCGAATGATGTTTCGTTGGTACTCCTGCCATATGTTTGGGAATTAGTTATACGTAGATACTACCTTACTTTCTCACGAACGTCAAACAAAAAATCCCCTGTGTTGGGGACTCTGCTATTTTCTACTACTCAAAAGTCTTATCGGGAGACGAAGCCATGCGGCAGTTTCCCATATAACATTGCTGGATCCTGCTGAGACGCCGACCATCCTAATACTAATAGGGTGCTTGAGCCTCCTCGCAAAGAGACACCAGAGAAAAAAGCAACGTGGAAGATGAAGATACGAAGAGACAATAACCACCTCATTAATCTCCTTTTTATCCTCAAGCCATCTTACTGCATCTTTAATTTCACCCAACGTATTATATTCAGTCATACCCGATACCTGCACTGCAGATTCAGGAATACCAAGATTCACCATACCTCGTTTCATAATGTGAGCGGCAGTAGTGCCTTTGTGTTGCTGATGTTCGCCAGCAGTCAAAATGACAACAGACTGTTCTAAGTCTTCCTTATAAACACGGATAGCCGCCTCACAACGAAAAGCAGTAACAGGCCCCACATTGTATCCCCAAAAATCTCCGCCCAAAACATGAATTGCACGCAACTCAGATCACCTCCTTCCTAAAAACTCAATTAATAGCACCGCAATCCTGACAATAATAATACCCATCCCAATTACCAGTAATAACATTGGGATGTTTGCACTCATCCATAAGATTATTTAGTTCGATCGCGAGGCTATTAAGCTTTTCCGCGAGGTCGCTTTGAGCAGCTCTAATTTCTTGCGCCCTCTTTTGGATCTCCTCCTGTGTCATTTTCGTCTCTCCTTTCTTGGTTTCAAAGAACCATCTATCTATACCATATTTTTAAGAAACGTCAAACGATGAGAAGGTGTTCTTCCGATACCCTGAATTGCCTTAATGTGCATCTTTGTTCCATACCCCTTATTTTGCTCCCAGCCGTAGTGAGGATACTTTTTTGCGAAACGTACCATGAGAGCGTCGCGAATACATTTTGCAATTACTGAAGCGAGTGCGATTGCGAACACACGGCTGTCTCCCTTTATAAATGTCGCTTGTTTTTCTTTCTCTAGTTTTGGTACAAAGAGTCCACCATCGCAGGTTACAAAAAAAGAATCAAATCCTTGTATGGTATATTTTTTAATCAGCGCATCACACCCACGTATCCCCGCCCAATAGATATTATATTTATCAATTTCTTTTGGTGACGCTTTGTAAACGATGTAAGGAATATCGAGTTCAACTACCTGTTTAAAAATCGCCTCTCTTTTTTTCTGTGATAGTTGTTTTGAGTCGTTTACTCCTTTAATTTTTCTAAGTGCCTTTTCGTCCCCCTTTCGCAAAATCGTCGCCACCAAAACCATCGGCCCTGCCAAGCTTCCACGTCCCACCTCATCGATACCTATTACAGCATCATAGCTCTTACGCCACAAGCTTTTTTCGAGTTTTAAATCCATGCTATGATAAATCAAAAGTCAAAACGCAAAACTTCAACGCAAAACGTAAAACTAACGCCATTTGTTAAAAAGTTTTGATTTTTGGTTTGTAATTTTGATTTTTGCATTTTAAGTTTTAATTTTATGCGTTTTACCCACCTTCATGTTCATAGCCATTATAGCCTTCTCGACGGACTTGCAAAGATAGATGGACTCATAAAAAAGGCAAAAGAATTTGGCATGGAAAGTATTGCACTCACCGATCATGGCAACATGTATGGGGCAATTGAATTTTATAAAAAAGCAAAAGCGGCAGATATCAAACCCATCATCGGCGTTGAAGCATACATCGCAAACGGAAGTATGCACAGTAAGCAACCAGGGGTTGACGATAAACGCTATCATCTTACGCTCCTGGCAGAAAACGCTACAGGCTATAAAAATCTGGTTCGACTTGTAACAAAGGCAAACCTTGAGGGATTTTATTACAAACCACGCCTCGATAAGGCAACGCTCAAAGAATTTCACGAAGGTATCATTGCCTTATCGGGTTGTTTGGGTGGGGAAATTTCACGCGCCATTACAGGAAAACGCCTTGATGATGCAGAACGACTTATCTACGAATACCAAGACGTATTTGGAAAAGATAATTTTTATTTAGAGCTTGGTGTTCTCGTCGATCTCCCCGAACAAAAAATAGTAAATGATGCCCTATGCCTCCTCTCGAAAAAGACAGGAGCAAAAATTGTCGCAACGGGAGACATTCACTACATTCACAAAGATGATCGCGAGGCACAAGATATCCTCGTCTCCGTACAAACAGGAAGCCAGGTACAGGACGATAATCGCTTTACCATGAAAGACATGGATCTCTCCGTACGATCTCCCGAACAAATGACAGAGTTGTTCAAGGACCATCCCGAAGCAATCTCAAACACACAAGAAATTAGTGATCGCGTAAATATTGAGCTTGATCTTGGTAAGTGGACCTTCCCTGATTTTAAAATTCCAGAACAGGCTACCTATAATAATGAGCTCGAACGCCTCACCTATGAAGGTATTGAAAAACGAAAACTGGAACGCACTGAAGAGGTAGAAAAACGTATCGCCTACGAACTTGATGTTATCCAAACAAGGGGTTATTCACCCTACTTTCTTGTTGTTGCTGATCTTCTTCACTACGCACATGATCATGGGATACTCACCACGATTAGAGGTTCAGTCGCCGGATCACTCGTCACCTATCTTACAGGAATCACTAACATCAATCCTCTAGAATATAAACTCCCCTTTGAGCGCTTCTTGAACAAAGAACGTCCGCAACCACCCGATATCGACATGGATTATGCTGACAACAGACGCGATGAGGTAATCCACTATGCAAAGGAAAAATATGGAGAACACAATGTGGCGCAGATCGGTACCTTTGGAACCATGATGGCACGTGCCGCAGTACGCGATGTTGCGCGTGCGCTTGGATACCCCTATGCACTAGGTGATAAAATTGCAAAATTTATTCCCCTTGGATCTCAGGGCTTTCCTATGACTATTGAACAAGCTCTCACCCTCTCCCCCGAACTTCAAGAACTTCACGATAAGGACGAGGATGCAAAACGCGTTATCACCCAAGCAAAAAAACTTGAAGGGTGTGTACGTCATATTTCTGTCCACGCGGCAGGAGTCGTTATCTCACCCAAACCTCTTTGGGAGTACACTCCACTCCAGCTCGATCCTAAGGGGGGGAAAATTATTACCCAATATGACATGCACGCCGTCGAAGATGCTGGTCTTTTAAAATTTGATTTTCTTGGAATTCGAAACTTGGCAATTTTGGGAGATGCTATCCGTCTTGTGCAACTCTATCGTGGAATTACAGTTGATATCCAAAACATTCCTCTTGATGATAAAAAAACATTTGAACTTCTCGCACATGGAGAAACAATGGGGCTCTTCCAACTTAATGGTTCTGGTATGACAAAATATCTCAAAGACCTCCGCCCCTCGACCATCCATGACATTAACGCAATGGTAGCCCTCTACCGCCCTGGCCCTATCGAATCCATCCCGATGTATATAGAACGAAAACACAACCCACGCCTCGTCTCTTACCTCGATCCCCGCATGGAGGAAATTCTCGACCAATCTTACGGTGTTATCACCTATCAGGATGACGTCATGCTTATCGCTATCAAACTTGCAGGCTATTCATGGCTCGAAGCAGATAAGCTAAGAAAAGCTATGGGTAAAAAAATCCCCAAAGAGATGGCGGCCCAAAAAGATAAGCTTATTAAGGGGTTGACCTCGCATGGCATGCCAGAGGAGAAGGCGCTTACCATTTGGCAACTCATCGAACCCTTTGCCGCGTATGGGTTTAACAAGGCCCACGCCGCAAGTTATGGATTTGTTGCCTATCAAACCGCCTATATGAAGGCAAACTATCCTGGAGAATATATGACCGCCGTGCTTACTGCTGAATCAGGAGACACCGAAGAAATTGCAAAAATTATTGCAGAGTGTATACGCATGAAAATCCCCGTCCTTCCTCCCGATATAAACGAAAGCATTGGCAACTTCGCTGTGATCAAAAACAAAGAGGGGGGAAATGACACTATTCGCTTTGGTCTCTCAGCGGTCAAAAACGTAGGAGCAAATATTATTGAAGCAATCGTTGAAGAGAGATCTGCACATGGCCCCTTTAAAAATGTCGAAGATGTCTTGCGACGTATCCACCACAAAGACCTCAATAAAAAATCACTTGAATCCCTTATCAAAGTAGGAGCATTCGATAATTTTGAAAAACGAAGTGTACTTCTTGAATCTCTCGATAACCTGCTCGCCTACGCCTCAGAAATGAAGAAAGAAAATAATAGCCCCCAAGCATCCCTCTTTTCATCCGACTATGTACCAAGGCTACGATTCAAAGATGCCCCGCCACTCCCTAAGGCACAAGAACTCGCCTATGAGAAAGAACTTCTTGGTCTCTATATCTCAGGACATCCCCTCGATATACACAAAGAACGTCTTGAAAAATCAAATTTCAAAACACTCCAAAGTGTTGAAGATGAAATAGAAGGTACCTCAGTAAAAAATGCCGGCATCGTCTCCACCATCAAAAAAATTCTAACGAAAAAAGGAGAAACGATGCTCTTTGTGGAAATGGAAGACTATACCATGAAAAGAGAACTTATCGTCTTTCCTAAATTACTTGCAAAAACAAAGAACGTATGGCAAAAAGACAACATACTTATGTTTCTCGCAAAAGTTGACCGGAGAAATGGCGAATTAAAACTTCTCTGTGAAGACGCAAAACTAATGCTGTAGCTTGTATTGTGTATCTCGTATCTTGTATTACCCTCGCGACGCCTTGTTCCGTAATACAAAATACAGGATACTAAATACCAGATACAAAAAACTTATACTATGAAAACTAATACAGGAAAAGAAAAAAATATCGATAACATACGACATTCGTTGGCTCATCTTCTTGCGGCCGCAGTACTCAAGAAATTTCCTGATGCAAAACTTGGTATTGGCCCAACCATAGAAAATGGCTTTTATTACGACTTTCTTCTTCCTCAAGGGCTTACCCAGGAAGATCTCAAAGAATTTGAAAAAGAAATACGTAGAATGGCTCGTATGAATCTTGCTTTCAAAGGAGAAAAAGTAGAATCCGATGAGGCAAAAAAACGATTTAAAAAACAAACCTTCAAACTCGACCTTATTAAAGAATTTTCAAAAGAAGGAAAGCAACTCACTATCTACCACACAGGAGATGCCTTTTCTGACCTCTGTCGCGGAGGCCATGTGAAAAATACTCGTGAGATTGATCCCGAAAGTTTTACTCTCACTAAAATCGCAGGCGCCTACTGGAGGGGTGATGCAAAAAGCCAACAACTCCAACGTGTTTATGGTCTTGCCTTCGAAACAAAAGCAGAACTCGATGCACACCTCCACATGCTTAGTGAGGCAGAACGTCGCGACCACAAAAAACTTGGACCCCAGCTTGATCTCTTTACCTTTTCAGATCTTGTAGGAAGCGGCCTCCCCCTCTTTACTCCACGCGGTACTGTGATACGAGAAGAACTCGAAAACTTTGTACAATCACTCCAAGTCCCCATGGGCTACGATCGCGTACGCATCCCCCACATTACCAAAAAAGATCTTTATGAAACATCAGGGCATTGGCAGAAATTTAAAGACGAACTCTTTAAAGTGTCTTCGCGTGAGGGCCATGAGTTTGCCCTAAAACCAATGAACTGCCCACACCACACACAAATCTACGCCTCACGACAAAGAACATATAGAGAACTCCCTATCCGCTATTCAGAGGTCACGGCCGTCTATCGCGATGAACAATCAGGTGAACTCGGAGGCCTCTCACGTGTTCGCATGATTACACAAGACGATGCACATATCTTTTGCCGTATAAATCACATCGAAGAAGAGGCACTAAAAGTATGGGACATTATTGATACCTTCTATAAACCATTTGGTATGCCACTTACCGTCCGCTTCTCACGTCATGATCCTAAGAAATTCGAAAAATACTTAGGGACCCCATCTATTTGGAAAAAGGCAGAGACACAGCTTAAAGCAGTTATTAAAAAACGAAATGTTGAATATATCGATGGCTTGGGTGAAGCCGCAATGTATGGCCCCAAAATAGACTTCATTGCAAAAGATTCTCTTGGTCGTGATTGGCAGCTTGCAACTATTCAATTAGATTTTAATCTTCCTGAACGATTCAATCTTTCTTGTATAAATGAAAAAGGTAAAGACGAACGTATCGTAATGGTGCACCGTGCAGTCCTTGGCTCCGTGGAACGCTTCATGGCAGTTCTTATCGAACACTATGCCGGCGCCTTTCCCGTATGGCTCGCACCAGTACAAGTCGCCCTTCTCCCCATAAGCGAAAAACATGCAGAATATGTAAAAGATATTGCTACGAAACTAAGACAACATGGCGTTCGTGTCTCTCTTGCGGATAGTAACGACACGCTTGGAAAACGCATCCGCGAAACTGAACAACAAAAAATCCCCTACCTGCTCGTGGTGGGAGATAAAGAAATCGAATCAAAATCCGTCGCAGTAAGAAAACACGGCAAGGGTGACGAAGGAGCACTCTCCCTCGACATCTTCACCACCCGCCTCCTCGAAGAAATCAAAGAAAAAAAATAATATTTGTCATTCCCGCGATTTATGGTGAGCTTAGTCGAACTAAGGCGGGAATCTAGAATCGATATCTCCTATGAACTAAAAAACTCCGCGTGCACGGGGTTTCTTAGTAAGGCCCAAGTTCTCTATCAACAGTTACCCATTGAACAGTTTTTCCTTGCGGTCAAACCTTCGATTCTTGAACCTTATTATTAACTTAATCCAACCTAAAAACCGAAGCAAGTGGAAAAACTGTGCATAGGTGCCAATTTTGTTTGCGCGATACGCAATTCAAAATTGAGCATCCTGAGGCAACAGCCGAAGGATCCCACAGAACCAAGATAAGCGGGAATCCAGCTATCTCGTCATCCTGAAGCATCAGCTGAAGGATTTCTCTCCTACGACTAATTCCGAAATCAAGAAATTCCCGCGACGTGCTCGGAATAACCTATAAAAATTATAAAAGCCCTCATCTGGGGCTTTTAATTATTGAAAATTTTTAAAGGATTATCCTTTAAAAAAATGTTAAACCTAAAAGTGGATTCATTGAAAATTTACGTTCACGAACGCAACGCACCACCTCTATGATTTCAACAATCTCTACGTATTTTCCATCAACCTCGAAAAACATACCTTCAAGCCCTTCAAGTGTTCTCCTTCGTTCAACCTGAATAAGCATGAGGAGTCCTGCGTTTCGACCATCCTTCTCTCTCGCAACAACAAGAAAACGCTTCATTCCTTACTCACTCCCTCCTCTTCCGATTCAAATTCACCAAGAAGTTGAAATGAGACAATTTGTACATATACATACGTTCTCATGCCATCAGCCAATTCATCAGCGATGCCCCGTTCTACATCACGAAGATCTTTCTCTGTACTAATAAGATTGGCGACAGTAACGATTTTATTTGCAATCACAGAAAATGCACCGGATCCAGAATGTAACTCAACGCCCCTAGCATTTCCCCCCCCCCTAACCGCATATGCAACAAAATATCTATACCTCTTCATTTCTTATCCTCCCTTCTTTTTGGAGTACTCGAGCGAGGATCCATTACGCATTCGCTTTTCCCAACGAGCAGAAACCAAAAGAAGTGACGTGGTATATCCTTCTGAGGTAAACAAAAGTGTTAGATAGGTATCAGTAAAATCATTATCCTTATTACCATGATGTATCATCCGCGCCTCAAACGTTCCAGAAGTAGAATCTCCCGACGGCTCCAATGATTCTGGAATCTCCTTCAAATCCTGTGGACTAAGACGCTTCACAATCCCGCGCACGTCATTCACCACCATACCAATCTTAACAGCACTATAAACACCATACAGCGTATCCCTATTACCCTCATCCGCATAAACAGCTACCTTAGGACAAAAAGTTGAGAAAAATACAAAAACTAATACACAGAAGATAAGCCCAATAACACCACCGATTTGGATATTGGTTTCGATCGAAAATTGTTTCATTTACCCTTCCTCCATCTTCCCTGATTCTAAAAGATGATATTGAGCTTTTTGATAAATCATTTCTACCCATTCCTCATCACCAAGCTTCATAATTGCACTCAAGAAAAAAGTACCACTATACATAGTACACGTAAATTCGTTAACACCTTCTCCTAACGAAACAAAAACGGCTCGCTCGTCTCTACTAAGTGCTCGATTTATCTCTACAAGAACTGATATCTTCTCACTGTCCGGATCACTACTACCCACGAACTTCACCACAATTGTGTTATCAATTTTTGGATGTATCTCCCAAAACTCTTTTTTCATATCACTTTTCCTCCCTTATTCTATTTTCGATGTACTAAGAAAAATACTACATGTTTTATGACAAAACGTCAATCCCGTTAGAAGCAGTAACTATTGAGGTTTAACCTCAATAGTTACACTGCGTGCCCTCGCGGCTTCTAACGGGATCAACTTATCAGAAATCTGACGATCGTCAGAAATTTGATTTATTTAAAATATTCTGTTAAGGTAACCTAATTACTAATAACAAGCATTGGGACGTACGCATTTGGATGTAGTTCAAGGAAAACCCGAGGAACGGAGAGAAGTCCGACTTCCCCAAAGTTGACGTCTGTTCGTTCGTAAGGAAGTCGGACTTCTAAAGATTGATTCGTCACGTTTTCACGTTCAATATAAAGAAGTTCAACTTCCGACAAACCACCGAACCTCAATATCTGGGAAGTTGAACTTCTCATATTGCGTTCTGTACCGGAGCGTTTGACGAAGGAATGGGCCGAATGCGTACGTCCCAAACATAGCAAATTATGAAACACGGAGAACTTACAGCCAACATTTTAAAATGGATTGGCGAAGGCATTATTCTGCAAGTAGATCTCTTAGATGCCATACTCTCTTCTGGGTACGGATCATCGTTCTCAAAAATGCAGCGAAAAGTTGAGAAACTTCAAAGTGAGCGAGAACGTAAAAACGAGGAAAGAAGACAGCGCCACTCCTTTCAAAGCCTTCTTCATCACCTGAAAGAGGAGGGTTTTATCCGAATGAATGATAAGAAAAATAAAAAGAGTGGATTTTTCGTAACAGAAAAAGGAGGACGATATCTAAAAAAACTAGAAAAGAAAGTAGACCAACAAATAGAAAAACGTGCATATATAAAAACTGAAGATGCTCAACTCAATATCATCCTCTTTGATATTCCAGAACCTGAAAGAAAAAAACGGGAATGGTTGCGTCAGGAACTTAATTATCTAGGCTTCACCATGCTTCAAAGAAGTGTCTGGGCGGGAAAGATAAAAATTCCAAAGGAAATGCTTGAAGACTTAGCACACTACAAACTTCTCCCCTACATAGAAATTATAGCAGTTACAAAAACAGGTACTCTCAAAAAGGTTATTTAATTCTTGATCGACGGACCACGAAATCTATGTTCCGAACCATTCCGCAGGCGCGGAGCTGGGTGTTGTCAATCCTGAATCACAATGAATTGGATTGACAACGGAGCGCCTGCGGATAAGTGAGCCATCCGCTGGAGTGGCGAACGAGTGAGAAATATATATTTCGTGGTTCAAGATATATGAAACAAAAGATTGTTGTTATTCTTGGGCCCACCGCTTCTGGAAAATCAGACTACGCCGTCCAAATTGCCAAACAAATAGATGGTGAGATTATTTCTGCTGATTCGCGCCAGGTGTATCGTGGTATGAATATTGGAAGTGGTAAGATTACTGAAAAAGAAATGGGTAGAATTCCCCACCACCTTCTTGATATAGCATCTCCTAAAAGACAATTTACTGTGGTGAAATACCAAAAGCTTGCAACCAAAGCAATAAAAGATATTGTAAGGCGTGGAAAAGTTCCTATTCTCTGTGGTGGTACAGGCCTCTATATTGATGCAGTGCTCGAAGGTTGGGAGTTCCCAAAAACACCTATTAATAAAACTCTGCGTAAAAATCTGGAGAAAAAAACAACCGAAGAATTATTTGATGAGCTTAAAAAACATGATCCAGAATTTTCGAAAACAATAGATCGTAATAACAGAAGAAGGCTTATTCGTGCACTCGAAATCATTACTACAACGAACGAACCCATAACACCACTTAAAAAACATCCGCTTTCCTACACCATTGAATATATCGGCCTCTTCCCTGGATGGGAGGTATTGCAAGAAAAAATTAAAAAACGACTTGAGGAACGCCTAGACCAAGAAATGATTGAAGAAGTACAACATCTCCACGAAAAAGAAAAACTTTCATGGAAATGCCTTGAATCATTTGGGTTGGAATATAAACACATCGCTCTCTACCTTCAAGAAAAATGCACTTATGAAGAAATGAAACAATCCCTCGAAAAGGCCATTAATCACTACGCGAAACGCCAAATGACATGGTTTAGGCGAAATTCACAAATTACTTGGCATCCATAATTTCTTCACCAAACTTTTATCTAGGTATTTCTTCTTTCTCATTTTTAAATATAATAATTAATTTAAAGACTGCAGATCTAACTCTTTCTTACCAATTTCACGCCCCAACTCCTCTTCTTTTTTACGCAATTCTTGAATCCTCCCTGCGAGAGTCGTTGCTTTGTTGAATTTCATTGTCTCGTCTATGGTCTCCTTACGATCTAAATTATACTCACGCGGCACAGAGGATTGGACATCTGCTAATTCTTTTTGTTTTTTTGAAAGTTCCCCTTGTATATTTACAAGCTGTCTCTTGAAACCATTTAGTTCCTCCTCAATCTGCAACCGTAGATTTCTTCTTTGTTCCACTCTCATTTTTTTATGTGCATCTACATCTAGTGGGTTGGGTAATTCACCATTTTTCTTCGCCTTAAACAAACGTTCCTTAACCCCCCCCCTCATATTCTTTTGAAAATGATTCAAATGGCATATATACTATATCTCTTTATTGCGACCTTTTTATAAATTCTAATGGTTTATTTTGATTTTAACGGAGCCCTTAAGGCAATGAAAAAACCTATCGGTTTTCTTTTTCTAAGTATATCAGAACTCCCGTCACTGTACACGGCCTGGCCACCTTCTACAACAACCCCGACATGGTATGGGATGAACCCCTTATGACCATTAACTGCCTTCTGTAATATTTCGTTTGTTTCAAAGACCTCGGGATCCCCTTTTGCTTTGCTATAACGATATTCTTCTTTTATTGTTTCTCCCTCTGGTACTGGTATTTCATACACAATATCCCCGGGCATCATACTCTCTTCACTTTCAACGATTATCCACCCCATCTCAAGCAATCTCCCAATCGCTTGTGTGGTGATGTTGGGAATTCTTTTAACACGATATACTCCAGCCTTGTCCATAACTTCATTCACAAAAGGCTGACAAGATCCAGTTTCGTTTTTGGGATCGACACCATAAAAACTCTTGAATTCATCCTTCCTCCTTCCCACCATCTCTTGTGCAATTTCTACAGCTTTTTTTACATTTTCAGATTCAACACGATAGTCTTGAACCCTAACCCGATCTATTGCACCGAAAATTTTTTGTACCCCTCGTCTTAATTTATCCATACTACTACAAATATATTTCAAATCAATGACCGACCTTTTTATAGATTCTTTTTTAGAATTTCCTTTGCTAATTCTGGATTTGCAGCACCTTTTGTTTTTCGCATGAATTGGCCTACAAGAAACTGAAGAGAAACCTCTTTTCCTTTTTTATAATCCGACGCAGCATCAGAAAACTCTGCGATAACTTCTCTTGCAATCGTCTCAAGCGCCCCCTCATCACTCACCTGTTTTAATCCTTTCTCCTCAATAATCGCATGGCATTCTGCGCCCGTCTCAAACATTTCTCGTAGTACATCTTTCGCAACACGGCTTGAAATCTCCCCCCTGGCAAACAACACCACGAGATGACCAAAATTTTCTGGTGTGATTTTAAGCGCTCCCCATTCCACGGTATCTCCTTCGAGAAATCCGTAAAGATCTGAAATGAGAAAATTATGTGCCAACTTTGCAATCTTTTTCTTATCTACGCCATGTTCTAATTCTCCCGCCTCAGAAACACTTTTTTCAAAAAACTCGGCAACCTCTTTTTGTTGTACTAATACTTCGGCGTCTTTGAAATCAAGACCATATTCTTTTTTAAGACGTTCTAGGCGAGGCACAGGTAATTCAGGAAGCGAGGTCATAATCTCTTTAGTACTAATCTCCTTAAGCACCGCCTCTCCCAACACATGATCTCCTACAACAAGCGGAGCAATATCAGGCTCTGGAAAATAACGATAATCGTGTGCTGACTCTTTTTTGCGCTGTGAAAACGTAATACGTTTATTTTCATCCCACCCACGCGTCTCCTGAACAATCTTTTTCCCTTTCTTCAAAAGTTCCTCATGACGTAAAACTTCATACCGAATGGAATCCCCCACAGAACGGAATGAATTTAAATTCTTTATCTCTACCTTTGTTCCTAGTTTTTCCTCCCCCTCTTTACATATACTAATATTCACCTCTACGCGCATCTGCCCCTTATCCATGTTCGCATACGAAACTCCTAAATAACGCAAAATAAGCTGAAGATTAGATGCGAACGCCTCTGCTTCTTCGGGAGTGTGCAATACTGGTTTTGTAACAAGCTCCATCAAAGGAACTCCCGCTCGATTATAATCCACCCTTGTTGTCGCCTGCCCTGAGCTTGTCGAAGGATCGCTATGAAGGAGTCTTCCTGTATCCTCCTCGAGATGAACTCTTTCGATATCGAATGATTTCTTCTCGCCCTGCACATAACACTCGAGCACGGCATTCTTTACTAAAGGTTGATCATACTGAGAAATCTGATACCCCTTAGGAATATCGGGATAAAAATAGTTTTTACGATCAAATTTCGTAATACTTGCAAGTTCCCCACCGAGTGCTGCACCAACACGCAACACGTGCATAATCGCCTTCTCATTTGGCGTAGGAAGTGTCCCTGGGTGCGCAAGACAAATAGGACACACATTAACATTGGGATGCATCTCTTCAGCATTCAAGCAGTCACAAAACATCTTCGTCTGTGTGCGAAGTTCTGCATGAATTTCTAAACCTATCGTAGTAATATATTTAGACATTTGTCTTATTATAGAAAAAAGATGAGAAAAATACCATCCTTCAATGAAAAATCCGCACGGTGCGAATAGTATCAATTAATTCAATTTACGCCTCAATTCTTCAGCAATAAAAAGCCAGTCCAGTATTTCACACACCTTCTTATTCATGTCATCTTTTGATTTCTCACCATCAAGAACATGCAATTGCGTTTGTGGATTCTTGCGTGTAGCAAGCGTTTGATAATGGTTTCTCACGCGCGCAAGGAATGCTTCATGCTCATAGATATCAATGACCTTTCCCGATGTATGTAATCGCTGTGTTGCAGTCTCAGCAGCAAGATCAATAATAAAGGTAATATCAGGCACCACATAAGAAACACTCAAAACCTCCTGGTGCAATTGTGCTATTTCTGCAAATGCTTTTTCAGAACCACTACTTGCCATATAATATGCGTAAGTAGAAAGGTCATAACGATCCTGTACCACTATTTTTCCTGCTTTTAATGCTGGTGAAATGGTATCCTTTATATCCTCAAGACGATCAAGTACAAAAATTGTCTGGCGCTCAAGCTCAGTAAGCTCACCACCACGAGCAAGTTTTTCGAATAATACAACGAGTCCATGATGCTTTGGCAAAAGTTTCGCGAGACGATAACCAGCCTTGAACAACAGTTCTCTTGGAATATCTTTTTTCTCAATACAATTTCGTATGATCCTACCGAATATTCCTCCAGCCGGTTCACGATTTAAAAGAGCAGGAATATCCTTCTCCTTAAGGCGAGCGTAAAAAAGCTCCGCTTGAGTGGATTTTCCACTACCACTTAAGCCCTCAAATAACACAAAAAGACCATTATGCATACGCGGTATTACTCCTGGCATGTTGTAAGTCTCCTTTTCCATATTTTTAAAAAACTTATTCCAGTATACCAAATAGATTTATTGGATAGTACGTTGACAATGTCTTACATTAATATCCTAAAAAATAAAAGCCCTCGTGGTCTACGAGAACTTTTTAAGAGCTTAGCGAGAGAACTTACACATTCGGATGCAGTTCAAGGAAGAAACGAGGAGCAGAGTAAGCTGTACAGAGGTAGTACTGCGTCGAGCACCGGAGTTTCTGACGAAGAAATGCGCCGAATGTGTAAGTTCTATTCTACTATTTCGAGGCCCATACTACGTGCAGTGCCAGCAATTATCTTTGCAGCCTGCTCAACATCTGTTGTATTCAAGTCCTCCATCTTTTTTTCTGCGATACGGATAAGATCTGCTTTGGTCACCTTTCCTGTTTTTTTCTTCCCAGGTGTTCCAGAACCTTTTTCTATACCCGCTGCCTTGCGTAGCATATCTGAAGCAGGAGAGGTTTTATACTTAAGCTCAAACGATCGATCCTCAAACACCGTAATAACTACAGGAACAATATCGCCCACCTTCTCTCTCGTTTCTTCATTAAATCGTTTCACGAATTCACCAATATTAATTCCATGCTGACCAAGTGCTGGACCAACAGGAGGTGCAGGAGTTGCTGCGCCTGCGGGAAGCTGAAGTTTTAGTGTTACTTTTACTTTTTTTGCCATGCCAATGTTGTTTAAATTTATAAACGAAACCCAATGTTGAGTGAAATGAATTTATCTACAACATTGAGCACCCCGCCCCCTAAGCAATAATTCTTTGCTTAAGTGCTCGCCACGCACTTCCATAATATTTAAGCCTCCGCTCCCTATCACGTGCCTGCTTACTAGAAAGATATGCTTCGTAATACATTAATTTACATCTACCCTCTCTACTGTGTTCACTTAGTCTCCGCACCACATCATTCGTGTAGCCGATATACCATTCCTTAATATTACGTTCTAGCACGTAAACATAGTGCATAGGGGGCGGGGTATATTTTTTGTAGTTGAAATTGACCCAATTGTCAATTTCAAACAAAAACTATACCTTTTTTACTTGTAAGAAATCGAGCTCTATAGGTGTCTCGCGACCAAACATCGACACCAGTACTTTTACTTTTCCACGCTCTTCGTCAATCTCGCTCACCTTACCATCATAATCCTTAAAGGGGCCGTCGCTAATTTTTACCACATCCCCCACCACAACATCGATCTTGAACTTTGGCTCTTCAAGCCCCATCTTCTGCATAAACATATTAATTTCTGCATCAGAAAGTGGTGTAGGCTCTGTAGAATCTGCTCCCACAAACCCTGTTACACGAGGTGTGTTACGAACCACGTACCACGTCCCTTCATCCATAATCATATTCACCAAGACATAGCCAGGATAAATTTTTTCCTCTGTCACCTTACGCTTTCCATTTTTAATTTTCACGCTCTTTTCTTTTGGAACGAGAACATTAAAAATCTTATCTTGCATATCAAAAGACTCGATACGCTGTACCAAGTAGCGTACTACTGCATCTTCATACCCAGAATAGGTATGCACTGCATACCAATGTCGTTCTGGAGGTGTTGTTGTTGTTTCTTCTGCCATATTATTTCACGATATAATGAGTAAGCCCATATACAAACCCTGCATCAAGTACTCCTAAAAAGGCGGCCATAAACGCAGATAATCCAATAACTACAATAGTATATTGAACAAGCTGCTTACGTGAGAGCCAATTTACTCGCTTAAGTTCAAAAAAAACTTCTTTAAAAAAAAGGGATATTCCCCCAAATATGTTCTTCATAAAATTTCCATTTTTAAAAGCCCCGCGAGGCTCTTTCTTATTACTTATAAGATACCGCGTACTCACCCCAATGTCAATATCGTGTATGAACCCCCCCTTGACAAAATATGCCACAAAAGTATAATGATAATGTTGATTGGGTTACTATATTTTCATGACTTGATGGAGGGTCATAAAAATATAGTAACACGCAATCAGTAGCCGTTCGCGTGTTTTTGCCTGCCAAGCTTTTCTTGCTTGGAAACAAAAAAATGGGGTAGCAAGCATTAAAGAAGCCTTGCTAACCGTCTCCATCATATTCAGGCCGCAATAACGTTGCGGTCTTTTTCTATGATTCTAAATGTCGAGATTTTTTACCTTTTGTGCGTAGGCATTTATGAAACTCTTGCGAGGTGCTACTTCTTCACCCATCAAAATATCAAAGCTGCGATCTGCCGCCTCAATGTCATCAACATCAATTCGTTTTAGCATACGACGCTCTGGATCCATGGTGGTCTCCCAAAGCTGTTCCGGGTTCATCTCGCCAAGACCCTTATAGCGACTTACTGAGACCCCACGTTCTCCGCCAAGCGAGGCGAGAAGCGTTTCTTTTTCGGAATCATTGTACGCGTACATCACCTCTTTCTTGCTCTTCTCAATACGATAAAGCGGCGGCACGGCAGCATAGAGATATCCCATCTGAATTACTTGTGGAAAGTAGCGATAAAATAGAGTGAGCAATAACGTTCGGATATGAGAACCGTCAACGTCAGCATCGGTCATGATAACAACTTTATGATATCGAATTTTTGACACATCAAACTCTGTTCCTATCGCGGTTCCAAGGGCGATCACAAGAGAACGGATTTCTTTGTTTGCAAGCATCTTATCGATGCGCGATTTTTCTACATTTAAAATTTTACCCTTAAGGGGCAGAATTGCCTGGAATCTTCTATTGCGTCCTTGTTTAGCAGAGCCTCCAGCAGAATCTCCCTCAACGATAAAGAGCTCGGACTCGGCAGCACTCCTCGAAGAACAATCCGCGAGCTTACCGGGCAAGGCAAGCCCCTCAAGCGCACCCTTACGTAACACCGTATCACGCGCTGCCTTTGCCGCCTTTCTCGCTTTCGCTGCAAGGATAACCTTCTCCATCATTCGTTTTGCCTCCTGTGGATTTTTTTCCAAGAACTCCTGAAGGGCCTCATTCACTACTGTCTCCACAGCCTGTCGTGCTTCTGGATTTCCAAGCTTTGCCTTTGTCTGCCCCTCAAATTGCAAAATATCAGATAAAAGCTTTACCGAAACAATTACCGTCATCCCTTCGCGCACATCGTCCCCAATTAAATTTTCTTCATTATCCTTAAGAAAATTATTCTTACGTGCATAATCATTTAAAACACGGGTAAGCGCGGAACGAAAACCAGTAAGATGCATCCCTCCTTCTGGGGTGTAGATGTTATTTGCAAAACTAAGCTCTCTCCCCTGAAACTCATCAGTATACATAGCTGCTACCTCAACAGAAATTCCGGGATCATCCTTCATGGTATAGAACGGCGTATCCTGGATTCGCTTCTCACCCTCAGTGAGGTGCAACAAAAACGATCGAAGCCCCCCTTCGAAATAAAATCCATACGCCTCAGGGGATGCCGTACGCTCATCCCAAATCTGCATGCGAACACCACGCGTAAGGTATGCCTGCTGGCGCAAATGTTCGAGCATCTTTTTTACATCATACTCAGGAAGTGTTACATTACCCTCCTCTTTTACACCAAAAATTTCTGGATCTGGATCAAATGTAATTGTTGTCCATGTTGCAACAGACTTTCCTATCTTTTTCATCTCTGCCTTTGGTTTTCCACGAACATACTCCTGCATATAAACATTTCCATCTCTAGAAACTTCTGCTCTAAGATATTGTGAAAGTGCATTCACCACAGAAGCACCTACGCCGTGCAGACCGCCTGAAACCTTGTATGACTCACCGCCAAACTTACCCCCCGCATGAAGCGTGGTAAGTACGGTCTCAAGAGTCGATTTTTTTGTTTTAGGGTGTACATCAACAGGAATACCTCGCCCATCATCTCGAACGGAAACCTTGTGACCATCAAAAAGGCGAATATCAATATTCTTCGCAAAGCCAGCCATAGCCTCGTCAATCGAGTTATCTACTATCTCCCAGATAAGGTGGTGCAGACCGTCGATGCCTGTCGAACCAATATACATACCCGGTCGCTTACGTACCGGTTCAAGCCCCTCCAACACCTGAATATCCTTCCCGGTATAGGAGGCCCCTACCTGTTTTTTGTCATCATCTTTTGGCATGCCAATGTTGTCTACAAATGAATAAAAAAGAATAAGCTCTGTTGCTTTTGTATACTATATTATACCCCAACCCCCCACCCGATGCAACCTCGAAAAATTGACTATTTCTACCTTTTGTGATAATATAATTCTACACTATCAATCCCCTTCCATGAGGGGACTTTTAATTCAAAAAACTATGAAATATCTTATTCCTTTTATTATTTTTATTATGAGTGGCACTGCATATGCGCTTTCATTGAATGAAGCGTATTTTGAACCAAAACCAAATGAAACATATAGTTTTATAAGAACCCAAAACGATGTCCTCACTCACGGCACTACCGGAACATGCTACTGGTACGATGGGAAAGACTTTTTTGCTTGTACAAACGATAAAAAAACACCCTCGCTCGCAGAACTCGTCACTCCACAAGAACCCTACACCATTTCAAACACATCAGATACGGTATATCTCACTACCGACCTCAAAGTAGTAGTAAATGGAAAAGAAATACAATAATCTTTAGAAATGAAAACCGGTATAGACTTTCTATGCCGGTTTTTGATTACACCAACGAAACTTTTCATCTCTACTAGAACCAAATACATATCATACGACACGGTATGACGCCTCATATCATCTTGTCCGTTGGAAGAAAAAGTAGTGTTGAATACTATATCCCCCAGTTTGAACGTACGTGACACCGACTTAGGATGGCACTTCGTTGCAAACACCATGTGCCGACCAATTTCGCCTCGTTTCTTGCGATCTCCTTTTGCCTTGAGCCATTCCGACAGACGTTCCTTAAATACTTCGTTTTTTGTTGCCATAGTCATATACGACTACGGTAACCGAGTTATGGCCTATCCGAGAAGATTACGGTAACATTTTCAATGGCCTATAACGCGGGAAGAAAAACACTATCGTAGTTACCATGAACGCGGTAAAACAGAACGAAAGAAAAAGATATATTCTCCCGTATCATCTTCTAAACCCTACAAAGACCCCTCCGTGCGTAAACGACGCACCAAATTCGGAACCATTAATGGGCTATGAAACAGGGTGGTATGACACGTCCAGTTACCCAGCGAAATTTGGTTGGTAGACATCTCCGTTTGAATAGGTAAACACTGTCAAAGTCTCTGTTTTGTAGCAGAATTCTTGTGTATGAACAAAAAACACGAGAAATCCACCTGTTGTAA
>JACRHW010000024.1 GCA_016217555.1 Parcubacteria group bacterium
AGTAGATCTTCTGGGCGAATACCGGAATGTCAAAATAGGCCGGATTATCATTGTAAATTCGGCGTAAATGACGTATAATTTTATCAACGCGATGGAACGAGAACACCCGTACTGGTTCTAACTTCGGGACATCGTCACCGCTCTGTACGGGATTGCGATTTGTAGTTTTATTGCACTTAAGCAAATTAGGAAAAATGTGGTAGAGGAATAGTCATTGTATTGTTTTTTCGATATTTTATTTTATACTGTTGCTATATGACACAAGAAAATAGTTTTTTAAAAAAGGAATTGGAGGAATCTCTTAAACGGTCCGATAGTGTTGATGTCGTGGCTGTGTCGCCAATACAAACAGAGGCAATTGATTCACAGGGAGTGTGGCATCCTGGTGTTTTTAATTCATTTAGTGAGGAGGTTGCTTATGGCGGATCTACAAAACATTTTAAAAAGGGGATTGGTATGGATCCCGATGCAAAAGATTTGGGTTTGTTGCGGGAATCTGATCGCTTGGCACACAGTATGGCAGAAAAGTGGATTCCTGCGCGTTTTTTGATTAAACTTTTGCGAGATATCGACCCAAGCGCTGATCCTCATAATATAATCAAGACTCAGCTTACTCACTCTAAGAATATAGTGTGTGTGGATGATTCCTTTGTTCAACTTACCCCAGAGGAGAAGATACGGCACACATTGGAGACTGATGGTCTAATTACCAATATTGCAGGACAGGTTCTGTATATTACTGCTGCTGATTGTACCCCTATTGCCATTTATGATCCTGTACACAATGCGATCGGTCTTTTTCACTCGGGGTGGAAGGGTACTGTGCAACACATAGCAACGGAGGGAATTAAAAAAATGGCAGAACAATATGGCACAAGGGCAGAAGATATTCGTATTTCTATTGGACCAAGTGTAAACCCAGATGACTATGAAGTCGATACGGTGGTTTATAATAAATTTGTTGAATCTTTTTCTCCAGAGGAACTCAAGCTCATTTTTAAAGAGAAGGGAGATGGAAAGTATTTGCTCAATGTCCCAAAAGCCATAGAATTGGATTTGCATAAGGCAGGAGTTGTGGATGATCATATCGAAACCTCTTCTTATACAACAACTGGAAATAATGATACATTTCCTTCTGCGCGTGTTGGTGGAGGTATAGGAAACATTGATGCAGCGGTGTGCTTGTTTGTATTGCGCAAAAAAAAGGAAAAAGAATAAAAAGGACTTATGTATTTGGTGTATTTCTTCGTCAAACCCTGTGGTGCTCGACGCGGTATAAGAAGTTCAACTTCCAAAATATTGACGTTTCGTGGTGTGTCGGAAGTTGAACTTCTCTATATTGAACGTATAACGCAATGAATCAATGTTTAGAAGTCCGACTTCCACGGACGAACAGACGTCAATATTTGGGAAGTCGGACTTCTCTTCGCTCCTCGGGTTTTCCTCGAACTACATCCTAATGCGTAAGTCCTAATAGAATTATTTTTTTGGGAATGGTAAAGCCCCTTTTGTGCTAGGGGCTTTCGTATATAATATTGAATTGTTCTTTAAAATAGCGAGGGATGACGTTTTGGAAATCTTCTATGAGAGGAGTTTGGTTGATACCCTCTTTATTTTTAAGCTTGAGAAACATGTACCATCTGAGGGTATAGGATACACTTTGTGTTTCTTCATTTTCTTCTGGGTCAAGATAGATGCGCAAAAAAAGATGAATAGATGTGGCAAGATGTTTTTTGATATAAGTTCTGAATAGGGAGAGGCTTCTTTGAAACTCTCTGTTGTTATGGATTCTGTGTATCACCAGCTTCATAACCTCGTCTATATTTTTTTTGGTGAGACTATCAACGTGCTCAATGGCATGTTTTTTCATAACAGCATGAGTACATTTTTTCGTGGCAAGGGCGAAGATACTATACATTTTTTCTCAGAGAGGGGCGAGTATCGTGGCAACATGCCGTATGTCCTCGCGTGGCATAGTTATTTCAAGTTCTTGGAGAAAGGTGTAGATGAGCTCTTTATAGGCGTCCATAGGCATCACCCCTTTCCTATTGTGAAGATACTACTTCCAGTATGGTGAAGAATGTTCCTTTTTACAACCTCTAAGCTATGTATTTTTTAAAGAAAATCAAATTTCTGACGATCGTCAGGCGTTTGATTTATTGCATTTTTTTGAGTGGTATGTTTTAATATATGCAGCATTCCTGCTGCCTTTTGGCGACGGGATTACCTTGAAAACAAAGAAGGGAGAGGTGGGTAATGAACCAGATTGTTCAGACTGTTGGGACGATGTTGAAACCGGGTGATCTTGTTGGTCGGGGAAGATATATCATTCAGAAATTTCTTGGATCGGGGACGATGGCGCGCGTGTATCATGCGCTTGATACGCAGATTTCATTAGCAACGGGGACACAAGATCGAGCCTTGAAGATTCTCGATCCACAAGAAACAGCAACACGTCATGATATTTCAGAGCAAGAGGCGATTAATGATTTTAATCGTGAGGCGCGTATTCTTCTTCATAGTACTCATCGTAATGTGGTACGTGCGTATGATCACTTTGTTGAAAATGGATTTCATGTGCTTGTGCTCGAATATGTTGAAGGAGTAACGCTTGATGCATTGAAAAAGATGCGAACAGTGTCCGAAGAAGAAGTGATTGTGTGGGTGGGTGAAACGTTTGATATGCTTGAGGACCTTCATGCAAAGGGATTGGTATATCGTGACTTGAAGCTTGGAAACATGATGGTGCGTCCTGATAACCATATTACCTTTATTGATTTTGGAACCGCGCGTGATGTGGGGGTTCCCATAGCACAAGGCGTTCAGGCGAATGGGACTGCGGTGGGTACTCCCGGATACGCCGCCCCAGAACAGTGGTCGGGGAAGCTCGATATACGAAGCGATCTTTATGCACTTGGTGTAATAATGAAAGAACTGCTTACAGGAAACGATCCCATAGTGTTTGATACACAACCACTTACGGGGTATCGGCTTGAATTATGTTCTTTTGTGAATAAGGCGACGAAGCTTGATGCGAATGAGCGTTACCAAACAGTAGATGAGATGAGACGAGGTTTAGAAGGAACGAAGACTATTGTTTCTCAAGTAGTAGCAGGAACAACCGTGATACAACCCCAATCGCACAAACCTTCGCTCGAAGAAGTATGGAATGAAATTATGCGTGTGAAGATGAAATTTGATAGTGGTATGGATTGGACCTTTTTCGGGATGATCTGGATTAGTGGTATTGAATTTGAAAAACGAGGATGTTTGATAGAAGCATCTAATATACTAAATCGTGGATTAAAAGATCGAGTTATAGAAACTTCGAGTGCTTATTTTGCTTATGGTATGACCTATGAATGGTTTTCTGATTTTAAGGAAGCTATTGAATATTACCGTGGTGCAGTAAAGATCAATGTAAATCTTAGTGAGGCATATGATGGGATCGCGCGCGTAGAGGCAAAAATGGAACAGGAACGACAAGATGAGATAGCTAAAAAGTTGGCAAAAAAAATCGCACGAAACGCAAAGATGAAACAGGTTGGTGGAGCAATGTTGCCAGGAATTTTTTGGCTTGGAAGACAACTTGATCCGAGGAGTGTCAATGAGCTTATTGACATTGAGGGAAAGCACTCGACAGCGCCTCACATTGCAATTCTTTTAGGAGTTATCTTGGGGTTTATACGAGGTGAACATCTTGCTGTGTTTGGTACTCTTTTCTGGTTATTTTTTGTCTTTGGGCAAATCCTTTTTCATTTCGCACTATTATGCTTTCAGGTACTATATTGTCAAATACGCGGGGGCAATAGTAGTGGTGAAGCGTTTGGATTTTTTGTCACCGCAACAGTAGTGTTCATGTTTTCTCTCGCTCTTTTTTATGTATCATTCAGTTCTAGTGTTCATAGCTCTCTTGAGTGGGGTCCGCGAGTGAAGCTACTTATTGGGTACACGGAGTCGCGGAAGCCAATGCGTGACGTACTTTTTAACAAAGGTGAGATACCCGAAAAGGAATGGATTTATGACAGAGAAGATGGGGCGGTGTGGATAAGCGAATATCCAAAAGACACAGAACAATCTCTTGTGGTTTTAGCACGTAATGCTGCAGAGGCACGCGGAAAGGTTGCGAAAGTGGTGGAGAAGAATGCAATTTCTCATGTGTTTTTTGAAAGACATCGACAAGATACTCATGGAAAGATTTACCACATCTGGCGCGTAGTATTAAAAACTATTTAGAAACATACGACCGAGCACTCTCGGTCTTTTTTATTGCAATAACTATGAATTATAAAACATCTATTTTTTCGTCCCCATCCAAACCAACACTCGTCTCCAAGGGGGTGACCGTTATATCCCCCCTATCGTAGCGATATAACCCGACTCCCCCTTGAGGACTCGTTTATGGTTTGAATGGGTACTGGATATGAGTTATTTCTTTGTTTTTTGTTACTCTACTCATTGCGAATTATAAAATATCTATTCCGTGTGAGGAATAGCTATTTCATAATTCACACATTATCCTTTGGCGAGGACGAGGCCGATTACTTTTTTTGCGCCGTTGTGTTTTAGAACTTCTGCTGCGGAGGTGAGGGTGGCGCATGAGGTGGCGACATCATCGATGAGGAGGATGGTTTTGTTTTTTATGAGATATGCTGTTTTTTGTTTTAGAGCGAAAAGGTGTTCTGCGTTTTTGATACGTTTTTCTTTTGATTTCATTTTGGCTTGGGGAGGATTATCGTGTGTGCGTGAGAGTACGTCACAGAGAGGTATGGTGTTTGCATGGGCTATGTATTCCCCGAGCAACTTTGCTTGATTAAATCCACGTGTGCGTTCGCGAAGGATGTGGAGGGGGATGGGTATGATAATTATTGCATTCTTTTTTGTATTCAAAAACGGAAGAAGTTGAGTAGTGGTGAGGTAGGAGTTGAGAAGGCGTCCGAGATCAATCACTGCGCTTTTCACTTGTTCATACTTGTAGAGGTGAATGAGATCTCGTATAAGGGGGACTTGGTATGACGTTGCATATCCTATTGCATCGAGAGGTGATGAGTGACAGACGGTAAACGAGGAAAGACGTTTTTCGCACACGGCGCAATAGAGTCCGCTTTCTGTGGGTAAGGTTGCTTCGCATTGGGTACAAAGGACATGTGGATCTTCGAGATTAAGAGGTACACCCCACGCATTGGGCGGGAAAGAGGATGTTGGTGCAGTTTTTCAGTATACGTTGTGCACTGTGGATAATGTTTTTCATGAGGAGTGGGATATAATAATAAGGTAAGCCTTCGACAAGCTCAGGCGATAATATTTAGTATGTCATTCTTTGGACCCAAAAAAGTGTTGGGGTTAGATATTGGGACGTCTTCTATAAAGATAGTTGAACTTGCGTTGGGAAAGCAACCTCAGATTACAAATTATGGCGTTATCGAAAACGCAAATCATCTTACCCAGCCAAGTAAATCTTTGCAATCAAGTGCCCATGCGATGGGTCCGGAAAATATTTCAGATCTCTTGAAGCAACTTCTTACAAAAACAGGAATACGAGGAGGGGAGGTGTATGCAACCTATCCGATATTTTCTTCGTTTGCGACACTCCTTGAATTTCCTGAACTGAGTCCTGAAGAGGTGGAACGTACCATTTCATATTCTTTTCGACAATATGTTCCTCTTACGCCTCAAGAGACGGCGTATGAGTGGATTGAGGCGGGAGAGAAGAGAATAAGCCAGCCAGGGGATGTGGGGGGTGGGGGTACGATAAAAAAACTTTTTTTTCTCACCGCAATTTCTAAAAAAATTGTTGCAAACTACACCGTGGCGATAGAAAAAGCAGGATTGCATTTAAAGAGTATAGAATCGGAGACGTTGAGTGTACTAAGAATTTTGCGTGCCGCCTCATCTCTTGAAGAGAAAACTATTGCCGTACTTGATATTGGAGCATATGCGACGAATATTATTGTGATACGGAATGGGTATGTGGTGGTAAACCGTGGGCTTGATAGTGGAGGAGGAGATATTACGCGTTCCATTGCGCGTGGTCTTGGAGTGGATGGTTCCCACGCAGAGGAGGTTAAAAAAACTCAGGGTCTTACCTATAGTGTGGAGCAGGCGGCGGTTCATCAGCTTGTTTATTTTGCGCTTGATTCTATTCTTGAAGAGGCAAAGAGGGTATTTGAGATGTACAAGTCTAAATTTGATGAGCCAATTAGTGAAGTGGTGCTCGTGGGAGGATCGAGTTTATTAAGGGGAATCGATGGATATTTTTCGGAAAAGGTTGGGATTAAGGCAATATCATTTACCTCCTTGTATTATTTTAATGTGAAGCCAGAGGAACGGTCTGCAGTGGAAGTGGCGTTTCCACAACTTGTAGTAGCAACGGGCGCGGCCCTGAAGGCAAAAGAGTAACTTTTTTGCGTGTGGATAAGTAATCTTTTTGCACACCTTGTGTGGCACGTGGTGTGATATAATAAAAGTATGCTGGAGGAAATCCGCCGAAAAAGCAGCGCTGCTTTTCCAAGTGTGATTCACACGAAAGAAGCGACTGAAGTAGTTTGGTTTTCGACCATGGTTTTGTGGGGTGTTTTTCTGTTTGCGGCAAGCCTTGGTTTTTATGCCGCGATGCAATACTGGTATATTCCCAAGATTACAGAAGATACCACCTCTATTATTTCTGATGTGAAAAAACTTTCTGATGAGATTGATAAAGACAAGCGCGATCAGGTGTTGCGTACATATTCTCAAGTGTTGAACATCAAAAAATTATTAGGTAATCATGTGTACGCCTCAAAATTATTTACGTGGTTAGAAAAAAATACACACAAGGGTGTTTTCATTGATACGATTACTATCTCAATTCCTCGTGATACTCTTGATATTTTAGGAAAGGCGCAAGATAAGGACAGTGTTGCAGAGCAAGTGTCTGTTTTCGAATCCTTACCCGAGGTAAAGAGTGTAAAACTTTCTGAAGTTCAACTTCAAACATCTCCTGCTGGTTTTCATATTCTTATTACATTAAAACCAGGACTTACTTCTACATTAGAATAATATGATAGGTGGTACTGCTAAACAATTTGTTTCGATTCTTCTCGCGGTTGCGTTGTTTTTGGGTTCCATCGTTATTATCGCAACACTTGATCAACCTGCAGTATCAGATGTCGTTCAGGCGAGAGCGGATCGGGATGACGCACAAAAGGTGTTTGAGACGCAGAAACAACTTATAAATTCAGCGAAGGCGACGTTACAGCAATATGAAGATCTTGGAAAAATGACAGAGCGCTTTGGTTTCGTGCTTCCTATAAGTGCAGAGTATGGTGAGCTTACGAATAATGTTCTTGGGCTTGCAGGCGCAAATGGTTTGAAAGCGGGAAGCATGACGTTTACACAGGGTGATATTTCTTCTCCACCACAGCCCGATATACCAACCAAGGGATTTGGAACGATGACTGTAAATCTAGCTCTTGAGGGTCCTTATGCAGGGTTTCGATCGTTTATAGAAAAACTTGAAACAAATTCAAGGCTTCTTGATGTTAAGGAGGTGCAGGTGTCTCAGCAGGGTGATACATTGCATTATCAACTTACACTTCTTGTTTACTACCAATCATAATTCGATATGGCTATTATTTTGGAACAACAGAAAAAACCTTTAGGGACAAAAGCTATCGTACTATTTGTAGTGATTCTTTGTGTTGTTGGGGTGGGTTCCTATTTTCTTTTTTTCTCAGCAGGAAAGGGAAATCAGATGCCTTCTCGCGAGGATGCAACGGGTGGTATTACGAAGATACATGCGGATGAATTTAATGCTGTAGGAGGAAGTAAGGGTTTTACCGATTTACAACAATACCCTCGTCTCGACCAAAATGTTGTTAAGACACATCTAGGCAAAGTAGATCCCTTCCAAAAATTTTAAAACTAGTTCATGGAACAGGAAAATATATTATCTGCTTTAGTCCAACGAGGATATCTTGCTCAATCTACTCTTGATCGTCTCCGTAAGGAGGCCGAGTTATCAGGGAAGACGGTTGAGTTTTTACTATACGATCGCAGAATTGTTGACGATAAAATTATTGCTCAGACTAAGGCGGAGTTGACGGGTATTCCTCTCAAGGTTTTCAAAAAGGATGAGCAGATTCCTCTCGAGGTGTTACAGCTCATTAACGAAGAGATGAGTCGGACGTATGAAATGATCGCTCTTTCTATCGAAGGGAATTTTCTTACGATTGGTATGGTGCATCCCGAAAATGCACGGGCGATAGAGGCGTTAAAATTTCTTGCAAAAGAGAAGAGGTGGGATCTTGGGGTGTATGTGGTAAGTCTTTCTGATTTTACACTTCAGTTTCGTGGATATACGAATTTTAATAAGGAGATAGAGGATGCAGTAGGAATGATGCATGCGGCAAAGACCGGTGGTGCTGGTGAGCAGCGTGTTATCCGCCTGGAAGAAAAAAGGCTTGGTGCAGAGGAGGCTCCTGTTATTAAGGTGGTGGCACGTATTTTAAGTGAAGCAGTAACTCAGGGGGCATCGGACATTCATATCGAACCGCAACGTAATGCATTGCGCATTCGTTTTCGTCTCGATGGGGATTTGCATACCATTCTTGAGTTGCCTTCTGAATTACAAAATGCCGTAGTGTCACGTGTAAAAATCCTCTCTGATTTAAAAATTGATGAAACACGTATGCCACAGGATGGAAGATTTCGCACGCTTGTAGAAGGAAAGGAGATTGATTTTCGTGTTGCTACATTTCCTACTGTGGTGGGGGAAAAAATTGCATTGCGCGTACTTGATCCAACAATCGGGCTTAAGCGGGTTGATAATCTTGGATTTACTGGACGCAATCTTAAACTTGTACAAGAGGCACTTAACGAACCCTATGGAATGATTTTGATTACAGGACCTACTGGCTCAGGTAAATCAACAACACTGTATGGTCTCATGAAAATTTTGGCAAAAGATGAGGTGAATGTCGTGACGCTTGAAGATCCCGTTGAATATTATCTTGAGGGATTAAATCAGTCTCAGGTAAAGCCGGAGATAGGATATACGTTTGCTTCGGGATTGCGTCAGATTCTCCGTCAGGACCCCGACGTTATTATGGTGGGGGAGATTCGCGATGGCGAGACTGCTGAGCTTGCCGTGCATGCCGCCTTGACTGGCCATATCGTTCTCTCGACACTTCATACGAATAATGCTGCAGGGGTTATCCCTCGTCTTATTGATATGAAAATAGAACCTTTTTTGCTTCCTTCGTCTCTGAATCTCATGGTAGCGCAACGTCTCATGGCTCAGCTTTGTGAGAACTGTAAGAAAAAAGAGCCAATCGATCAAAAGCTTGTGAAGATAGTAGAAGATGAACTTAAGGGTATTCCTGAGGAGGAGAAAAAGGATATTGTTTTTAAGGAACCCTATGAAGTATATGGACCCCAAAGCTGTGAAAAATGTAATAATAAAGGATTTAAGGGAAGGATCCCCATATTCGAAGTGCTTAAAATGACACGCGAACTCACCGATGTTATTCAGACGAACATTACCGATGCTGTCATTCTCAAAGAGGCAGATCGACAGGGGATGACAACGCTTCGTCAGGATGGCATCCTCAAAGCACTACAGGGAATACTCTATCTCCCCGATGTCATCAAAGAAACAAGTTCATAATAGAGAATCTTTGTTTTTGGCGCATAGCTTTGTCGGAGGCTACGTTTTTTGTTCGCTGTAGCATTTGTGTACAGCTCACAATAAGCCTCGCCTCCTTCGCGCTCTACATCCAAAAACAAAGACTCTCTTTTTTGTGGTTATTGTGCATCCACATGTGGAAAATTGTGTACAAGGAGTATAATGAAGATGGATATGTTTCATGAATTACGAAGCAAAGATTAAAGAATTATTATTGCTTACGGGGGCTGAAGGCGCCTCTGATCTTCATATTGGTGTCGCGAGGAGGCCGATGCTTCGTGTTGATGGCGTGCTTGTCCCCATAGAACAAGAGCCACTTCTTACTCCTGAAACTTCCCAGGGGCTTATTTTCGCACTTCTTACTCCTGAGCAGAAGGAGAAACTTGTTATGAAACGTGAAATTGATTTTTCTTTTTCTGTTGATGAGAAGGCACGTTTTCGTGCAAATGTGTATTATCAGCGTGGATATGTTTCTGCAGCGTTGCGTCTTATCCCATGGAACGTCAGGACAATTGAACAATTGAATCTGCCTCCTATTCTCCACGAATTTACAAAAATTCAACAGGGTTTTTTTCTTGTGGTGGGTCCTGCGGGGCAAGGAAAATCAAGTACGCTCGCAGCGCTTATGGATGAAATCAACCACACACAGGCCGCCCATATTATTACCGTTGAGGATCCTATTGAGTATCTTTTTGCCCAGGATAAAAGTTTCATCTCACAACGAGAGGTGGGGGCTGATGCCCTAAATTTTCATCTCGCCTTACGATCAATTCTCCGTCAGGATCCCGACGTTATTATGGTGGGGGAGATGCGAGATGCGGAGACGATTGGGACGGCACTTACCGCTGCGGAGACGGGACATTTGGTGTTTTCTACGCTTCATACAAATTCCGCAATGCAGACGATAGATCGTATCATTGATTCATTTTCTCCAGAACAGCAGGGACAGGTGCGTTCGCAGCTTGCCTCTGGCTTAGTGGGCGTTCTTTCGCAGCGTCTTTTGCCACGACTGCGCGGTGGGCTTGTGCCGGCTTATGAGCTTATGATTACCAATACGGCGATTCGAAATCTTATCCGAGAGGAGAAGGTGTATCAAATAGATCTTGTTATTGAGACGGGAATGCAGGAGGGAATGCTCAGTTTGAATCGTTCACTCGCAAATCTTGTATTACAGGGTGAGGTATCGCTTGATACAGCACTTGCCTATTCATTAAATCCGGAAGAATTAAGCCTTCTTTTGGAGCACAAATAAATTCGTGGCATAATAGATGAAGTATTTAGTAGCTTGTATCTAGTATCTTGTATGACGGATGAATCAAGAGTTACACACGCGTTATACCAGATACAAAATACTATATACCAGATACACGTATGAAATATATTTACAAGGCAAAAACAGAGACGGGCGAGATGCAAGTGGGGGTTATTGATGCCGCAACCGAACAGATGGCAATTGAGGCACTTCAGCGCTACAACCTTATTGTGGTGTCGTTAGAAGTTCAAAAGCAAAAATTGTTTTCGATAGGGATGTTTAGTCATGTGAGTATTAAAGATATCGCGGTGATGAGTCGCCAGTTTTCTGCGATGATGGAGGCGAAGGTTGATCTTCCGACTATTTTCAAAACACTTTCAGAGCAGACAACAAGTCTTGTTTTGAAAGAGGCTCTCGAGGAGATCCTCTCTGATGTGCAGGCTGGTCTTTCTTTTTCACAGGCTCTCGGAAAGCATACTGATATTTTTTCAGAGTTTTATCTTAATATGGTGCGTTCGGGTGAGGTGGGGGGCAGACTAGAAGAGACGATGGTATACCTTGCCGACTACCTTGAAAACGAGGACGACATTAGTTCCAAGGTAAAAAACGCGTTTATTTATCCAGCATTTATTCTTCTTGTGTTCGTTGCCGCAGTTATCCTTATTGTTACGATGGTACTTCCATCACTTAAGACGGTGTTTGAGGAGAGTAATGCAAAACTTCCTCTTCTCACTACGATGATATTGTATTCAGGAGATTTCCTTTTAAAATGGGGGTGGCTTGTTCTTTCTTCATGTGTTGCTCTTATTGTATTCTTTGTGCGCTATATAAAGACAGAGGAGGGTTCCGCTATCCTCGATACGATTAAATTAAAAATTCCTGTTATAGGCCCCATGTATCGCAAGTTTTATATTGCTCGTTTTGCAGATTCGACAAGCGTCTTGGTGAAGGGGGGTATTCCTGTTATTCAGGCGTTTGAAATTAGTTCGTTTGTGGTAAGTAATTATGTCTACCGTATTGCACTTCGTGATATCGCCGAGGGGGTAAAACGTGGAGAACTTATCTCAGAGCTTTTTGCCGCACGAGTTGATATTTTCCCTCCTCTTGTAGGGCAGATGATTGCGATTGGTGAGCGTACGGGGCGCATTGATGATTTGCTTTCTCGTGTTGCAAAATTCTATAATAAGGAGGTAAGTGGGATTGTGAATAGTCTCTCGGAACTTATTCAGCCACTTCTCATTCTCGTGCTGGGTGTGTTTATTGGTATTTTGATGACAGCAGTTTTGCTCCCAATCTATAGCTTGGTTAAGTTATTTTAGAGTAGTATATGGTATCTTGTATTTAGTATCTAGTATATGGTTGTCATTCCCGACTCGATCGGGAATCTAGAGACCGGGAGCTATCTTAAGGTTTTGGATTCCCTCTGCCTCCGCCAATTGGCGGATGGCGGATTCGCAGGAATGACAATTAAAAGTTTAATAATTCGTATACAAAATACTAAATACAAGATACAAGATACAGGTTTGAAAGGTCGATGATGAATTTAGAAATTTTTTAAATTGAAGAAAAATATGAACAAACAAAGAGGTTTTACTTTGATTGAGCTGTTGGTCGTTGTTGCGATCATTGGTATGCTTGCTTCAACGGTTTTGATTGGTCTCTCTCCCGCAAGAAAAATGGGACGAGATGCAAGAAGGGTATCGGATATGAGGAATATGCAAAATGTATTGGAGTTGTTTTATTCAAAATATGGCGTATATCCAAACAACACTAATAACAATTTATCTGATTGGGCAAGTTTAGGGACGCTTCTAAGTTCCCCTACTGTTGGGCTCTTACAGGTTATCCCAACGGACCCAAGTCCTGGTACGATTACGCCATATAAATATGGGGCGACCAATAATGGGGCTGGATATGTCATGTCCGCGACACTTGAAAGCTCAAATAATGCCGTTTTGGCTAATGACATTGATGGTGCCAACGTAAATGGTAGTGGCGTATCATGTGATGATCCTACCTATTGTGTAGTGAACCCGTAATTTTTTGAAAACTTTTGATAGGTATGTCTAGTCTCCTTGTTTTTCTTCTTGGATTAAGTGTCGGCAGTTTCGTAAATGTTATTGCCGATAGATTTGATTCGGAAAAAGATAAGGGATTCGTGGCGCTTACTTCCGGGCGTTCTCGCTGCGATCATTGCAAGAGAATGCTTGGAGTAGGTGAGCTCGTGCCCATCCTAAGTTTTCTCACACAAAAAGGCCGTTCACGATGTTGTTCTAAAAAGCTTGGATTACATTATCCAATTATAGAACTCATTATGGGCGGTCTTTTTCTTTTGGTGTGGTATCGCGCAATTGGGTTGTACGCGCTTTTGTCTACATCTTTTTTTATAATAATTTCTTTTTGGTTTCTTTTCGTGGCGCTTCTTGTCGCGCTTGCACTCATAGATCTCAGAACATATCTTCTTCCCGATAGATTGATGTTTCCAGGAATTATTCTCGCCTTGGCATATCCACTGATAATGGCAATAATGGGGACAGCCACCATTGTTTTATACCATGCAAAACAATGGTGGCTGTCCCCATTATCCGGGGCGTTATTGTTTGGAGGATTATTGTATCTTATCTATCTTATTTCACGAGGTCGTGCGATGGGGTTCGGTGACGTGAAGCTTGGTATTTTTGGTGGGCTTATGCTTGGATTGCCATTGTCTGGTCTCGCATTTTTTCTTTCATTTATTTTTGGTGCAATCGTCGGGGTGGCCCTACTTCTTAGAGGAAAGAAGGGGATTAAAGACATGATTCCTTTCGGACCGTTTGTGGTGCTTGGTATTCTCGTTGCTCTTTTCTATGGTGATTGGATTTTGCACTGGTATTTTGGTTTAATATACATATAGTAGCTTGTATATGGTATTCAGTATCTTGTATGACTGATGAACTAAAAATAAGGTCTTTTACTGATCTCTATGCATGGAAGGAGGGACACAAGCTGGTGCTTATGATTTATAAAACAAGCGAAGATTTTCCAAAGAGGGAGACATTTGGATTAACAAGTCAGATGAGACGTTCTGCAATATCTATTACTTCCAACAAACTTTTGAACGGTTTAAAAAGAATTAAGTACACCTGATACTAGATACAAAATACTATATACTAAATACACGTATGCGAGGTTTCACGTTAATAGAACTTCTTGTTGTTATGGGGATTACGATGATGCTTAGTGTATCGGCTATTGGGTATTCACGGACAGGTGAGGAGACATTAAATTTAAAGATGTCGGTGCAAAAGGTTCTTTCTGACATTAATCAGGTAACTTCATATGCTCTTTCATCGCCTGGACGTAAGAGTAATCCTAATGAACGATATTGTGGATTTGGAATACATTTTACTCAGTCGAGTGACACCTATGTAGTGTTTGGTGATGTGAAACCATCGGGGTCAGGACAGAAATGTTCTGATTCGGATAAGAGGTATACGGGGACGGACGATATTCTTTTTGGCTCAACGCTAAAACACTCGACGATTGAAGGTGGGGTGAGTGATATTCTGTTTGTTCCACCTGATCCCACTATGTATGTTACTACCGTAGGTGGATCTACGGCTACTACTACCGCGAGTATTGAGATTAAAATAAAAGGAAGAAGCGATCAGGGTAGTGTTTGTGTAAACCCAATAGGTCAGGCAACTATAAAACGGAATAATCCTTGTTAAAACCAGTTCTAATGTCATTCCCGCGAAGGCGGGAATCTAGAAAGCATTAGTACTCGCTGGATTCTCGCCTTGGTTCGACCAAACTCACCATAAATCGCGGGAATGGCAAGGGTGTGGGAAGAGGCCAACTAAGAATAGTATAATTTTTATGTGGAACTATATGGTGCAACCGAAAAAGGAAAAAGGGAGTATGCTTATTGAGGCCATAGTCGCTATTTCCATTTTTATGGTTGCCTTTGGAAGTGTTCTTGCACTAAACGCCCAAGCCCTTCATATTGTTCCGCAGATTTCAAAAAGGCTTATTGCCTCCGAACTAGCACAAGAGGGAGTCGAGATCGTGAGGAATCACATAACCACGAATGCAATACGGAGTAAGGCGTTTAACGATGGGATTAATGTAGATGGTTATTACCCCGCATTTTCCGATGTGTCTAGTGAGGGACCCACTGTCGGTGTTCCTTGTGCTTTGGGTTCGTGCCAGACCGCTCTGTTTCTTCCTAGTGGTGGACAGGGAAATTACACAACAAATCCTTTAGGTAAGCCAACACCATTTCGAAGGGTTGTTTTGATCGCAACAGGAACCCATGAAGTAAAAGTTAATTCTATCGTTGCATGGGATAATTCAATTGATTTGAGTACGTGTATGACTTCACGGGATGATTGTATTAATATAGAGGATCATCTTTTCGATTGGCAATAATTATGATGTATTTGTTTGGTAAATTTTGTTGTCAAAAGCTTCGATACTCACCGCTGTATTATCCATACAGCTTGTTCCGTTTCTCGCTTTTTCCTAAAACTTTCCACAAACAAATACATCATGCGATACGATATCATGAAAAAGGGACAACGCTTGTAGAACTTATCGTAGCAATTTCATTGTTTCTCACGGTAATTTCTATTGTTGTTCCTACACTATTTACTACGATTAAGATGCAACGCAATGTAAATGGTCTTGTACGCATGCACAACAGTCTTTCCTATGCTATGGAGTACATTGCAAAAGAGATGCGTACAGGAAGGAAGTTTCAGGCTCAATCACTTGATAAAAGTTTTATTCGATTTACTAATTATCACAACGAAGAGGTGACTTATCAGTTTGACCCTACAAGACATGCTCTAACAAGGCAGGTAACTGGTCAGGGTTCTTTTGATCTCATCTCTTCCGATGTAACATTAAATGATTTTCGTTTTTGGGTGAATACAAAAAGTACGGGAGGCGAAGATAAGCAGCTGAGCATTGTGATTCTTGCAAACGCATCGCCGGTAGATGGATTTACCGATACAAAAACTCAATTCCAGACGACGATCTCGCCGTTGTTAAGAAGTGACGTCACTCAATAATATGATGCAAAAAGAAGCAAAAAATAAAAAGTTTGTCATTCCCGCGAAGGCGGGAATCCAGATGAACGTGAAACTGGATCCCCGGGTCAAGCCCGAGGATGACACGGAACGTGGGCAGGTAATGATGCTTACTGTGCTTTTATTGAGTCTCGCTTTTTCGCTTGCGTCATTTTTGGCGGGATCTATCATTGTCTATCAGGTGAAGGCAGCGTCAACTATCACGAATGCCATGGTCGCTGTTTTTGCGGGAGATAGTGGTTTGCAGTGTGGATTATATCAACAGGTAAAAGATTCTACGTTTGTATGTCCTCCAGGCCCGATGATAAACTATATGACTAATGGCTCAACATATGACATCGTTATAGGAAGCTCTACAGCATCGAGCAGCACTGTCGTTATTCGTTCAAAAGGAGTTTTTAGAGATACTTCTCGTGCGCTTGAAGCAAGTTTTTAACATGCTAATATACGAATTTATGCTAATGATACAAATGAATACGAATATGGGTGCGTACAATAGTTGTATGTATTCGTAGTCATTCGTATTATTCGCATATTGGTATTTTTATGTTGAAGGAAGAAGCAAAAAAACGGGCAGAAAAATTACGAACGCTCATCAACCATGAGCGTTATTTGTATCACGTGGTAAATGAGCTGAGTCTCTCGCCAGATGCACTCGATGCCCTTAAGAAAGAATTATTTGATCTGGAGACACAGTATCCGGATTTGGTAACAGCTGATTCTCCTACACAGCGTGTCGCGGGGAAACCCCTTAAGGGATTTAAGAAGGTACAACATACTGTGCGCATGCTTTCTTTTAATGATGCGTTTTCAGAAGAGGATATGCACAACTGGCTTAAAAAAGTAGAAAATTTTTTAAACCAGTCAATTTCCAATTTTTCCTTCGATCCCGAGCTCAGGACCGAGGGGCAATTTCCAATTTCCAAACTAATCGAACCGTTGTTTTATTGCGAGTTAAAACTTGATGGTTTGGCCATATCTTTGCGTTATGAACACGGGGTGTTTGTGCAAGGTGCAACGCGTGGCGATGGATTTGTTGGAGAAGATGTAACACAAAATCTCAAAACCATTGAGGCAATTCCTTTACGACTTTTAGAAAAAGAGGAGATAGTAAAAAATTTAAAATTAGAAAAATTAGATCATATCGCAGAACAATGTATTCATAATTTTCCCGATACCCTAGAGGTACGTGGCGAAGTGTTTCTTGGCACAGAACAATTTGAGCGTCTTAATAAAGAACTTGAGCGTTCAGGAGAAAAGACGTATGCAAACCCGCGAAATCTGGCAGTGGGGAGCTTGCGCCAGCTTGATCCTGCAATTACTCGCGAACGCAACCTTGATTCATTTGCCTATGACCTCGTGACCGACCTCGGGCAACGTATGCATGAAGAGGAGCATCGAATTCTCAGGGCATTTGGATTTACCACGAATCCACACAATGAACACGTACAAGATTTGGATGAGGTATTCCTTTTCCATAAAAAATGGACGACAAAACGTGAAAAACTTCCCTATGAGATAGATGGTTTGGTGGTGATTTTGAATGATAATGCATTATTTGATCGCGCAGGGGTGGTGGGAAAGGCGCCACGTGCTGCAATTGCCTATAAATTTTCACCCAAGGAGGCAACGACGAAAGTTTTGGAAATCAAAATTCAAGTAGGACGAACAGGGGTTCTTACTCCTGTTGCCGTGATGGAGCCAGTTAGGGTTGGAGGTATTACTATTACTCACGCCACACTTCATAACGATGATGAAATAAAACGCTTAGGCTTAAAAATTGGTGATACAGTAGTGGTAAGCAGGGCAGGAGATGTCATCCCACAAATTACAAAAGTACTTAGGGAGTTGCGTGCAGGAGGTGAAAAAGAATTCCACATGCCAAAAAAATGTCCTGTTTGTGGATCAGGGCTTTTTAAAGAAGAGGTGTATTATCGTTGTACAAATAAGGAATGCTATGCATCTCGACGAGAGAGATTGTATCATTTTGTTTCACGTAAGGCATTTGACATGCGTGGGCTTGGTTCAAAACTGCTCGATAAATTTTTAGATGAGGGTCTTATTGTTGATGCTGCCGATTTATTTACACTCAAAAAAGAGGATCTCGAAATTTTAGAACGTTTAGGTGAAAAATCAGCCGAAAATATTATACGTGCGATTCAGGCAAAAAAAGAAATTATGCTAACTCGTTTTCTGTATGCTTTGGGGATTTTACATGTTGGCGAGGAGACAGCGCGATTATTAGCTACGCAAATAATCGCTAAAATTAAAAATCAAAATGCAAAAATAAAAATTGAAGATGTTTTGCATATAATGCAAAATTTTTTATTTGAAGAATTACAGCAAATTCCAGATATAGGTCCAAAGGTGGCACAGAGTATTTATGATTGGTTTCATGATCAGAAAAACATTCAGTTTCTAAAGAAATTAGAGTCCGTTGGGGTGGTCATACTAGATACAAAATACCAGATACCAAATACAAAATTAAAAGGTAAATCTTTCGTTCTTACTGGCTCTCTCGAATCTATGAGTCGCGAAGAAGCAAAGGAAAAAATTCGTGCACTGGGTGGTGAAATTTCAGAATCCGTAAGCAAAAAAACTTCTTACGTTGTCGTGGGGAACGATCCTGGCTCAAAAGCAGAAAAAGCTAAACAATTAGGAGTTCCCACTCTTTCTGAGGGGGAATTTGTGGTGATGATTACATAGTGTGGATAACCCTCATTGAGGGTGTGGGGAGGAGAGTGATACAATAAAATATATGAATGCAGAATCAAGAAAAAAATGGATAATAGTGAGTGTCGTGTTTTTGTGCGTCATCGTGGTTGTAGGATACGTGTGGCGTACATGGAAAAATCCACCAAGGGAAGTACAACAAAAGACGAGAGAGGAGGTGTTGCAGGACCTCACTGCACCCAACAGGGGGGAGCCTGTTTCGCCTCTCGTGCGAAAGGACCTCACTGCACCAGCAGGAAATAACACACGACCAGAAATTTCTTCATCAACGCTTCGAAGTCTTACTGCACCAAAGCCAGCACCAAGACCGGTAGGATCTGGCTACTAGTATCTATGTCGTCATCCTCGCGATTTATGGTGAGCTCGGTTGAACTAAGGCGGGGATCCAGGAAACGTCGATGTCTGCTGGATTCCCATCTTCATGGGAATGACAGTTTGCAACATTGAGTTTAATAAGTACGAAAACCATATATGTCTAAATTGATACGTTTTAACAAAATAAAAAAATGAAAAAAGAAACAGTAGTACAAATCATCTCTAACACTCTCGTCGTAAGCCTTGCACTCTTCATGATTGCTCGTGCCTGGACAGAACCCACCGCAACTCCTCCTGGTGCAAACGTCCCCGCACCCATCAACGTAGGTAATGTGGGTCAAGAAAAGGCAGGGGGTCTTATTGTAAACACTGGCGGTGCAGCAACAGGGTTAATTGTAGATAAGGGTAGTGTGGGTATTGGTACCAACAATCCTCTTGCTCTTCTCGACATTTTAGGAAAAATACGTATTGCAGATGGGACACAGGACGCAGGAAAGGTGCTTACCTCTGATGCGAATGGGATTGCGAGTTGGATGAACGCAGTAGGAGGGGGTAGTGGAAGTCTTGGTTTTGGAGCACGCGAAACGAAGAGTGCGGGTGTAATATATCAAGCCGCTAGCGATGGTTTTGTTAATGCGTTATATATAGCGGCTGTAAATCCCGGGAGTGGAGAGGTGAGGGGATATACTGGTTTGACAAGTCCACCGACAACAAGATTTGCTGCTGATGCGGGGGTTGCAGCGGGCGGTGTGTCTGTTGCGGGCTATGGAAGTTTTACGATGCCTGTACATAAGGGGGAGTATTGGCAGGTGGTAAAGGCTGATAATAGTTATGCCAATCCAGGTACCGCGGAGGTATATTGGACACCGCTTATCGAGGGTGCAGGATCGGGTGGTTCTGGTGGAGGAAGCCCTACTAGTGGTGTATCTGTCCACAAACTTCTTCCTAATGCATCAGGTATCGGTGGCTATGAGGTACAGCTAGGTTCTTTGACCGCTAACTGGAATGGAGTTCCTGTTGTGATATATGCAAATGGTGAGGCAGGTAATGTAAATGGTGTTTGGAATGGTATTTCATTTTATGTTCGGGTGGATAGCCCAACAGGACCTACCATTAGAGGTGTTGGTTCGACCACAAATGCACCAGGGTCATATGGATGGCATAATTTTTCTCTCATAACTCAATACGACGGCCTTACAAAGGGTCCGCATACGTTTTATTTGAGTGCATTGGGTAATGTGCCCTACTCAGAAACGACTTCAGATGTTGAGTTTGGTGCTTTTGAGTTGGCTTCTGGTGGTTCTGGTGGCGGAGGGGGATCTGGTTCTGCGGGTCCTGCTGGACCGGCAGGCGCTTCTGGTCCTGCGGGTCCTGCTGGGGCAAATGGATTGCAGTACGTTGGGTCGTGTATAACTGATACACATGGTAGTCAGTGGGGTGGTTTTTGCCAAGTTCCTGGTGCAACCGTATTGCTTCTTCAAGGAATGAAGTCAATTGGTACAACTTTTAATGGCAATTGGTCTATGACTAGTGGGGTGAGTACTTGCTATACCGATTCTCTCAGTGGTGGTTTTGGGATGGTGGGTGGTGCTAATTTCGTTGGTTATTCTGATGTAAATGCAACGTGTGAATTTGCCGGGTTTAAATAATTTGGATAATACACATTCTATGAATCAAAAAACTTTATTTTTCATTGTACTAGTCTTGGTAAGTAATCTCTTTGTTTATGAGGTACTTCATCGAGAAATACAAAAGTTAGGTGTTACTAACGTTCCAGTACAACCCGCCAAGGCACAGGTGTCGTCTCTTATGGTGAAGCTCAAAGAAATAAAGGGGGATACATTATTTGCCACCGTTGAAAAATCAAACATCGGCTACTCTCCTGTTTCCTATACCGATGCAACAGTAACACTAACAAATGCAACAAAAATAGTGACACTTGAGTTTCCGAAATCAGTTGGTGCTGATACAAAGAATGCGCCTACCAAACCATTCGAACCAAAAACAAAAGAACTTTCTCTCACGGAATTCAAATCACTCGCAACACCCGGCATGGTTCTTACGTTAGGAAGCGCAGAAGATATGAACAAAAAGAACACCTTTGAAGCAACAAGCATCTTTTTTGTTAAATAATATAATGAGAAAGATAGAGGTTACCATAATATCAATTATTATCCTTCTTGGAGGGGTTTATTTGTATGCTTATCAATATAATGATGAACACCGTGCGTTTGCGGGCAGTTTTTCGAGTGGTATCAGTAATGTAAGTGGTTTTGCGTGGTCAGAGAATGTGGGATGGATTGGTTTTAAGGGTTCAAATTATGGCGTTCGTATTGATCCTACTACGGGTATTTTTTCTGGTGATGCCTGGTCCGAACACATTGGTTGGGTAGATTTTAATCAGGCAGCAGGATGTCCCAAGGGATCGTGTCAGCCCAAACTTGATTTTACTACAAACGAAGTAGTAGGGTGGGCAAAAGCGCTTGTTGGAGATGTCGTAAATGGCTGGGATGGATGGATGAGTCTTTCTTCGAAGAATAGTAGTGGTGTTGGGCCAGTCTACGGAGTAAAACGAAAAGCCTGTAACCTTGAAGGATATGCGTGGGGATCGGATGTAGTAGGGTGGGTAAGCTTTAGTTCACAAAACTGTGATCCTGATGGTGATGGAAAATCAAATGGTGTTGGGCTTTGTCCTGTGATAGGAACTCCTATTCCAGCCTACGGTGTAAAACTTGATGATAAGGCGCTCTGTGAAAACAATCCTCCTGTTGCTACTATTGCATGTAGTCCCTCATCGTGTTCGGGGTACACGAACTCACCAGGACTCTTAAGTTTCAATACCAGCATGACGGATCCGGATAACAACCTAGCGACGTGCAAGGTGTTTGTTGATGGCGTAGATAAGGGGGGAATTCCATGTAATACCACGACGCTTGATGCGACACAGTATGGAGTGGGTTTTCATAGCATATATTTGACCGCTACTGATATGGGTGGGCTTTTTGCACAAACTACTCCGCTTTCATTTACCATTCGTCAAGATATCCAACCAAGCTTTGAATGTTCACTCGACGGGACAAATTTCAAGGCATGTGGGCAAATCAAGGTACTCGCCGGAACAAAAGTATACTTCAAAGATACTTCGATACCGTCAACGGGAGGAACTATTTCAATGCGTAATTGGCAATTTGTCGATGGAACACCCACCATTGCTTCGGGATTGATCGTATCAGCAAAATTTTTATCACAAGGTTCAAAAAATATCACTCTCACTGTTTCTGAGGTTTCAGGTACCAATGGACGTGTAGGAAGTACTGCACTTGTGCTTTTGATAGCTCAAAATCCAAACTTTAAAGAGGTTGCGCCGGAGTAGAAGGAGAAGTGATGTAAACGATATAAAGAAAAAAAGAGGCACAATGCCTCTTTTTGTAACTTCCCTTGTTTTTTCCCATTATCATGTTAAAATATCTAGTCTTTTAAACTAGTAGATAATAGAAATATGGCAAATCAATATCTTTTTTTTCTCTTGGATAAAAAATGGCGCAGTGTCGTATTTTTGAGCGCTTTTATTGTGATAAGTACTCTCTTTGTATTGAAGCCAGAAATGGTTTGGGCGGATGGGTGTGGTACATCGAATTCTGCAGTAGCATCTGAAACGGTAAGTTGTGGTTGGATGCAATATGTAGGAAATGCTGCCGTTGGCCCTTTGGGTATTGATATGGCGCTATATTTGCCGAGCAATACCACGGGCGTTACTGCTATCTATGCTGAGTATGATGATATGGGATTTTCGGCTATGAATGGGACGCAGGGTATTTTAAGTACCTATAGTGGCGATCACACTTGCTATGGGCGCACCAATGGGAGCGTTTCTGGAAATATTCCCGTCCAGTTTTTTCCAGGTCGAAATAATAATGTAAATATTTACGCCTATGATACGTGTGGTGGGTATCGAGGTGGGAAGATAATTTTTCAGATTACCCACAACCTTACACCACCCGTACCCACCCTTTCAAGTTTCACCATCACTCCAAACCCTGTATCTTACAACTCACCTACCTATCTCTCGTGGAACACCTCAGGTAATGTAGACTACTGTGAAGCCTCTGATGGCTGGAGCGGTCAAAAAGCCACCTCA
>JACRHW010000001.1 GCA_016217555.1 Parcubacteria group bacterium
AGACCTTAAACATAGATTGAGAGGGTTTCCTACCATTACATCATTTAAACAGTGGGTTATGGCACTTCTCAAATTTAAAAAGAAAATTACTTGCAATGGGTTTTACCAACCAAATAACGGGGGGTAACCCGATACATCATACCACCCGGGAAATATAAAAAAGGCTGATGCTGTTTTGCACACAAACAAAAGAACTAAGTGTTAGATTTATCCCGTTAGAAATCACAGATTTTTAACGAGACTTGCGAAGACGAAAGATGAACGTATCCTCCAAAATCCACTCGTGATCGGGTTTTGCCCAACTAATATTCAACCAGAGACCATCATCGTGATGCATCAGAAGAAAAATGTTCAGATTACCACCAAAGCCAACTATTTGTTTCATACCAATATATATCCATTCCCACAATGGTTGATTCTGGTACGCGAGACGATAATAAGACGCGGTATCAGAAGAACAAAGTTCTAAACCTAATTCTTTGGCACGTTCGTAGATTTGATCTGTTGTGGCATTTTCTGTAAATCCAAGATCGGCGACGGTGAGACGAACAAGAGTGATTTCTTCTTTGTTGCTGGGGATGAATGAAGGACTCTTGAGTATAAATTTTGCATTTTCGGAAATATGGACACCAACATCCTCCATTTCGGTAATGAGTTGTTCTCCTGTTTTCCCTCCTATCTCGATGGTTTCTCTTGGGAATTCCTTTCCAAGCTCTTCTTCAAGTTCCTCGATACCCGATTTCTTTTTATTCTTCATGGAGAAGAGTATGAAAAAAATATTATATTATAGTTCTATCTTATCTCTATATTACATTGTTCTTGTAGTGCGGTAATTATTTTTAAAAATTCGGCTGCTACCTCCTCGCTCGTGAGTGTTTTTTGATCGGATTGAAAGGTAAGGTGAAACGAAAGGCTCTTCTTTCCCTCTCCAAGACGCTCCCCTTCGAACATATCAAAAAGATCGATAGCAACCAGAATACCTGAAGAAGTCTCGCCAATTATCTTTTCTATTTCACTAATACGCACCTCTTGTCCGACAACAAAAGAAATATCTCTTACCACTTCTGGATACTTAGAGAAGGCAACAAAACGACGTTCTGCCTCCGTAAGCGGCAGGAGTGTATTAAGATCCAATTCAAAAGCTACTACATCGTGTACTACATCAAAACGCTCAAGCCAACGCGGTGATACGACTCCCAAACATCCTACCCTTACACCACTTACATATATATCAGCACTCCTCGATTGAATAAGCACCCCACACCATACTTCTTCATGCGCGCGATATTCAACTTGGTCGACACCAAGTGTGTGAAATAACTCATTAAGTGTTCCCTTGCATTCATAAAAGAGATGGTCCCCTCCTTTTTCGCGGGTCAGCATCCCGGCAAGTTTTGTTCGCTCAACAATATCCTCATTATTCTTTTCGCGTGAAAATACATTTCCCACCTCAAACATTTTAATATCACTGAAAAACTTCACATTGCTTTCGAGTGCACGAAACAAAGGAAAAATAAGCGTAGGGCGCAAATAATAGTATTCCGCGCTTACCGGATTCTCGAGTTGTACCAATGTATTTTCATCACACACCTCATTCCATGCATGAGGAATAAAGGAATAACTATATATCTCATCAAATCCAAAACCCACCATACGCTCTTTTATATTCTTTACATACTGAGGATGGTCGTCCCGCTTAGCATGAAGTGAAACCCGTGAAAGCGTCTTACTCTCCAAAGTATCATACCCATGAAGGCGTACCACCTCCTCCACAACATCCTCAAACCGTTCAACATCTCGCCTCCACGTAGGAACCTCTACCCAAAGAATATCTTTTGTCGCCTTTTTAATACCCCACTGCAATCTACGAAAAATAGCACGAGCTTCTTTAAGCAACAAAGGCTCCCCTACAAGCTTCTCATACTCCTTTGCACTAAAGGCGAGAACCTTTGGAAGAATTTTCTTAGGATAAGCATCTACAAAACTGCCTATTTTTCCTCCCCCAAGTTTTTGAATCAGATCAGCAACACGTCGAAGTGCAACCTCCGTCATATTAGGATCGATGCCATATTTAAATCGTTGTGAGGCATCGGTAGTAAACCCGATTCTTCGCGTAGTACGCACCACACGATCAGAATCAAAATTTGCAGCCTCAAGTAAGATAGTTGTTGTTTCTTTTGTAATCTCTGCTGCCCTTCCCCCCTTAACCCCCGCAATAGCGAGAATTTGCTTGTGGTCTGCAATAACGACATCTTCACTCGTAAGTTCAACCTCTCTATTGTCAAGCGTGGTCATCCTCTCTCCTTCTAGGGCACGTCTCACTACAATCCCCCCCTCAAGCTTTTCATAATCAAATGCGTGAAGAGGCTGACCAAGCTCAAGCATGACATAATTCGTGGCATCAACGATAGTATTTATAGAACGCAATCCATGTGCCTCAAGCCGCCCCCTGAGCCACACGGGAGAATCCTTTACTTCAATGTCAGACATCATAAGCCCAGAGTAACGGGCACAATCTTCTTCATTCTCTACCTTCAGTGAAAAATCGCTATGTGCAAACGCTTTTTTATCTTCTTTAAAAAATGATCCAGCCTTAAATGTGCCACCTGTTACTGCGCTTATTTCGCGTGCAAACCCAACATAATTAGCCGCATCTGGGAAACGGTTTGGTAATAATGCCACATCGATATAGGTATCGTCTCCTTTTATCTCAACCCCCTCCACCTCAAGACTATGCAATGAAACAACATCCGCAAGTTCTTGCGATGACAAGGTAATATCTACGTAATCCTTAAGCCAATTAATACTAAACTTCATAAAATTAACATACTAATATACAAATGATACGAATTTTGCGAATAGCTACGAATATCTGTTTTTAAAATTTGTAGCCATTCGTATCATTAGCATGATTCGTATATTGGTATATTGGTATATTTATTTTTTAGAATTGACGTATAAATCTTAAATCCCCCGACCTAAATAACCGAATATCTGGAATACCATATTTAATCATTGCAAACCGCTCCGCTCCAATACCAAAGGCAAATCCCTGTACCTCCTTAGGGTTATACTTCACCGCATCAAACACATTGGGATGCACCATACCAGCCCCACCAAGTTCGAGCCATCCAGAAAATTTGCACAACTCACATCCTTTTTTCTTACATCGTGGACAGGTGGCATCTACCTCCACACCAGGTTCCACAAAAGGAAAATATCCAGGACGCAAACGTATTTCTACCTTCTGTGCAAAAAGGCGAATAAAAAACGCCTCGATCACCGCTTTAAAATTTGCGAGCGTAACATCTTTACCCACCACAAGTCCCTCAACCTGAGTAAACTGCATCTCGTGTCGTGCATCGGTTGCTTCGTATCGATAGGTTGTTCCAGGGACAATAATACGAAATGGTGGCTCATGCGTCATCATGTACCGAATCTGTACCGGACTCGTATGTGTCCGTAACAATAATTTTTGATTTTCTGGCTTCAGCCAAAAGGTATCCCACATCTCTCGCGCAGGATGATTTGCTGGGATATTAAGTGCATCAAAATTATTAAATTCTGTTTCTACTTCAGGACCTTCGACAACCGAAAATCCAAATGAAATAAAAATATCTTCAATCTCTCTTAAAATCAAAGTAAGGGGATTAAGATGCCCAGTTACCACCTTCTTACCTGGAAATGTAATGTCAAAAAACTTTTCCTCCCCCTTTCCTTCAAGTTTTCCAAATTGTTCTTTGAGCGCCGTCTCTATACGCACACGTAATGCATTTGCTTGTTCACCGATGGTGCGTTTTTCCTCCAAACTCAATGTAGAAAGCCCACGCAAAATAGCAGTAAGGTGCCCCTTCCTCCCAAGATAGGTGTGCTGTACCTCCTCTAATTCTTTTGCAGTGGTTACTCGAATAATCTCCGCAAACACTAATTGTTCAATTTCTTGTAACGTCATAAGCTATACATACTAATATACGAATGCCACGAATGATACAAATGAATACAAATATAAAATTCCACACTTACATACACATAATTCGTATCATATACATACCTTGCATATTCCTATGTTTATCTTGTTCTTAGGATACCGGATAATCGCTAAGCAATCAACTTTTTTCTAAAAAAGACCACCCATGAAGGTGATCTTTTTGTTTTCTATTTTTGATCTGTCATTACTTATTAGCCTCCGCCCTCGTCGAAGGTCCAAAGATTCCTATTGGATTAATTCCCACACTCGCCTGAAACTTTATGAGAGCGGCTTTTGTTGCGGGGCCAAAGATTCCAATAACAGGTAGCTTTGCACCATGATCGTTCAAGAATTGTTGCAACGCTTTTACCTCATCACCACGTGCACCTTGCGAAAGATTCTTCGTAAATATTGGTGCCGAAGTAGATACTAGTGGTGCCGATGGCGTTGTTGGTTCTGAGGTGGGTGAAGCTACAGGTGTTGTCGGCGTTACTACTGATGTCGTGGGAGTTGTATTTGTCGTCGTTGTGGTTGTCACCGGGGCAGGCGTAGATGTTGTGGTTGCAGGAGATGAGGAACCACCCCCACCGCCTCCTCCACCTCCTCCGCCCCCACCACTACTTAAGCGTGTAAATGTCACACCACTTGCATTTGTTGTTGCTGTGACTTGTGTACCTGCATTACCGGCTGAATCACTAAAATTAATAGTGAATGCGACTGTAGAATTATTTGCAAGACTTGCATCTGATCCAGAAACTTGTGATGCCACCCATACATTGCCGCTCGTATTCGTTACTGTATCAGCTGCTGTTCCCAAAATGGTTACCGTTGGTGTTCCTACTGTTTCACTTGCTGTAAAAGTAAGTGCGACGGTATTTCCTGGATTGGTAACAGTTGAATCAGAATTATTTGAAGCAATCATTACCGAAATCAATGTTGGTAGCGTTGTATCAAAGGTAGATGTCGCCGTTGCTGCGCTACTTATATTACCAGCAGCATCAGTCGCAGTTGAAGATGCTGTTACGACATTCCCGTTAGTAAATGTAGAAGCATTGAGGGTAATATCATAGGCACCACCACTTGCTACTTGTGAGCCTGATACGGAGTGGCTACTTGTATCACGAAGCGTCACATTTACTGTAGAACTTGCCTCTGCGGTACCTACGATATGCACCGCTCCTTTTTCTGCATTGTTGATCTTGTTATCCGTTGCAATCGAGGTGATCGTTGGAGCACTAGGTGCTGAGGTGTCTTTGGAGGCGGTGGTGGTTGCTACGCTTCCCAGGTTTCCTGCAGCATCGGTTGCGGTGCTTGAGGCGTTCACTGTGCCATCGGCAAGCGTGGTTGCATTCAGGGTGATGTCATAGGCGGTGCCTCCTGCGGAGAGTTGTTGTGATCCCGATACGATGACGGAGCCATCAGTAAGGGAGACGTTTACCAAGCTATCTGCCTCTGCGGTACCTACGATATGCACCGCTCCTTTTTCTGCATTGTTGATCTTGTTATCCGTTGCAATCGAGGTGATCGTTGGAGCACTAGGTGCTGAGGTGTCTTTGGAGGCGGTGGTGGTTGCTGGAGCACTTGTTTCTAATAAAACATTCGTCACGGTTGAAGAAGCAGTGACCGTGCCATCATCAAGCAATGTTGCATTTACTGTAATATCGTAATCAGTTCCCAAAGCAGGGATTGGTTGTGTACCCGTCGCAACATGACCACTTCCATCATATAAAGAAACATCTACTGTGGACGAAGCAGCTAGAGATTCTAAGGTACCTACGATATGCACCGCTCCTTTTTCTGCATTGTTGATCTTGTTATCCGTTGCAATCGAGGTAATTGTGGGCGCATTCGGTGCTGCTGCGTTCACATAGGAGACTTCAATCATTAAAACCGCAAAACTCATTACAAGAATGGTTGGAAACAACGTCCCCATACGACCAAACCATGAAATTGATGTATTGTTTTTCATATAGTTGACCTTAAATTAATAAAAAAATAAAAGTGAATAAAAAATGAGAGTCAAAAATCCCGTTCACGAAAAAACAAGGGATTTGCTCTATATATATTTAGAATACACCAACAATTTCAATAATTATAGATAAAGTTATCCACAGATTTATTAAAATCAATCTCATATCTCACTTTGTTTACTTATTTTTAAAATTAAAGGCGTTGCCTTACAATATAAGTATATGCCCATCTATAAAAAGAAAAATGAAGATTTTTTTAAAACATGGTCACCAGAGATGGCATACGTATTAGGGTTTATTGTAGCGGACGGGTGCCTAACAAAAAATAAACGAGGAGGGTGTTTTACTACCATCGAAATAACCGATAAAAGTATCATCTATGCAATACGAAACGTGTTACATTCAGACATTAAAATTAGTGAGTATAGGCCTAAAAACAAAAACTGGAATAAAAAATACAGGCTTCAGATAGGATCAAAAGAAATATTTAATGACCTCCTCGAATTAGGTGTCACACCGAGAAAGAGCAAAATTATTACACTCCCTAATATGCCCGATATCTATTTTCATGACTTCCTGAGAGGATACTTCGATGGTGATGGGTGTGTAAACGTATGTACATACCAACAAAAGGACAGAAAGAAAACATCGACAATTATCAATTCAGGTTTCGTTTCTGGAAGTAAAATGATTCTCGTAAAGATCTGGGCCACACTAAAAAGATTGAAAATCGTTAGTGGTGGCACACTATATTATAGTGGTCATGGACATCGCCTTTGGTTTTCAATACATGATTCATTGGGCCTCTACCACTTTATGTATACCGACCTTAGAAATGATCTCTTTCTCAAAAGAAAGAAGGGGGTATTTGAAAAATATTTTAAAAGGAGTACACTTACATAACGTGGGTCGGTGGTGAAGCCTGGTTATCATGCGTCCCTGTCACGGACGAGTTCACGGGTTCAAATCCCGTCCGGCCCGCATATATCACACAAAGCCACCCATGGAGGTGGCTTTGTGATTCCTTGCTAATTCTCATTTTTTGTTTAATAATAGAAACACCATCGCGGGTGAGTGAAACGGATATTTTATATCACACCAGGCTCATAACCTGGGAATAGTGGGTTCGACTCCCATCCCCGCAACCAAAGAAAAACCCCTGATTGTATCGGGGTGTTTTTGTATGAGGGAACGAGACGTTTGAACTTTTTGTAATGCGATGGTATTCTATTGTTATTATTAACTTAAATTCATAAAAACATTCATGTCATCAATGGAATCTTTCTCAAATAAAGAAAAACGGGGGAGATTAGTTACAATTACAGTCCAGGAAATGATTGATTTCTTAAAAAATAGCGAACATGAAGACCAACGTAAAATTGGAGAAATAATGAAAGAACAAGCCAAAAAGGGCGGAGTCACCGTTCAGATGCTCATGATTGCTGCACGAAATATGGAGTTACATATTCCTACTGTTGCCGAGGGAAAAGCTCTCATGGAAGAAATCAAAAAACAAAATAAAGAACTCGGGGAGAAAGAGTAAATAGAAATTTGTTTGCTACTTTCAAACCAAATCCGATATCATAAAGAACAAGGGAAATCTACCTCCACCCCCTCACCTTTGTGAACGAAAAACTAGCTCCAATTCCACGGAACAAGTTCTTGATATCGTGGAGCCCCCGCACCAAATAAAAATTCCAGTTCACATTTGTGTGGGCTGGAATTTTTATTTGGTGGGACGAGAATCGAACGAAAGAGGTTTAAACTTTTTTCAATAGACTCTGTACAAATGGTACGCAAAATGTTATTTGTTATTCAGCTCATACCACCAAAGAAAAGAGGAAACGGATATGAAAAATTGGGTTCTTCGTATATATACTTTCTTCAGGAACCTTTTTCGGAAAGAATGGGAAGTCAAGAAAGAAACTGGAAAACAAGACAAAAACAATGAACTCGTATCACTAGAGGAGAAAACACGTCGCTTTAAGAGGTACTTCTTGAGCATTGTTCTTACCGAGTCAGATGCGATACTCATTAAATCAGCTCTAGAGGGTTTACCACTAAAAGTTTTTGATATGGGAGTAGCCACCGTGGTACCCATGGGTAGGAAAGACATGCCCCAAAAAAGCGAGAAAGAAGATGAAGTTCCTTATCGCCTTTTCTTTATTACAATAGAATCAACCGTCAAAACCCCCCAGAGCGTCAAGGAACAGGTAGTAAACAAACTCACCGAAGTCTTTTCCTTCCGTTGGTGTCATGGAACGGATATGCAATTTGATTGGTAAGATATGCAGAAGCCATCTACAATAACGGTGGCTTTTTTCTTTCCCGAACAATAGTGAAACACACCATGAGGTAAAAACAACATGGGTTCAGATGTATATGGCACTCCGCATAATCACATATTTGTTTTTAATATGTATCGCCTCTTTTGCGTATGAAAAAACAAATTTTTACTTACCCTTGGTATTGTTTTGATATTCGCGGTAAAAACCAAAACAGACAAAAGTAAGGTAACTCGCAACAAGAATACCTCCCACATTTAAGGCAAAGATAGTAAACGCATCCATCGCAAGGATATTATTTAATGCGGCAAGTTCAATCCCCGTCGCAACAAGCGGTGGCATCAGTGATACAGCGATACCAATCCCCATCATCGCCCCACCCACCTTACTACGGACGAGACCATACGTAGCAATGAAACCGGAAATAAGAGCAATGAATATATCAAAAAAGTAATTTGGTGAAAAAGAAATCATCGCCTTTTCCGGACTTACACTAAACACATTCATCGCTACGAGAGAAACAGGAACGGTTATAACAATAGCGATACACACTGAGACGAAAAGCATTGCAATTGACCTCATTACCAAACGTCCATCACAAACAGTAAGACCAAGACTTAATAAAAGCAAAGGATACATAAGTGGCGCCACGATCATACCCGCGATAAGCACGGGGATGCTATCAAGAAAAATACCACTTAAGGCAAGCAAGACAGCACCAACAATAAGTAAATAAAAATCTCGATCAGGAATGGTATCCTCAATTAATGTCTTTATTGCATGCTGTTTATGTTCCGCTAAAAATGGACGGGGGTTATAAAAAAAATTCATATATTATTTTAATTATTTCGACTAAGTATACCGATAAATAAACAAATACCCTAATTACATACATCCCACACATACCTTGTATAATAAAACAATTGTGGTATCGTATACTCAATCGAAAGGATGTGATGTGTAGTGAATACAAAAATACTCGCTCGAGAGCTTGCCCTCTCCCTCTGTCACCGCTCCCCTCTTGCAAAGAGAAGATGGCAGCAGTACTAAGTGATAATTATGGCAATTTTGCGTGGGGATGGAACTACATGTTCCTTGATAGAATACATACGGGCAACGGGATACATGCGGAACAACATGCCATCATGCGTGCAAGCCCAAGACGACTGCGTGGTCACGGAATCACCCTCACGGTAGCGGGAAAAAGGAAAGAAAATTTTCTTCTCTCAAAACCATGCTCCGTGTGCCTTGCACTCGCAATCAAACACGGCATCGAAACCATTGAGTATCTCACCAGAGATGGAAGCTGGGAAACACTAAAATTCTCTTATAATAAAAAATTGTAGCCACTCATAATCAGGTGGCTTTTTCTTACTCACTACAAACTTTTTAGGGAAGTATGTAAAAACTTATTTTTATCATCTCCTCTCTACAGTGCTGGTATGCCGCGGCATACCAGCACTGTATGTTTTCTTTTAGTCATACAAAAATTTCACAACATCATCATTATAACGTCTCATAATGACATCATTCACCCCACGAGCTTTCGCCTGCGATTTCCAAAAGATAATAAAAAAGCAGTCCATGGTAGACTGCGTTATTCTCAAAAATTATTTTCTAAAAAGAACCCTTGAGTTCATATCCATGTTCCTTTGCCCACGAAATAACATCGAAACGTTTCATGACGCAAAGGTCTCCACCATCACGCGCCTCTTCTTTCCAAACGTTTCCAAGGAATTTGCCTTGCTTAAGTGCACCACAGCATGGGCACACTCCGCCCTCAAACAAAGCGCCATGCGTCTCAAAGCACCAGTTCGAAGGAACACAATGGATTCCAATGAGACACTTTACAGCGTCACACGGAGAAAAAATTTCTTTCCCTTCCATGATCCTCTACCGCCCTTCCCTTTTTCAAGGAGTTAATTAATCTAAGCATAGTGCTCAGACTTGAAAAAAGCATAGCATAATTAACACAACACGTCAATAGTGCCATAGGTGGAAGTTTTAATTTGTGCCAGAGGTGGGGATCGAACCCACGACCTCAGCGTTATGAGTGCTGTGCTCTAACCAACTGAGCTACCCTGGCATTATTATAATATAAAAGCACTATACAAAAATCGTTATATTTGTGCAAATTACACCATCTTCAATAAAACCCCATGGATTCCCGCCTTCGCGGGAATGACATTGACAACTAGTCTATTAAATTCATCTCACGGAAAGCACGCTCATACATTTCAATAACCTCTACCGCCTCCTGGCGAGAAAAGGAGTGGTCTGGACTGTGCACGATATTATTTCTCACCTTATGAGCAGTCCATACTTCGTTGATGTTTTTAAGCTGGGCCTTGGTAATTTTTTTTAGGCGGTCTGCCATCGTATCTCCCACATACCCCATTCTCTTTAAAACAGTATCGAGCAATTTATCAGCATCAATAATAGCAAGCCGCAAATTTGCCTCGTCCCCCCGCCCAAGTCGATCCTGCACCTCTTTCCACGCCTTAAGTACTCGTTTTCTATCTACCTGCGCCATCGTCATCATGTCACCTAGTTGCTCAACTTGCACACCAAACACTCTCATCTTCATAACCAACCATATAATTCCCGCAAAAAGAGCAGCAGAGATAAGGGATGAGATTAGTTTTAATGTAAACAAAAAAGAATCAGTAAACACAATGCTACGGATATACAACAAAGCATTTAAAACCACGAGCATTCCATCTCGTATCACATAAAGTAATTCTAAAAATAATGACATAATATTATGTTACTTATGAAACAGATATTGATTCTTCGTACCACTTACTTACCCCAAGCAAGGTTGCCTCATCAAAGTGTTTTCCAATAAGCTGAACACCTACAGGAAGCGCCCCCCCGAGTTTTCGTGCTGAGCGTGATGGAAACGATAGCGCAGGCAGTCCAGCAAGGTTCACAGGAACGGTAAAAATATCAGAAAGATACATGGATAAAGGATCTTTCATCTTCTCACCAAATTTGAACGCTTGCGTCGGAGTAGTAGGAGTGAGAATAACATCCACGCTTTTAAATGCTTTTGTGAAATCTTCCGTTATGAGACTACGCACCTTCTGTGCCTGCAAATAATACGCATCATAATACCCCGCCGACAAAACATAATTTCCTAACAAAATTCTTCTCTTTGGCTCTTTTCCAAACCCCTCACCACGGTTACGTTGATACATTTCTCCCAGTGGTGCAGACCCACCACGCGTCCCATAACGAATACCATCAAAACGCGCAAGATTCGAACTTACCTCCGCAGGCATAATAATATAATAACAAGAAAGGGCATATTCAGTATGGGGAAGTGAGATTTCTTTAAATTTCACCTTGAAGCTCTTCAGGGTGGCGATTGCACTGTCAATTTCTTTCTGTGTTTCTTTTGTGATACCTGGTATGAAATACTCTTTAGGGAGCCCAATAGTAAGTCCGCATAATGCATCGAGCGAGAAATCCTTCACCTCTTTTGCATGAAACTTAAAATCTTTTTTTGAAGTTCCATCGAGCGAGTCATACCCACTTATCGCCTCAAAAGCCAGTGCAACATCCATAGTAGTTCGTGCAAAAGGTGCAATTTGGTCGAGAGAAGACGCCATGGCAATTAATCCATATCGAGAGATGGCACCGTAGGTTGGTTTAAGCCCCACAAGACCACAAAAAGATGCGGGCTGTCGCACCGACCCCCCCGTCTCAGACCCAAGTGCACACACTGCTTCACCAAGCGTAACAGCTACCGCAGACCCCGAAGAAGACCCCCCTGGAACACGCGTAACATCGTGTGGATTTTTTGCAGAGAAAAATGCAGAATTCTCACCTGAGGATCCCATAGCAAACTCATCCATGTTTGTCTTCCCAATTATCACCGCACCCGCAGACTTAAGTTTCCTCACAGCTGTCGCATCATAACTCGCCCTATAATCCTTGAGAATCTTTGACCCTGCCGTCGCTGGGTGGTTGACCACCAAAATATTATCCTTAAGCGCAAAAGGAATTCCTCCAAGTAAGGGAAGATCGTCATTACGAGCGATAGTAAGATCAATTTCTTGTGCACTCTTTAAGGCATCCTCATTCATGACATGGAGATAAGCACCATACTCAGAATCTTTTTCTTTGATAGCATGCAAAGTCTGCGTGGTTAATTCCACAGCAGAATACTCCTTTTTAAGAAGCGAGGTATGTATTGATGAAATAGATAAATCTTTTAGTTGCATATCGCTATTCTATTTTCTGTTTTCTACTTTCTAGTTACTCCGTAAACACGGGTGGTACCTCCAGATAACCATCCTTACTTTTAGGAAAAGCCCGTGTAACACGTGCGACCTCATTTACTTTGTCTGATTTACGCTCAAGATCGACGGTATCACTCCTCACGCGATTATAAAAAAACACGCCTCCATTCATTGGCTTTACATGTTTTGTATCTACTTCATTCAGCTTCTTCACATATTCCAAAATCTTCTCGAAATCTTTCACGAGCGATTTCTTTTCCGTAGCAGTAATTGCGATACGCCCTAGTTCCGCATAATGTTCTACATCTTTTCCTGTAATCATACAATTAGGACATTAGCTTTTGGGAATATATTAACACTCTAAAAAACTAAAACTTAGTCCCTAATACCTTATTACGATTATTGCATAAATCATCTCCCAACACAAAAGACTTGAATCTCAAGGATAAGCGTGGTTACAATGAAACATGAGACCCATTACTGTCCCCGATCCGCTTCTTGGTGAAATCGACATTACTGATGTTGCGCCCATTATCGATTCTACGCATTTTCAGCGCCTGAGAAGCGTCAAACAACTTGGTACCACTGTCTATCTTTACCCCAATGCAACCCACAGTCGATTCGCCCACTGCATAGGCGCCTATCACCGTGCAAAGCAAAGAATAAAATCCTGGCGTGATACCTCGCGTGATTACAAAAAGAAAGGAATCAATGTACTCTCTTCCCAAGAGGAACGAAACATTGCTATCTATGCCCTCACGCACGATATTGGACATGGCCCCCTAAGCCACGTCATAGAAGATGTTACGAGCTTCAACCATGAAGAAAATGGAAAACACGTCATTAAGGATGGCATAAAAAAAGTGATCATTACATGCGGTGGAAACCCTACTATCGTTCATGACATGCTTGGCAAAAAAAATCCTCTTGGTAGTATCGTAGACGATAAAGTGCTTGGAGTTGAAAAATGGGACTATCTCGAAAGAGATCTTCATTTTTCAGGAGCAGGAGTACTTGCACCCCCACACCTTAAAGATATCGAAAAACATGTAATCTGGTTCAAAAACCAACTCATGATTACCTCCGAAGCGGTGCACCCCGTACGCAACCTGATTCTTTTTTATTGGAATGCCTACAAAGAAGTCTATTTTAGTCCAAAATCACTTTTTTATCAGCGACTTTTTCAGAAGATGATTCATAAAGAACTCGCCGCCGGTACACTCAAAGAAACCGAATTGTGGAATTTAAACGATGGTGAAATAGAGGGACGCCTCAAAACATCAGTGCATGGAGAGGTGCGCTCTCTTTTTGAACGTGGTATGCAACGCACCCTGCATCGTGCAATCGTATTTCGGCTTGCTCCCTATCTCCACGAAGAACACTGCGAGAAAAATGTACATGTCTCCCCCGCCAACACTTCATTTCTCACTGCATTTGAACATTTGGATGCGGATGCACTCGAAAAAATCGAACACAAAATCGCAGACATCGCAGGTATTGATTCTATTGATATTCTTTTTGTCCCTGTAAGCCGCGCATCCCACAAACGGTTCTCCCCTCATACAGTCCCCGTCCTTATGTCTAATCTCAAAGACACCGTTGACCTCTTTGATCACTACACCGATATGCGCCCTACGCTAAAAACCCACGAAGAATCATTCCTCGCAGTACGCATATTTTGCAATCAACGCTACTTACCAAAACTTATTAAAAAAGCAAAAGAAATAAAAGCACTACTCGAAACCCATATACAATAAAACTACTAAGGTTGAATTTCCTTGTCATGATATATTATTTTACTGTAGTTGAAAGTATCTCTACAGGTTTACAAACATTAGCAGGCCCTTCTTTCACATAGAGCAGGTCTACCACATTCCCTGTCCTCCCAGCACTGTCTGAGACAGAAAGTTGTATAAGCTTAACCCCACTCGATGTTGGTTTAAACAATGCAAGCTCTGCGGCAACCGCTCCCGGTTGTACACCTGGGATGGCCTGTAATTTTCTCGAAGTAATTCTTGCGCCTGTAGAAGGAAGGGAAGTATCTCGTACATACACCCCAACTCCCACAGTTGGTTGAATTTCCTTACATGGTTTCCACGTAATTGCATCGAACGAACATGTCAATTTGGGCTTTATATTTTCTTTTATTCTGAAGAATAACGTTGTTTTCTTTTTATTTCCCGATGCGTCCACGTTAGTAAGGATAAATGTATGCGCACCAACGTTTCGATCCGAAACTAATACAGAAAGACTTTTATCACACTGGACGGCTTTTTGCTTTTCATTGTCTATCTGGACACCACATGAAACATAAGCACCATTTTGCGGGGAAGAAATGACATTCAAGGAACCAACACCTCCTTGTGCTACTCCATGATATCCAACACACGTACCAGGATTACAGGCAAGTTTTATGGCAGGTGTTTCTATTTTTATTTTAGGTGCATTAGAAATAATAGGCACAATAGAGGCAAGCATTGCCGTTTGCACAATAGGGCGCGCACCCACATTCACTGTAACACTCTGAATAGGTGACCATCCGCCTGCGCCATGACAGCGGAGGGAGAAGGTGGTAGTTGTGGTGAGATTTGGAGTTGCAACCCCAGAACCGCTCGTAGCTCTCTGACCACTCCAACCGTTTGATGCCTCGCAATAATCCGAATCACCAGAGGCACTCCACGAAAGATAGGCGGGAGTGTTGTAGGAAACGGTTGTCGGGGCTACCGAAAAATACGAAATCGTTGGTGCTGTAGGAGAGGTAACGTTTACTACTACTGTTTGATAAGGGGACCAGCTCCCCCCTCCATAACAACGTATTGAAAACGAAGTAGTACCTGTGAGATTTTGAGTTGCGACGTTTGAACCAGAGGTAGCTCTCTGACCGTTCCAACCGTTTGATGCCTCGCAGTAATCTGCACTACCTGAGGTATTCCACGAAAGATAAGCCGGAGTGTTATACGGTACCGTTGTCCCATTCACTGTGAAGGTAACCGTAAACAAAGAAGAAACGGGATTTGATGTATACACGGTAACCGTCTGATAGGGAGACCAGCCCCCTGCGCCGTGACAACGTAATGTAAAATTAGTAGTCCCTGTTATATAAATTGCAACCCCAGAACCGCTCGTAGCTCTCTGACCACTCCAACCGTTTGATGCCTCGCAATAATCCGAATCACCAGAGGCACTCCACGAAAGATAGGCGGGAGTGTTGTAGGAAATAGAGGTAGAGTTGGCTGCGAAATAATAAATAGTTGGCGTAGTAGGATACGTCACATTCACAACAATCGTCTGTGATGGAGACCATCCTCCTGCGCCATGACAACGTAATGTAAAATACGTTGTTCCTGTAATTGATATCCCAACGTTCGAACCACTTGTTCCTCTCTGCCCGCTCCAGCCATCAGAGGCTTCACAGTAATCTGCATTACCTGAAGTACTCCACGAAAGATAAGCGGGGGCATTGTAGGAAACAGATGTGGTATTTGCACCGAAAGTAAATGTTGGCGCAACCACCTGCGCACCCACATTTACCGTAACGCTCTGAATAGGTGACCATCCGCCTGCGCCATGACAGCGGAGGGAGAAGGTGGTAGTTGTGGTGAGATTTGGAGTTGCGACATTTGATCCTGAGGTGGCTTTTTGACCGCTCCAGCCAT
>JACRHW010000003.1 GCA_016217555.1 Parcubacteria group bacterium
GCGATACTTTGCGTATCGCTTTATCAAATTCAACATTTGAGTACTTTGATCTTCTGACAATGTACCTTTTGAAAATAAATGAATATACGCATCCATAAGACCGTCTAACTCGTGATCCTTGTGCTCCAAAAGCCACTGACGCTGTTCTTCACCTTGAAGAAGTAACCCCTGCATAGTTAGGTGTGCTAAATTCTGTAATTCATCAGGTATACTTTTGAAATACACTTTTAATTGTTGAAGCGAATAATCACTAATTTTACCCTGTACTAGTAATGCAAGTGCTTTACGATAATAAATTCCAAGTGTATGTGCATTTTGATACACCACAAAATCAGCTGGATTTTGACTAAAGATTCCTTGTAACACCCGACGTGCTGCTGAATATTTTGTCTGTATCCACCGGACGATCCTCCTTTGTACTGGCATCATCTGCCAGAGGCGGGTGCGAGTGAAGGAAGAAACAGCGCGACCAATGGGAGCGACGACGTTACGGATAAATGCACACCCCAATCCCCGACCGGTCTTTGCGCCTAATACGTCTCCTGATGAATCCGCTGCATAAACCGTTCTGACAAGCGAAAATCCATTATACATTGATCCATCAAACTCTTTTGAGGTATGGTAATATGTGATGAGGTCATTGTCGGTTCGTGAGCGAGATAAGCTTGCTGACATTGCAGTATCAGCTGGCCAAATAACGTTTGGAGTTGCATATGCTTCGCTCTTCATCTCATCGATTGACTTTCTTAAACTAGCAACTATACTTGTAAATTAACCTCTGAACTTTCGTGATTTTTGATTTCTCAATTTTCGTTGTACTATTGCCACTACCCACCCGGCTCCATTCGACAAGCGGGAGATTATGGGATAGTTTTTTTGGCTCCGGTTAGAGTCTCAACCGAGCTGTATGAAATACTTTCCCGTTGGCAATCAGAAACAGTTTCTCGCCTTTGATTCGTATCCAAATCCGACAACCAATGTATCCGGGTGGGACGAAGTAGTGTTTCCCGTAGAGTGATAGTGTTGATTCTCTGGTTACTTTCCGTCGTTCCTCGATGGTTAAGAGTGTTTCCAATTCCACCCGTGAGAGTCTTCGTTTTGATGTCCTGTACCTCGCTGCGTGTGGTTCGTTGTCAAAGGAGGGACTCTTGAATTTGTAGTTGTACCAGGCCAGCCACACTCTCCATGCACCATTCACCTCATCCATTGTTTTTGCCTTGAGAATTCCCGGAACAAAATCTCGTTGAACAAATTTCCAGAATCGCTCGATTTTGCCTTTACACTGTGCAGTCGGTGCCCAGATGAGCTCGATGTTCATTTGTTTTGCATACCACTGGTAATCAGCTAACCCAAATCTGGCTCTTGCCTTGTATTGGCTTCCTTCATCCTGGAGCATCTTGGTGGGAATACCGCAGGAGGAGAGGGACTGATACCACACGGAGAAGACGTTCATCTTTCCCTGGGTTTTGAACCATTTTCCGTAGGGAACAAATCGACTGTGGTCATCGAGCGTTGCAATGAGATACAAATCACCAAGATATGCAAATGTGATTTTTCCCATGATATCCGTTTGCCACATATCGTTGGGATGCTCTGCCTCAAACCGAACGATTGCTTTAACGCGCTTGAAATTTACATGAGCAAGTCCATTGGCAACAAGTATTTTCCAAATGGTTCGATCATGAACGGGAAGTACCAGGTAGTCCCTGATATTGCGTGCTGATCTCCACTGTTGTGTGCGTTTGAGTGAAATAATCGTATCAATCTGTTCCTGAGACAACTTACGGTTGTTGCTTGTTCGATGATCGACCAGTCCTGCTGTTTTGTAGACAACATACTGTTTCACATATGTTTCCAGTGTGCGTTTGGTACAACCCAATAACTGTGCAGCTTGTTCTTTCCCAATCTCTTTTTTCACAAAGGAGCAAACAATCTGTTCACGATCTGCTATGGGTAGTTTCATATGCTTCACCTCCTTTCATGAAGGGAAGCATACGACAAGGGGTCAAGCGAAAATTGAGAAGTCAAGAAGTGCCGAAAATTGAGAAGTCAGTTTACACTTTCACCATCCCAATCTATAGTTAGAGGATCTCCTATTTTCCCAATTGCATTGCATGATCTTAAATCTCCCTCTCTTTTTTTTGCCATAATGAGCAAGTAGTAGAAACACAGGGATTACAAAATCAACTCGTGATCTTTATTCCTACTTATTTAGCTACAGTTTTTTAATTTTTGTCACCTTAAATTCATCTGTGGAAAGCCATACCGGTACACCATCGGCGTCCACGCTTATCTGTCGATAGGTTTCACCATCAGGTGCCACAAGTAATCCC